>NZ_PPDC01000010.1:0-1508 GCF_002959875.1 Veillonella sp. T14073-2
GTTCCTCTTCTTCGGAAGCCAGAAAACAGGTGGTGCACGGTTGTCGTCAGCTCGTGTCGTGAGATGTTGGGTTAAGTCCCGCAACGAGCGCAACCCCTATCTTATGTTGCCAGCACTTCGGGTGGGAACTCATGAGAGACTGCCGCAGACAATGCGGAGGAAGGCGGGGATGACGTCAAATCATCATGCCCCTTATGACCTGGGCTACACACGTACTACAATGGGAGTTAATAGACGGAAGCAATACCGCGAGGTGGAGCAAACCCGAGAAACACTCTCTCAGTTCGGATCGTAGGCTGCAACTCGCCTACGTGAAGTCGGAATCGCTAGTAATCGCAGGTCAGCATACTGCGGTGAATACGTTCCCGGGCCTTGTACACACCGCCCGTCACACCACGAAAGTCGGAAGTGCCCAAAGCCGGTGGGGTAACCTTCGGGAGCCAGCCGTCTAAGGTAAAGTCGATGATTGGGGTGAAGTCGTAACAAGGTAGCCGTATCGGAAGGTGCGGCTGGATCACCTCCTTTCTAGGGAGACATACACCAAGCCAAGAGTTTGGATGTCACTTAGGTCGACACTTTGGCACCTAACATTGTTCGGTTTTGAGAGATCTGTTATCTACAAGATAATAAATTTCTCATATATTAAATGGGCCTATAGCTCAGCTGGTTAGAGCGCACGCCTGATAAGCGTGAGGTCGGTGGTTCGAGTCCACCTAGGCCCACCATTTAATACATGGGGGCGTAGCTCAGTTGGGAGAGCACCTGCCTTGCAAGCAGGGGGTCAGGAGTTCGAATCTCCTCGTCTCCACCATTTAGTATTTGACAGCTGGTCTGTTTTATACTAAAATAACTAAGCTGATTTAAACAATCAGTTACAATTTAATAGATTTCGATGGATATCTAGGCGCATGAGATGAACGACGTCGCCGCGTAATGGTAATTACGCAAGACAAGTGAAACGAATGCAACGACGATAGACGCGAAATATATGAATTGTTTGTTCTTTGAAAACTGCATAGAAGAATTAATATATATTTGTAAGGTCATCTCTTAGAATTTCTAAGTAGGTTGACCCGAGCACATAGGAAATAATTCTCTGACTTAATGGTGACGTACATGAAAATGTACGGCTACAAAATAAACGACAATGTATCTAATGCATGTCAATAAAATCTTAAGTAAAGATTTTAAGGGCGTACGGTGGATGCCTTGGCGATATCAGCCGAAGAAGGACGCGGTAAGCTGCGATAAGCTACGGAGAGGTGCAAGCAACCTTTGACCCGTAGATTTCCGAATGGGGGAACCCGGCAGTGGTTATGCACTGTCACCCATAGCTTAGACTATGAGGAGGGCACCTGGGGAACTGAAACATCTAATTACCCAGAGGAAAAGTAATCAAACGAGATTTTCTTAGTAGCGGCGAGCGAACGGGAAAGAGGCCAAACCGGAGCGGGCAACCGCACCGGGGTTGAGGACAGTCATCAAGTGTAAATGAGGTAGAAGAATCG
>NZ_PPDC01000011.1:0-100234 GCF_002959875.1 Veillonella sp. T14073-2
TTAATATATTGAGCAAAATTTATAGACAAAGTAATAAGACTGTTTCACGTGAAACAATTTAATATAAATATAAAACAGTAAAATTATTAAGTTAATATAATGAGCTAAAATATTTAGAATATCACTAATAATAACTTTTAAGATTAAAATATATTCTGATATAGCTTTAAGTTATATCAACACACCACTAAATTATATGAGAATACAGGCCCCATATGCTTTGACAGGCTTTCATCATATCTATATACTATTAACTAGATAGTAATTAGATTGATTATCTTTAATATAGTTAAATTGATTATATTACATGATCTAAATATATAAATTATAGTAAGCGCACACGCTCTACGGATACGCAGAGCTTTTTATTTTTGAAGAGGAGGCGTTTCCATGCCCATCTATAACGGAATGCTTCCTGCCATCGATAAAGCAGAAGTAAAACGATACGCAGGACTTCGTCACGCTGAGGATTTCCCACAACAATATGTAGACGAAGCATGTAAGGAAATCCAATTATTAGCTACACCTAAAGGTGTATATCAAGAATATGATTATGATGCAGAGACAAAAACAATTTTAAGCAATCCACCGCTTAAAATTGAAGGTTCAATCATCGAAAAACACTTAGAAAAATCTACAAAGGTCTATGTATTAGGCGTAACAGTAGGTGAAGATGTAGAAATCCGCAGTGAACAACTTTTTAAACAAGGTAATTATACTGTAGGTTTATTGCTTGATGCAGCTGCTACAACAGCAGTAGAGCAGGTAGCTGATCAAGTAAATGAAGTTATTAATACAATCGCTAAAAAACAAGGTTATAAACCAACATGGCGATTTAGTCCTGGTTACGGTAACTGGCCACTAGAAATTCAGCCACAATTAGCTAAAATCATCAAAACAGAGATGATTGGTTTGCAAGTAACGGAGAACTATTTATTGTTCCCACGTAAGTCGGTAACAGCTATTATTGGCTTAATGCCAGCTAATGAAGATATCAATACAAAGCGTGGTTGCACATCTTGTTCCCAAAAGGATTGTGCATCTCGTAAATTGCCAGAAAAGGCATCGGTAACCACTAATAACGAAGGAGAAGAGAGCTGTAGTAAAACAACAGCTGAAGCCTCTGGTATCGCTATGAAAGGCCAACCAACAGAATAATGTTTCACGTGAAACATTTCAAAATTTAGGATGATAAAGGAAGATGTTTATGTATATATTTGACGGTGCTATGGGCACAATGCTTCAAGCTGCAGGCTTAGAAGAGGGCTATTGTCCAGAATTATTTAACGTAGAAAAACCAGAAGTAGTAAAGAATATTCACGCTCAATACTTACAACATGGTAGTGATGTAATTACTACTAACACATTCGGTGCTTGTGGTCTTAAGTTAGAAGATTATGACTTACAAGATCGAGTAAGAGAGATTAATATTGCAGCCGTAAAGGTAGCAAAAGAAGCTATTGCAGAGGTTAAACCATCTGCTCGTGTAGCTGGTTCTATGGGACCTACAGGTCGTTTCTTACAACCATTAGGTAATATGAGCTTTGACTCTATTTATGACACATATCGTGAACAAGCAGATGCATTGATCGAAGGTGGCGTAGATTTTATTATCATTGAAACCATTATCGACGTACAAGAAATGCGTGCCGCTTTATTAGCATCTCTTGATGCTCGTGAAGCAGCAGGGAAGACAAAAGAAGATGTACAAATTATCTGTCAGTTTTCTTTCAGTGAAGACGGCCGTACTATTACAGGTACACCGCCAGCAGTTGCAACTACTATCGTAGAATCAATGGGTGCAGATATCATCGGTATCAACTGTTCCCTTGGACCTGAACAAATTACACCACTTATTGAGGAAATCGCTAGCGTTACCAACTTGCCAATTAGCTGTCAACCAAATGCAGGCATGCCTCAATTAATTAACAAACAAACTGTATTCCCACTTACAGCAGAAGAAATGGGTCCATTGATGCTTCCAATCGTAGATGCAGGTGCAAGCTATGTAGGTGGTTGCTGTGGTACAACACCAGCTCATATCCAATCTATTTCTGACGCTGTAAAAGCACATACACCTAAAGAACGTGCTCATATTGAACCTAAAACAATCATTACGAGCCGTACTAAATTGTTAGAATTAGGTCATCATACAAAACCTCTTATCATCGGTGAACGTATCAATCCTACAGGCCGTAAAGTGCTTGCTCAAGAATTACGCGATGGCTCTTTCATCCGTGTAAAACGCGATGCGTTAGACCAAGTAGAAGCAGGTGCTGATATCCTCGACGTAAACATGGGCGTAGCAGGCATGGACCAAACTCCATTGATGGAGCGTGCTATCTTTGAATTATCCATGCTCGTTGAAACTCCATTGTCCATCGATACATTGGATCCAGCAGCTATGGAAGTAGCCCTTAAAAACTACCCAGGTCGTGCTCTTATCAACTCTGTAAATGGGGAAGAAGAGTCCATCACTCACGTTATGCCATTGGCTAAACGTTATGGTGCAGCATTGCTTTGCTTGCCTATCTGTAGCGGCGACTTACCTGAAAAAGCAGAGGACCGCGTTGCGTTAGCTGAAAGCATCGTAAATCGCGCTTATGGCTATGGTCTTCAACCACATGACCTATTACTCGACCCATTGGTGTTAACACTTGCTAGCGGTGAAGATAGTGCACGTCAAACATTGCGTACATTACAGTTATATAAAGAGAAATTTGGCTTCCCAACAGTAATGGGCTTGTCTAATATTTCTTTTGGTATGCCACAACGCCCTTACTTGAACGGCCAATTCTTAACAATGGCTTTAGCATGTGGCTTAACTACACCAATTATGAATCCTCTAAACTATCCAGCGAAAAAAGCGTTTGTTTCTAGCACTACATTATTAGGCTGGGACCCAGGTTCCGCTCAATTCATCAAAGAATACGGTTATGAAGATGAAACAAGTGCTCCTGGTAACGCTGCTCCAAAAGGTCCTGAAAAGAAATCTTTCGACAGCAATGATCCACTCGCTAATATCCGTGCTTGCGTAGAGCAAGGGGAAAAAGAGGCGATTATAGATCTTGTAAAAAAAGCATTAGCAGATGGCATTGATCCATTAGATCTTACTAAAAAAGGTTTATCTGAAGCGATGAACGTAGTAGGGGACAAGTTCGGTTCTGGTAAATTATTCTTGCCACAAGTAATGCTTGCTGCCGAAACAATGCAGGCTGCTTTCAACACCATTAAAGAAATCATTCCTGCTAGTGAAAGTTTAGATAAAGGTACAGTCGTTGTAGCAACAGTTAAAGGCGACATCCACGATTTAGGTAAAAATATCGTAGCGGCCTTGCTTGAAAACAATGGTTATAAAATCGTCGACCTCGGCAAAGACGTTGATCCAGAAGTCATCGTTCAAGCTATTAAGGACAACAAGGCGGCTCTCGTTGGTATCTGTTCCTTGATGACTACAACAATGCCTCAAATCGACAATACTGTGGCTGCTATCCGCGCTGCAGGCCTTAATACTAAGGTCATGGTTGGTGGTGCCGTAGTATCTCAAGAATACGCAGATCAAGCGGGCGCAGATATCTACGCTAAAGACGGCATCGCTGCAGTTAACCATGCCAACGATTTCTTTGAAACTTTAGAGAAATAATTTGTAATAAAGAGGTACATGATGACATTAAGAGAGAAACATCAACAAGGGAAATTCACCATCACTGTTGAATTAGACCCACCAAAGAGCAGTTCTGCTCAAAAGGTATTTGATCAAGCAGCCCGTTTGAAAGGAAAAGTAGATGCTATTAACATCGCTGACAGCCCTATGTCCAAGATGCGTATGAGCCCAATTTCCTTGTCCTATTTGTTACAACATAATAAAGACATCGAAACTATCTTCCACCTTACATGCCGCGATCGTAACATCATAGGCTTACAATCCGAATTACTAGGCGCTGCAGCACTTGGCGTAAATAACATCTTAACCCTTACTGGTGACAAACCAGATAATGGGGACCACCCATTTGCACAATCCGTATTTGAAGTAGACTGTATGGGCTTGCTCAATATCGCTAAAACATTAAATGCTGGTAAGGACTTGGCAGGTAATGATTTAGATGAGCCTACAAACTTCTACATCGGTGCTACTGGCAATCCTGGTGCGCCAGACTTAGAAATTGAACGTCAAAAATTGGCAGCTAAAATTAAAAATGGTGCGCACTTCGTGCAAACACAACCAATTTACGATTTAGAGCAAGCAAAACGCTACATCGATAAAATGTCTGAGTTTGATGTACCTATTATGCTCGGTTTAATTCCACTTAAAAGCTTCAAAATGGCTACATATTTACATGAAAAAGTGCCTGGGATCAATATTACACAAGAAATCCTAGACCGTGTAGAAAAGGGCGGTAAAGAAGCGGGTACAGAAATCGCTATCGAAACCTTGGAACAAATCAAAAAAATCGCTGCAGGCGTACATATTATGCCTTTAAACGATATCGATACAACATTACATATCATTGACCACGTATAAATCATTGTAAAATTATAAAAGAACACCTTTTCCCACAGCCTCCATAGTGAGTAGGGAAAGGTGTTCTTTTTAGTAACTATATTAATCATTAAAGATTACACTAACGGTTTATCTTTAATTTCTTTTGGCTTACGTGGGTATTGTTTTGGTGTTTTACCTGTTTTTTTGATGTACAGGATTGCTCGTTTATCATCCAAGGTCGGTAGAGTAACAGTACGAACCTCTTCAATCTTAGCTTTCAATGTACTAAGCGCTTTGTTAGATTCGCCCACTTCTTCTTCGTAGATAGCGCCTTTTAAGGCAATTACGTAGCCATCTTCTTTTACGTATGGCACAGTCCATTCCAAGAGAATAGGTAAACGTGCCACTGCACGGCTCGTAGCAATATCGAAGCTTTCACGATAATCTTGATGGCTAAGATCCTCTGCACGACCATGTAAGGTCGCACAATTCGTCAATTTTAGCTCATCCATAACAGACTCAAGGAAGGTAAGACGTTTTTTCAAAGAATCAAAGAGAGTAACCTTGAGGCTACGGTCATAGATTGCCAATGGAATGCCAGGGAAACCAGCACCAGTACCTACATCGATGATAGACATGCCAGATTTAATAATATTTGGGTCATAGCAGGAGAGGGAGTCGATCATGTGCTTAACTACAACCTCTTTCATATCTGTGATGCCCGTAAGATTAAGGTATTTATTTGTTTCAATCATGCGCGCGTAATACACATAAAAGTCTTTTGCTTGTTCTTCCGTACAGGGCAGACCAAATTTAGTCATTTGCTCCATCATGTATGAAACAAATTCAGACTCCGGTGCGATAGGCACATCGTATTTCTCTTTCATAAGTACTCCTAATAAATTATTCGATATTTATATAAAAGTAAAAGCTATCCACATTTATGCAATACAACTCATGTCATATTGCTCATCATATAAACAAATCTAGGTAATTAACAATATATGAGATAGTAAAATGGTAGCTCTAATTGCAAATGCTATAAAACTCAAAAATTTAAGCTCTACGGCTTATTTGATCTATTTTATATAAGTTTATATATAAAAACTAATAAAACGACCATATAAGCGAAATATTTAAGTGTTATTTCTTTATATTATAGCATATTCTCAACTTATTCTCATTTACAAATCAAAATATATGATCTGCGCAAACAAAATAGGTTAGGGGGTAAAGATGTTACACCTGTATTATCATTAAAAATAATTAATTGAGAAATCGGTCCATCTTTTTACAATTTTATCATTCAACTTTTCAGCAACCAAATTTTATAGTTTATTTCTAATTTATCACCATGAATTTTTCTTCACTTACAGATTATTTTGTCTATTCTGAATGTACATCTAATGTATTTCTCTAGTGTACATATTTTAACCATAGAATAATATGTGTTTTATAAATATACATATAAATATACACAGAAATTCCATTATTATATGTATACAAAATTATACCTTGTTAAAATATATATCAAGGTATATACTTTTATTAACAAGGAGGTGATATGTATGACCACAGCAAAGCTATTCGAAAATGGCCGCAGCCAGGCTGTACGATTACCAAAAGAATTTCGGTTTAATGGTGATGAAGTAATCATCAACAAAATTGGAAATGTAGTTTTACTTATGCCAAAAGATGATGAGTGGGCAGGATTTGTAGCTGGTTTATCATTATTTACAGATGATTTTATGTGTAACGGACGGGAAGATATCGATCATCAGGAGCGTGAAGCCTTATGAAGTATATGTTAGATACAAATATATGTATTTATGCCATTAAGCAAGAGCCAGAAGTTGTACTACAAAAAATTTTAAAGCATCGTCCTTCAGATATATGTATATCATCAATTACATATGCTGAGTTAATGCATGGTGTAGAAAAAAGCCAATCAAAAGATAAAAATAGATTAGCTTTAACACTTTTATTATCGCCTATCCAAATTGTTGATTTTGACAGCCACGCTGCTGAGGAATATGGAAAAATAAAAGCAGATTTACAATCACAAGGAAAAATTATTGGTCCTATGGATCTGCTCATTGCAAGCCACGCAAAGTCAAAGGGTCTTACCATTGTTACTAATAATACAAAAGAGTTTGAAAGAGTAAGGCAATTAGAAGTTGAAGATTGGTCTAAACCATTAAGCTAATTAAAACTATAAATAGTTACTAAAAAAGCTAGCTAAATCACATTAGCTAGCTTTTTGTATGCAATCACATATTTTACTTACTTCTATTGTATTGTTCTAGTTGAATCAACAGAACAGATACGTCCGCAGGGGATACGCCAGAGATACGGCTTGCTTGGCCAATGGAGTGAGGGCGGATTTTATTGAGCTTTTGTTGAGCTTCAAGGGAGATGCCCTTAATTTGTGTGTAATCCCATTCTTTTGGAAGAATTTTTTCTTCTAATTTGCGAACCTTGTCGACTTGGTCCATTTGCTTTTTGATATAACCTTCGTACGTAATGGAGATATCGACAGCTTCTTCAACGTCAGGTGTATAGCGTTTCAAACCAAATGCATCGGCTACGATAGCATAGGAAAGTTCATTACGTTTCACCAAATCGTAGGCGTGAATGCCCGTTCTAATCGGTGCTGTGCCTAAACTTTCAAGCAAGGCTTGCGTTTCCTTAGATGGATTAACAGGTGTATTTCGCAACATATCCATTGCTTCTTCGATAGCAGCTTTCTTAGCTGTAAATTTAGCCCAACGATCGTCTTTTACAAGACCAATTTCACGGCCTTTTTCAGTAAGACGCATATCTGCATTATCTTGACGAAGCAATAGACGATATTCACTGCGGCTTGTCATCATACGGTATGGTTCGTTTGTACCTTTTGTTACGAGATCATCGATGAGAACACCGATATAGGCTTCGGAACGAGCAAGGATAAACGGTTCTTTACCTTCAAGCCATAAAGCAGCATTAATACCAGCCATTAAGCCTTGAGCAGCTGCTTCTTCATAGCCAGATGTACCATTGGCTTGACCAGCAGAGTAGAGGCCTTCAATATGTTTCACTTGAAGCGCTGGCGTCAATTGCGTAGGGTTCAAGCAATCGTATTCGATAGCGTACGCAGGGCGCATGATTTCAACGTTTTCAAGACCAGGAATGGTACGCAAGAACGCATATTGTACGTCCATAGGAAGGGATGTACTCATGCCTTGTACGTACATTTCGTTTGTGCTCGTACCTTCTGGTTCCACAAATAATTGATGACGTTCCTTGTCGGCAAAGCGCACTACTTTATCTTCGATGGAAGGGCAGTAACGAGGGCCTACACCTTCGATTTTACCGCTATACATTGGGGCACGGTGAATATTACTTGTAATGATTTCATGCGTTTCTTTGTTAGTATAGGTCAACCAACATACGTCTTCATTGCGATTGATCCATTCATCCATAAAGGAGAAGGAGTGATGATGTGTATCGCCTTCTTGAACCTCCATATTTTCAAGGTTAAGTGTGCGTTTATCTACACGGGCTGGCGTACCAGTCTTAAAGCGCATCAACTCAATACCATTGTCGAGTAAAGATTGAGAGAAATGTTCTGCTACGCGTTGACCATTTGGGCCACCTACATAATCGATATCGCCGATGAGGATTTTACCTTTCAAGTAGGTACCTGTACAAAGAATAACAGCCTTAGCACCATAGAATTCGCCAAGTTCTGTAACGATACCCGTTACTTTGCCGTCCTCAACCTTAAGCTCAGTTACCATGATTTGCTTAACATTGAGGTTCTCTGTATTTTCAATGGTTTGTTTCATCAAATGTTGGTATTTGATTTTATCCGATTGGCAGCGCAAAGAATGCACTGCAGGGCCTTTACCCATGTTAAGCATACGCATTTGGATAGCCGTAGCATCCGCGTTGATCCCCATTTGACCGCCTAAGGCATCAAGCTCATAAACAAGATGACTTTTACCAGGACCGCCAACGGCAGGATTACATGGCATAAGCGCAATATTATCTAAACTGATGGTCGCCATCAACGTGCGATGACCCATGCGGGCAGTGGCGAGAGCCGCCTCACAACCAGCATGACCGCCACCGATGACGATGACATCATAATTATCTACTGTGTACATATGAATTTCCTTATATATTACTTATATTGAAAGTTTATTTTACTCAAAACTGTGAGGCAAAATATCCCAGAGTCCAGTTCCTCACCGTGAATTTTCTTTGAGTTATTTACCAAGGCAAAAACGACTAAACAATTCATCAATCATGGATTCTCGGATTGTATCACCCGTGATGTCCCCAAGTAGTTCCCAGGCGCTGCGCAGGTCGGTAGCAACAAAGTCTACTGGCATGCCCATGTCGATGGAGGAGAGGGCTTGTTCTACTTGTGCCTTTGCTTGTTCCATAAGGCTGATGTGGCGCACGTTACTGATCATAGCACTGTTGTCTTGTTTTACGCGACCGCCGTAGACGAGTTCTTGTACCCATTTAGAGAGAACGGCAGAGCCTTCGCCTTCTTTGGCACTGATTCGTTCAATAGCTGTAAAATTACCGTGTTCTTTAATAGTTTCGTCTGTAACGACTTGTGCTACATCGGACTTATTAAGTAACACGATGGTGTTCAAACCGCTAACAGAGGTCAAAATTTCGATTTCTTCAGGGGTTAATGGAGTAGACCCATCGATCACACAGAGCACTATGTCCGCTTTGTTGATATAATCACGAGCACGTTCCACACCGAGGGCTTCTACCGTATCTTGTGTGTCCCGAATACCTGCTGTATCGATGAGGCGCAGAGAAATGCCTTCTACGGTCATATATTCTTCAATACTGTCCCGTGTCGTCCCTGGAATATCCGTTACAATAGCGCGGTTTTCGCGCAAAAGAGCGTTCATAAGGCTCGATTTACCTGCATTTGGACGACCTACAATAACCGTCGTAATACCGTCGCGAATAAGGCGACCTGTGTTCGCTGTAGACAAGAGTTCATCCATAGCTTTCAAAATAGGCTCTAGCTGCTCACGAACCTCTTGGCTCGTTACGTCCTCGATATCCTCTTCTGGATAGTCGATGGTTACCTCTAAATGAGCAATCATGGCGATGAGCTGTTCACGCACATCTTTTACAAAGGACGAAACTGTGCCGTCCAGCTGCGATACAGCGAGGGAGAGGGAGTCCTCTGTTTTCGCTTCAATAATATCAATGATCGCCTCCGCTTGGGTGAGGTCGATACGTCCGTTCATAAAGGCACGCTTCGTAAATTCGCCAGCCTCTGCCATGCGCACATCGTGATTTACAAGCAATTTCAAGATTTGTCGAACCGGCACAATACCGCCGTGACACTGAATTTCTACCACATCTTCCGCCGTGTAGGAATGAGGGCCTTTCATTAATAATACAAGAACCTCATCGATGGTCTTGTTCGTTGCAGGATCCACAATGGTTCCATATTGAATCGTTCTATTTTGGCGGTCCATCAAAGGAACGGTGCCAGCGCTCTTGAACAGGCTATTTACAATAGGAAAACTATCCTTGCCGCTAACACGAATAATACCAACCCCGCCAATGCCGGGCGGCGTCGCAATGGCCGCTATTGTATCATCTATATACATAAATATCTCCGTATTTCGATTATCTATTATGCATTTCATAAGTCATATAAAATCAAGGTTCGTCGTTTTGATTTACTGCTTACAATATATTGTTTGGATATATCCAATATTCATGTCTTCGCCTGTGAAAGTTAAACTAAACTAATCTTTGCATGCGAAGATTAACTTAGGTTAGCTTTCACCATAACCTAAAGAATAAAGGGGGCAGCCCTCAAGCAACCGAGAATATCAGTCACTTGAAAGCTGCACCATTATATTATTTTTTGTACGTAATCACAACGTGACGGAACGGTTCGTCCCCTTCACTGTTAGTAACAACGTTTTTATCCCCTTGAAGGGCAGTGTGAATGATTTTACGTTCAAAAGCATTCATCGGTTCTAAGGAAACCTTTTGACGGTTGCGTTTCACCTTAGAAGCCAAGCGTTTCGCGAGATTCACCAATGTTTCTTCTCGACGAGAACGGTAATTTTCCACATCTACAACGATGTGGCAATGGCCAGATACATCCTTGTGTGCCACGAGATTTGTTAAGTATTGAATAGCATCCAATGTTTGACCATGTTTACCGATCAAAATACCTAAATCTTCGCCGTGTACTTGGAATGTAATCTTATCTTTAGTCATCATTTTTTCGATAACTACAGTGAGGCCCATTTGTGTAAACATATCATCGAGGAATTGTTTACCTTTTTCAGCAATTTCTTGTTGATCTTCTTTTGAAAGTTCCTTTTTAGAAGGTTTTTCTACAACATCACCTTCAGAAGCTTCAACTGCTGTATCTTGTACTTCTGTTTCACTTGTTGCTACTGGCTTGGAAGCAACAGCTACAGATTGTTCTTCTACATGAGCTACTTCTTCTTGCGTAGCAGTTTTAGCTACAGATGTGAAGAATAAGCGAACAACTGCTGGTTTACGACCAATGCCCAAGAAGCCATTAGAAGGTTGTTCCAAGACTTTAGTTTCTACCAATTCTTGGCCATCTTCAGCCAATTGAGCTACGCCTTTGGCAATGGCATCTTCAATGGTTTTAGCAGATACATCGATAAATTCCATAGTGTCTCCTATTTCTTAGCTTCTAAGCTTTTGTAAATGAAATGTTGTTGCACAAATTGGAATACATTGGATACGATCCAGTAAATAACTAAGCCAGATGGGAAGTTAAGGGAGATGTAACCAATGAATAAAGGCATAAAGATTGTCATAATCTTTTGTTGTTGCGCAGCAGCACCAGTTGCACCGCTACTAGTTTGCTTGGACATAATCCATGTAGATAATGCACTCAATACTGGCAAAATGTACATTGGATCTGGTTCGCCAAGACTAGGAAGCCATAAGAATTGTACATAGTTTTGATCGTATGGATAGCCTTGTAAAGCATAGAAGATAGCGATCAAGAATGGCATTTGCACCAATAGAGGCAAACAACCAGCCAATGGGTTAACACCCATTTCTTTGTACAATGCACCCATTTCCGCTTGAAGTTTTGCAGGATCGTTTTTGTATTTATCTTGCAATTCTTTCATGCGAGGCTGTAACTCTTGCATAGCCTTCATGGATTTGATTTGTTTTACAGTAAGTGGTGCCAAAACCGCTTTAATAACGATTGTTAAAAGGATAATAGCCACACCGTAGCTTGGATAGCCTACCATTTGAGTTAATTGGAACGCATAGGTTACCAATGTAGTCATCAATTCAACGATAGGGTGGAATATACTACTTAAGAATTCCATTGTTTCTCCTTTTTCTTACAGTCCGAAACTGTCCTTTGCGCATCTATATATCGTTATGGTATGGTCTAAATTTCATCCATACAGATGCTCAGGTATTTCCAAAACTGTGCTAGATGTTTTTTGTGAAAGTAACTTTCACAGAACGCAAATCAGCCTAACCCTCGTAGGTTAAGGAACTGGATCGTAGCCACCCTTGTGAAAAGGATGGCAGCGAAGAATGCGTTTTAAACCCATCCAGCTACCTTTCAAAGGACCATATTTTTCGATGGCCTGTAGAGTATATGTGGAACATGTCGGATAATAACGGCAACATCCAGGTTTTAAGGGAGATATGGCAAGCTGATAGAACCTAATTAAAAGTCGTAAAAGCGTAGTTATACAGCGTTTCATGGAAACCTCCATATACACAAAAAAGGACCAAAGCCTCTAACTTGTGGTCCTATTTATCATTTTGTACCAATAATTTGCTTTTTCGCAAGAGATACAAAATCTCCTTTTCCGCTTTTTCGTAGGTAGCGTTTTTCAGAGGGCCACGTCCAACAATTACGATATGATACCCTTCGCGAATGGAATGTTGATTGAGGCGATACACCTCTTTCATGAGCCGTCTAGCTCGGTTGCGCTCAACAGCACAACCAACCTTTTTGCCGGTTACAAAACCAATGCGCGTAGATTGCTTCGCCACGGGCATACGATAGAGTACACACATACGTCCTACTTCGTATTTTCCGTGCTTATACACAAGGCGATATTCATTATTGTGCGTCAGTCGTCTTGCTTTTTCCAGGCAATAATCCATATGCATTGTCCTTAAGTCCTAAGAATAGAAAAACTTGGCAGCAGCGCCAAGTTTTTTCTCCTGCCTAACAGCTATTATATTATGCAGATAAGCGTTTTCTGCCTTTTGCACGTCTTCTTTTTAAAACGAGACGGCCACCGATAGTTTTCATGCGTTCACGGAAACCATGGGTACGTTTTCTCCAAAGAGTATTTGGTTGGTAAGTACGTTTCATTAGTAAAACACCTCCTCGTCATTTGTATTGTTTTACTTATACCATAACAGGGTAATTATAGAGTTAAAACGTAAATTTGTCAATATTTTAGGGCTATTCTGAAAGACTTTTATATAGATTTTACTTAAATCCGATAGAACTTAAAACTGATACTACTTTTATAGGGGGAGGAATAGATGTGGTTTTCTCCCTCCATACGACACGTAAGTCGGTCAAAAATCCACATCTATTCCTGCTCCTAACACATTTTAATGACTACTATAACACCTACTACCAGTATAAAAAGTAGTATCAGTTTTTATAGCAAATCTAAAAGTCTTTCAGAATACGGATCTAAGATTAACAAATTTTACCTTTTAACCGCTGGGGGAGGAGATGAGAATGATGTTACGTTTCCAGGGGGAGGAATATAGGGCTCCTTTATCGCTCCATACGACGCGTAAAGTCGCTCAAAAGAACCCTATATTCCCTTCCTAAGTAAACCCTAATCTCACCTTACACACCACTACACGATGTAAACGTAACATCAATTTATAGCAACACAAGAACTCACATTCTAATCTTTTTATATTTGGGCAAATTTACCTTTTGATCTCTACTTGAGGGGGAAGGGAATAGATATAGTTTTCTCCCTCCATACGACACGTTTCAGTCAAAAATCCACATCTATTCCTGCTCCTAACACATTTTAATGACTACTATATCACCTACCACCAGTATAAAAAGTAGTATCAGTTTTTATAGCAAATCTAAAAGTCTTTCAGAATACGGATCTAAGATTTAACAAATCTTACCTTTCAACCTCTGGGGGAGGAGATGGGAATGATGTTACGTTTCCAGAAGGAGAAAGGGCCCCTTCATCGCTCCATACGATGCGTAAAGTCGCTCAAAAGGACCCTATATTCCCTCCCTAAGTAAATCCTAATGTCAACTTACACACCACTACACGATGTAAACGTAACATCAATATATAGCAACACAAGAACTCACATTCTAATATTTTTATATAAGACAAATTTACCTTTTGATCTCTAGTTAGAAAGAGGGGAAGAATAGATGTGGTTTTCTCCCTTTTCCCTCTACGCCATATAAAATTACAATTTGTTTTATTAACAGAAGTTTATTGTTTAGTAACGATGATTGGATAGTTTCTAGATTACTTTTCCACAATTATTATTTATTAACATGGTTATCTATTATTGTTAGAAAGGGGATTGATACTAATTTTTAAGCGACTTGCGTCAGAATGGAGCGAGAAAATTAGTATCAATCCCTTCCTAAAAGTAATCTAGAAACAAATGTAAAAATAGATGGATAAAAATTAGATTTATAACTCATCGTTACTTAGTTAAATATAGTTCATATACAAATTGTAATTCAATAAAAGTAGTTTTCAGTCCTCCCCCAAAAGTAATTGATGAACAAAAGATGAGGTAACTACTGAGTTATTAACACTTCTCCTTCAGATAATCAAAAGTTATCCACAGAATAAATGACAAACTAGTGATTTTTTGGTACAATCATAACTGAAATTAGGAAAAAGTATATATTTTTATAAGTTTTTGATGGATAACTTTTAAGGTTATCCACATTTTTTCTCTTTTGACCTGTGTAATCTATAAAGTCAGTTATTATCTGGTTGGAAGAGAATTTTATTTTCACTTATTCACAGGTTGTGCACAAGTTATTCACAGGAATAACAGGTTTTTCCACAGCTTTCACAATAGTTATACACATTATTCCTAAAGTTATACACATTTATCGCAATAGTTATACACAAGAGGCACGTCATGCAATCATTTGATTTGAATAATATATGGGAACATATATTGCAAGAGGCGAAAAAGAACATGCAACATTTGCCTGACGCGTTGTACTTGCGCGTCACGTCATCGTTGATTCCCATGTCTCTCGACAGTCATTCGATCCATATAGGGGTCATGCAAACATTTGTTAAAAACTTAATCGATCAGCAGCCACAGATCAGCAAGGCTTTGCAGGATGCTATTACTACGGTTATCGGTTCCCATCGGGATATGGTGTTATTCGATTTCAATCAAGAGAGTGTAGATACTACCTTTGTTGATGAAAGTCTCATCGATGATGCACCTGTAGTGGCTCCACCGATGCCATTACCGCCTGTGGTAGAGGAAAAAGCTCAACAAGATGAGTTCTACACACCAGTGTATCAGGAGCCTGTTTATATCGACCGCACACCAGCGCCTGTAAATATTCCAGATGAGCCAATGGTAGCGCCTAGTAAAACAGTTGAAACTACAACACCTACATTACAATCTGATAATGTACCTGTAGATTTATCCTTATCTAACCTTAATCCAGCGTACCGTTTTGATAACTACGTTACAGGCAACGCGAACCGCATTCCATTTGGGGCGGCTCAAAATGTAGCTGAGTTCCCAGGCGGCGACTATAATCCGCTATTTATCTATGGTCCATCAGGTCTAGGTAAAACGCATTTGATGCACGCCATCGGCAATGCCATCAAGGAAAATCATCCACACATGAAGGTTATGTCCATTACGAGCGAAAACTTTATGAACATTTTCGTCGAAACATTGCAACGTAACCAAGGTAAATTATTCCGTAACACATTCCGCAATATCGATGTACTCATGATTGACGATATTCAGTTCCTTGAAAGTCGTGAAAGTACGAAAACTGAGCTATTTAATACGTTCAATGAGTTATTAAATAACAACAAGCAAATCGTCCTCACCTCTGATACGATGCCAAACGATATGGAGCAATTCGAAGACCGTCTCCGTTCTCGTTTCCAAGCTGGCTACATTGCTACCATGGAAAATCCAGATTTAGAAACGCGCATCGCCATCTTTAGATCTTTGCTGGAACGAGAATATAAAAAGAACCGTGTTATCCGCATCGATAACGACTCCATCAACTACGTGGCGTTACAATTTAGTGAAAATGTCCGGGTGTTGCAAGGTGCTTTCACCAAATTAATCGGCACCGCATCCATCGATCAACGTCTTGAATCTATCGACCTAGAATACACTAAACAAGCCTTGGCTGGCCTCGTTCAAACCGAAGAGGTGAACATGGTCACTATGGAAAGCATCCAAAATTTTGTAAGTTCTTATTTCAATATAAAAAAACAAGACTTACTCGGCAAGAAGCGTAAGGCACAGTTCGCATTCCCACGGCAAATCGCCATGTATCTATGCCGCGATATGATCAATGAAAGTTATCCGCAAATCGCAGCAGCCTTCTCTCGTGACCATACGACAATTCTCCATGCGTACGATAAAATTACGAAGGAAATTGAACAAAACGAAGAAACTAAGAACATGATTTCTGAAATTAAACAGAAATTAACAACCTGTGGATAACTCTGTGGATATATTGTGCGTAACTTTGTGGATATCCTAAAAACCGTACTCCGCTGTGAGTATGTGGATAAGTGGTTACAAACTATCAACATAGTTATACACAACCGAGAAATCGCACAGTTAGTAGCGCCAATTCACTTTTACACATATGAACAGGCCCCTACTATTACTACTACTAAAACTAACAAACAATCAAAAAACCAGTAGAAACAGATCTATCGCAGAATATCTATAGAGCATCTACGATAGCAGACATAGAAAATTACAAACAAGAATTAGTTATTAGTGCTTCTACACTATATGGAAATCGTACATACAAACAATATATCTAATGTAAAACAAACTAATAATCTACAAATCAAATCATAAAGGAGTAACATATGCATATTACATTCCCAAAAGCAAATCTCCAAAAAGCAATCAACGTATTGCAAAAGGTATCTCAAAATAAAACAAGTTCCAACTTACCAGGTGCTATCTACATGACAACAAAAAATGGCCAAGTAGAATTGCAAGGTAACGACTTTGAACTCGGTATTCGTTTAACCATCGATGGAGATATCAAAGAACCTGGCACATTAGTTGTAGGTTCCCGTTATTTCCAAGAATTAATTCGCAAATTACCTGGCGATACAATCGAGCTTTACAAACCAGAAGATGGAAATTCTTTAACAATCACATCCGGCTCTTCCGAATTTAACTTAGTAACATTGCATCCAGATGATTTCTCTTTAGTTGAACAAATTCACGACCAAGATCATGTAAACATCGATAGCTTTGCTATGAAAGAACTTATCGATTTAACAAACTACGCAGCTGCAACAGATGAAGATCGTCCTGTATTTACTGGTGCTCTTCTTGAAATTAAAGAAAACGAAGTAACAATGGTTGCTACTGATACACACCGCATGGCTGTTAAGAAAATTACTATCGATGAACCAGCAACTACGCCAATGCGCGCTATCATTCCTACAAAAACGTTGGCTGAAGTATCTCGTTTGTTACCAACAGATAATCCAGCGATGATCAACATCATTTGGAATCGCACACAAATCGTATTCAACTTTGAATCGATTTACATTATTTCTCGTTTAATTGAAGGCACATATCCTGAATATGAAAAGGTTATTCCTTCCCAATTCGACTCTAGCGCTGTTATTGACCGCCGCGAATTCGCTGGTGCTGTTGACCGCGTATCCTTATTAGCTAAAGATATCAGCTATAACGTGATTCGTTATGATTGGGCTGAAAGCAATGTAACATTGTCTACTCAAAATACTGAAATCGGTATGGCAAAAGAAGACGTAGCTGTTGAATTTAAAGGAACACCTTTCACAATCTCCTTCAATGGTCGCTACATCTCTGACATCTTGCGCCATAGCACAGGCGACAACATCCACTTGTTCTTAAAACAAAATGGTCCTGTTGTCATTCGCCAAGACAATAATCCGAACTATACATACGTAGTAACACCAGTTCGTACGAACGCTTAAAAGTAAAAGCAGGGCAGTAGTCAATGGAGGAGCTTGCGACGACAGAGACACTGCATCGCTTTGTTCTGAACGTAAGATTTTCTAGATAACAAAGTTATCTAAGAAAATCCACAGTGAAGAACTGTGCTTTGGGTTCCATCCACACATCACTTTGGTCGGAGCGTGCAATTTTCTGAAGGAAAATGCTCAGCGAGCGACCTGTACTCTGGTGCTAAATAATTAAAAATCTTAGATATTGATGTCTACAATTGGTTTATTGATAATATAATTACTACGCCGTATAATTTTATGAATTAATATACATATTTTTATTAGGTAATGATGATTAAAAGTCATCGTTACCTAATTCCCATATAGTTATAAATTGTCCACTATAGGAGGACGTTATGAAAGAGCAACAGCAGGTACCCATTCATACGGAGTACATTCAAATTGATCAGTTGTTGAAGTTAGAAGGCATTATCGAAACGGGTGGTCAAATTAAATCTTTTATCGATGAAGGCATCCTTACTTTGAATGGCCAAGTTGTCACAGAAAAACGCAAGAAATGCCATGTTGGGGACGTGATTTCTTGTGAAGGTCTCGATGTAGATCTCGTAATTACTCAAGAGGAGGCATAATCGGTGAGAATTGACTCACTGCAATTATTCCAGTTTCGTAATTACAAGGATGTAACGATTCAGTTTAATCCGGAGATTATCGTTTTGCACGGCACCAATGGGGCTGGTAAGACGAATATCCTCGAATCCATCTATGTAGGTACCATTGGTAAAAGTCATCGGACCAACGATACGTCAGATATGCTCATGTTCAATGCTGAGGAAGCAGGCATTGTAGTAAAGTTCGAGAAAAAGGATACGCCACAAAAGGTAAATATTAAGTTATTCCGCCAAGGTCCTAAGGATATTCGTTTAAACGATACTAAAATATCTCAAAAAGAACTGATTGGTACATTAAATACAGTTATCTTCTGTCCTGAAGATTTACAACTCATCAAGGGGACTCCGTCAGGACGTAGACGTTTTCTTGATATGGAAATCTCTCAGACGAGTGCTACCTATTATCATCAGTTAATGCAGTATAATCGGTTATTACAGCAGCGCAATGCGATCCTTAAAGAATATAGAGGGAAGCAAAACATACCTCTTGAAGAATGGGATTTGCAATTAGCCGATATGGCGAGCTTTATCGTAAAGAAACGCTTAGAAAGCTTGAAGAAAATCAATCTTCTCATCGATTTGATGAATCGTAAATTGACGGGTGGTCTTGAGAATTTGACCATCGGTTATGAACAGCCTTATATGGACAATGGTTCATTAGAGTATACAAAGGAAGGCTTTTACGAGCGCATCAAAGCAGCTTTGCCGCAGGATCGTCATCGGATGACAACCAGCGTAGGTCCTCACCGCGATGATTTACGATTCTTTTCTGATGCGATGGATTTAAAGAAATTTGGATCCCAAGGGCAGCAACGAACTGCTGTATTATCCTTAAAGTTGAGTGAGCTTGAGTTTATCAAGTCCGAGGTTGGGGAATATCCAGTTCTGTTATTGGATGATGTATTGAGCGAACTTGATGAGTCGAGACGAGCGAATTTATTGCAGTTTATTCATAAACGTATTCAAACATTTATTACTACTACAGATATTCACGATTTTAAAGATTTGAAATCTGTTCAATTTATTTCTTGTGAAGGGGGTAAGGTTCAGTATGGACAGCCTTGATCTTTGTTTACCAAAGGCCTTAGCAGAACTGAATTTACTGGAACAATATAAATTAAATACCCTTGTTCACAAGTGGCGTCATGTAGTGGGCGATGTCATTGCAGACCATACGAAAATTGTGTCTATCAAGCCTCCAGATATGGTGATTAGCGCAGATAATTCCATGTGGATGCAGGAACTACAGATGCAAAAACGACGTATTATTGAGGCGATTAACAAGTATTACCGCCAAGAGGTCATCACAGATATTCGCTTTATTATGAAACGTCAGAGCTATGTGAAAGCAGAGAACAATACGTCTATATCTCTTCCTGACAAAATAGGGGAATCTAAAAAGATTAATTTTGCAGATATCGTGCTTTCAAAAGAAGACGTAGACGCCATCGATAAATCTTTAGAACAAACGGATAACGAAGAATTACGAACTGCTTTCAGAAAAGTACAAATTACGGCTCGAAAGCGGGAAATCTATTTAGAGCAGCATGGCTATCATCGTTGTAAGCGATGTGGCATGCACATGGAATCTAAAAAAGAAATCTGTCCGACCTGCGAATATGAATTGCATCGCGCTCATATTAAGGACATTAAGGCGGTCATTAGAAAGTATCCGTACTTTAAATACAGCGATTGTCAGCAATTTATACAGTGTACCTTCCCAGATTTTGCAGAAGCGATGCGGGAATCCATATACTTTTACTTAGATAAAATTTACAAAGGATCTATCAATCGCCGTCATATGTATATGGTGGCCATGCTCATCACTCATAAGAAGCCTGATGAGTTAACAGATCAGCATGTTATTAATTTATGTAACAAATATCGGTCTAAGTTCTTGGCTGAAGAAGAACAGCGCAAAATTGATGCCCTTAATGGGACATTAGAAAAGTAGAGGGGGCATTCCTATGTACGTTCATATTGGGGATACCGTTTCCGTGCCTATTGAATCCATCATTACCATGGTGCACGCTAAGGGCGGAAAGTCCCATAAAAGTCCTATTCATCACTATGAAACGCTAGAGTATATCGCCATGGTACCAGAGGAGCAAATCAAGACCTATGTGGTCACTGATGATTGCGTTTATGGATCTGGTATTAGCATTAAGACTTTAATGAGACGAATTGATGAGTTTTATAGTATAATAAAGAGATAAGATTTATTCTGTACATGTGTTGTACCAAATTTCAATCCAGTACAGTGTGATAGATTGTTAGGAGGAGTTTGTTTCATGCCTGAAGAAAATTATGGCGCTCAGAATATACAGGTTCTTGAGGGTCTTGACGCGGTACGTAAACGCCCTGGTATGTACATTGGTAGTACGTCCATTCGCGGTTTACATCACCTCGTTTATGAAGTAGTAGATAACTCTGTAGACGAAGCGCTCGCAGGTTACGCTACACATATCGAAGTATCCATTAATGAAGATAACAGCATCACTGTTGTCGATGATGGTCGTGGTATTCCTACAGGGATGCATGAATCCGGTATGTCTGCGGTAGAGTTAGTATTAACGAAATTGCATGCTGGCGGTAAATTCGGCGGTGGCGGCTACAAGGTTTCTGGTGGTCTTCACGGCGTAGGTATTTCTGTAGTAAATGCGTTGAGTGAATGGACTAAGGTTCAAGTAGCTCAAAATGGTATTATTCAAGAGATTACATTCGCTCGTGGTCATAAGACTTCCGAGTTACATGAAATCGGCAAAGCAGAAGGTACTGGTACTACAGTTATCTTCAAGCCAGATGCTGAAATCTTTGAAACTACAGTATTCAACTTTGATACATTGAAAATTCGTTTACAAGAATTGGCATTCCTTAATAAAGGTCTTCGCATTACATTGAGCGATTTGCGCCAAGATGAACCTCGTGTTGAAAGCTTCCACTACGAAGGTGGTTTAAGTTCTTTCATTGCCTTCTTAAACGAAAATAAAGAAGTAGTAAATCCTACTGTTATCGATATCGAAAATACAAAAGACGACGTAGTAGTAGACGTAGCATTGCAATATAACGATAGCTATAGCGAAAACTTGTTGTCCTTCGTAAATAATATCAACACTGTTGACGGTGGTACTCACCTTTCTGGTTTCCGTGCTGCTTTGACTCGTACCCTTAATGATTATGGCCGTAAATCTGGCTTGATCAAGGAAAATGAGTCCAACCTTTCCGGTGAAGACGTACGTGAAGGTTTGACAGCTGTTGTATCTGTAAAAGTATTGGAACCTCAATTTGAAGGCCAAACAAAAACTAAACTTGGCAATAGCGAAGTAAAAGGTATTACAGATGTTATCGTATCTGAAGGTCTTAGAACATTCTTCGAAGAACATCCGCAAGATGCGAAGAAAATCATCGAAAAAGCAACTATGGCAAGCCGTGCTCGTGAGGCAGCTCGTAAAGCTCGCGACTTAACTCGCCGTAAAAATGCATTGGAAGTATCTAGCCTTCCTGGTAAATTGGCAGATTGCTCCGAAAAAGATACATCTATGACTGAAATTTATCTAGTCGAAGGTGACTCTGCGGGCGGTTCTGCAAAACAAGGTCGCGACCGTCGTTACCAAGCGATTTTGCCGTTGCGTGGTAAGATCCTTAACGTAGAAAAAGCACGCCTTGATAAGATTTTGGCTAATAACGAAATTCGTTCCATGATTACCGCATTCGGTACTGGCATTGGGGAAGAGTTCGATATTACAAAATCCCGTTATAACAAGATTATCATCATGACAGATGCGGACGTTGACGGCGCTCATATCCGTACCTTGTTATTAACATTCTTCTACCGCTATATGAAACCATTGGTAGAGGAAGGTCATATCTACATTGCTCAACCACCGTTGTACCAAATCAAGAAGGGTAAATCCCACTGGTATGTATACTCTGATGCAGAGCTTACAGCTAAGCTTGATGAAGTAGGCCGTGATGGAATTACAATTCAACGTTACAAAGGTTTAGGTGAAATGAACCCTGAGCAATTATGGGAAACTACAATGAACCCTGAAAATCGTACGATTTTACAAGTTAGCTTAGAGGATTCCATCGAAGCTGATAAAATCTTTACAGTTCTCATGGGCGATAAGGTAGAACCTCGTCGTAAATTTATTGAAGATAATGCAAAATATGTGCGTAATCTAGATTTATAAGAGGTGACCCATGGCTGAAAATCAAAATAATAATGTAGAGTTTACCTCTAATAAAGATCAACATTTAAAACGTTCCCTAAAAGCGCGTCATATGAATATGATCGCTCTTGGCGGTGCTATCGGTACTGGCTTATTCGTTGCCGGTGGTGAAGTGGTAAGTACAGCGGGCCCTGGTGGTGCGCTTGTAGCTTATGGCCTAATCGGTATCATGGTGTACTTCCTCATGACATCTCTTGGGGAAATGGCTACATACTTGCCGATTCCTGGTTCCTTCGGGACCTATGCAAAACGCTATGTAGACCCTGCCTTTGGTTTTGCATTAGGTTGGAACTACTGGTTTAACTGGGCTATTACATTGGCTGCTGAAGTTTTAGCAGGGGCACTCATCATGAAATATTGGTTCCCTGATGTGCCTGCCATTGTATGGTCTGCTCTGTTCTTGCTCGTTTTATTCGGCTTGAACTATTTATCGACTCGCTCCTTTGGTGAAAGTGAATATGTATTCTCTAGCATCAAGGTTATTACTGTATTCGTATTCCTGTTCTGTGGCTTTATGCTCATCTTCGGCATTGGAGGTACATCTCCAGGATTTGCGAACTGGACAGTAGGGGAAGCACCATTCGTAGGTGGTTGGGAATCTATCCTCGCTATCTTCATGGTGGCTGGTTTCTCCTTCCAAGGTACTGAGCTTATCGGCGTAGCCGCTGGTGAAGCAGAAGACCCTGAAAAGAACGTGCCAAAAGCGATTAATACAATCTTCTGGCGTATCTTATTGTTCTATATTGGTGCTTTCATAGTTATCGGTTTCTTAATTCCGTACACTGATCCAAATCTGTTGAATTCTAGTGTAGAGAATGTATCTATTTCTCCATTCACACTCGTATTTGACCGCTTTGGTTTTGCCTTTGCTGCTAGTTTCATCAATGCTATCATCTTAACTGCAGTACTCAGTGCTGGTAACTCTGGTCTTTATTCTTCTACGCGTATGCTGTACGCACTTGCTAAAGAAGGACAAGCACCAAAAATCTTCGGTAAGCTTAATAAACGTGGTGTTCCAGTGCCAGCGTTAATCTTAACAACAGCAATCGGTTTATTTGCATTCCTTACAAGCTTCATCGGCGAAGGTACTGCATACACTTGGATTGTTAATATTTCCGGTCTTTGCGGCTTCATTGCATGGGTTGGTATCGCTGTTTCTCACTATCGTTTCCGCCGTGCTTTCATTGCACAAGGTAGAGATCTTAGTGAATTACCTTATAAAGCGTGGTTGTTCCCAGTTGGCCCAATCTTGGCGTTCATTCTTTGCGTCATCATCATTGCTGGCCAAAACTACTCCGCTTTCACAGGCGATACAATCGACTGGTATGGCGTATCCGTTGCGTACATCGGATTACCAATCTTCTTCGCAGTTTACCTAGGTTACAAATATATCAACAAAACTAAAGTTGTGCCGTTGAAAGAAGTTAACCTAGACCGCGACTTTGATCGATAATAGTTGATTCAATCATTAGTTAATCAATACTATAATAAAATCCTACTTAATGAGCTTTTCTGTGAAAGTAAATTAAGTAGGATTTTTTTTGTATTTATATTATTTTTACTGTATGATATATATGATAATTATTTTTATAATATGAGGAGATAATCATGATTATTACTACAACTATGCATATTGAAAATAAACCTGTTCAAGAGTATAAAGGTATCGTATTTGGTGAGGTCGTAGAAGGCCGTAACTTTGTGAAAGATTTTATGTCTGGTATTCGCGATATCGTTGGTGGCCGTAGCGGTAGCTATGAAGATTCTTTGATGAGTGCGCGAAAAGCCGCTCTTGATGAAATGTCTCAACGCGCTTCTAAATTGGGTGCTAATGCTATTATTGGCGTATCCTTCCAATATAGCACTGTAGGTGCACAAAACGGCATGCTTATGATTACATGCAATGGCACAGCTGTTGTAGTTTAATAAGTAATAGACTACGTCAGATATTATTGTTAATATAATTCTAAGGGAAATAAGTAAGTTGCAATATATTTTGTGACTAAAAAAACAGCAGGGTGGCAGCCCTACTGTTTTTATATGTGCTTGTACAAAAAAAATCCTCCTAATAGAAGCATAAAACCTTTACTAGGAGGATTTTTTTATTTTATCTTATACCATGTTGCATACATGACTGGTAATACGATAAGTGTTAGTACCGTTGCCACTAGTAAGCCGCCGCTAAAGGCGATAGCTAGTGGACTCCAGAATACAGATCCCATAAGAGGAATCATGCCTAAAATCGCTGCGATAGCAGTGAGCATGATAGGGCGGAAACGAAGTGTAGCGGAGTTGATAATCGCTTCAAGTGGTTTTTGGCCTTCTGCCTTGTGGATTTCAATTTGGTCTAACAAGATGATGGAGTTACGAATGATCATACCCGAAAGAGCGATGATACCTAGAATAGCCATAAAGCCTAACGGCGTTCTCGTAATATTCAGAGCTAATACGACACCGATGAGGCCTAATGGGGCTGTGAGCAAAGCCATAATCATGAGAGGAATACGCTTCAATTGGAACATGAGGATTGTCATGATCACAAAGAGCATAATTGGCATTGGTTTTACTAGATTTTGTACGGCTGTTACGCTCTTTTCAGCGGCACCATCAAGTTCAATGGTATAGCCTGTAGGCAAGGAATCGCGAATATCTTGTAAGGATTTATAAATCTCTTTTGTTTTCGCATTGCCTAATACACCGGCTTTTACATTGGCGTGAATGCTGATAGTTGGCATCATATTTCGGTGCCAGATGATACCATCCTCTTGTGTCATGGTGATGGTTGCAATTTGGCTAAGCGGTACGTAGGAACCATTGCCTGTTTGAATTGGTAAGGAGGAAAGAGCACTTAAATTATGTTGCTCATTATCTCCTAAACGGAATGTAACAGGGATAGTTTGGTTCCCTTCGTAATATTCACCAGCTTTTGTACCAGATAATAGACTTTGTAAGTCTAAGGATACAGCATAGCTATCGATGCCTAGTAAGCGAGCCTTGTTAGGATCGATATGAATGTTAGCTACTGGTTCCGTATCTGGCCAGTCAAAGGCTATGTTGTGTAAATCCTTATCGCCTTGCATCTTGTCTTTTACTTTATTGGCGATTTCTTTTACCACCTTTTGATCAGGTCCAGAAACGCGGAGCATCACTGGATATTTAGATGGTGGGCCAATTTGTACAAATTGAGTATTTACGAGTGCTGAAGGGAATTCTTCATTTAAATATGAAGTTAATTCACCATATAGTTTATCTCGATCCTCTAAGGATTTTGTAACGATAACGTACTGCAAGAAGTTATTTCGTTGCAATTCAGGTTCCAAGGTGAGGACGAAACGTGGAGAACCTTGTCCTATATAGGATGTAAAGGTTGAAATATGTTCGTTACCTTGTAAATGTTCATCGATGATTTTTGCTTGGTTTGCAGTATACTCGATGGATGAACTTTGAGGAAATTGCATGGATACGATGATTTCATTACGCGTTGATGATGGGAAAAATTCCTGCTTGATCAATGGTAGTGAAAGTAGTGATAGCACAAAGGTACCTAAGGTGATGAGTAATACTACCTTATGATGACCTAAGGCCCAATGTAACAGTCTTTCAAATTTATCATAGAATGTAACACTGAGATTGTGCATAATACGGTCTCGTTTGGTCCATTCGGATTCAGGTTTTGGAGCCTTGTTTTCGATGATTTTATAGCCAAGAACAGGGCTGACGAGAACAGAGGCGAACCAAGACAGGATGAGAGCCATAAATACAACGATAGATAGAGATTTTGTAAACTCTGCTACCATACCTTGTGCTAATGCTAATGGCAAGAAGCCAGCACAGGTAATAAGTGTACCGGATAGCATAGGGAATGCTGTCGATTGGTAAGCGAAGGTAGCAGATCTAAAGTGACCCCAACCTTCTTCGAGCTTAACGCTCATCATTTCTACAACGATAATGGCATCATCTACGAGAAGGCCCAGTGCCAAGATGAGGGCACCCAGGCTAACCTTGTGCAAGTAAATGCCGCTTTCATACATCAAGATGAATGTAGTAGAAACAACGACAGGAATGGTGAGGGCTACTACCACACCTGTTCGCAAGCCAAGGGAGGCAAAGCTGACGAGCAATACGATGGCGATGGCTTCAAATAAGGATTGAGAGAAATCGCCAATGGATTCTTTAACAATGTGAGGCTGATTCGATACTTGACTGAGTTCGAGGCCTACAGGAATGGTTTTCTTTAATTCCGCCAGTTTTTTATCGATAGCTTCGCCGAATTCGATATTATTTCCCCCTGCATCCATAGAGATAGCAATGCCAATGGCTGGTTTGCCTTCAAAGTAGAACTGTGGATCCTTAGGATCTTGATAGGTCATAGTTACATCAGCCATGTCGCCTAGACGCAAGGTTTGATTATTGATGCGAATTGGCATATCTTGTACGGCTTGGGGACTATCGAATAGACCGTTTACTCGGAGATATACATTATTTGTATCCGTTGTAATCATACCAGCTGGTACCATCATACTTTGTTGTTTGATAGCTGTTAACAGCTGTTGTGTACTAATTTTATAGGATGCCAGTTTATCTTTATTAATCGTTACATTAAGGGTTTGTTGTTGAACCCCAATGAGGCTGATTTTTTTTACATTTGGAACAGATAAAAGCTGACGTTTTAAGTCTTCTGCTTGTTGCCTTTTTTCTTCGTACGAGAATTCATCGCCACTAATGGCGTAGATAATTCCGTATACATCATCGAATCTGTCGTTGATAGTCGGCCCTTGAACGCCTTGTGGGAGAGATTTCCATTCGTCGTTAATCATATTCCGCGCTTCTTCCCAAGCGGGACGGATTTTGTCAGATGGTAGATTTTCTTTCAGATTAATATAAATGACTGATTTGCTGCCATCTGTGAAAGATTTTGTATAATCGACGCCCGGAAGGTCACGCAGTTTTTCTTCTAATTTGTCCGTTACCTGATCCGACATTTCTTGTGGGGAAGCCCCAGGCCAAGCAACGCCGACCACCATGGTGCGCATCGTAAAGTCTGGATCTTCCATACGTCCCATGTGGTTGTATGAGAAGATACCAAAGGTGAGTAGCACAGCCATGAAGTAGTAGATAATGGACTTGTGTTTGAGGGCCCATTCGGCTAAGTTAAATTGTTTCATTGACTAACCGCCGTCCCTTCTTGTAATTGTTGGGTACCTGCGGTGATGACAATGTCGCCCTTAGCTAAACCAGATGTGACGATGACGGAGTTCTTACCGAATTCACCCGTCTTAATAGGTACGAGATGAGCTTTTTTGTCTCGAATAATATACACTGCATTATTGCCATTAGAGTCTTTTACAAGAGCCGTTAACGGAATAGAAATATTAGTGTTATCTGTAGTAGACAAATTAACATTGACCGTCATGCCTAGTTGTACCTCTTTAGGAGGGTTTTGTAAGGTAATTTTTACGGTATACGTTCTCGCTACAGGATCAGGAACCGGTGAAATTTCTCGTACTACACCTTGCACGGTTATATCTGGTAGAGCCCAGAATGTAATAGTAGCAGGGCTACCCACATGAACCTTGGTCAATTCTTGTTCAGGAAGGGCAATGACTGCTTCTGGGTCGTGACCAGCCGCTAAGGTGCCAACGCTTTGACCGGCTGCTACAACTTGGCCTGCTTCAATGTTAAAAGCTGTGATAATACCTGTATCAGGGGCGGTCAAATTAGTATAGCTATTTTGATTGCTGCTTAAATTGAGGCTTGCCTGTGCTTGTTGTAGTTGAGCAGAGGCCGCATTCAATTGGTTTTCTGCTTGGTCTAGCTGCAATTTACTGATCGCTTGTTGTGCATAAAGCTCACGGTATCGGTTGGCATTCGTTTTTGCTAACTCGAATGCTGATTGAGCCGCTTTTACGGCCCCTTCAGCATTTTGCACCTGCGCCGCCGTATCAGAACCATTGATTTGAGCAATTACTTGGCCTGCTTGTACAGCATCACCGACATTTACAAATTTGTTGATGACGCGCCCCCCAATTTGAAAGGCTAAGTTTGTTTCCGTTTTATTATGGATAGTGCCTGCATAGCCAGCACTAGTAGTACCAGATTCTTCACCGATGGTGATGGTGCGCACCTTGAGGCTAGTATCCTCAGATTGTTTTTCAGATCCGCAACCACTGATTATAGCAGTCCCTATTAAGAGGGCGCCTATGGTTGCTATGACTTTTTGATTCATAGAATCTCTCCTTTTACCACACATAAGCCCTATGACACACAACTACATATAGGTAGTATTCATAGGACTTTATATTTTATAAGAATAGATATAATTTAGCTATTAGATATATAGTAGATAATAGTTCTATTAAGTCTATTAGATTTAATTATAAATTTTATACAATTTAATAATACTATATTTATATATAAACGGCTAGAGGGACATATAAAAAAAGTGAGTCCTCCATAGGAGAACTCACTCTTTATAAATCTACAATGCTCATAAGTCTACAAGCTAGTAGGTATTAGTCTTTTTCTTCTGTTTCTTGTACTACAATAGGTTCTTCATAAGTTACAAGAATCTTATCGATACGAGTATTATCCATATCTACAACTTCAAAGGTATATCCATTCCATTTTGCTTTGTCTAATTCTTTTGGAATGCGGCCAAAGAGAACGTTTAATAGACCGCCCATTGTTTTATACAAGTCTTTTTCTTCGCCTGGTAATTCTTCATCGATGTGGAAGAATTCTTTAAATTCGTCTACGTCAAGAAGGCCATCTACAAGCCAGGAGCCGTCTTCACGTTCGACGATTTTATTTTCTTCTTCCTTGATTTCTTCTTCACCAGAAGGCATGAGACCTACGATTTCTTCCATAATATCATGTAATGTTACAAGACCGCTGAATCCGCCGTACTCGTCGAGAACAATCGTTTCATGAACGCCTTCTGTACGGAGTACATTCAACAATTTCATGAGCGTAATGGATTCTGGAATGAGTAATGGTTCTTTCAAACAAGATTCAATAATATCATGAATAGAGCGTTCGCTAGGACGTTGCATGATCTGTACCAATACGTCAGATACAGTTACGAGACCCTTTAGTTCGTCCAAGGAATCGGTACCTACAGGAATACGGTAATGGTTAGCATTTTTGAGGACTTCCATGATTTCATCCTCTGTGCCATTAAGGTCAATCCATTTGAGCTGCGTACGAGGTGTCATGATGTCGCCAGCGTTCATGTCTGCTAAATGGAAGATATTTTCTACGAGGATAGGTTCCTCTTCTTCATACGCACCCATAGCAACACCTTCGGTGAGCATCTTGTTGATTTCAGACTCTGTAACAGGAGCCTCTTCTTTCACAGTCACGCCTAGTAATTTTAAGAGGAATTCTGTAGAAACGCCGAGGAAGCTAACAATAGGTTTTAATGCTACAGATAACCAATAAATTGGTTTTGCTACTACTACGGCGATGCTTTCAGGACTATTTAAAGCCAAACGTTTCGGCACGAGCTCGCCAATAACGAGGGATAAATAGGTGATAACTGCAACGATGAGGAAAGAACTCAAAGAAGCTGCATATGGTTCGATACTAGGAATATTAGCTACTAATACTTCCTCTAGAGGACCAGAGAAGGTCGCACCAGAGTACAAACCAGTTAAAATGCCGACGAGGGTAATACCGATTTGAATGGTAGAGAACATCGCGTTTGGATTCTCAGACAATTCAAAGGCCTTTTTAGCACGCTCGTTGCCTGCTTCTGCCATTTCTTCGAGTTTACGTTTTTTCGCATTCACGATGGCTAACTCTGTCATAGAGAACAAGCCGTTTGCAATGATTAATACGATGATAATTATAAAATCTAAGGTCAGATCACTTTCCATGTAAGTAAATACTCCTTTTTAATAACATATCATTCTGTACATGAGAATATTGAAATATTACTCTTTAGTATACCATATTAGCATCGATACGTGTTTAAATACAACAAAAGCACCTATTATAGGTGCTTTTGTTGTGTCACTACATCTGCAAGTGGCTAGATAGATACTTTCGTCAGTAACTAGCACAGAAAAAGCAGGGCTGCAACCCTATTTTCTGTTTGGATGCATTAAAATGTTAGAACTATTGATTTCCTTAATTAATATAATATATGACTGCCCTTAATTTGTAAAGATAGCTCTAATAAGGGTATAGTATATATATAAATTAAGATTAGTATTAATTATTAGGTCATATAAATTGGACCTCATGATAGGATTAGATTTATGACAAGTGAACAGGAATGGGAACAGGTTTTACAAATAAAAACAGCAGGCCGCGATGATAGTCGGTCTGATACGGAGCATCATCCGTACGAGCCCACAGATTATTGCGTCCTAGAACGGTTGGAGAACAGCGGTCATATTCACAAGAAACATACCCTCATCGATTATGGCAGTGGCAAGGGCCGTGTTAGCATTTTTATGGCGTACCAAACAGGCTGTCACTCCATCGGCATCGAATACGATGAACGATTATATGAAAAGGCTTTACTCAATGGTGAAAGCCCAGCAGCGCGGAATCGGGTGAGTTTTGTGCATGGTGATGCGGCGCTCTATGAATTACCAGCTCAAGCAGATCGATGCTTTTTCTTTAATCCCTTTGCGCTCCATACGATTAAGCGCGTTCTAGGAAATATCTTTGATTCCTTATACCATCATCCTCGTGAGATTAAGCTTTTTTTCTACTACGTAAATGACGAGGTAGAAAACTTCTTAAATAACCATGTGCGACTCGAACAGGAAGAACCTATCGATTGTAGCGATCTCTTTGAAGAAAAGGATGCAAAGGAACGAATTCTCGTGTATTCGGTTAATTTATTTTAGTGTATTCAGTTAACTTTATTTAGTATGTAAGAAACCTCAATGTTGAAGGCTTGTTTTAGGGGCTCTAAATTTGTACGACTAGAACATAATTCAAATTGAGGTTTTATTCTATTTTTAAGAAACTTTCACCTAGATTATTAAGGAAAAAGCAGATAAATTCTGATATAATAATATATTAGAGATTATAAAATCAAATTATTTTTTATGGTTCTATACATTGATTCGTATGCACTAAGTTAGTGGATAGGGCTGAGTGTATTGAAGACTGGAGGTACCCGTGGAAATCATCGATACAGCATTGATTGAACGTATTCGCAAGGCCTTAATTAAACGATATGATCGAGATCAACAAATTCAACAAATGATTGAAGAAATTGGTGCCGAAGAGGGACTCAATGAGTCTGAATTGGCTATTGTTTACCAAGCTTATTTAGAGGTTAAGGAACGCATATACTATACATCCTCTCTCGTTGATTTGTGGAATCAAATTGAAGAGGTTCAAAAACGGATGTCCATGTTGCATACCTATGATTCTCTTGAAGAGGATTTGTTTGGCAATGTGTTAGGCGACGATAAAGAGAATATCATCATTTCTGATGGATCTTATCTTGGCAAGGGTGCTAGTCATAATAATGATGTATACGCTATGGAACAGGTCCAATTATCGGATATTCCTGCGCAGCATGACTCTACAGTGGGCATGAACCATATTAAATTGAGTGAATTGCATTCTATGGGCGGTCTTTTTACAGGATCTGGTGAAAGCTCCCAACATGAGATATCGGACCTTGATGAAGACATTGTAGAGCATATGGATGTAAATCCACTAGATGGCGTGGAAAGCTTAGAAGTCCATCATTTAGATGAAGAAAATCCATTTGATGCGGAAAACTCGGTATTACTTTCAAAATCTAAAGATATAGAAATATCCTATACAAATAAGGATGCATCTAGTAAAAAAGATGATATAAATGAAAATGATATGTCCTCTATTGATCCATATACAGCAGTAAATGCTTTATTATTCGGTAAGTCTGGCTTAGATTCAGATAAAGCCAATAAGAAGATGGAAAAGCTCCTTAAAAAACAATTGAAACGCGTAGATGATGAATGGGCGCGTATCAATGGAACCGACGATACATCTAAAAAATCTAAGGATTATAAAAAATTCAAAGAAGATAAGAAATCCAAGGACGATAAGAAATCCAAAGATGATAAAAAGTCCAAAGAAGATAAACATTCCAAATCCAAAGAAAAATTAAAGAAAAAGAAAGATAAGGCTGAAAAGAAGCTTAAGGTCTTAAATGACAAGTTAAAAACCGTCTTTTTAGGAGATACTTTCAGTAAAAAAGATAAGAAGAAAGACAAGAAAAAGGATAAAAAGTCCGAAAAGGATACATCCGAAAAAAAGCAAAAACGATAGTTTCCGTATTGAATAGTAAAGCCTCTGAACAGAGAGCCAAGGAGAGTACTAGTGCTAAGAAATCGGCAAGTGCTGGAACTATCGACCGTGGATGCGGTAAATGCAAGCGATGTAAGGGGCCTAAATGTAAGAAATATCCAATATAATTACAGTTAGGTAGTATAGAGTAGTTACGTTATATAAAGAACAGTAGGGGTTAATGATGAACCGATGGCAACGATTATTTGAAGGCATACGAACAGAGATTAAGGTGTTTATCTTTTTCTCTGCTTTATTGACTGCATTTAGAATCGTGTTTCTTGCAGTATTTCAATCACAACTAGCTTCTGTGACGATGGAGAATATTCTTACGTCCTTATGGCTAGGCTTTAGATTGAGTCTCAAGACCGTCGGTTCTTTGTGTTTACTAGGCTTTTTAGGAGGTACATTGGTACATACTTTTGTACCAAAATGGCCTTCCTTGCGCATTAAACAAGTCCTCTACTCCATAGCGACTGTACTGTTGACCTTCCTATTCTTAGGCCGTATTCAGTTCTATAAAATATTCAATTCCTCCTACAATGCGATGCTTATCAATGGTAAAAACGATGATATCGGTGCCATTGTAAATACGGCAATTAACGAATATAACGCACTCATGTATATCGTTGGGGCCGTAGTATTGAGCGCAGCTCTTTGCTATTTCCTCGTTAAATTTTTGGCGTGGGGAACAAAGAAATATAGTGATTACGTTGATACTCAATTAGTTTGTTCTACTTGGTATCCAAAGACTAAGAAAACGCAGTGGATCACAGGCATTGGATTGACTGTAGCTGTTGGTGTATTAGGTCTATTCTTTAGATTTGGTGGTGCTTTTAACTATACAAATTCTATCAACTGGGAAAGTGCGGCACGCCTCAGTTCTAATTTATTAAACGAGACCATCCTCGACGATGTGCAGGCTCTTTATCGTGTTAAAAGCATTGCAAAACGCGCGGAGGAGTTAGAGGTTATCAACTTAACCCCTCAAGAATTGAGCGAAAAGATTAGTGCTGTTGGCGGCACATTTAATGGTAAGGATTTTGATGGTTCTTTCACAAGAACTATTACGACAGAGCGTTTAGCGGAGCAACCGCAGTCCATTAATATCGTTCTCGGTGAATCCTATGGTTTGTGGCCATTCCTCGCTGAATACAACGAACCTGGTGCGTACCTCGTTGAACAAGGTCGTAAATACGCTGCTAGTCCTCAAGCGATGAGCACGCAGCTCGCTCTTGCTCAAGGTACGGGCACCATGCCTGCTATCAACGGTTTACTCACAGGTATGCCTGACACAGGTCTATATCCTAATTACGAAGGTGAAAGTTTCAAACAACCGTATGGCTTAGGCATTGGTTCTGTTATGAAAAAGCTAGGCTATAAAACAGTATTCTGGTACGGCGGCTTTAGTACATGGCAAAATGTTAAGAACTTTGCTCTATCCCAAGGCTTCGATGAATTCCACGATGCCTCCGAAATGCCTAGTGAAGACGGCAATGCGTGGGGCGTAGCCGATAAGGATATGTTTAAAGCAATTTCCGCGTACATGGATCAACATAGAGGGGAAAAAATTCTCAATGTTATCATGACTACGTCTAATCATCCTCCATATAGCGTTAATGTCGCTAAAGAAGGCTATGATGTGAATAAGGTAAAAGGCCATTTGCCTGATACAATCGCAGAAACTGACAAGCAATTGAATGAAATGGGTCATATTTGGTATGCGGACCACGTGATGGGCGAATATATCGCTAGGGAAGAAAAAGCAGATCCATCGGCACTCTTCGTTATTACTGGTGACCATAGCGAACGCTTTACCTTTGCTCGTGAAGTAGGTCCTAATGTGGCGTCTACTATTCCAATTATCTTCTATGGTCGTGGTATTCATAAAGATTGGCTTGCTCCTAATGCCTTCGGTATGAGCATTCAAATCATTCCTACATTGGCAGAACTTGTGGGACGCCCTGGTCAAACCTATGAAGCCATGGTACCAAGCTTGTTTACACAAGAGGAATTTGTCTTTAACCATAGACTATATCTAGATAACAGTGGAAAACTTATGGACCAAGGCACAAATATGCCTCAAGCCTATGGTGATATGATTAAAAACATGCGTGAACTAGCAGCATGGCGTATTAAGCACGGGGATGTTATCAAATAAAAAAATATTTACTAAATTATTTAAACAAATCTAATGGGCAATTATAATTAGTAATTTAGTATAGTAAATTGCTATGGAGAATTATTGTTCTTTAAGTAGATATGGAAGCATGAATGAGTGAACAATTTTTTCTATCTCTACAACAAAATATAAAACTAATGCTTTGGGCTCCTATTTTAAGCACCATCTTTAGAATCATATTCATGATTGTGTATAATCCTTATTCCACATGGAAGGGTCGCTGGAAATCTGTATTGGGTTCATTGCGTTACGGCTTCTGGTGGGGCATGGATTTTGATGCTTATGTATTCTTACTACCCTTAGTATTGGTGACGCTCCCTGCCTTATTCTTTGATGGGTATCATCAAATAGAAGATGTTGTACGATTGGTAGGATTAACCATTTATTCTTGCGTATTATATGCAGCCTTTGCAGGAAAAATGATTTTCTACAAGCATTTCCATGATACGTATAACTATATGGTTCATTATGGAAATCATGCAGAAAAACATAATTTAATTGATGTATTCTTTAATCAAGATCGAGGAATGCTTGTCATCCTAGGATTAATTCCTATTACATGTATATCCTGGTACATGGGAAATTTCTTTTTATCATTGCCATCTATACCATATCCATCTATTGAAGGAACTTGGCCTACTATAGCTTGGAATATAGGGCTTGTAGCTGCCTCTGTTTTGGGATTTTATTGGTTCCGCTATGGTGGAACATTATCTCATGATGATAAACCTGAGTGGGATACGATTCCTACAGTGGTAAAAGAAGATATATTCTTTGCTCGTGCAACGGTGCCAGATCTATGTGCCTTAGAAACGGTGTTAAAACATCCACTTCGTGATGAATATACGGCATCTGCTGAGGACATTGATGACGCAATTCACCGTATTGTTCCTAAGGAATATAAAGATACTTGGCAGGATTTGAGTACACCGCTTCATGCATTCAAGCGCGTTGCTTCAGGTCCTCGTATTGATAAACCACAGCATATTTTCTTTATTGTTGGTGAAAGTATCCCTCAGTGGTCTATTGATGAACCTTATAAGAATCTCAATATATGTCCTGGTTTATGGGATTTTAAAGATAATCTACATACGGCGCAAGTATCTAATTTCTTGCCTGCCGGTAATGTATCTCGTCCATCCATTGTGAGTCTGTTATCTGGCGTCTATGATGCGGGTATGGAAATCAATGAACGGGAAGCCTTCTGGCATGAACCATTTCCGACTTCTTTGGCATCTCAAATGAAGCGCTTAGGTTATGATACGATTTACTGGTATGGAGGCAATGCATCGTACGGTAACTTTAATCACTTTGGTAAGGCTCAAGGATTTGACCGCGTTGAAAGTGCTTCTGTTTTTTGTGGCCCCGATGCACCTAAGACTTGGGTAGGCGTTTATGATCATGTATTTTTAGAACATATTGAACAGCAAATCAAATCCTTGGAACATCCTACATTCCATTTTATTTACACCACATCGAACCATGGCCCTTATAAGATGGAGGATTCCTTATTAGATTATGATCCTGAACAGGTCATGCCAAACCTTGGAGATGATTTAAAATCTAACAAGAGACGCAATAAGGAATTGGCTACCTATCGCTATAGCGATAAAGCAATTTTTAATTTTGTAAATGCTATGAAAGAGGCTTTTCCAAATAGTTTATTTGTTGTCACTGGTGACCATTCTAATCTATTTGGCTCTTTGAATAATACATCCTTAATTCAACGAGACTATACCTTGCGTGACACATTCTGTACCGTAGGATTGTTGCAGCATCCTGCTTTCACTAAAGATACGATTACAGCGCCAATTGGTACGCATATGAGCCTCATGCCTACTATTATTGAGGCCATTGCGCCAAAGGGTTTCGAATATTATTCCATCGTACCGTCCTTGTTTGATGAACAACCAGATACATTAGTTACGCCGTATCAGTGGATTACTCCACATATGATGGGAGATGTTCGTATGGACTATGGTGAAACTAACATACCATCTTATAAACCGATTGAGCCCATTCGCCCTATTGATAATCATGCTGATGAAGCAAGAGATTGGGTTTTACTAACAATGTGGTTAATTAACCATAAAGAGATGATTTAATTAATGACATTATTGTTAGTGGTAGATTTCTATTTTGTTGAAAATATAAGATTGATTTCATTTAATATAAAAACTCAAAGAAGATATCATTCGTTATAAAATAATAATTAAAATTCTTGTATTTAGCTAAACAAGTACGTTAGTTAGTGAAAGGTGAAACTATGGCAACTGTATCTGTAATAATTCTAGCGAGAAATGAAGAACATAATATTCATGACTGCATTGAGTCTGTGCAGTTTGCCGATGAAGTACTTGTTATCGATGATTTCAGTACTGATGATACAGTAAAAATCGCCGAAGAAATGGGTGCTCGCGTTGTTCAGCATGCTATGAATGGCGACTGGGGGGCACAACAAACCTTTGGCATTGAACAAGCAAAATCTGATTGGATTTTGTTCCTTGATGCGGATGAGCGCATTTCTGAGCCTCTAGCGAAAGAAATTCAAGCTATTGTTGTAAACGAACCAAATAAAGCGTACTGGATTCAACGTCGCAATAAATTCCATCATAATAAGGCCACTCACGGCGTGTTGCGCCCAGATTATGTACTTCGCCTCATGCCAAAAGAGGGCAGTTATGTAGAAGGCTACGTGCATCCTGCCATAATTACGCCGTATCCAACAGAAAAATTACAACATCCGATGTACCATTACACGTACGATAATTGGCATCAATACTTCAATAAATTCAACAACTATACGACCTTATCTGCTGAAAAATATCGAGATAATGGTAAAGGCTGTTCTTTCATTAAAGATATTATCTTCCGTCCTACGTGGGCTTTCATCAAGGTATACTTCTTACAAGGTGGCATTCTTGATGGAAAGATGGGATTTATTTTATCTGTAAACCACTACTTTTACACGATGACTAAATATGTGAAGTTTTACTATTTACTAAAATCTAAGGGAAAATTGTAATAGATCGGGGAGCATTATGTTAGGCAATTTTGGAAAACATTGGCACATAGGCCGTACTATATATGGTAAGCGCACATGGCGTGAGACGAGACGTACCTTCTTACATACATTGCGTTCTTGTCGTCATGACTCAACGGTTACTGAATTTGAAAACTTTTTTAAATCCTATACGGCAGATCCAAAGATGTTGGAAAAACATCCCAGTCTCTATGAATTGATGAGCCGTATGTTTTTGATAAAAAACTCTACACCTCAGTGGCGTTTAGAGGCACTTTGTCAGCATTTCACCATCTTGCAAGAGGTGTTTACGGATGAAGCCATTCAGCTCATGTATGTAGACGAAGCAGAGTTTGATTATTACGATAAAAAACGGGGAATTACCCTTTGGAGTTCTGACGAGCTCGATATGTCTGCTCATTTATACTACGAGCCAGGTCAACGGAAGGAAGGATTCCTAACGGTTATGCTCTTGCTCGAAGATAAGGGCGTGTACCACGCGAATATTCGTTTTGCAAAGGGCCCTAAGGGGGAACGCACCCTCGTTATTGGTACTATTCAAGGCTATAAAGACGGTCTTGAACGAGCTAAGAAGATAACGAAGAAAATGTATGGATACCGTCCGAAGAACTTCATTACCTTCTTGATCCGCGAAATAGGGCGTGCCGCGCAAGTGGAGTCTATCCTTGCCGTATCTGATGAAGGATTCTATGCTAACTCTCATATGGTGCGGGGCAATAAAGCAAAGGTAGCTATCTTAGATACCTTATGGGAGGATATTGGGGGTACAGTATTGGAGTCCGATCCAAACTACTTTACAATTCCTCTTGAAGAAGAACGAAAACCGATTGAAGAGATTAAATCACAAAAACGTAGCCAATATCGTAATCGCTATGCTTTATTAGATGAGTACGAGGCTATGATACAAGAATATATTAAGCCATATATAAAGGCCTAGAGGTGTGGTATGCGCGTAGCAATTTTAGAAAGTATCGTCATGCCTGCTGGTCATGAGGTAGAATTTGATCGCATCCTCATTAACGAACTAAAACAACAAGGTCATGAGCCTGTACTATTTGTACCGGAAAACTTTCCTTTTAAAGTGGACTATGGCGTAGATATAGTATACTTAGAAGGTGGAGAGGTTGTGACCTACGCAGGCGCATCTAAATGGAAGAAGCCATTTTTATCCATTTTACGAGAACGCCGTCGTCGTAGTTGGTTTACTTCAGCAGCACAAAAAATCAAAGAACATAATATAGATGCTTTAATCATTCCGACGGGGACATATCGCTATATTAAAGCGTTGCTCGATACGCCGTTAAAGGATAGTCCGGCTGCAGTGCACGTTATATTCCACGGTATTGGCAAGGGCGAAATGGATCGCTTTATTAAGCAAGCCCATCGTGCTAATGCTTATAAAAATGTCTATCTCGATGTGATCTCCTTACGGGATGATATGTTGCGACCTGATTTGCCAAGAGTTCGTAAAATCTTACCGCCTGTATTCTTGCCATCCAGTGAATTAAGTGGCAAACAAGGGAATGCGACTACACAAGGTGCTGCTAATCAACAAGGACTTGAACATTTGAATTCAACTGATGGCATAGGCACAAATGAAGAACGCACTATATCTGTAGATAAGCCGATTAAACTAGGTTTCTTTGGTCAATTTAGAAAAGAAAAAAATATTGAGCGTTTCATCGATGCCTTTGTATCGCTCAATTATGATGATTCGGTACAGCTCGTCGTGCAAGGGGCTACGGTAAAGCCAGAAGATGGGGAATTATTTGAGTCCATCATTAAGCAATACAGCAAATATAGTAATATTCAGTTCATCCATGCCAGTCTGATTGGGAAAGATTGGGATAGAGCATTATTGAGTGTAGATGCTTTATTATTGCCTTATGGGGCGGAACGTTATCGCTATCATTGGGCGGCTATGCTATTTACTGCTATAGGCTTTTACAAGCCTGTTCTCATATCTCCAGAAATTAATCCAGAGGTATTAGAACAATATTCCATTGGAGAAGTATTAAATTTAGATAATGTAAATTCTATTGGGCAGGGGATTCAAAGGTTCGTAGAGAATTTACAATATAATAAGGAACAATATAACCAGGGATTAATGAATGCGAACGAGGATTACAGCCATCGTGCATTGATTCAATCCATTATAAATGTATAAATATTGTTATGTAAGCAGTATGACTTACTGTTTGAGGGGGATTTTCTTGGGAATTTTATCAAAGTTACCATTAGAATCATGGATAGCCATTATGATTACCTTAATGGTTTGCCTTACTAGGCTATCTATGGCTGCAGGTCAGGCTTTTTATGTCCTTGCCATTCTATTAAGTATTATCTATATTTGGAAACATAAACATGATTTATATGTTCCATCTTATGTAAAAAAATATAGTAAATCATTGATAGTCATGTTGTTATTGTTATTGCCATCGGCGGTTTTAACAAATAATATATCTGTTGGATTGCCAGAGTTTATTAATGTATGGCTATGGAGAATTCCTGTATTTTTCATTATTGCCCTTTGTATACGGGATAAGAAAACATTATTTACCATGCTAGCCGTATTTTTTGTGGACTTTGGTATCGATAATTTAGTAGCTTTTTATCAATATTATTCAGGTATGGCTGTACGGGGCTGGGGTTTTGGCAGTAGTGTATTAACCATTGCAGGTATTATGGTTATGTTAGTGCCTATATTCTGTGTAATATTATTAGATAAGGCATTTCCAACCTATGTGAAAGTTTCAGCTCTTTGGGCTCTCGGCTGTGTTGGATTTGGCATGTATGGTAACCAAAGTCGTGGATCATGGTTATTTAATATGATTATGGTTCCTATCGTATCTTTACCGTATTTAATAAAACGCTTTGTCTATGTATTAGCAGTTCTTGCTGCATTAGGTGGTGTCATTTGGGGATTCAGTACACAGCCACAATATGTAGCTAGATTTGAGTCTATTACAAATACGACAACAGATGGTTCTAATTTAGGGCGCTTTGAAGTATGGACATCATCTATCAATATGTTTAAGGATCATCCTGTGATAGGCGTCGGTATAGGTCAATGGCGTACTAAATATGAAGAATCCTATCGTTTACCATCGGAAAATCAACATCTATATCATGCGCATAACAACTTTATTCAGCTTATAAGTGAAGTAGGTATACTAGGTTTACTTGGTGTTCTTATTTTCTATGGCACTATTATCATAGATAATTTTTTGACCTGGTTTAAAAAGCGCGATCCCTATAGTCTGTGTGCCATGATTGCTGTAGTTTCCTATGTATTTATTTTTGGACAGATTGAATATACATTGGATAATTCCTCTGGTATACGCATTATGTATTTTATGTTAGCCACCATGCTTCAATTGAGGGATAATTGAGAATTATATGAGCCTTAAATTGGTATTTAAGAATGCATTTAATTACTTTTTATGAGAAATTTATTTCTCGTTTAATTAAAGTTAGTAAAAATATAAAACTAAATAAAAGTAGTTAAAATCTATGTTTTTTCATAGTTTTAAATAATTGAATATGATACAATATAAGTAAATATTGGTACATTGTATTCGTATGTTTTAGAGGTTGTTTTCTTGAAAATTGTATTGAGAAAACAACCTTTTTTTATAGTTTGGGGTATTAGTATGAATGGTTCTGGATATAACAATCACAACAAGTTGCTTTTTAGCAAAATCATAGTGCTTATAGCAGATTATGTTTCTATTGTTTTAGGAACATTAGCAGCTTACTATCTGCGGTTAAATTTGCCAATTTTACCGGTCAGCCCACATTTCAAGGTAGATGAAATCTATGTATATGGCATTATACCTTTAGTATTTTTGTCTATATTACTTCTTAATAATACATATTCTGTGGTATCTCCTTATTGGGATACTATGAAAAATCTTTTCCGTAGCATCACTATTGGTGTAGTTGTATCTATTGTGCTCATGTACACAGGACATGTAATTAATGATGTATCTCGTCTATTTGTAGCCTTTGCTTATGTATTTATGTTGCTCTTTATCTTTAGTGGTCGTTTTATTATAGGTAAGATTCTTTCTAAGGCAGGATACTTAACTATACCAGTCCTTCTCGTTGGTGCAGGTAAAACAGCAGAGCTCGTAAAGAAATCCTTAGATCGTATGCCAATTGCTACATATAAAATCATTGGTTATGTAGATGATAATCCTAAATCCTCTTCCATTGCTAAGGAATATCCTTGTCTTGGTGCTTTTTCCGATGTTGAAGATGTTATCAAAGATACAGGTGTACAAACAGTTCTTATTTGTGCACCTGGGCTAGAACCTAAAAAGTTGGTATCTTTGATCAATCAATTGCAATTACTAGTAAAACGAGTAGCCTTTGTGCCTGAATTATTTGGTTTGCCCACAAGTAATATTACGGCTCGTGGCATGATGGAAGAGCAAGCCGTTGTATTACGTGTACAAAATAACTTGGCTCGTAAGTCTAACCGTATTATGAAGCGCATATTTGATATTGTAGCTACTGTATGTGGGGGCATCTTAATTTTGCCAATTTTAGCCATTGTAGCCGTACTGATTTATCTAGACTCTCCAGGGCCAATCGTATTTGGTCATAAGCGCGTTGGCCAAGGTGGGAAAGAGTTCCCATGCTATAAATTCCGCTCCATGGTACCGAATGCACAAGAGGCATTAGAGATGTATTTAAAAGAGAACCCTGCAGCTCGTGAGGAATGGGAACGAGATTTCAAATTGAAGGATGATCCTCGTGTTACTCGTATTGGTAAATTCCTTCGCAAAACAAGCCTTGATGAATTGCCACAATTGTGGAATGTTCTCGTTGGGGATATGAGCCTCGTAGGTCCACGTCCTATCGTGCGTGATGAAATCGTAAAATACGGTGACTACATCAATGACTTTTACCTTGTGCCACCAGGAATTACCGGCGTATGGCAAGTGAGTGGCCGTAGCGATACTACCTATGAAGAGCGTGTATTAATGGACTCTTGGTATGTTCATAACTGGTCCGTGTGGATTGATATTGTATATCTTTTAAAAACGGTGTTGGCTGTCGTTAAATCGAAAGGGGCTTATTAGTCGGTATTATGAGGGATAGTAGTTTTGATATTATGAAGGGAATTGCAATTTTGCTTGTTGTTTTAGGGCATTCTGTTCCAGACCAAGCAAGTGCTAGTGGCATTGCTAGTTATCCTTTATATTTGATGCGGACTATAATTTATAGCTTCCATATGCCTGTATTTTTCTTTGTAGCCGGCTATTTTATGCATATACCTTTGAAAGAGGGCTTCCAGAAATTCGTAAAAGATAAAAGTATACGGTTAATGGTTCCTTATTTCACTATTGGTTTATTATATTTTCCTTTCAAATTAGCTTTATCAAAATTTGCAAATCAGCAAATTAATCCGCAAGATATATGGAAAATATTAATAGGTATTAATCCGGATGGGGAACTATGGTTCTTATATTGTTTATTCTTCATTTCAATCTTGATTGCCGTATTGGTTAAGCGTGTAAATTTAGGTTTACTAATTGGATCTTTCCTTATTGGAATGCTATCTGATGTATTAAATATCTTTTCTATAGCTATGGTATCGGAGATATTGTACTTCCAATTCTTCTTTATCTTGGGATTATATATAAAGAAATATGCGCTATTGGATTATATGAAATCCGCAAGAATAGCTTTTATATCTATGGTGGTTTTTGGTGTAGGTAATTATGTATTACTACATGATATTAATGTGTTTAAAATACTTACTCTTGTAACAGCAGTTTCTGGCATTACTATTACATACTATATAGCTAACCAAATCTCATCTAGAATCGGATTATATAAAACACTACTAATCTTTTTAGGCACTGTCTCAATGGATGTTTATATCTTTAGTGATATCGTTAAGATTCCATTCAGAATTGTACTTTGGTCTAAATTAGGATTGTATTATGAAGCTTTTATTGTGTGCTTCTTAGCATCTACAATTCTATCTATCTTGATAGGTTATATGTTAAGAAAAAATCATTATTCACGATTACTATGTCTTGGAATGAAAAAATAAGGATATACATATGAAAAAACAATTTGATTATTTAGTAGTTGGGGCTGGTCCATTCGGTGCTGTATTTGCCCATGAGGCGCATAAGCGCGGTAAATCTGTACTTGTTATCGATCGCCGTAATCATATAGCAGGTAATTTGTACTGTGAAAGCAAAGACGATATTAACATTCACGTCTATGGTGCGCATATTTTCCATACATCCTTAAAGCATGTGTGGGATTATGTGAATCAATTTGCTGAGTTCAATCACTATGTAAATAGTCCTGTAGCGAACTATAAAGGTGAAATGTACAATTTGCCTTTTAATATGAATACCTTCTCCAAAATGTGGAATATTCGAACTCCTAAAGAGGCACAGGACATCATTACCAAGCAACGATCTGCTATTACAAGTGAACCTAAGAACCTAGAAGAGCAAGCTATTAGTCTTGTAGGTACAGATATTTACGAAAAGCTCATCAAAGGGTATACAGAAAAACAATGGGGCCGTAAATGTACAGAATTACCAGCTTTCATTATTAAACGTTTACCTGTCCGTTATACATACGATAACAATTACTTTAATGACCGTTTCCAAGGCATTCCTATGGGCGGTTATACGAAGATGATTGAACGCATGTTAGAGGGGATTGAAGTCCGTCTAGGTGTAGATTTCCTCAAACATCGCAATGAATATGAAGCCTTGGCAGATAAGATTATCTATACAGGCCCTATTGATGAGTATTTTGATTACTCTGAAGGTGTATTGGAATATCGTGGTCTTCACTTTGAAACTGAACGTCTTGAAGAGGAAAACCATCAAGGTGTGGCCGTTGTGAACTATACGGAAGGTGACATTCCGTATACTCGTATCATTGAGCATAAACACTTTGAATTTGGTACACAACCTGTTACATATGTAACTAAGGAATATCCAAAGGACTGGAAAATTGGCGAAGAGGCCTATTATCCAGTGAATGATGTAAAGAATTTAGATCTTTACGCAACATATGTTAAAAAGGCTGAAACGATTTCTAATGTTATCTTTGGTGGTCGTTTAGGGGAATATAAATATTACGATATGGATAAGGTTATTGCTAGTGCCTTGGCATTAGTAGAAAAGGAGTTAGCCTAACCAAGTTTTCATATGGTAAGTAGATAGACTTGAGAGACAACAATCATGTAGGAGAGTACTAGTGAATATTAAGATTTTAGTAGCTACACATAAGCAATATTGGATGCCAGAGGACTCCGTGTACATGCCAATCCATGTAGGGCGAGAAGGTAAAGCTGATATTGGTTATACCGGCGATCATACAGGAGATAATATATCCTCAAAAAATGCGAATTATTGTGAATTAACAGGCCTTTATTGGGCTTGGAAAAACCTTGATGCGGACTATATCGGTCTCGTTCATTACAGACGATACTTTACGCGCAAAGAGGTGCGTTCCGTAGAGGACAAAAAGAATCAAATTCTTACAGGTCCAGAATGGGAAAAACTACTTTCAGAGTATCCTGTTGTGGTAGCAGATAAGCGTAAATATTATATTGAATCTAACCGTTCTCACTATAATCATGCCCATCATAGTGACGGTCTTGATGCGGCAGAGCAAATCATCGCTGAAAAATATCCAGAATATAGCGCTGCTTTCACAAAGGTTTGCAATCGCACATGGGCGCACATGTTCAACATGTTTGTCATGCGTCGCGACCTATTTGATCAATACTGCCAGTGGATGTTCTCTATCTTGGAGGAAATCGAACATCGCGTCGATATTTCCAATTACGATACATACGAAGCTCGTATTTATGGTTTTGTAAGCGAAATCTTGCTTGACGTATGGATTGAAGCAAATAACATCGACTATAAAGAACAAAATGTATCCTTTATGGAGCCTCAAAATTGGTTGAAAAAGGGTGGCTTATTCTTAAAAAGAAAATTCTTTAAATAATAGACCTATTTGTATTATGGAGAAATTTTTTGATGCGAGAAATTGGTTTTTCGGAAATTAAGCGTGTCGCTTTAGATATTTTAAAAGATGTGGCACATTTTTGTGATACACATGATATTCGATATGTATTAGCCTATGGAACGATGTTGGGGGCTGTTAGACATAAAGGCTTTATTCCATGGGATGATGATATTGATATTATGATGCCACGGGATGATTATAATCGCTTTATTAAGCTATATAATGACCATAATCCAAGATATCAAGTATATTCTATTGAAAACGATGATAGTTACACCTATACAATGGCAAAGGTATTCGATCAAGAAACAGTTATGATTGATAATACATTATGGCGTAATTTTGATAAAGCAGGTGTATTTATAGATATTTTCCCTATGGATGGGTTACCAGATGATACACAGGCACAACAAAAACTTTTTAGACACCAACAACTTTTAAATTTGTTGTTCCATGGATCGTCTATGAAATTTACATTTAGTAATCGCTACGTAGACTCTAAAGGTAGCTTTGCTAAGCTAAAAGGTTATGTTCGTACATTCTTGAAATTTGGTGCCATTAGCTTAATGCATTTTTTACCAACTACAAGTTTAATTAAAAAGATTAACCAAGATGCACAACAGTATCCATTTTCAGATGCGAAATATATAAGTGTTCTCGTTGACTGTGCAAGTGGTAATAAACGAGAGGTCTATGAAAAGACCTTGTTTGATAATAGAAGTTTATATCCTTTTGAGGATACTGAGTTTTGGGGACTTACAGATAGCGATTTCTATTTAAGTCATTTGTACAATAATTATATGGAAGCACCACCTGAAGATCGCCAGGTACCGCATCATAACTATAGAGTATATTGGAAACAATAAGAGGGGATTATATTATGAAACTATTTACAGTAGGACCAACACAAATGAGAAAGGAAATTCTTGATGTAAGACATCAACAAGTTCCTTATTTTAGAACAGCAGAATTTTCTGAAGTTATGTTAGACTCAGATAAACTGCTCAAAAAGTTTATGAATGCACCAGAAAGCTATAAATCCATCTACTTAACAGCTTCTGGTACAGGCGCATTAGAAGCTACTATTATGAATTGTATGAATGAAACTGACCATGTACTAGTTATTAATGGTGGTACTTTTGGGCAACGTTTTGTTGATTTATGTGAACTCCATGAGATTTCTCATACTGTGATTAAACTAGAAGATGGCGAGGCGTTGACTGCTAAACATTTTGATGCAGTAGAAGAACAATCATTTACATTTGTTATTGCTAATATTGATGAAACTTCTACAGCACAGCTATATGATATTAATTTATTAAGTAGCTTTGCTAAAAAGAAACAAGCGTACTTAGTGATTGATGCAATTAGTTCGTTTTTAATTGATCATTATGATATGGCTGGTAATAATATTGATGTTACTATTTTGAGTTCCCAAAAAGGACTTTGTATTGCACCAGGTATATCTCCTATTGTAATTAGTGACAGATTATATGAGGAACGTGTAAAAAATAATCACATTAAGAATCTTTATTTTGATTTCAACCAATATATAAAGAACTTTACAAGAGGTCAAACACCATTCACACCTGCTGTTGGAGTATGCTTAGAAATGAATAAAGCATTACATTTAATCGAAGAAGAAGGTTTTGAAAACTATTTATCTCGTATTGATAGTGTGGCAAAAGATTTCAGAAATAGAATTAAAGAACTACCAGTATCTCTTCCTACTTTTACTATCAGTAATGCGGTTACACCTATTCGTTTTGAACAACCAATCGCTAAAGATGTATTTACAATTTTGAAGGACAAATATGATATTTTTGTAAATCCTACGGGTGGGGTCAATGAAGACTTTGTACTACGCGTTGCTCATATTGGTGATACAACGATTGAGGATAATAAAATGCTCGTAGAAACAATGAAATCAGTCATTAAAGAGATTACAGGTAAATAATATGGTAAAAGTGATAACATATGGAACATATGATTTGTTTCATGAGGGACATTATAATCTATTAAAGAATGCAAAAGCATTAGGTGATTATCTTATTGTTGGGGTTACATCCGACTATTTTGATAAATCTAGAGGCAAATTTAATGTTCGTGATTCTTTAATGACGCGCATTGATAATGTGCGTGCTACAGGTTTTGCAGATGAAATCGTAGTAGAAGAATATTTTGGCCAAAAAATAGATGATATCAAACGTTTTAATGTAGATATATTTACTGTTGGATCTGATTGGGAAGGCTATTTTGATTATTTAAATGAGTATTGTAAGGTAGTTTATCTACCAAGAACACAAGGTATTTCTAGTACTCAAATCAGAAATTCCGAGAATGTTAGATTAGGTATTATTGGTAATGAAGTTATTTTGGACAGATTTTTAGATGAGTCTAAATTTGTTAGTGGTATTGATATTATAGGTGGGTACACAGAGACAGATGAGACTGATACTATCTATAAATCATATCAGTTTAATGATTTAGAGCAATTTTGTTCATCTGAAAAGTTACTAGATGAGGTAGATGCGGTATATATTAACATGCCTTTATCTAAACGTGGTGCGTATATTGAAAAAGCACTACAAGCTAGAAAACATGTATTAACAGAATTTCCATTTAGTAGTGACCTTGATGAAACATTACGCTTGATAGAGTTGGCGAAATCTTCCAACTTAGTATTAATGGAAGGCTTAAAAACAGCGTATAGCCCTGCTTTTAATAAGTTAATTGCCATGGCTCGTAGTGGAAAAATTGGTAAAATCTTTAATGTAGAGGCTAATTTTACACAAGTTTTGGGTGATGATTTGGCTAATCAAGTTAGAATAGCGGGTGGTAGTATTTTATCTTTAGCATCCTATCCGTTATTGGCTATCTTTAAACTCTTAGGCTTTAATTATAACCGCGTTGATTTTATAAGCCATAAGGTTGATGATGTCGATATTTTATCGAAAATTAATTTCCTTTATGATGATGCGATGGCTTCTGCTACAGTGGCTATCAATGCTAAAGCTGAGGGTGATTTAGTCATATCTGGTTCTAAAGGATATATCTATGTACCTGCACCTTGGTGGAAAACAGAATTCTTTGAAATGCGCTTTGAAGATGTAAACTTGAATCAAAAGTACTTCTATAAATTTGAAGGTGAAGGTTTACGATACGAAATTGTTGAGTTTTTGAAATGTATTAGAGAAGACTCTGAAAGCTTCTTGATGAGTCATCAAGATATAGTTGAAGAGGTACGCGTTCTCAATAAGTTTGTATCTGATACAGATGTTACTGTTATTTAGTATGGGATTGGATGAGTATGCAACAATTATCTTTACGAGAAGTTCAGCTAGAAGAGTTGAATCTTCTCAAGGATTTTGACCAATTTTGCAAAAAATATAATTTAAAATATAGTTTATGTTATGGCACATTAATAGGTGCAGCTCGACATAAAGGGTTTATACCTTGGGATGATGATATTGATGTTTGCATGCCAAGACCTGATTATGAACGGTTATTAACGTTAAAAGAGCACTACGATCACGATGGATTAGAGCTAATTGCTAATCCTATCAATCATAGTTTGGATGCAACCTATGCGGCTATAATCAATAAAAATATCCCTTGTGAAAATATATATTCTAATACATTGCGTAGTAAGTATTTGTGGATAGATATTTTTCCTGTTGATGGATTTAGTGAAGATATGTCCATTATGAAAGAGATTTATGATAAATCGATTTTTTATCAAAAAATACTTACATTAGCTAGTGCTAAACTATTTAAGGGAAAATCTCTCATCCATGCTTTAGGCAAATTAGTTGTTGTACCATTATGTCGTTTATTTGGTAAACAACGTTGTATTGATATTATGGATCGATTGGCTAAATCCTATGATTACAATACCTCGGAGCATGTTGGTGTAATTGCATGGGGTGAAGGTGTAAAGGAACGATTATCTAAACAAGATTTTGAGAAGATGACTACCATTGAGTTTGAAGACCAATCATTCTCTGTTATGTCTTGTTGGAGAGAATACCTGGATAATATGTATGATGATTATATGCAGATGCCTCCAGAGGACCAACGTTGTGGACATAATATTGTTGCATATAAGATAGATCGAAAGGATTAAGTATATGGAGCCATTAATTTCTATTATTGTTCCTATTTATAATGTTGAACAGTATGTTGATAAATGTATTCAATCAATACTTAATCAAACCTATCAAAATTTAGAAATTATTTTAGTTGATGATGGGGCAACTGATCGCAGCGGTTCTATTGCTGATTCTTATGCGGCGAAGGATAAACGGATTAAGGTTCTTCACAAAGAAAATGGTGGGCTTTCCGATGCTCGTAATTATGGTTTAGATCATGTTACAGGAGACTATATTGTATTCGTTGATAGTGATGATTTTATAGAAAATACAATGTGTGAAAGATTATTTACAGTAGCGAATAGTAGCAATGCTGATATGGTTTCTTGTAATTATTATATCTATAGAGGCGATGATGATATAAGTATACATACTATGTCTGTTCAAGATGATAAACGAACTTTCACAGGCATGGATATGTTGAGATATTATCTATTAAAAACGGAACCATTCGATCTCAATGTAGTATGGAATAAACTTTTTAAATCTGAGTTATTCAATGGGACAGTACTAGTTCGTTTTCCAAAGGGGAGAGTTCAAGAGGATAATTTTACTATTTTCAGGCTATTTTTAAATGCTAATACTATAGTAACGGTAAATGAACCCCTTTATTATTATGTACAACGCGCTGGTAGTATAATGGCTAATTTCAGTAGACGTTTTATGACAGATACAGTAGAGTCCCACATATATATGAGTGATTATATTATGAATCACTGTAGTAGTGTAAAGAATGAGTTGCAACTGTATCTTTTAAATTCCTATGTGGAATTGTCTCGTAGAGTTTGTGCAAATAAATGTAAGAAAGAGTACAATGATTTACTCACACAATATAAACACTATGTATTAGCTCATACAGTTGATACTAGCCATAACCCACTGTGGAAATACAAACAATATATAAAGAGGGTATTGGTTAAATTGTATTATTAAATATGAATTATATATATTTGTAAGGTTGTATATTATATATGATTAAAACCCATAGAGATTATCTTGATATTTTTAGATTGATAATACTATGGGGTTTTCTCTAATTATGAAAGCATGATTAGTAAGGTTTGATAGATATTAATGTTAGAGGATGGGTAATGTGAGGAAGAGTTACTCCGTATTAATAGAGAATATATTTTCTCTGCTGACTCTGCGTGCTTTAGAATATGTACTCGCATTTATCTTAGTACCATATTTGATTCGCGTATTAGGACCATTGCATTTCGGGATGATTGCCTTTATGCAAGGTATTATGGAATATTTCCGAATTTTTGTTGATTTTGGGTACTCCTTAACAGCACCAAAGGCAATAGCACAGGCTGAAGAACAGAAGATAGGATCTCTATTTGCCAAATATTTTTATGGAAAAGTATGTATATTAATATTTGTTACCATAGTATTTTTTGCTATTTATAATTTGCAACGTATATTACTAGGAAATATGATTGATATAGTATTATTTCAGGTTATGTACTGTGGAATTATAGGCAATGTTTTATTTCCTGTATGGTTTTTCCAGGGCATACAGAAAATGCGGTATATTACTATCTTAAATATGAGTGGTCGTATCTGTACAATGCTTGGTATATTTTTACTCGTAAAATCTCCAGATGATTATATACTTGCGGCATTTTTACAAGCTTGTACTCCATTAATTGCAGGTATTTTTTCAATAGTTTGGTTAAGAAAACACTATACAGGATTATTCAAATTGCCACCTATGGATGAGATTATTAATTCTTATAAAGAAGGCTGGTCTATATTCGTATCTTCGTTGGCAGTTAACTTGTATACTGCAACTAATGTAGTAGTATTAGGTATGCTTACGAATAATGTTATCGTTGGTTATTATAGTGCTGCTGATAAATTAATTACCTGTGTTCGCAGAGGTATATATGCTGTAAGTGATGCCATATATCCCTTTATCAGTAAGATGATGAAGGATGATATTCCTAAAGGATTACGATTCATTAAAAAGCAATTATTCTTATATCTGGTTGTAGGCCTTGTTGGTTGTACATCTCTATTTTTATTCTCAGATACTATCGTTAAGCTATTGTTCGGAGCTGATTATGATTTAACAGTTGATGTATTACGAATCTTGTCATTTGTTCCATTAGCTGTTGCTATTAGTACTGTATTTGGTGAAGAAACGATGTTACCCCTTAATATGAATAGTGCTTATAGTCGAACTCTAGTATTAGCAGCATTCTTTAGTTTGTTATCTATATTCCCATTGTGTTATATGTGGGGTGCAGAAGGCGTAGCAATGACAATGCTACTAACAGAATTTCTAATTATGATTGTTATGGGAGGCTTATTATGGAAGCGACTCTTGTAAGATGTATTAACTAGTTTGTGAGGTTTGTCTTAATATGATTAATACAGCATATTATAAAATTCAAGAGCTATTGCTTTGTGCAATGATAATTTCATTACCATTGATGCGGATACCAGATCGGTATACTTTGTTCTCAATGGGTAATAATCTATCAATGATATTTCTTTTCTTTTCCATTTTACTATTTATTGTATATAGCATATGGAACAAGAAAACAGAGGTTCCATTTAAACCATATTTTGCTATATCTATCGTTTGGATTGTTTTTTGTACTATATTAGGGGTATTCTCTTTTCCTTTTTATGATACTGTTATTTACACGTATTTAATCAATACATCTGTTGTCCAAAAACTATATGCGCTATTTCCTTCGTTTGTAGGGAATGAATTTATCCTACAAGTAAAGCTAATGGTGTCTTTAGTTTGGTATCTGTTTAGAAACTTTATATTCCCCTTAATTGGTCTATTCTTAATCATTTTTAATCTATATAAAGATGATTGTAAAAAAGGTCTTGATACTATTGTTAATGCTGCAAGGATATTAACAATACTATGTATAGCCTACTCTGTTATAGAGGTTTCTTGGCTATGGAGTGGTTCGGATTACTTGGCTAGTATATTAGTAACTATTAATAATAGCTTATATGATCCTGTTGTTCAAAGTGGGTGGTGGCCTCCGGAATTATGGCCAGGTCAACTTAGAAGCCTTGCGTTAGAACCATCCTATTTTAGTATGATTGCTGTATTTTTGGCACCATTATTAGGTATTCATTATGTGAATTCTAAAAATAAACTTGATATTATATTAGCATTTCTCTTAGTTTCCATGATTTTCTTAACTAAAGCTCGCACAGGTGTTGTTGTTTATCTATTCGAACTCGTAGCATTTATTGTATTAAGTCTAATCTTTAGATACAAATCTTGGTGGAAGCTGTGTCTATTTACAATTGGTCTCAGTGTTCTTAGCTATTCTTTCGCCATTGTTGGTGATTCTGTAGTAAGTCCTATGATTAAGACAAGTATTTCTCAAACGACTGCTGTCGAAGAAGCACCTAAGGCTATATCTGTAGAAAAAGCTTTAGATAAATATATTGATAGCAATGTTAAGTCGGTTAGCAATACTAGTTCTAGATCTAATTCAGCTAGATTTGGTAATACAGTTGCGATGTTTAACGTTGGACTAGACCATTTAGCATTTGGCGTTGGTAGAGGCTTGCACTCAAGCTATATGGTTGATAAATTCCCTGATTTTGCTAAAGATAGTGGCGAAGTTAAACGTTGGACGGAAGATGTGTTACAAAAAGGCTTTCTAGCATTTGAATATCCAGTGCTTAATGAATTTGCAGCTATATTGGCCTGGTTTGGGTTGATAGGTGAAATTTTGTTTATTACTCCAATTATATATATATTGTACAAATCATATAAGATTAAAAAGTATATTAATAATCCTACATTAGTCTACCTACTAGTGGCATTCTTTGGGCAGATTGCATGCTTTATGAGTAATGAATTTTTATTGGCATATCCAATACTTGTAGGGATTTTGATCTGTTATATTAAATTTTATGAGCATAGTGATGCATAAATAGTATGGGGAGTTAATGTATTAGAAAGTACAAAATATATATTGTAATTAATATTTAAACTAAATCGAATAAATTTGATATTCTATTTATGGATTTTCTGTCTCATAATTGGTTATAATCTATACAGTAATATTATGGAATGAATATATTGGGAGTTTTCATTTCTGGGGATAAATTAGTTAATATATAGGTTTGGGAGAATTTAGCTATGAGAAAATATGTACTTTCAGTTGATAAGAATAAGCCAATAGAGCTTGAAATCACAAATATTTTAGATGATGACAAAACTATAGTGCGTGGTCGTCTTAATACATATCATTTGGATTATGATGTAGAGACATCTTCTGTGTTATTAAGCTTTACTTTGGAAGACGATCGAGAGACTATATATAGTATTAGATTACAAGAAGATGACTCTTTATTAAAATGTTTAGATTGTACTCCTCAGGAGGTATTCTTTAACATTGTTAACTTCCTAGGTGAAGTAATACATAAGGCTAAATCTGTTGGATATACATTAGTTATGAAGTTAGACTATCAAGCTTCTAGATTATTTGTAAAGGATTTAACAAAAATCGGTGAGGAATATCGCGTATTTAATGGAGAATTAGTATATTAGGATAATTTTTAATAAAGTATATAGTAGAATTAAAAGAAGGTATCAACTGTAATTGATACCTTCTTTTATATAGAAATAATTAACTTATTAGTTGAAGTATAGTATATGTTAAATGTATAAAATATGTCACAACACCCTCATATTTGTTTTGTATTTTATGGTGTATATGCACGATAATAAGCTAGTCATGCAGTATATGTGGGATCTTATCTTTAGTACGTATCAATATTATAATTCACCATTATTACCGCTCTATGCTGTGTTAATAGTGACGCAGAAGGTGCCATTTTAATGTGAATTTCACCGTTTTTTTGGTATAATAAACAAGTATTCGAACGATAAAACGGAGGTAATTCTAATGCGTAAATTCTTATATATGTTAGCGACTCTGCTCGTGTTAATCGGTATTAATACACATGACGTAGAAGCTCGTACCGATGTATATGCTACGACCTATAACGGCAATAGCTGGTATGTAGACCAAGACTCTGTAAAGAGAGTAGGGGATGTACTTAATTTCACAGTATATACGACATCTGGTCTTAGCTATAAGGTAACATCTAGCGATAGTAATTATTACAATGCAGATGTATTCTACTATAACAACAAACTCGTTTCAGACAATGGTCAATCCGTCTGGAAATCCCCAGGCATGATGGCCGCCATGCGCGTGGCGCGTAAATAATAGATATAATAGGTCTAGTACGTAAATAATAGAAATAATAAAGGCAGCGAGATAATCGCTGCCTCTTGGTTTATAATACAACATATTAGTATTGTTTATCTGTATTTGACGATATATGATATAAACCCTATAATATAAACAGATAGCCAAACGAGTGGTTCCGTCGGGCTCATCTCACAGTTACAAAAAATTGATGAAATGGCCTTTCAGTTACCTAATTATCCAGGGGATAACGAAGGGCTATTTGTCTTTTCCAAGACAAATAAGAGCCACAAGTGCACCAAAGGCAATGACAACCGTCATTGCCTCTAGAATTATCATGATTAACTCATAATCACTCATAGACAACCCTCCCTTCATTAACGAAGAGAGGCCCGACCTCACTGGCTATCCTAAGTCCATTATATGGCGAACATATAAGCGAATCAATAAGAATCTATAAATAGAAATATACAAAAATATATATACGTATACCTTGGCAGTAACTATAGTTACTGCTTTTTATATTGTTATATACAATATGTGGTAAATTTTCCTCGTATTTACAAAAATGCAAATATTAAATATAATTAAATTATTTAATAATAGTTTATATTGTGTAGAGAGAGGGTTCTTATGAAACGCATGTGTAAAGCGAAATTATCCTTAGCAATTGCCCTGACGATTGCTAGCTCTGTAGGTCAGTATGCAATGGCGGAATATCCTGTTTTTAGTTTGACTAAGGGTGAAACTGTAGACTTGGGAACACCGCAAGGTACAATGTATGGGCTTGATGCAGATAATTTGAGTACCATTAATGCAGATTACGTAACCGGTAGATTAATTGATGAACGTAATACTATCATTACTAGCCAAAATGGCAGTACTGTGAATATTAAAAATGGTGATCTTCAAGTTGGTCGTAGCAGTAATCCAGTTGTTATTTCTAAAGGTGGTACTGTAAATCTTGGCGTAGATGGTAATACAGGTAATTTTACTGGACATGATATGTCTATTGAAGGTGATGTCCGTATCGATGGCAACCCTAATTATGCATCTGTAATTAATATCGGTTTAGATAGTGATGAAGTAATGTGGACTGGCTTTGCTCTTAATGTAGCAGATAAAAATGCAAAACAACCAAACCATATTAATGTATACCTTGGTCAACGTGGCTATTGGGATCATCTTTATCAAGGTGGGTTAAATGGTACTGGCTTTAGTACAATGACAACACCAAGCCGTGTACATCGCTTGGTAGGTTCTAAAAATCGTAGTTTTGAAAATGCTGTAGTGCAAAATGAGCACAATGAAATCCACATTGATAAGTTAGTCGGTCATGTAAACTTCTTCTACGATGCGAATGGTGAGTATGCCGATACGGAAGATCCAGAATACACACCACCAACTAAAACCTATAATGGTGTGACACCAGATTCTTTCTGGGGTGGTGATATCCACATTACAAGTGCAGCTCCTGGTGCGGCTGCTCATGTGTACACGACTCAAAAAGGTCTAGACATGTCTTCCGAAGAGAATGTAAATAAGATCTTAGATAATTTGGCACATAAGATGTATTATCATAACTATGTAAATGGTGAAAGAAACCTTCAAGGCACAGTAGCTATTGCATCTGATGGTTCTGAATCTGGTCGTTTTACAGTTATTACTTCAGGTCATGCTAAAGAAGGGGACATTACTTGGCAAGCAGATAAAGATGGTCAAGGTAAATACGTATATGGTGAAAATAAACCAGCTCCGAAACCTCAACCTGAGCCAGAGGTAAAACCGACTCCAAAACCTGAGCCTAAGCCTCAACCTAAGCCAACTCCAAAACCAGAAGTAAAACCAGAGCCAGCTCCAGCACCAAAACCAGAGGTAAAACCTACACCAGCTCCGGCTCCAAAACCTGAGGTAAAACCTACACCTCAACCAACTCCAAAACCAGAGGTGAAACCGGTTCCAGCTCCAACGCCTAAACCTGAGAACAACGGTCATATTCACGTTATCATGGGTGATTTTGATACACCTCATATGCGCGGCGCTCGTTCTTCTATCATGAGTAATATCAATGGTTGGAGAACATTGACAGATAATATGTATCGTCCACGTGTATTGCAACAAGGCGAACCAACAGGTATTTGGGCTCGCGTTGGAGGTGGTAAATACAGCTTCAATGCAACAGGTATCGACACAGATACTACATATACACGCATTCAAGGTGGTTACGATGCTAAAACTAGCAGCGGTTGGACAGTAGGTGGTCAAGTGTCTTACCTTCGTGGCAATGATGATTACGTATTTAACGGTACTGGCAAAGAAAAAGCCTTTGCTGTTGGTGCGTACGGCTTGAAAGATCTTGGTAATAACCAATACATCCACATCGAGTCTCAAGTAGGTCGTGCATCTAACGACTTCACTGTTCGTAATGAAATTGGTGAAAGACTGTCTGGCGAGACTAAAGCTAATGCATACTCTATCGGTGCACGCTATGGTAAAACTGTGAAGCTTTCAAATGGTACATATATTGAACCACAAGCACAATTAAGCTACACTCACTTTGGTGGCGATAGCTTCAATGCTGGCAGCATGCATGTAGAGCAATCTGGTGTGAGCAGCACCGCAGGTGGTCTTGGCCTTGAAATCGGTAAAAACTTCGGTGCAGGTAATATCTATACTCGCGTTGGCGTAAATCATGCCTTCTCTGGTACAGTAAAAACTACTTACACAAGTGGTGCTACTACTAAATACACATCCGAAGACATTAAAGGTACTTGGACAGATCTCGCATTTGGTGGCCGCTATGGCTTCAATGCAAATAACAGCATCTTCGCTGATATTAGCACAGGTCTATCTGGCGACTATAAAGCAGGTTGGTCTGTAAATGCAGGATTTACACATAAATTCTAATATAATAGTTACTATATAAATATATAGCACTCATAAAAAAAGAGCCTCATGTATTGGATGTAACAATCTAATACATGGGGCTTTTATAATATATTTCGTATATTTCTATAACCCTAATATTGATAGACCCCCAAAAGAATGAGGCATCGACTATAATCGGTGTCTCATTTTTATCGTCTAGTTGCCAACCCATTTTCAGATGAGATATTAATAGGTCGAGGTATTACCTCTAGAATTAATATATTCCCTCGTGCTATATTACATATGAGTAGTATTTTTACGTTCATATGTATAAGGAGATACTCTATGTTTAACTTTTATAGTGAGTTATTATTACGTTTACAGAAACAATTTGTATCCGAACATGAATCTGATTTCAAATCTATTGAGGATTTGTTAGAAGCATTTATGACTCAATATAATCGTGGTGATTTTAATAATACGATAGAAATGAAATTACGTGATTTATATGAGGCTGCAGAAGAGGCTGATACGAATGAGAAATCAAGGAAGTTATACAATGAAATCCTTGCATTATGTCCAGATGAAGTAGATGCTAAACGAGAACTCATAGCCCTTGAGTTACATCCAAGCTTTCAAATTTATCAGTTGAAACAGCTAGTAGAATCGTTGAAAAAACCAAAGAAAATAGATTGGAATATAATAGAGACGCGTCCTTATATGCGTTGCCTCATCGACATGGGGATGATATATTTAGAATATAATATGTATAATGATGCGATTACCTGCTTTATGCCAGTTTTTCACGGAGACAAGCAAGATCATTCGGGATTTCTTGTGTATATGATGGTTGCTTGTTGTGGCGCTGCCAACTGGGATCGCGGCCGCAAGGTATATCAGCGATATCTTGCATGTTGCGATGATATACAAAATGCATTTAATCAGGCTCCGGATATCATGTTGCCTATGCATATGCTGTATATTCTATTGGCTTTGCAGTGTGGTGAAAGCAAGATAGCCCATGATGTATTAGCAGATCTTGTTGATGAATATGAAGATATTGATTGGTTATTACAAGATGCAACGCGCTGGAACGATTTTGTAGAAGATCATTTAGAGGCTATTATGTATATGGTAGACCAAGTGAGCAACATAGATTCTGACCCACGAGAATTAATAAGCTTATATACTGCTATCTCATTTTTACCAACTCAATTAGTGGATTTTGAAAGTCCACTATGGCAGACTCTATATGATGCGTATGAACGTGTTACCGGTCGAACTGTTATAAATCGGTACTCTAATGATAGTTATATGGGAAAACGCGAGTCCGCTCATATGAACCCCGTAGAGGTTGCTAAAGGTGGGGCTTTGCGTGGAAATCCGGTATATGACAATATACGGTTCGGTGCACAAATTACACTTTCACAAGCCGGCCTATACACAGTAGATGATTTTAAAACAATTACTAAACAAGAAGTATTGATGCTACCGGGCATTGGTAAAAAAACAGTGGAACAACTAGAGCATAATGGTGTTATATTTAAAGCCTAAGATGTGACTTGAATTTAATAGCGATCCTAGGATAATGAAGGGCTATTTGTCTTGGAAAAGACAAATAGCCCTTCGTTACCAATAACTCGATAACTGAAAGGCCATTTCATCATGTTTTTAATCCTTTTGAGATGAGCCCGACGGAACCACTCGTTTGGCTATCTGTTTATATTATAGATATAATCATATATATCGTCAAATTACGATGAATAATACTATAGATTTCAATAAATTTGAATTAGTAAAGGCAGTGATCTAGTCACTGCTTTTTTATGTTCTCGTTTTATAACTCAAATATTAATGTCTTAAATAACTTTAAATAAAAATATAGAAATTCATTTACAATTCACAAAAAATAGTGTAATATTTTAAATATATTTTAAAAAGTGTTAGACGTGAGTTCTTAATAAAGTGAGTATATATCTATCTTTTTCTATAAATAACGACTGATAAATCAACTTATAGATATATTCGTTTATGAAGAGACTTTCACAAATTTGAGTGTAATTGTATTAATAGTTGAGGTGTAAGAGGATGAGAGGTAGAAATAAGATTTTATTATCTGCTGTTATGATGACTTTATTGTCATCTACGATGGCCGTGCCAAGTACATGGGCTGCAGCAGGTCTTAATTCTGATGGCCGCGTATTTGCCGTAGGTTCTGAAAGTAAATTTGAAAGTACTGGTAATACGACTGCGAATGGTGTAGTCGCATCTGATGGTGGTCAAGTTACAATTGGCTCTTTGGATACTCCTGATGCATCTCAATTGCCTAAACGCTATCGTCAACCAGCTTTCATTACAGGCATGCTAAATAACAGTTCCATTCAAGTAGATGGCGGTGTTATGGACGTGACTACTGCACCATGGAAGTCTCCATATCCAGTAGCGTTTGCATATAATAGTAAAATTAATCTCGGCATTGATGATGCGGGTACTGTAAAACACAAAGTGTTTAATATGCAAGGTGATGTGCTGGTATCTGATAAAATGATGCCTCCTCATCAAGAACAGCAACCATCTGTGATTAATATCGGTCTAGGTCGTGCACATAACAGTCCTAACCAGTTCTCCGGTAAAGCTGTGAACACCTTAGAGGATAAAGGTGGCGAAATCAACATGACCTTTGATGGTGGCATGTGGAGCCATGATAGCATGGGCGGCTTGGAATCTTTCAAAATTGATGGTAAAACAGAACGTAGTAGTATTAACAACCTCACAGGTACTCGTACGCGCGAAGGTTTCAGCCGTATTGCGCAAGATTCTCGCAGCGACATTCATGTAAATAAATTGGACGGCCATATCAATGTTATTTATGACATGAGTGATAGCACGGGCTTGAACTTCGCTAAACAAGGCTCCAAGAAAAATGGTCTTGATCCGGCTGATATCGAGGGTGGTAACTTCATCGTGAAATCTGCTGCAGCTGGCTCCGGCGTGCATGGCTATGTAACAGGCGATCATCTTGATACTTCTTCTGAAAGCAATGTAAACAAGATTTTAGATAACTTGGCCCACAAATTCTATTATGAAAACTATGTAAACGGTGAAAGAAACCTTTCTGGTACAGTATCTATTGCTTCTAAAGGTATTGTGTCTAGCTACAAAAAAGCGTTGACTACAGACCAAAAAGAAGGGGATATTACATGGAAAGACGGTAATGGCCAAGGCTCCTATGTGGTGCCAGAACCAAAACCTACACCGACTCCAGATCCTAAACCGGTTACACCTGTAACTCCAGATCCTAAACCAGTTACGCCTGTGACTCCAGATCCAAAACCAGTTACACCTGTAACTCCGGATCCTAAACCAGTTACACCAGTAACTCCAGATCCAAAACCAGTTACACCTGTAACTCCGGATCCTAAACCGGTTACACCTGTGACTCCAGATCCAAAACCAGTTACACCTGTAACTCCAGATCCTAAGCCAGTTACACCAGTAACTCCGGATCCAAAACCTGTTAATCCTGTAACTCCAAATCCTAACCCTGTTATTCGCGGTGCTTATGATACACCTCATATGCGTGGTATTCGTTCCGCTGTAGTAGGTAATATCAATGTATGGCGTACAGTAGCTGACGATATGTATCGTCCTCGCGTATTGCAACAAGGTGAACCAACTGGTATTTGGGCTCGCATCGGTGGTGGTAAGTACAGCTACTCTGGCAGTGGTATTGATACAGCTACAGATTATACACGCATCCAAGGTGGTTATGATGCTAAAATCAGCCGTGGCTGGACTGTAGGTGGTCAAGTGTCCTACCTTCGCGGTTCCGAAGATTATGTATTCGATGGTTCCGGCAAGGTGAAATCCTTCTCCGTTGGTGCTTATGGTTTGAAAGACCTTGGCAAAGATCAATATGTTCATGTAGAAACTCAAGTTGGTCGCGTATCTAATGACTTCACAGCTCGTAATGAAATTGGCGAAGCTATGTCTGGCAATACAAAATCCAATGCGTACAGCATCGGTGTTCGCTATGGTAAAACATTGAAATACGCTAATGGTTTCTATGTAGAACCACAAGCACAATTGAACTTTACACACTTTGGTGGCCGTAACTTTACTGTAGATAATGTATCTGTTAACCAATCTGGCGTAAATAGTACTACTGGTAAGCTTGGCCTTGAATTGGGTAAACAGTTCGGTAATGGTAACCTTTATACACGTTTTGCAGCAGGTCATGCTTTCACAGGCAATGTAAAAACCGCATTCTCTAGTGGCAGTGTTGCGAAATTAACAGAGCAAGACCTTAAAGGTACTTGGACTGAACTTGCTTTCGGCGGCCGTTATGGCTTTAATAGCAACAATAGCGTATTTGCTGACGTTGCCACAGGTTTGTCTGGTGACTACCAAGCAGACTGGGGCGTAAACGCAGGATTTACACATAAGTTCTAAGTGTAGATTTATTAAATAATCTTTTGTACAATAGCTAACATATATAGCCTCCTAATAATAGAGTCATGACTTTATTATTAGGAGGCTTTTATTGTATGGAGTATAGAACTAACTATATAGCCACCTATGCATTTTTCTTCTAACCTTAATGAAAAACTATATAGACGAAATACGATATATCGTGTATACTAATGAAAATGTAAGCTACTAGAATCATTATTGATTGAAGCACACTGTATTAATAAATTTACCATGCTTAGTATGGGGGTCTCTATGGGGATAAAAGTTCCTCAAGAGATAATATCTATTACATGATAAATGAAGTAGCTCTGGGGAGGGCACTTCGAGAGAGGAGACTTATGAAACTAATTAAATTATTACCAGTTATGGCAATTGCTTCTGTATGTGTTGCTGGTCAAGTACATGCGGCACAAGATCCTTTGATGATGCCTGAACAACCTGCGGCTCCTTTGACTGCAGAACAACAAGAAATCTCTCTAGCTGTTCCTAGTGAAGAGGTAAAAGCTGTAGTATCTGAATTTGCAGCATTCCAATTGGGGATGAGCAATGCTTTAATCAAAGACGACAATCGCGTAATGTCTGGTCAACAACGTTATACTAATAACGTGTTGTACTACATGAATGTTCGTCGTGACTGGTATATTACAAGCCATCGCTATAAAAAAGATAGCTATGCTCGCGTAGCATTAGACCGCTTGTACTTAGATTACAAAGAATTCTTCACAAACCACACAACTGTGTCTGACATGAATCAAGCTGAATATGAAAACCAAATTTTGGCAATTCTTGAAAAGAATACAGCTAACATGTCTAATGATGAATTGCGTTTCTACATGAACGAAATGGTAATCTACAGCTTGAAAGAAGCTATGCGTGACGGTAATAACCGCGTTAAACGCATCCGCTAATCGGTATATACAACTATATATCTATGAAAGAGGTAACGGCATAGGCCGTTACCTCTTTTGTTTTCAAAACAAATGCCCTCGTAGGAACAAATTCCACGGGGGTTTGTTTATTCATTAATTATATTATCTGATTTATTCTTTATGAATTATTATTTATATTATTTACATATTTTTTCGATAGCAGTATAATCTACTTGTAGAATTATGAGGAAAGTATGAAGGAGAAGTGTTTTGTAGTGTAACAAGGGAGGCGTATGATTATGAATCACGCAAAGAAACTACAATTATTAGCAGTACTCGGAGTTTTGACTATATCTTCTGCTAGCTTGGTACAGGCTGCAGATATTCCTGTTGTTTCTAGTGGTGGTGCCACTTATAACATTGGTTTACAAGGCTGGTCATCTTTCACTAACTCAGATAATGTACATCTTGGTGGTCAAACTGGGGCGGCTAATAGCGATCCCTATGCCCATGCAGGGGATCCAAATGCAAAGGGGAATAATATTGCCATCGGTCGTCTTGCTTTGAATGGTTCTCAAGGTGGTGGTAACGTAGCGCTTAGCTCTAAGACATTTGTAGGCGGTAAAGGTGATTATAACTTCTTAGGTAACTTTGCAGCAGGTTATAATTCAACCATTTCCGATACAATTGCTATAGGCTACTTTACAGGTTCCTACTCTCAAGGTAATAAAAACGTATGGCTCGGCGCTTCTCAAGCTGCCGCTAGTAAGGGGAATAACACTGTATTAATTGGTTCTAACTCTACTGTAAATGGTAATTTTAACTATGGCATGGGTCATGGTGTTATCTTTAAAGGCGATAAGAACTCCGCTATTGGCGCATATAACAAAATTGAAGGTAACCAATCAGGCGCCTTTGGTGTAGGTACGTATAATGTAGATACTGTTAAGGGCGATAATTCCTACAGTGTTGGTAATAAGAACCAAGTGAGTGCTAATAATACATTCGTAGTTGGTAATAATGTGAAAACATCTCTAGACAATGCAGTTGTATTAGGTAATAATTCTACTGCTGAAAGTAGTGATGTAGTGAGCACTCCAAGTTATACCTACAATAATGGTGTTACTGAAAGATTCGCCGGTACTGCTCCTGTGTCTACTGTATCCGTTGGTGCAGCAGGTCAAGAACGCACTATCACTCATGTTGCAGCAGGTCGTATTACAGCGGATTCTACAGATGTGGTTAACGGCTCCCAATTATATGGTACAAACCAACAAATTGATGTATTGCATCGAGATGTACGCCACGTGGAAAAAGAATCCAACCGCGGTGATGCTCGCGCCGCAGCACTAGCTGCATTGCATCCACTACAATTTGATCCTGATCACAAGGTTCAAGTTATGGGTGGCTATGGTCACTACAAGGGCGAAAATGCATTGGCTCTTGGCGTAGGTTACTATCCGAAAGAAAACCTACTCCTTACAGCAGGTACAACTGTAAGTGGTGATTTGATGACTAATGTAGGCGTATCCTATAAATTCGGTGAAAATAAAACATTGCCTAAGATTTCCCCTGCATCCTATAACGCATTGGAACAACGGGTAGATACATTAGAAGCACAAAACAAAAAACTACAAGAAACAGTAGATATGCTTGTGCAAAAACTTAATGAAAAATAGAATCTAATATCAAATATTTAATATTCAGTGTAGTAATATAGAATAAGCTTTAATATTGATAAAGGATATGAAAGAGGTAATAACATGGTTATTACCTCTTTTTATATACATATAATAGTAATATAATACGTTTCTAGTGACCTCTTATCTTGACATACATAAACATTATTCGATACACTAGTATATATTTCATTTGTTGTTCATGAATTTTAAATGTAGAGAGTAATGAAACGTATTGTGTGTATCGCCTTGAGCGCCCTATTGTGTTGTGTGGGTACAGCTGAGGCAGAAAAACAACAATTACATAATGATAAGGGCGTAGTGTCTGCAAAAACTGATGCTCAAACAGAGCGCATGAAGGCCGCATCAGAGGGCTTTCACATTACGCCTGCTGCCACACCAGACCATGTGATTGGCCAAGGTGGGCCGCTCATCATGGATCGGCAAGATACTAAGACCGTGCAGTATAGCAATGTGGATGCAGTGAACCGCGCCATTAATGCAGTGGCTATGTCCAATGTATCTAATGCTATGTATGGTGCCAAAGGTAAGCCGTGGATGCGACGCACTACGCTGAGTTTTCAGTTCCAAGAAGGGTGGAAGCCGCTGTATTCTGCGGAGACTATTCAGCCTCTAGGTCATTACGATAATACCTCTCGTGATGTGTGGTTTACGCAGCAGCGCATTTCTCGCGCCTCTGATACGGGTACTACCCTTAATGTAGGTGTTGGGTACCGTCGTATTTCCAAGGACGACCGTCGTCTCTATGGGGCTCATCTATTCTATGACCATCGTTTCTTGAATCGTCACGATCGGCTCAGTGCTGGTCTTGAATATATGTCTGGTGAAAGCGAGTTTCGTTTTAACTGGTATGGTTCTGCTTCCGATGAGCGTGTTTTGGATGCGAACCAGCATACCTTAGAGCGAGTATCTAATGGTTATACCTTAGAATATGGTAAAACCTTTAAAAATGCGCGCTGGGCTAGAGTCTATGTTGAAGGCTATCACTGGAACCAGGATAGACAAGCTGATAAGAATGGTTTGCGTATAGGCTCTGAGATGCAACTTACGCCGCGTGTATCTGTAGATATGGGATACAATAAGCCGGAACATAGCTCTGGCGGTGCATATGGTAAAATTACATTCCGTTTAGCGGGAACTCCGATGGCTTGGTATGGTGGCAAGCATCGTTTAGAACAATCTGCAACGGTTCGCGATAAGATGCTCAACCTCGTAAGACGAACTAATACGGTTTTTGTTGAACAATAATTTTGATAACTGAATAGACAAATTGAATGGTCATGCCATTTCCTGCATTCATTTTATTTTAATGAAAATTAAATGAAAAATAACCTACTATTGTTCCTATATAAGTGATATACTCTAGGTAAGGGAAACGTTAGTGTTCATATCAATTGTTCTTTAAGATAATGGCTTTTTATAAAAGCCATTATCTTATTATTTGATGCCGTGTGATCGCCCGTTCATCTTAGTTACTCTCCAACTATGTGATAATCTTTGTGTTGTGTTTACTTCGAAATCTCTCTCTTAATAACAAACCTATATCATACGGCACCGGTAAGGGGTTCGCCTTCCTCTTACCAAAAAAAGGATAGTTAATTCTCATCGATTAACTATCCTTTTTTATATTCTCTTAATAGATATATAAATTACTGTTTACAAAATTCGTATACGTGCTACAATATTCATATAAAACTCATGAATAAAAAGTGAATTTTAATGCAAAGAGAGCATGATAGGTTTTGTAGTTTGTAAATGGAGGTTCTAAACTATGAACAAACGGAAACGTTTATTAACTTTGTTAATCAATGGTGTGCTGCTATCTAGTTTATGTATGGTAGCTAATGCTGCAGATAATGTAGCTGGGGCAGGTAGTGGCGTAGCTATTGGCACAGGGTCTAATGCTCAAAGAGATGGCGTAGTTGCTATTGGTAAAGGTGCACACACCAATTATGCTGGCGGGTCTGGCTATGCTAAAGTTAATGGTGATGTAGCTATTGGCGAAAATGCAACAACTCATAGTTATTATGATCAATCTGGCTCAGTAGCTATTGGTAAGAATGCGTATGTAGAAAATACGATTGGGCGACAAGAAAAGTTATTTGCGTTTAATCAAACAACTTTTAATACGTTTGGTATGGGAAGTCTTCCACAACAACCAGATAAAGTTGTTACTGGTGTAGCAATAGGTGATAATACGTATGTTCGTACTGGTGGTACCATGATTGGGTCTCATAACTATCGTGGGAAAATCGGTGATATTACTGTCAATACTGACACTTACGCAGAAAAGCGTAAAGCTGGACTAGGCTTATATTCAACAACATTAGGCTCAAATAGCTTTACCAATGGTACTGTTGCAACTACTACAGGTGCTTTAAATGTTATTTCCAGCAATTATGATGGCAATAATATTGCTAATGCAACTAGAAATTTTGGGGCTACTATTAATGGCTCTTTGAACTCCATTGAGTCCGCTACAGCTACTAATAACTATTCTGGATTAAGCAACACTGTTGTTGGTACTGCTAATAGAACCAATAATTCTAATGGTTCTTTGATTTTCGGTGCAGGTAACGAAATTACTAACTCTATTACTAATATAGATGCGGGTGCAATAACACCAGGTCTTTTTGGAGGTCCATCCTCTGTAACTAAATTATCAGAAGATGTGCGTAATTTAGTAAAAGATAATAAATCTGGTGGATCTACATTAGCTATTGGTGGCGGTAATAAAGCCGATTATACACAATTGACATCAATGACAGGTGTTAATAATACTGTTACAGGGACTGCTGGTAATGTTGCAAAATTGAATTACGTAACTGGGTACAATAATACAATTACTAATGCATCTAATAATATTGTAATGGGTAACGATCATACCATTACTGCTGATAATACAATTGCTATAGGAGGACTTTCTTCTGGTGAAACCCGCTCTGTTGCCAATACAACAACTATTGGCTATGATGCAAAAGCTTCTGTTGAAGGCGGTGTAGCTCTTGGTTATAAATCTAATGCGACAGTAGATAAAGGAGCAGCTGGTTATGATATCAGCACCAAAGCAGCATCTACTGATACAAGTTCTACCTGGAAAGCGACTGCGGCAGCTGTATCCGTTGGTGATGTAGCTAATGATGTAACACGTCAAATTACATCTGTTGCAGCTGGTACAAATGATACTGATGCAGTAAACGTAGCACAACTTAAAAAGGTAGAAACTAAAATCTCTACTGTTGAGGCAGATGCTAAAAAACATACTACTGTAGTAGCAGGTGATAATACAACTGTTACATCTGGCACAAATGCTAATGGCGGTGCGGAATACAAAGTATCTGTAAATAAAGACCTAGTAGAAATGAGCTCTGCTAACTTCGGCAAAGCTACTGACGACGTTCGTGCTCGTATCGATAAAGACAGTGCTCGCTTCTTCAACGGCAGCGAAAATATCGGTGTTACACCTAAAGGTATCCAAATCGAAAATACAGATACATTAGAACAAGCGAACTTCACTAAATACGGTATGTATGCAAGTGAAGGTAGTAAAACTGTTTACTACACTACAAATGGTATCAGCGCAGGCGACCAAATCATCAATAATGTGAAAGCTGGTGTAGCAGATACTGATGCAGTCAATGTATCTCAACTTAAACGCGTACAAGATCAAATTGCAGCATCCACTCAAGTTACAACTGTAACAGCTGGTGACCATATTAAGGTTACACCAACTGTAAATGGTAATACTCACGACTATAAAGTATCTCTTGCAGATGATATTGCTGACCAAATTACAAATAACACAACAAATATCAGCAAAAACACAAATGATATCAAAAATATCAAAGGTAATCTATCTAAGATTGACAAACGTGTTGATAAATCTGTAGCAGGTGCAGCAGCGTTGGCAGCATTGCATCCACTTGATTTCGATCCAGATGCTAAATGGGACTTTGCTGCAGGCTATGGCCATTACCGCAGTGGTAATGCTGCTGCATTAGGCGCTTTCTATCGTCCTAATGAAGATGTACAACTTAGCGTAGGCTCTACTGTAGGCAGTGATGAAACAGTATTTAATGCTGGTTTATCTGTGAAAGTAGGCGCTCATAGCAATGTATCTCGTTCTCGTGTAGCAATTGGTAAAGAAGTATTAGCTCTTAAGAAAACAGTAGCTGAACAAAATGCTCAAATTCAAAAATTGACTACATTGTTGAATGGTGTTGCGGGTACTAAGATGAAAGCCGATCACACAACATTGTTCCCAGATATCCCTACAAACCATTGGGCATATGAAGCTGTAAGCGATTTATCTCGCCGTGGTTTAGTAGAAGGCTATCCAGATGGCACATTTGGTGGCGACCGTATGTTAACACGTTATGAATTTGCTCAAATCGTATACCGTGCTATTCAAGACGGCGTAACAGTTAATGATCGCCTTGTAACAGAATTCAGCCCTGAAATGGCATTATTCCGTGTAGATACAGTTGCGAAAAATGCTAAAGGGGAACCAACAATCGAACGCGTTCGTGTTAATAAAAAATAAGGATACTATTAGTTTATAGTGTTCACACAACTTAATAAGTAGCTACTATGCCATACCTCAACTCCACCCCGAGGTCGCATAGTAGTGAATATAAAAAGCGTAACTGATGAGACGGCACTCTTATCAGTTACGCTTTTATTATGTGCAGATATAAATATGAATCAATGTATCAATCTATATCTGCATTTATATTTAGATTTAGATTTATACTTAGATATATATATATAGGTATATCTATTGTCTGAAGTATCCCAAAGCAGTGATATGTTGAATTGATTCGTCTAAATATTGTTCACTAGGCACCGTAAATGTTTCACCATTTCGAGTGCGTGTAATCGTTAGTGTTTCATCTAGAATTGCAATTAGCTCTGCGCGAGAGATTGGTTTTGCCATTTGCTTCATTACATATAGTAAGCCTTCATCTACACTAGCGTCCTCTTGGTTAAACATATTACCTAACGTCATGTACTGTTTGCCATTACCTTCAATTAGTGTGGAAACATAATTAATAAATCGCTCAGGAATATAGCTCACATTTTCTACAAATGGTAAGCATTCATAATTCTCACCATATGCATTGAGGTGGTTGAGGATAGAGAGGTGGAATAGGCGTACATATAGCTTATTCATATCAAAGGTTTCGTTTGGATAATGTTCTTCTATATATTTTTGAATATCCTCTATAGTAAATAGTTGTTTTGTATTCATAAAATACTTGATAGTTTGATGTAAAGGATCTGTCCAACCATTTGGTGTACCAAGTCTATCCTCTGCAAGCCCGCAATAGTAAATGCTTTCAAGAATATCTTTCTCTACTGTTTCATTACGTACGATTGCACCTGCATTGCATTGTTTAGTTAATAAGGCCATGCGGAATTGTGTATCGTAAACAAAATCGTAGTATTGCTCCTTTGCCTTGTAATCATTATTAGAGAGGACCTTAATATTATCTACGATGCTGTCATCTAACCAAGTAATAAAGGATTTTTCTAATCGTGCATCACCTATATATACGCAGCCTTGATGCTCTGCACGCTCAATAAATTGAGCCACATAAACAGGATCATTAAAGGTTTCTAAATATTCATGGCCTACATAATAGTTATTGGATTGCAACACGCGATTGATATTATCGATTTTATAACCTGACTGTTTTTGAATTTCTTCATCCATCTTCATGGTTTCTGCAATTAGCTTTAGCACATTCTTTGTGTAAATCGTACGTTCTTGCAAGCTATCTTTTTTAGCCTGTGTTTCAGAATAGAGCATAATATCGCGAATTTGTTCCAATCGTTTCCAACCAGGATATGTATTGTACGATACATAGGCGATACCACGATTTGATAAATTGCGATTACAAATGGATAGGATTTTATCTTTTACAATATCTGGTACCCAAGACCAGATGCCATGAACGATGATGTAATCAAAGGTGCCGAAATCATCATCGATGTCCATAATATCTTTTTCTAGCAGTGTGATATTAGTGAGGCCGATAGATTTGATTAACTCGTTACCATGCTTAATTTGGACAGGGGATAGGTCGATGCCTGTGAAAGTTGCTTCTGGATAGTACAGCGCTTGAGGAATGATATTACCACCACAAGAGGAACCCAGCTCGAGGACACGGGCACCCTTAATTGGTGCTGGATTGAGACCGTATAGACGTGCTTTGGCGATTAAAGAGTTGATAGCACAATTAGAAAATGCTTTTGATACATAAAGAAAATCATTGTAAGAGTCCTTCAATGCATCAATTCCTTCTTGATCCGCAGATTTTTGATGCGGTGGAGCACTAATTATTTGTTGTGATTCATTATGATTATTTTCTTTATTTTCTTTATATACTTCATTAGAAGTGTTTTTTGCTGGCTCTTTAGTTTGTGTATCCATAACGAGTCCTTTCTTATTCTTTATGGAGAAATACCAACTTATATATCTATAACTATATCTATAACTATATCTATATCTATATCTATATCTATATCTATATGAACTACCTGTTTATACAGTTTCTAAAATGGTTAGTATCATCTCCTATGGGATGACCCAATTATACCGCATTATGATTTAGTATATCATAATTTTTATCAAAATCGGCCGAAAAATTCATAGTTATTTCATTTGCGAGTTCATATGTGAAAAAAATATGAAAGTACCTTTAAAAGGTTGTTAGATTATTATATTCATATTTTTCCATGATCCATATTTTATAGATAATATATAAATAGATGCCAAAATCGAGAAAAATCAATGAGATTAAATCAATTAATCGTTTATTTATAACTTACATTAATATTATTATCGAAAAAACTAGTACTGCATAGAGAAAAATAGATTATATTTTATAAAATACGTATAAAACGCCGAAAAAATGAGTAAAAAAACACTCATATATTAAATTTTGTTTAACAAAATAAAGGTTCTGACAACAAATCTTGCTATTTATGATAAAAACATGAAGAAAACTATTTACAACATTTTCGATATATGATATTCTGTTCATGACACAAAATGAAAGAAATATGAAAGATACTCAGAAAGGCGTAAAGGTATGGGAAATTTAGGCTTTTCCTTCTTTTGTATTTAAATGATTTAATTATAAGGATTGTAATTGTGTCTAGTTAAGAAAGGGGTTCATAGTAATATGAATAAAATCTTTAAAGTTGTTTGGAGCAAAACTAAAGAGTGCTACGTAGTAGTTTCCGAAGTTGCAAAAAACAATGGTGGTAAGAAAAAAGCTCTTGCTAGCGTATTAGCTGGTTTAGCTATGGTAGCTGCTACAGCAGGTACACCTGTACAAGCTGGTACTGCATTAGGTGGTAGTGCTATTAATATTACGCCAGACGGTACATTAAATGGTAGTAACACTACAACTAAAAACTCTGTAGTTGTTGGTTATCAAAATAATGCATCTGGTACATATGCTAATAGTGAGAATGGCAAAATTATTTATGGTGCTAATAACGTAGCTAATAGAGAGTCCTCTTTAGCAGTTGGTAACCAAAACCAAGCAACTAATAAATCTGCAAGCGCTATCGGTGTTGGCAATACAGCATCTGGTGAAGCATCTGTAGCAATGGGTAATTCCAGTACAGCATCTGGTGACCGTTCTATCGCAATCGGTTCTGGTGCAAACGCTACTGAAGGCGCTGCTCTGGCAATCGGTCGTCAAGCTGAAGCAACAGGTTCTAGTTCTGTAGCAGTAGGTTATGTAAATAAAGCTAAAAAGAATGTTGCTGTAGCACTTGGTGTTAATAATAATGTAGATGGCGAACAAGCAACAGCGGTTGGTTCTAGTAATACAATTGCAACTAATGCTAACCAAGCAACTGTAATTGGTCGTACAAACACAGTTAATAGAGCAGGTTCCTTTGCTGGTGGTTTTTCCAACGTTACTAACGGTGAACGTAACGTAGCAGTTGGTAGTGAAAATACTACTACAGGCGAAGATAGTATTGGTATTGGTACTAAAGTAATTGCTGGTACGGGTAAAACAATTGCTATCGGTAGTGTAGCGAGTGACGCTGGTAAATATTTACAAACAATTGCACGTGGTAACGATACTGTAAACCCTGCAACAGGTCAAGTAAATAATGTCTTTGCTCTAGCTATTGGTAACGGTGCTCAAGCAGATGGTAAAGCTAAAAGTGCATCTGGTATGATTGCAATCGGTCAAGAAGTAAAAGCTGACAATAATAACACAATTGCAATCGGTGTTAAAACTGAAGCAACTGGTAATAATGGTACAGCTGTAGGTAGTTACGCTAAATCTATTGGTACCTCCAGTGCGGCATTCGGTACACAAGCTGTTGCTAATGGTTTAGGCGCTACTGCATTCGGTCCTGGTGCAAGTGCTGGTGATGGTTCTACTGAAGCAGATGGTTCTACTGCTGTAGGCCGTAAATCTACTGTAACTGCTGCAGGCGGTACTGGTATTGGTTGGGCTACAACTGTAAGTGCTAAAGATGCTACTGCAATCGGCCATAGTGCTACTGCATCTATCGCTGGCGGTGTTGCTCTAGGTTCTGATTCTGTAACAACTACAGATAAAGGTATAAAAGGTTACAACCCAGCGGATAGCCGTACTAATAAATATAGTGATCAAGCTGGTGCAATTGGTACATCTACATTAGCTGCCGTTTCCGTAGGTAATGGTACAACTGCAACTCGTCAAATCACTGGTGTTGCAGCAGGTACTGCTGACACTGATGCAGTTAACGTAGCTCAATTGAAAAACGTTAATTTAAAATATGCTGGTGACACTGGTAATAGCGACGTATTGTTGAAAGACGGTACATTGAATGTTAAAGGTGATGACAAATTCATCTCCACATCTGCTGATGCAAATGGTGTAAAAATCACTGCTAAAGTAGGTGAAAATATTACTACTAATGCTGATGGTAAAGCAGTAGCTCCTACTACAAACGGCATTGCTACTACTGACAATGTAACTCAAGCGATCAACAACTCTGGTTGGAAAGTAACTTCCGCTAACAATGGTGGTACTACAAACGGCACTACTTCTGAAAAAGTAAGCCCTGGTGACACTGTTACTTTCAGCGCTGGTAAAAACATCGTATTAGACCAAGCTGGTAAACAATTCACATACTCCTTGAACAAGGACGTTGATTTGACTAAAGATGGTTCCTTAACAATTGGTGATACTAAAGTTAACAACGATGGCTTAACAATCACTGGTGGTCCATCTGTTACAAAAACTGGTATCGATGCTGGTAATAAAAACATTACTAATGTAAAAGCTGGTGTAAACGATACTGATGCAGTTAACGTAAAACAATTAAAAGACGCTAAAACTAAACTTGTAGATGGCAAAAATACTACCGTTGAAGGTGATGGATCCACAGCTACTCCTTATAAAGTAAATGTGGAAGGCGACTTGAAAGGTATTACATCCATTTCCAATGCTGACGGTGGTCCTAAAATGACAATTGGTGGCAACTCCATCAACATCACTGGTGGCCCACTTAACATGGGTGGTAGCAAAATCACTAATGTAGCTCCTGGTACAGATGATACTGATGCAGTTAACTACAGCCAAATTAAAGGTTTAAGAACTGAAGTTAAAGCTGGTACTAACGTAACTGTAGATAAAACTCAAGGTACAGATGGCCATGATATCTACACTGTAAATGCAACTGCTACTGGTGGCACAGCTTCTAGCTGGAACATTAAATCCTCTGCTACAGACGGTAAAAACAACGGTATTACAACTGCAACAAACATTTCTGATGCTAAAACTGTAGAAATGCAAGCAGGTAAAAACTTAACTGTAAAACAAGCAGACACAGCTAACGGCGCTTCTGTTGAATTCGCATTGGATAAAGATGTTGATTTAACTAATGATGGTTCCTTAACAATTGGTGATACTGTAATCAACAAAGATGGTATGACTATCACTGGTGGCCCATCTGTTACTAAAACTGGTATCGACGCTGGTAATAAAAACATTACTAATGTAAAAGCTGGTGAAAACGATACTGATGCAGTTAACGTAAAACAATTAAAAGACGCTAAAACTAAACTTGTAAATGGTAAAAATACTACCGTTGAAGGTGATGGCTCCACAGCTACTCCTTACAAAGTTAATGTAGAAGGTGACTTGAAAGGTATTACATCCATTTCCAATGCTGACGGTGGTCCTAAAATGACAATTGGTGGCAACTCCATCAACATTACTGGCGGTCCACTTAACATGGGTGGTAGCAAAATCACTAATGTAGCTCCTGGTACAGATGATACTGATGCAGTTAACGTAAAACAATTAAAAGCTGCTAAGACAGAAGTTAAAGCTGGTGCAGGCGTAACTGTAGCTAAATCTCAAGGTGCTGAAGGTCAAGATATCTACACAGTAAGCTCCACTGGTGCTACTGGTAACACTGATCCTTCTAAAGTTGAAGCTGGTAAAAACACTACTGTAACAGGTGATGGTACAGCAGCTACTCCTTACAAAGTAAATGTAGAAGGTGACTTAACAGATATCTCTTCCATTACAAATGGTAACGGTTCTGGTAAAATCTCCTTCGCTGGTGATCAAGTTGTAAAAGTTGAAGGCGACAACCCTATTTCCTTAGATGGTAAAGGTGGCTATGTAACTGGCTTACAAAACAAAGATTGGGATATTACTAACCCAACGTTTGTTTCTGGTCGTGCAGCAACTGAAGACCAATTGAAAAAAGTAAGCGATGGCTTCAACAACACAGTTAAATTAGCTGGTAACACTGGCAACACAGATACTCAAAAATTGAGCCAAACTGGTGGTTTAAGCTTCGGTGTAGTTGGTGCTAACAACGGTCAATACATTAAAACAACTGCTTCTGGTACAGATGTAGTAGCTGATTTGTCCGATGACGCTAAAACTAAATTAAATAAAACATATACAGTATCCTCTGGTTCCACTAATGTAACTGTAACTCCAACAACTGTTGGCGATAACACAGATTTCAAAATTAGTGTAACTAATACTGCTACTCCTGGTGGTGCTTCCTCTACTGAAAGTGTAGTTAAAAAAGCTGATGCAGCTGGCGACACTAACATTGCTGACGTTACAGTAGCTGGTGGTAAAAATACTAATGATCCAGATGCTCAATACGAAGTTAATGTTTCCCGTAATGCAGTTAAAGATGCAGCACGTGAAGCAGTAACAGTTAACAACGGTGGTACAACTACTGGTGGTAACTACACAGCTGATGCAGACAATCCTATCACTGTTAACCCTGTGAAAGATGATGCAAACCATAACACTACATACGAAGTGAAATTCGATGGTGATAAGGCAGCTAAACAAATTCCTTTGACATACAAAGCTAATGGTACTGGTGACCAAACAGTTAAATTGGACAAAGGTTTGAACTTCACTAACGGTTCCAACACAACAGCTTCCGTAGCTGCTGATGGCGTAGTTAAATACGACTTGAACAAAGACGTTGATTTGACTAACGGTGGTTCCTTAACAATTGGCGATACAGTAATGAACAATGGTGGTTTAACTATCACTGGTGGTCCATCTGTTACTAAAACTGGTATTGATGCTGGTAGTAAGAAAATTACTAACCTAGCTCCTGCTACTGATGGTACAGACGCTGTTAACTACGATCAATTGAAAGCAGCTCGTACAGTTGTTACTTCTAAAGATAATTCTGTAACAATCAACAAAACAGAAAATGGCGATCAAGTAACATATGACTTGCATGTAAATGCAGCTGCTGGCACAGCATCTACTTGGAACTTGAAATCTGGTGCAGTTTCTGCTACAGAAGGTACACATTCTGGTGACACAGATCAAAACATTGCAGACGGTAAATCCGTTACAATGCAAGCTGGTAAAAACTTAACTGTTAAACAAACTAACGACGGTAACGGTAATACAGAAGTTGCATACGCTCTTGATAAAGAACTTAAAGATCTTACAAGCGTAACTACTGAAAAAGTAACAACTAAAGAAATCGGCTTACAAGATCCAACTGGTAAAACTACAACAATCAAGAACGATGGCGACCGTATTACATACACTAAAGACGGTGATACTAAAGTTCATGAAGTAGCTACTCTTGAAGATGAAAAACACATCAAACCAGGTAGCTATGCTGTAGACAATAAAGGCAACGTAACAATGACTTACGTTGACGGTAAAGGTCAAGATGTACCAAATGATAAAGTAGAGCTTACTGGTATTGCTAACCAAGATCTTTCCAACATCACTGATGATGGTAAGAAAGTAATCACTGGTCTTGGTTCCATTGTTAAAGGCGGCGAAAACGTTAACGTAACTGAAGCATCTGATGCTACTACAGGCCAAAAAACTTACACTGTAAATGCTGTAACTCCAGCTGTTTACACTAAAGCTGATGGCACTAAAGTATACAAAATTGTAGATCCTACAACAGGTGCTGTTACATACAATACAAAACCAGATGGTACAGGCACTGCTGTTCCTGCAAATGATGTTATCGTATCTTTCGAAGATTCTAATGGTAACACAACTGGTGGTAACACTATCATCAACAACGTTGGTTCTGCTATCGATAAAACTGGTACAGCTACTGGTGATACATTCTTAACTAAACTTGATAATGCAGCTACTGCAACTCCAAATGCAGCAGTAAACGTTAAAGACCTTAAATCTACATCCGATGCTATTATCGGTAAAGAGCTTCACATCGCTCCTACAGCAGTTAAAGCTGGTAGCACTGAAGCTAAAGGCGGTGTAGTAGACGGTACTGAAAACGTATACAAATACGATGCAGCTACTAAAAAAGTTACATTGACATACAACGATGGCAATGGTAAAGCTGTAACTGATACTAAAGCAGTTATCGACTTCTCTGATTTGAACATCCCAACTCCTGCTGCAGCTTACAGCTTCAAAACAAATGCAGCTGGTAACGTTGACGGTAACTCTACTGAAACTGAAGTAGCAAGCGGTAAAACTGTAAACTTCGGTGCAGGTAAAAACTTGACTGTAAAACAAGAAATCGGTACTGATGGTAGCCATACTTACACTTACGCATTAGACAAAGAATTAACAAACCTTGATAAAGTAGTTGTTAATGGTAAAGACGGTGTCAATGGTAAAGATGGCGTAACTATTACTGGTCCTTCTGGCACAGCTGGTCAAGATGGTAACAACGGTAAAGTGGGTATCTCTGGTAAAGACGGTAAAGATGCAGTATCTATCTCCGGTAAAGACGGCGTAGGTCACATTGGTTTGACTGGCCCTGCTGGTAAAGATGGTAAAAATGCAACTGCCGACATCACTGTAAAAGATGGTGTTCCTGGTGTTGACGGCCAACCTGGTGAAACTATGACTCGTATCGTATACCAAGACAAAGATGGTAACGAACATCAAGTAGCAACTCACGATGATGGCATGAAGTTCGCTGGTGACGACGGTCAAACTGATGATACTAAAGTTATTAAGAAACATCTTAACAACGTAGTAGATATCATTGGTGGTGCTGATAAAGCTAAATTGACTGATAACAACATTGGTGTAAACAACGATAATGGTAAATTGAAAGTTCAATTGTCTAAAGACCTTGATCTTACTGAAAATGGTTCTGTAAAAATTGGTGATACTAACATTAATAAAGATGGTTTAACTATCGCTGGTGGTCCATCTGTTAAGAAAGACGGCATCAACGCTGGTGATAAGAAAATCACAGGCGTTAAAGCTGGTGAAGACGATACAGATGCTGTAAACGTTAAACAATTGAAAGATAACGCTACAACTGTTACATCTTCTGATAACTCTATCTCCGTAACAGACACTAACACTGATCCTGCTAAAGGTCATGCTTATGACATCAAGATCAATAACCAAGGTGTTGTAAACAATGCTCAAATTCCAGTGGTATACACTAAAGAAGATGGCACTAAAGTTTACAAACAACCAAATGGTACTTTCACAACAAATGTTGATGGTACTGGCGACGTAGTTCCAGCAAACGAAGTTATTGCATCCATGAACAATGCTGCTAACTCTTCTACTGATCCTACTAAGTTACAAAACGTTGGCTCCTCTATTGCTGATAAAGCTGGCGATACTTACTTAGATAAGATTAATAACGCTGCTGCTGATCCTCATGCTAAGACTGGTGCTGTAAACGTATCCGACCTTAAAGAAACTGCTGATGCAATCGGCAATAAAGGTATGAACTTCGGTACACAATCTACTGGTCCTAATAGTGAAATCCATAAAAACTTGGGTGAAAAACTTGAAATCGTTGGCGAAGGTACTAAAGCTGATGACAACTACAGCGGTTCCAACATCAAAACTATGACTAAAGATGGTAAAGTTGTAATCGGTCTTGATAAAGATCTTAACGGCTTGAACTCCATTGGCGTTCCTGGTAAAGATGGCGTAGCTGGTAAAGATGGTGTATCCATCTCCGGTAAAGACGGTGCTAACGGTATCGACGGTAAAGTTTCCATCGGTAAAGATGGTAAAGATGCTGTATCTATCGCTGGTAAAGATGGCGTAGGTCACATTGGCTTGACTGGTCCTAAAGGTGCTGACGGTAGCAACGGTAAATCTGTTGATATCTCCACAAACGATGGTAAACAAACATTAGTGAACCCAGAAGCTGGCACTGATAAATCTCAACGTATCGTTTACACTCCACAAGATAAAGACGGCAACCCTATTAAAGGTGCTGACGGCAAAGATATCGTACGTGAAGTGGCAACTATGGATGATGGTTTGAAATTCACTGGTAATAACACTGGTACTGAAAACAAACATGCGTTGAATACACTTGTTAAAGTTCAAGGTGAAGGTGTGACTGCGGCTCAATCCGCTGCATTCCAATCCGCTGCTGGTAACATCAACGTAGTAGCTGATGGTAACGATACATTAACTGTTAAGTTGAACAAAGACCTTAAAGGTATCAACTCTATCAGAAATAGCGAAAATGGTCCTGCATTGAACTTCAACGCTGGTGATCTTGCTGTAACTGGTGGTAACCTCAACATGGGTGGTAACAAAATTACTAACCTTGGTAAAGGTACTAACGATACAGATGCGGTTAACTTGAAACAATTGAAAGATTCCCGCACAATCGTTAAATCTACTGATGGTTCCGTAGGTGTTCGTGAATCTGAAAGTGCTGATGGCGCTAAAGTATACGACTTGTCTACTGGTGCAAGCCCTCGTTTCGATGAGTTAACTGATGAAATCGGTCGTGTAGGTGCACAAGGCGCAGCTCTTGCAGCATTGAAACCTATCCAATACGATCCATTAGAACCAACTCAAATCATGGCTGGTTATGGTAACTACCGTGGTAACTCCGCTATTGCAATGGGCGTAGCTCATTACAAAAACGAGTCCACAATGATGCATGCTGGCTTAGCTTGGGCAGGTGGTTCCCGTCACATGATGGCAAACGCTGGTGTAACTTGGAAAGTTGGCAACCGTGATAGCGAAGCTGCTGTAGCAGATCGTTACCGCAAAGGCCCTATCAGCTCTGCTTATGCAATGCAACAAGAAATGGCTTCCGTTAAAGCACAAAACGCTGGATTAAAAACAGAAGTATCTGATTTGAAAGCTGAAAACGAACAAATGAAAGCTCAAATTGCTGCTATGATGGCAAAACTTGGTATGTAATCATTTGTGAGTGTAAGAACTGAATGAACAAAGGAAGGTATGCGCTACCTAGCGTAGCGCTTGCCTCTCCCTACTGTTTATCAATACAGTGCTTTTAAATATGAACGTGTTAACACGTGAGAGATACTTTCACCATAATCTAACGATAGAAAAGAGGAATATAGAATGAAAAAATCTACATTACTTGCTTGTGCAGCGGCTCTTGTTATTTCTACAGGCGTTGTAGGTGCACAATCCGCTCCAACATATGACGATAATTTGATCTTACCTAATCCTGTATCTGCTCCAGCATTGGGCAATGTAGTATTGGTACCTGTGGCTAGTCCACAAACAGTGTCTGCTGTTCATGACTATGTGAAAGCTTGGCAAAATGCGGAAATCAATATCGCAAAAGCTAAAGTGAAATACGATAACCATGAACGTATGACAAAAGCTGAAAAAATCTGGTTACATTCCTATGACAAACACAACTATGCTGACTACTTCCGTACACATTCCATCGGTCGTGTACATGGTCAAGAAGTGTTCTTGAACTGGAATGGTGAAAACCGTAATAAAAACGAATACGAATATTTCGAAATGCCTAAATACAATGAAAAAGATGGCTTCACTAATAGCTATGGTTACAATGTATTGCGCGGCATGGTAGATCGTATTAACGAAATCGTCCAAAAACAAAAAGAAGTTGGCGGTCCTATGACTGACGACGAAGCAAAAGCATTGGAAGATGCTATTTTGGATGTAATGGCTAAAGACCAAGAAAATGTTTCTAACGAAGAACTTCGTCATTACATGAACGAAACAGTTTGGTTCGCAGCTAAACAAACAGTTAAAAACAAAGCAAGTGAAGAACCTACTGTTCAAGACGAACATACTGTAGACCTTCGTGAAGCAATTAATCGTCCAGCTAACCAAGAAACTAAAAAAGTAGACTTGCGCGCTGCGATTCAATAATAAGGTCGTTGTAAATTTTACATATAAATCATTAGATCACTAGTAGCTCGGCATAAACGATATACAATGAATTAGGAAATGATGTGTGACGCACAGTGTATATAATGAACAACTACATCAGGCCCTCATACGGCGATTGGTTGAGGGCCTGATGTACCCTGGACCCTGACTAGGGCACAAATCCTTATGCAAAACAACGCCATCCGAAAGGATGGCGTTGTTTTTTTGCGTTTATGTATTGTTGTCCTTACTTAAGGCTCAATAGCTATACAAATATAAACAATTATAAAATAATAGACTGCTTATATTAACTACCTTTTTCTATGCATTTATGAAGAACCGCTTTATTACTATGCTTTATCTTCATCTAATTTAGAAAGTTTATATATTTTAGATGAAGATAAACTTGTTTAAGATATACAAATATAATGTAAATATAAACTGATATGATCTGTTTTATACTCTTATATATATAATGTATTATATTATATATAATACAATTACAATATAAACCCTTATTATATGCTGATGTGGAGATATTTTCGCATATCTAGAAAGTTCAATTTATCTTATTTAGAAATATAAAATTTATTTTAATTATTTTAGGAATTTCTATTTACAATTAGTTTATAAATTGTTATCATATTAATATCTTAATGAATGGTATGTGAACGTGTGTCATAAACAATTCATGAAACGAAAAATGTATATAAGGCATTTGGTGTTTTCTTTATAAGAGAGAAAGGGGTTCATAGTTTCTATGAATAAGGTTTTTAAGGTCGTTTATAGCAAATCTAAAGGCTGCTACGTAGTAGTACCTGAAACTGCTAAAAATAATAACGGCAAGAAAAAAGTATTAGCTAGCGTATTGGCTGGCTTGGCACTTGTTGGTGGTGCAGTTGCTGGTAACCCAGCTCACGCAATAGTTAGCTCCGATGGCAGTATTAATACAGAAGGTAGCCGAATTGATATTCATGCTAATGCTAAACCTGCTAACAGTGTTGGCGTTAATTCTATCGTTGTAGGTTACCAAAATAGAACTGATAATGAAGATGGCACTACAGCTCTTGGTGCTAATAACCAAGCTTATGGTAATTCTGGTTTAGCCGTTGGTAATCAAAACGAATCTAGCGGCGGTGCTTCCACTGCTATTGGTGCTGGCAACAGAGCAGCTGGTGCGGCAACGGTAGCTATTGGTAACGTAAGCAATGCCAATGCACAAAGTGCCATTGCAATCGGTTCCTATAACAACGTTGACTACACAAAAGGTACTTGGCAAACAGCACCTAAAAATGCCGGTGCATACTCTACAGTAGTTGGTAACTATTCTAGTGCAACTGGTAGAGAATCTGCTGCTATGGGTGTATATTCCAATTCTGCTGGTCCTGGATCTTTTGCCGCTGGTTACAAAGAAAATGCATTGGGTCAAAACTCCGTTGCCATTGGTTCTGAAAATACATCTCATGTAGCAGACACAATTACATTAGGTCAATCTAATAACGCTAAAACAATGGGTGGTATTTCCATTGGTAAAAATAACTTGACTGATTCTGCAGCTGGTAATCGTGGTGATGCACGTAGAAATAGAGAGAATTCCCAAATTGCTATCGGTCGTGACAACCAAGCAACAGAATTAGATACGATTGCTATTGGTCGTGAAACAACTGCATCTGGCTCTGGTGCTACTGTAATCGGTGCTCGTGCTGAAGCTTCTGGCAATAATGCTATTGCTATTGGTCAAAGTGGCGAAGGCTCGCCTAAAGTAATTGCTAAGGGTGTAAATTCTATTGCTATCGGTATGCAATCTCAAACTGAAGGTGAATCTGGTGTAGCATTAGGTGCTGGTACTCGTGCAAATGGTCAATATGGCGTTGCAGTAGGTCATATTGCTAAAGCAAATGTGACTAGAGCAACAGCTCTAGGTGATGAAACGAATGCTAATATTGCAGAAGGTGTAGCTCTTGGTGCATCCTCTGTTACAACAACAGATAAAGGTGTAGTAGGTTACAACCCATCTGATTTACATACTCGTAAATATACTAACTTACAAGGTAATGTACAAACGGCTACTACAGCTGCTGTATCCATCGGTAATGGCAAAACATTGACTCGTCAATTGACTGGTCTTGCTGCAGGTACTGCAGACACTGACGCTGTTAACGTAGCTCAATTGAAAAACGTTGGCGTTGCTGTAACTGGTAACACTGGTAAAAGTGACTTCTTAACTGATGGCGGTAAATTAAACGTTATCGGTACAGGTCGTGTATCTACTGTAGCGGCTCATGACGGTGCGAAAGACTCCAAAATTACTGTAGGCTTTGACGATACTGGCATGGTGAGAGCTGGTAAAAACGTTACAGTTGACGAAAAAACTGTAGACGGTCGTACTACTTACACAATCAACGCTGCTGATACAGCTGCTAGGTATGACTTCTTAACAAATGCTAAAGCTAACGGCGGTAAATTAGACGGCACTGCAAATCCTGCAACTGTTGCAAAGGGTAATACTGTTAACTACGCAGCTGGTAAGAACTTAACAGTTAAACAAGACATTGAGCAATCTATTGGTGAACAAACATATACATACTCTTTAAATAGCGATCTTGGTGGCATTACTTCTATCACTAACAATGGTGGTACTACAATGCACTTTGATGGTGATAACATCAGCATCACTGGCGGTAACCTAGATCTTGGTGATAACAATATTACTAACCTAAAATCTGGTGGCGATGTAATCAATAATGCTGCTAACATTGGCGATGTTATTCGTATCTCCAAAGCTAATGACTTGCATGTAGCTCCTACAGCAGGCACTAATAACAATGTGGCTGAATACACTGTAGATGCTAACAAAAAGGTTACATTAACTTACCAAGATGGTAATGGTAAAACTGTTAACGGCCCTAAAGCAGTTATCGACTTGAGCGGTTTGAAAACTGGCGACATGAGCTCTTTCAACGTGAAATCTACTGCTACAGAAGGTAAAGTGGCACAAGGTTCTGCTGGCGTTCAAGAAATCCGTGACGGCAAAACTGTGGAAATGCAAGCTGGCAAAAACATGACCATTAAACAAACTAATAATAATGGTAATGCAGCTGTTGAATTTGCATTGAATAAAGACATCGATTTGACTCCAGATGGGTCTATCAAAATTGGTGACACTAATATCACTGATAATGGTTTGACTATTAATGGTGGTCCATCTGTTACTAAAACTGGTATCAATGCTGGTGGTTTAAACATTACTAATGTGAAAGCTGGCGTAAATGATAACGATGCAGTTAATGTTAGCCAATTGAAACAAGTTCGTGCTGACGAACGTCACATTAAGCCTGGTGAATACGCTGTAGATAACAACGGCAAAGTAACAATGACTTACCTTGATGGTAACAACAAAGATGTTCCTAATGAAACTGCTGTTATCACAGGTATTGCTAAACAAGATCTTTCCAACATCAACAATGGTGGTAAGACTGTTATTAAAAACCTTGCTAAAGAAGCTATCGACATGGAAAACGGTAAGAACACAACTGCTTCTCACCGTGACGTAAATGGCGTTAAAACTTTCAAAGTAGACGTTGAAGGTGATTTAACTGACATTACATCCATCACTAACAAAGCTGGCGATGGCAAAATTGCATTTGGTGGTAACCAAACTGTAAACGTAGCTGGTGATCACAACATTAGCTTGAATGCTAAAGCTGGTGATATCACTGGTTTAACTAACGTAACTTTAGATGCTCCTGATTTCGCTAAAAAAGGTCGTGCTGCAACTGAAGAACAATTGAACATTGTTAATAACAAGTTCAATAACACAGTTGGTTTGACTGGTAATACAGGCGCTACTGAATTACAAAAATTGAACAAACAAGGCGGCTTGAGCTTCGGCGTTGTAGGTGCTAACAATGGTGAGTACATTACAACAACTGCTTCTGGTTCTAATGTAGTGGCTGACTTGTCCGACAGCGCTAAAAACAAATTGAACAGCACTGTTGAAGTTCAAGGTAAAAATGCTGCGAAAGTAACAAGCAATGTAGTTCAAAATGCAGATGGTAGCACAAAAACTATCTACACTGTAGATGTAAACAACGTAACACCTACTGCAGCTTCTACTGAAAAAGTACAAGCTAAAGCAGACGTAGCTGGTTCTAGCGACAAAAATATCGCTAAAGTATCCCCTAAAGCAGGCGATCAATTCGGTGAAGCTGGTGCAACTTACGAAGTAAACGTATCCCGTAACGACGTAAAAGATGCAGCTCGTGAAGCAGTTACTGTAAACAATGCAAACAATAACAACAACCCTATCACTGTTACACCTGTACAAGATGAAGCAAACCACAATACAACTTACCAAGTAACATTCGATGGTGATAAAGCTGCTAAACAAATTCCTTTGACATACAAAGCGAATGGCACTAATGAACAAAAGGTTACATTGGATAAAGGTTTGAACTTCACAAACGGTAGAAACACAACAGCTTCCGTAGATGCTGAAGGCGTTGTTAAATACGATGTTAATAAAGACTTAGTTAATATCAATTCCATTTCCAACACTACAAATGGTCCAAAAATGGAATTCGGTCCTAACTCCATCAATATCACTAATGGCCCTATCAACATGGGTGACCAAAACATCACTAACCTTAAATCTGGTGGCGATGTAGTGAATAACGCTGCTAACATTGGCGACGTAACTCGTATTTCCAAAGCTAATGACTTGCACATTGCTCCAACATCTTCTGATCGTCAAGGTGAAACTACTACATCTTACGCTTACGATGCAGCAAGCAAATCCGTAACATTGAAATACAACGATGGTAACGGTGCTAACCAAGCTGGTACAGTAGCAAAAATCGACTTGTCCGGTTTGGCTGATCAAATCAAAGACGGTTACTCCTTCTCCACTGACGCTAAAGGCAATGTAGTTGGTAACCATGCTGTTACACCTGTAGCAAACGGTAAAACTGTTTCTTATGCAGCAGGTAAAAACTTAACTGTTGCTCAAAATATTGATAATGCAACTGGTGAACATACTTACACATATGCATTGTCCAATGATGTTGATTTGACACCAAATGGTTCCTTGAAAATTGGTGACACTATTCTTAATAATGGTGGCTTAACAATTACAGGTGGTCCATCTGTTACTAAAACTGGTATCAATGCTGGTAACTTGAACATTACTAATGTGAAAGCTGGCGTAAACGATACTGATGCAGTTAACGTAAAACAATTGAAAGATGCTCGTACAGTAGTAACTTCTAACGATAAATCCGTAACAGTTAACAAAACAGAAAACGGTAACCAAGTTACTTATGACTTGCATGTAGCTCCAGGCGCTGCACAATCCGTATGGAATGTGAAATCCACTGGTAACACAACTGCTGATTCCGAAGCAACTGCAAAAACTATCACTGATGGTAAAACAGTTGAAATGGCAGCAGGCAAAAACTTGACTGTTAAACAAACTAGCAACAACGACGGCGCTAAAGTTGAATTTGGTTTAGCTGGTGACTTGACTAACATCAAGACTATTAAAAATGAAGGCCCTGCTACTTTCACAATCGGCGGCAACGAATTCAAATTCGATGGCGGCAACGTGAACATGGGCGACAACAACATCACTAACCTTAAATCTGGTGGCGATGTGATCAATAACGCGGCTAACATTGGCGACGTTAACCGTATCTCCAAAGCTAACGACATTCATATCAAAGACAAAACATACACAGTGAACGCTGATAAAACAGTTACATTGGAATATGTTGATGGCAATGATAATGCAGTGAACAAAACAGCTAAGATCGACTTGAGCAACTTGCCTACAGGCGGTAATGCAATCACATACAAAGCGAATGGCCAAAACTCTCAAACAGTTACATTGGATAAAGGTTTGAACTTCACAAATGGTTCCAATACAACAGCTTCTGTAGCTGCTGATGGCGTAGTTAAATACGATCTTAACAACAACGTAAACTTGACTCCATCTGGTTCCTTAACTATTGGTGACACTGTTGTAAACGATGGTGGTTTGACTATTAATAATGGTCCTTCCATCACTAAAGGTGGCATTAATGCTGGCAACTTGAACATTACTAATGTAAAAGCTGGCGTAAACGATACTGATGCAGTTAACGTAAAACAATTGAAAGATGCTCGTACAGTAGTAACTTCTAACGATAACTCCGTAACAGTTAATAAAACTGAAAACGGTAACCAAGTTACTTACGACTTGCATGTAGCTCCAGGTGCTGCACAATCCGTATGGAATGTGAAATCCACTGGTAATACAACTGCTGATTCCGAAACTACTGCAAAAACTATCTCTGATGGTAAAACAGTTGAAATGGCAGCAGGTAAAAACTTAACTGTTAAACAAACTAGCAACAACGATGGTGCTAAAGTTGAATTCGACTTGGCTAACGATATCAAGATTGGTAACGATGGCAAAGACGGTAAAGATGGCGTTGACGGCAAAATCGGCGTAAACGGTAAAGACGGCTCTGCTGTTGTAATCAATGGTAAAGACGGTTCCATCGGCCTCAATGGTAAAGACGGTAAAGATGGTCTTACTATCCGCGGTGCTAACGGTCAAGACGGTGTAGACGGTAAAAATGGTACTAACGGTATCACTCGTATCGTATACGAAGACAAAAATAACAACAAACACGAAGTTGCTACTACTGATGACGGCTTGAAATTCACTGGTAACAACACTGATGTTGTAAACAAAAACAAATTGAACAGCCTTGTTAAAGTTCAAGGTGAAGGCGTAGATAAAACAACTTCTACATCCTTCAAGAGCGCTTCTGGTAACATCAACGTAAAAGCTGATGGTACTGATACTCTCGAAGTTCAATTGAACAAAGATTTGAAAAACATCACTTCCATTAAGAATGATGGCCCTGCAACTATGACAATTGGCGGCAACGAATTCAAATTCGATGGCGGCAACGTGAACATGGGTGGCAACAACATCACTAACCTTAAATCTGGCGGCGATGTAATCGATAACGCAGCTAACATTGGCGACGTAACTCGTATTTCTAAAGCTAACGATTTACACATTGCACCTACTACAACTAATCGTGCAGGTGAAACTACTACATCTTACTCTTATGATGCAGCAGACAAATCCGTTACATTGAAATACAACGATGGCAATGGTACTAACCAAGCTGGTACAGTAGCAAAAATCGACTTGTCCGGTTTGGCAGATCAAATCAAAGATGGTTTCACTTTCAAAGCAAATGCAACTGCTAACGGCGGTAAAGTAGAAGGTACTGCAACTGCAACAACTGTTGAAAACGGTGGTACAATCAACTACGCAGCAGGCAAAAACTTGACTGTTGAACAAACTATCAATCCAACAACTAAAGACCATACTTACACTTATGCATTGTCCGACAATATCAAAGTTGGTAACGATGGCAAAGATGGTAAAGATGGTGTTGATGGTAAAATCGGCATAAACGGTAAAGATGGTTCCGCTGTTGTAATCAATGGTAAAGATGGTTCCATCGGTCTCAATGGTAAAGACGGCAAAGACGGTCTTACTATTAAAGGCGCTAACGGTCAAGACGGCGTTGACGGTAAAAACGGCAAAGACGGCATGACTCGTATCGTATACGAAGACAAAAACAACAATAAACACGAAGTGGCAACTACTGACGACGGCATGAAATATGCTGGCGATGATGGCCAAACTGATTCTACTAAAGTTATCGCTAAGAAATTGAACCAAACATTGGATATCACTGGTGGTGCAGATAAGTCTAAATTGACTGATGGTAACATCGGCGTGAACAACGTAGATGGCAAGTTGAAAGTTCAATTGTCCAAAGAAGTTGACTTAACTCCATCCGGTTCCTTAACAATTGGCGATACTAAGATCACTGACGGTGGTTTAGTAATCAACAATGGTCCATCCATTACTAAAGGTGGCATCAATGCTGGTGACTTGAACATCACTAACGTGAAAGCTGGCGTAAATGACACTGATGCAGTCAACGTAAAACAATTGAAATCCGCTAAGACAGAAGTTAAAGCTGGTGACAACGTAACAGTTGATAAAACAATTGGTGCTGATGGTCAAAACATTTACACAGTAAATGCAAAAGCAACTAACCTTGGCGATGCTGAACTTAACTACACAGCTAACAACGGTACTAAACAAAAAGTTAAATTGTCCGAAGGCTTGAACTTCGTTGACGGTAACTACACTAAAGCTTCCGTTGATGCAAACGGTGTTGTTAAATACGACGTAACACTTGGTAAAGTGAAAGACGGCGTTGACGGCAAACCAGGCGTGGATGGTGATAATGGTATCGCAACAGTTAAAACTGTAGTAGATACAATCAACAACTCCGGTTGGAAAGGTGACGTTACTGGTAACACAGTAGGCGATCACAGTGCAACAATCGTAAAACCTGGCACAACTGTAAACTTCGGTGCAGGTAAAAACTTAACTGTTGAACAAATCGTTGATAAAGTAACTGGTAACCATACTTACAACTATGCATTGTCCGACGATATCAAAGTTGGTAATGATGGTAAAGACGGTAAACCAGGTGTTGACGGTAAGATCGGTGTAAACGGTAAAGATGGTTCTGCTGTTGTAATCAACGGTAAAGACGGATCTATCGGCTTGAATGGTAAAGACGGTAAAGATGGTCTTACTTTCAAAGGTGCTAACGGTCAAGACGGCGTAGACGGTAAAAACGGTACAAACGGTATGACTCGTATCGTTTACGAAGATAGCAACAACAACAAACACGAAGTTGCTACTACTGATGACGGCTTGAAATTCACTGGTAACAACGAAAGCGTTGTAAACAAAAACAAACTTAACTCCACAGTTAAAGTTAAAGGTGAAGGCGTTACTGAAGAGCAAGAAAAAACATTTGAATCTGCTGCAGGTAACATCGCTGTAACTGCTGATGGTAACGATACTTTGAACATTCGCTTGAATAAAAACATCAAAGGCATCGACTCCATCCAAACTAAGGAAATCCACTTAGGTACACCTGATAACTACACAACAATTAAGAAAGATGGAGACCGCATTAAATACGGCGATAAAACATTCGCTAACACTGACGATATTTGGACAATCCAAGCTAATGGCACAGATGTTCCAGCTAACGGCGGTAAAGTAAATGTTAAAGGTGCTGACGGTATCACAGTATCCAAATCTGCTAATGGCGAAATGACAATTAGCGGTGCTGGCCTTGGTACAATGAACAGCTTCAACGTTAAAACTTCTGGTAATACTACTGCTGATTCTGAAACAACAGCTAAGAACATTACTGATGGTAAAACTGTTGAATTCTCCGGCGGTAAAAACCTCACTGTAAAACAAACTAGCGACGAAAACGGCGCTAAAGTAGAATATGCATTGAGCAACAATGTAGATCTTACAAATAAAGGTTCCCTGACAATTGGCGATACTAAGATCACTGATGGTGGCTTGGTAATCAACAACGGCCCATCCGTAACTAAAGACGGCATCAATGCTGGTAATAAACAAATTACTAACGTTGAAGATGGTGTAAACGACACTGATGCGGTTAACGTACGTCAATTGAAAGCAGCTAAAACTAACCTTGTTGACGGTCAAAATACTAAAGTGACTGGCGACGGTTCTAAAGCTAACCCTTACAAAGTTAATGTTGAAGGCGATTTGAATAAAATCACTTCCATCACTAACAACGAAGGCGACGGCAAATTAGAATTCAAAGGTGACCAAGTAGTTAACGTAGCTGGCGACAATACAATCAAGTTTGATGGTAAAACTGGTGATATCACTGGCTTAACTAACAAAACTCTTGATTCCGCTGACTTCGCAACTAAAGGTCGTGCAGCAACTGAAGAACAATTGAAACTTGTTCAACAAGAAGCAGCTAAAAAATCTACTGAAAAAGTACAAGCTAAAGCTGATGCTAATAACATCGCTAAAGTAGCTCCTAAAGCTGGCGATACATTCGGTGCAGCTGGTGCAACATACGAAGTATCTGTAGATAAAAATGACGTTAAAGATGCAGCTCGTGAAGCAGTTACTGTAACAGGTGACAACAAAGCGATCACTGTAGACGTTCAACCAAATGCTACTAACCATACAACTAACTACCAAGTTAACTTCAATGGTAAGGAAGCAGCTAAACAAATTCCATTGACTTATAAAGAAAATGGTGGCAACGCTAGAACAGTAATGTTATCTGATGGTTTAGACTTCTCTAATGGTGTAAATACTACTGCTCACACTGATGCGAACGGTAAAGTATCCTTCGACGTGAAAGGTGACCTCACTAACATCACTTCCATTTCCAATAACTCCAATGGTCCTAAAGTATCCTTCGGTGGCGATACTGTAAATATCACTGGTGGCAACCTCAACATGGGTGGTAACAAAATCACTAATGTTCAAAAAGGCACTAATGATACTGATGCAGTAAACGTTAAACAATTGAAAGATTCCCGTACTACATTGACATCTGATGATCATTCCGTAGTATTGAAGAAAACTGAATCTGCTGACGGTGGCTTGAACTATGACCTTTCTGTAAAAGGCGCAGTTGACCCTCGCGTTGATCAATTGAACGAAGAAATCGGCCGTGTAGGTGCTCAAGGTGCAGCATTGTCCGCATTGAAACCTATGCAATACGATCCATTGGAACCAACTCAAATTATGGCTGGTTATGGTAACTACCGTGGTAACTCCGCGATTGCAGTGGGCGTAGCTCATTACAAAAACGAATCCACAATGTTCCATGGTGGCTTGTCCTGGGCTGGCGGTTCTAGCCATATGATGGCGAATGCTGGTGTAACTTGGAAAGTTGGTAACAGAGATGCTGAAGCAGCTGTAGCAGATCGCTACCGCAAAGGCCCTATCAGCTCTGCATACGCAGTACAAACTGAAATGGCAGCAATGAAAGCTCAAAATGCCGGATTAAAAGGTGAAGTATCTGACTTGAAATATGAAAACGAACAAATTAAAGCTCAAAACGCTGGTCTACAAAGTGAAGTAGAAGTATTGAAAGCTCAAATGGCTGCAATGATGGCGAAAATGGGTATGTAATTAGTTAAACTTTCAAAATAACTAGGAATCCTAGTTTGCTAATGGATACAACTGGTATGGGTTCCTTCGGGAGCCCTGAACCAGCACATTAATTCGACTATGAAAAGAGGAATAGATATGAAAAAATCTACAATGCTTGCTTTCACAGCGGCACTTTTAATGAGCGCAGCATCCATCACTGGTCACGCAGCAAGCGCACCAACATATGATGACAACTTGATCTTGCCTAACCCTGCATCCGCACCTGGTTTGAGCAATGTTGTATTGGTACCTGTGGCCAGCCCACAAGTAGTACAATCCCTTCATGATTACGTAAAAGCATGGGAAAATGCTGAACAAAAAATTGCTTTAGCAGAAGCTAAACGCAACAATCATGAACAATTGACTAAAGCTGATAAAAAATGGTTACATTCCAAAGATAAACATAACTATGCTGATTACTTCCGTACACATTCTTTAGGTCGTGTACATGGCTTTGAAACAGCTTTAAATTGGAACGGTGAAAACCGCAACAAAAATGAATACGAATACTTTGAAATGCCTAAATACAATGAAAAAGATGGCTTTGTAAATAGCTATGGATTTAATGTATTGCGCGGTATGGTAGATCGTGTTAACGAAGTTGTACAAAAGCAAAAACAAGTAGGCGGTCCTATGACTGACGACGAAGCACAAGCATTAGAAGATGCAATCTTGGATATCCTTGCGCAAGAGCAAGAACATGTATCTAACGAAGAACTTCGTCACTACATGAACGAAACAATCTGGTTCGCTGCTAAAGAAACCGTTAAAAACAAAGCAAGCGAAGAACCAACTGCTGCTGATGAGCACGTAGTAGACCTTCGCAAAGCTATCAACGAACCAATGGGTAGCAATGACTACAACAAAGTTGATTTGCGCAGTGCAATTCAACAATAAACGATATCTATAGTAATGTAGATATTGTAGCCTTTTCTTCTCTCGTTAAAAGGCTTAGTTGATCTCTAATACATACTGATGATATATGATGTATCCCTTACATACACATATATCTAAAATGACACATTGGCCCTTATATTGAGTTTATGAGGGCCCTGTACCCTGGACCCCCGACTAGGGAACACAAATCCTTATTAAACAACGCCATCCGGTTGGATGGCGTTGTTTTTATATCTATATAGTTGTTAATTTTCTATATAATTAGTTTTGTGCACTCAATATGTATATATACTATTAAATGACAATTGCATTATATACCATTAAAAAATAATTGTGCCTAAAGAGGTATTATGTGCTTTATATATCTATATAGGTTATTTGAAGCATTAGTCTGTTAAACATATAGGCCTTATTAAGTATTTATCTGTCTATAGATAAGCTATCTATGGATAAGCTATTTATAATTAGGCTAAGTATAGTAGGAAAACATTATAAATGATTAGATAGAAGCATTGATGGATATATAGAGTAAAAACGATTATATATATTATTAATAACTACCGTATATGGTATATATAGTAGCGAAATATACAATATATATAGATTCAGAAAAAAGTTTGCAAAATTTTAAAATTAGGGGTTGCGCCCCTCGGTTCTTTGTACTATAATAGCTATACAGTCGTTCGAAGCGACTGTTTATTAGTTAGCAAACACTAGATAAAATCTATGTTTGTTGATAATCGTTTTAGAATAAAAATGTAATTCCTGGTTAAAACAGAAATTACAAAATTCTAAAAAAGATTATAAAAAGGTGTTGACATGAAAGTGACAACATGTTATTATAATCTAGTCGCCAGTTGGCGAAACACTTTTTATGAAAGTGCTTCGGAGCTAGATAAAATCTAGTCTAACTGGTACAGATCTTTGAAAACTGAACAATGATAGGTAATCAATCATATGATTGAACATATGCCAGAGTGCGGGTTTTGACAAAGTCAAAACCAACCATAATTCAAAGTTACTTACATGTAACGACAACAAATAATGAGCTATTCAAATAGCTTCAAGATATCTTGGAGAGTTTGATCCTGGCTCAGGACGAACGCTGGCGGCGTGCTTAACACATGCAAGTCGAACGAAGAGCGATGGAAGCTTGCTTCTATCAATCTTAGTGGCGAACGGGTGAGTAACGCGTAATCAACCTGCCCTTCAGAGGGGGACAACAGTTGGAAACGACTGCTAATACCGCATACGATCTAACCTCGGCATCGAGGATAGATGAAAGGTGGCCTCTATTTATAAGCTATCACTGAAGGAGGGGATTGCGTCTGATTAGCTAGTTGGAGGGGTAACGGCCCACCAAGGCGATGATCAGTAGCCGGTCTGAGAGGATGAACGGCCACATTGGGACTGAGACACGGCCCAGACTCCTACGGGAGGCAGCAGTGGGGAATCTTCCGCAATGGACGAAAGTCTGACGGAGCAACGCCGCGTGAGTGATGACGGCCTTCGGGTTGTAAAGCTCTGTTAATCGGGACGAAAGGCCTTCTTGCGAATAGTTAGAAGGATTGACGGTACCGGAATAGAAAGCCACGGCTAACTACGTGCCAGCAGCCGCGGTAATACGTAGGTGGCAAGCGTTGTCCGGAATTATTGGGCGTAAAGCGCGCGCAGGCGGATTGGTCAGTCTGTCTTAAAAGTTCGGGGCTTAACCCCGTGATGGGATGGAAACTGCCAATCTAGAGTATCGGAGAGGAAAGTGGAATTCCTAGTGTAGCGGTGAAATGCGTAGATATTAGGAAGAACACCAGTGGCGAAGGCGACTTTCTGGACGAAAACTGACGCTGAGGCGCGAAAGCCAGGGGAGCGAACGGGATTAGATACCCCGGTAGTCCTGGCCGTAAACGATGGGTACTAGGTGTAGGAGGTATCGACCCCTTCTGTGCCGGAGTTAACGCAATAAGTACCCCGCCTGGGGAGTACGACCGCAAGGTTGAAACTCAAAGGAATTGACGGGGGCCCGCACAAGCGGTGGAGTATGTGGTTTAATTCGACGCAACGCGAAGAACCTTACCAGGTCTTGACATTGATGGACAGAACCAGAGATGGTTCCTCTTCTTCGGAAGCCAGAAAACAGGTGGTGCACGGTTGTCGTCAGCTCGTGTCGTGAGATGTTGGGTTAAGTCCCGCAACGAGCGCAACCCCTATCTTATGTTGCCAGCACTTCGGGTGGGAACTCATGAGAGACTGCCGCAGACAATGCGGAGGAAGGCGGGGATGACGTCAAATCATCATGCCCCTTATGACCTGGGCTACACACGTACTACAATGGGAGTTAATAGACGGAAGCAATACCGCGAGGTGGAGCAAACCCGAGAAACACTCTCTCAGTTCGGATCGTAGGCTGCAACTCGCCTACGTGAAGTCGGAATCGCTAGTAATCGCAGGTCAGCATACTGCGGTGAATACGTTCCCGGGCCTTGTACACACCGCCCGTCACACCACGAAAGTCGGAAGTGCCCAAAGCCGGTGGGGTAACCTTCGGGAGCCAGCCGTCTAAGGTAAAGTCGATGATTGGGGTGAAGTCGTAACAAGGTAGCCGTATCGGAAGGTGCGGCTGGATCACCTCCTTTCTAGGGAGACATACACTAGGCCAAGAGCTTGGATGTCACTTAGGTCGACACTTTGGCACCTAACATTGTTCGGTTTTGAGAGATCTGTATAGACTCTCAAACAACTCCATACAGGAGTTTTGTTCTTTGAAAACTGCATAGAAGATAATTATTATATATTTGTAAGGTCATCTCTTAGAATTTCTAAGTAGGTTGACCCGAGCACATAGGAAATAATTCTCTGACTTAATGGTGACGTACATGAAAATGTACGGCTACAAAAAACGACAATGTATCTAATGCATGTCTAAAAATCAAATTGATTTTCGTCAGAATTTGATGGATATCGAGGCGTACCAATGAAGCGAAATCGCCGCGTATTTGTATACGCAAGATGAGCTGAATGCAGTACAACGAAGATAGACGCAAATTATGGCGTAAAATAAGTAAAGATTTTAAGGGCGTACGGTGGATGCCTTGGCGATATCAGCCGAAGAAGGACGCGGTAAGCTGCGATAAGCTACGGAGAGGTGCAAGCAACCTTTGACCCGTAGATTTCCGAATGGGGGAACCCGGCAGTGGTTATGCACTGTCACCCATACCTTTGAGTATGAGGAGGGCACCTGGGGAACTGAAACATCTAATTACCCAGAGGAAAAGTAATCAAACGAGATTTTCTTAGTAGCGGCGAGCGAACGGGAAAGAGGCCAAACCGGAGCGGGCAACCGCACCGGGGTTGAGGACAGTCATCAAGTGTAAATGAGGTAGAAGAATCGAGTTGGAAAGCTCAGCCGCAGAAGGTGAAAGCCCTGTAATCGAAACCTTGCATACATGGGACTGTATCCAGAGTACCACGAGACACGTGAAACCTTGTGGGAAGCAGGGGGGACCACCCTCCAAGCCAAAATACTGATATCGACCGATAGCGCATAGTACCGTGAGGGAAAGGTGAAAAGAACCCCTGGCGGGGAGTGAAAGAGAACCTGAAACCGTATGTCTACAAACAGTCGAAGTCTGTATATATATCAGGACGACGGCGTGCCTATTGAAGAATGAACCGACGAGTTACTGTTGCTAGCGAGGTTAAGTGGAAAACACGGAGCCGCAGCGAAAGCGAGTCTGAACAGGGCGTTCAGTTAGTAATAGTAGACCCGAAACCGTAGTGATCTATCCATGGCCAGGTTGAAGCACAGGTAAAATTGTGTGGAGGACCGAACTCGTGAGCGTTGAAAAGCTTTGGGATGAGTTGTGGATAGGGGTGAAATGCCAATCGAACACGGAGATAGCTGGTTCTCCCCGAAATAGCTTTAGGGCTAGCCTCGAGGTTGAGAGTATAGGCGGTAGAGCACTGATCGGGCTAGGGGCCATACCGGTTACCGAACCTAGTCAAACTACGAATGGCTATACTTATACTCGGGAGTCAGACAGTGAATGATAAGGTCCATTGTCAAGAGGGAAACAGCCCAGAACACCGACTAAGGTCCCAAATGTTACACTAAGTGGCGAAGGATGTGGAATTTCCAAAACAACCAGGATGTTGGCTTAGAAGCAGCCACCATTTAAAGAGTGCGTAATAGCTCACTGGTCGAGAGACTCTGCGCCGAAAATGTCCGGGGCTAAAGTGTAAAACCGAAGTCGTGTCATATGCAGCAATGTATATGGGTAGGGGAGCGTTCTCATTGGGTTGAAGCAGTACCGTAAGGAGTTGTGGACTGATGAGAAGTGAGAATGTCGGTATGAGTAGCGAAAAGAATGGTGAGAATCCATTCCACCGAAAGCCTAAGGGTTCCTGAGCAACGATCGTCGTCTCAGGGTAAGTCGGGACCTAAGCCGAGGCGGAAAAGCGTAGGCGATGGACAACAGGTTGAAATTCCTGTACCGGTGTGAATCGTTTGATCGATGGAGTGACACAGTAAGGTAGGTCAGCACGCGATTGGAAGTGCGTGTTTAAGCAGGTAGGTTGAGCTATAGGCAAATCCGTAGCTCTAAAAGCTGAGATGTGATGACGAGTTACTAGCGATAGTGACGAAGTGATTGATCCTACACTGTCGAGAAAAGCTTCTAGGTAGAGACACATCGCCCGTACCAAAACCGACACAGGTAGGCGGGGAGAGAATCCTAAGGTGCGCGGGAAAACCCTCGTTAAGGAACTCGGCAAAATGCCTCCGTAACTTCGGGAAAAGGAGGACTCATGTAGTGTGAAGTGCAGCAACGCATGGAGCATGAATGAGTGGCACAAGAGAGGCGCAAGCGACTGTTTACCACAAACACAGGTGCCTGCTAAAGCGAAAGCTGATGTATAGGTGCTGACACCTGCCCGGTGCTGGAAGGTTAAGAGGAGGGGTTAGACTTCGGTCGAAGCTCTGAATTGAAGCCCCAGTAAACGGCGGCCGTAACTATAACGGTCCTAAGGTAGCGAAATTCCTTGTCGGGTAAGTTCCGACCCGCACGAAAGGTGTAACGACTTGCGCACTGTCTCAACGAGGGACCCGGTGAAATTGAAGTACCTGTGAAGATGCAGGTTACCCGCGACTGGACAGAAAGACCCCATGGAGCTTTACTGCAACCTAAGATTGAACTTAGTTAATGAATGTACAGGATAGGTGGGAGACGTAGAATCTAGGACGCCAGTTTTAGAGGAGTCGTTGTTGGGATACCACCCTTTCATTAATTGATTTCTAACGGGCCGAGTAACGACCGGCCGGACAGTCTTAGGCGGGCAGTTTGACTGGGGCGGTCGCCTCCTAAAGAGTAACGGAGGCGCCCAAAGGTTCCCTCAGAGCGGACGGAAATCGCTCGAAGAGTGTAAAGGCAGAAGGGAGCTTGACTGCGAGACGGACAGGTCGAGCAGGGACGAAAGTCGGGCTTAGTGATCCGGTGGTGCCGAGTGGAAGGGCCATCGCTCAACGGATAAAAGCTACCCTGGGGATAACAGGCTAATCTCTCCCAAGAGTCCATATCGACGGGGAGGTTTGGCACCTCGATGTCGGCTCATCACATCCTGGGGCTGAAGTAGGTCCCAAGGGTTCGGCTGTTCGCCGATTAAAGTGGTACGTGAGCTGGGTTCAGAACGTCGTGAGACAGTTCGGTCCCTATCCATCGCGGGCGCAAGAAACTTGAAGGGGGCTGCTCCTAGTACGAGAGGACCGGAGTGGACGAACCGCTGGTGTACCAATTATCCTGCCAAGGGTACAGTTGGGTAGCTACGTTCGGGACGGATAAACGCTGAAAGCATCTAAGCGTGAAACCAGCCTTGAGATGAGGTTTCTCATAGCATAAGCTAGTAAGATCCCATGTAGACGACATGGTTGATAGGCCAGGTGTGGAAGAGCCGTGAGGTTTGGAGCTGACTGGTACTAATAGATCGAGGGCTTTACTTAAATAAACATTAAGCAGAATGTGCAAACAAATATATATAACTTCTATGTGGTTTTCAGAGTACAAACTCTGACAGATTCAGTGGCGATGGCTATGAGGATCCACCTGTTCCCATCTCGAACACAGTAGTTAAGCTCATAAACGCCGAAAGTACTTGGCTGGAGACGGCCTGGGAGGATAGGAAGC
>NZ_PPDC01000012.1:0-30053 GCF_002959875.1 Veillonella sp. T14073-2
TTCATTGACATTGAACCTCCTATATTAAAATGTTGTGGTTGCCAGACCAACTTCATTTTATCACTAGGAGGTTCTTTCCTTTTCTCTAAGAATTTTTACCGACCCCCAGTTTAACTGGGGGTTTAGTCATGCCTATTCGGCGTACAGCAAAAAATGCATCCCCTAGAAATCCAAGGGATGCATTCATTATGATATATTTATTTAACTACGGTCAACAGCATCTTGAAGTTTTCGCGAGCATCAAGGCTATGTGGCACTTCAGATGGCATAATCAATGTTTCTCCAGCTTTCACATTATGTTCAACATCGCCAACGACGATGTGCGCCTCCCCATCGAGGATTTGCACAATCGCGTCACCTACAGTTACATGTGTAGAGATTTCTTCTCCCTTTGGCAACGCAAATAAGGTAATACTGAGGCGTTCATTTTGGGCAATCGTAATACTAATCACTTGCCCTTCTTTATACTCTAAACGATCTCCTAGATGTAAAATTTCGTTAACAGGGATATTTTTTGTGAAAGTCTTACTCATAAAAATCACTCCTTATATAACTATATAATGGCAAAGATAATTAAAAAGTAGATTAAAATAAATTTTGTCAAACCTCAATTGATGTAACTAAAAGGATTATCCTTTCGTTGACTTTATTATAATTTGACTGAGATTAAATTTCAGTAACTGCAGCAACAGAATTGAATGTATTTTATATAAACAAACAGACGAGGCCTCTACAGAGACCTCGTCTTGTTATGTATCAATATCGGTAAATATGACAGATATTAAATATGCTTAATTATTAAGATGTTGATTATCTAAAGCTGTTAATCTTATATATTTTAAATGGCTGGTAATAGGCCTAACAAATACACATTAAAGGTATCACCAGGGCGCACCTCATGTATACCACGAGGAATACATGCCAATGCATTCACCGTATAGAGGCCTAACATACTGCTACTATTAAAATGGCGGTTAGCCACAAAGCGTGGGACCCCACCACCAAATATGACTTTACCTTGTACGTACCGATCAAAGGCATTACGCTTAAAAATCTCTGAATCCATTACGCAGGCCACGACTGGTGTAGTCCAGTTTGCCAACCCTTTATAGCGTTTTAAGGTCGGTGCTACGATTAGATGCCAACCGTTAAACGCAGCCCCTGGATTACCAGATAGGCCAAAAATAATTTGACCTTTAGGCGTTACAGCACCATAAGATGCTGCACCAGGCCGCATTTGAATGCGCGCATAAATAGATTTAGCGCCTAATTTTTCATAAATAAGAGGCATTGTATCAAACAGCCCTACGGATACACCGCCAGAGCTAATGATAATATCAGCATCTTCACTGAGCTGTAACACATGATTAATTTCAGACTCTAGTTCCTCTGGAGCATCACTCACATGATAATGCGTTATCTTATGAAAACCTAAATCCTCCAACAAGCCGCATATCATAGCTCGATTAGAGTTATAAATCTTGCCAGGTGTTAAACTTTCACCAGGCTCAATCACCTCATGTCCTGATGTAAGAACTAACACCCGAGGCATCGCATTTACAGTTATTTCAGTAAACCCTAGACCAGTCAAAATAGTTTGTACTGTAGAGGTTACCTCTGTACCACGTGGAATCACAGTAGTTCCAGCACTACATTCCTCGCCTTGCGGGATGATATGATCACCACATTTATAGTTACCTTGAATAGTAATTGTTGTGCCTGGTTCTCCGGAACCAACCACCTGTTCTTGCATAATAACGGTATCACATGTATCTGGTACGGGCGCACCAGTCATAATACGTACTGCATGTCCAGATTCAACAGGATGTTCCCATACAACACCAGCACCTATAATACCGTCAACAATATACTCATTACAATCTGCTTTGAAAGTAATGGCATACCCATCCATGGCAGATTTAGGGAAGGCTGGTACATCTGTAGGGGCAATAATATCATCTGCTAACACATATCCTTTAGCAGTCTTAACATCAATGGTTTCTACTTTATGAACTTGTGTTTGTAAGGCCTCATCCCATAATCGAAGGGCCTCCTCAACAGTAACGACGGCCATGTAAACTCCTCATCATTTCCTGTATGTGACATACCAATTGAGGTATGTCTTGGTCTAACTTGCTAATTTCAATTGTAGCTACTCGGTCCGTTGCATCCGAGATAAGCTCTTCCGTATGTCCCTCTTGGGTAACCTCTATAATAGGCGCAATTCCTTGGGACCTTGTTTCTAGTATAACTATATCGACAGGCATAAACTGTGATATTTCATACAGATTTGACTGTTCCTTCGTGCGAATTCGAATCGCTGTTTCATTAGGTCCTGCAATAGCTACTGCATCAGCTCCAGCTTTATAGGAAAGGTCTGTATCGGTTCCTTCATGATCCATTTGAAATCCATGTTTATCACTCTTTACAACGCCAACAGAAAATCCCGCTTGTTGTAATTCAGATACAAGGCGAGTTACAACTGTAGTCTTACCAGTTTTACGTTTTGATGCTACTACACTGATAAGTGGAACTCGACGAAACTCATTTTCTGCTAAAGCACGAGCCCATTGGTAATCATCAAAATGATTTACATTACTTAACTCCCAGCTATAATCACTGGCATCGATACTTTCAACATGACCAATAGTATCAATGGCATGATGCAAGGAAACATCATCACCAGCTAGAATAGATGAAAGTAACGATACAATATGTGGTCTATAAATCCCTGCCATAGGTTCTAGCTTACCAGCATTTCCCCTTGGGACAATGGCATTCCAAGTATTACAATCCACTTGATATAACCAGTCGTAATACAGATCCATATCCATGAATGGCATATCTACTGCCATCACAGCGTAGGCTGCACTCTGTCCTACTGATAAGGCACTATATAGCCCACCTAGAGGGCCACATCGCTCAACAGAATCCCGAACAATAGAAATTTTTTCTTTTTCATCGTTCGATAAAGTATCTAAGATATGTGTCTGAATGGCATGACCTAATTGTTCATCATCCCCAACAGAAATCAAAATATCATGTACATCTGCTTCAAGCCCCTTGCGGAGGGCATGGGATATGAGACTTTCACCATTAACCCAAGGCAATAAAGCCTTAGGCTCCCCCATCCTAGTACTAAGACCACCAGCTAAAATGATTAAACCTAAATTATCCACGACGCCCTAAACCTCGTTTAACACCTTGGTATAAGAATAATAAAACTACTATATTTAAAATTCCATCTGGCACCATATAAGATGCATTATAAATCATGGAGTAAATCCATGGATTTTGTCCTTGCGGAGCATAACTAGCAAAGACAACTACACCACTCATAACAGAAGCAGCCCAGCGGAATACAATGGCCACAATGGATCCTGAGATAAGTCCAGAAATAGAATCCTTGAAGTAACCGCAAACACCGATAGCACCATATGCTACCAAGTAATCTAAAATAATACTTAAATAGTGAATCGATGATTTAAAACCTAAGATAAAATGTAAAATACCATATACAACACCTGTAAAGATACCTCTTGTTCCGCCCCATCGATACGCATAAATCATGAGCGGTACTAAAGCTGCTGCTTTAATAGAGCCACCTTGTGGCATGTGGAAAATCGTGATAAATGACAATACTTGTGCAATAGCAATTGCTACGCCAGCTTCAGCAAGCATGCGTGTTTTTGACTGGTCCATTTCAATCGACCTCCTCTTTAGTATAACTTTTAAAACTGTAGTTTTATTTATACATCCTACTTGTATTGTACTACAGTTCTCACATGACACCAAACAAAATATTCGGAACGTATTGAAAATTTTACGCGTCTCTTGTATAATGGTACAGGTTCAATATGTAATACTCGAAGGAGATATAGAAAATATGATTAACACAACGAACATCTTTGATTATGAAGACGTGCAATTAATTCCTAATAAATGTATCGTAACTAGCCGTAGCGAATGTGATACACACGTTAAATTAGGTAATCGCACATTCCGCTTGCCGGTAGTTCCTGCAAATATGCAAACTATTATCGACGAAGAATTGGCAGAAAAATTAGCTCGTGAAGGTTATTTCTATATCATGCATCGTTTCCAACCAGAACGTCGTATGGACTTTGTAAAACGCATGCACGACCTTAACTTATATTCTTCTATTTCCATTGGTGTAAAACCAGAAGAATTTGCTTTAGTTGACGAATTCAAAAAAGCAAATTTAACACCTGAATACATCACAATCGATATTGCTCACGGTCATTCCAATGCAGTAATCGATATGATTCAATACATCAAAAAGAACTTGCCTGGAACTTTCGTTATCGCTGGTAACGTAGGTACACCAGAAGCAGTTCGTGAACTTGAAAATGCTGGTGCAGATGCAACTAAAGTTGGTATCGGTCCTGGTAAAGTTTGTATCACTAAATTAAAAACTGGCTTTGGTACTGGTGGTTGGCAATTGGCTGCTGTTCGCTGGTGCGCAAAAGCAGCTACTAAACCTATCATCGCTGACGGCGGTATTCGCGATCATGGCGACATTGCTAAATCTATTCGCTTTGGCGCAACTATGGTTATGATTGGTTCCCTATTCGCTGGTCATGAAGAATCTCCAGGGGAAGAAAAAATCGTTGACGGCAAAGCAGTAAAAGAATACTTTGGTTCTGCTTCTGAGTTCCAAAAAGGTGAACGCAAAAACGTAGAAGGTAAAAAAATCTTCATCGATTCCAAAGGTTCTATCTTTGATACATTAGTTGAAATGGAACAAGATTTGCAATCCGCTATTTCTTACGCTGGTGGTACTACTCTACAAGCAATCCGCAAAGTAGACTATGTACTTGTTAAAAACTCCATCTTCAACGGGGACCGTTAATACGATATTACATGTAAAAGCCACAGGATAAATCCTGTGGCTTTTTTGTATGTAATCAATGTGATCTACAACATATTCGTAATAATATTGCCATATTTCATAAATCAGAACCACCCGTAAAACGGGTGGTTTGCTCACGGGCTATAAGCCCGTAGTACTAGGCCAGCGTCTAAAGGCGCTGGCTTTCACTACGTTCAAGCCGCATAGCCATTGACTCGTAACGGTCCCCTTAAAGGGGATATGTATTACTTGCTACCCTTAAAAGGGTCCTCATATTCTTTTACACTAAGTTTATCTTTCATTTGGTCATGCAACTCTTGCTCACGTATATATTTTTTTACGGTTGCTTCATTTAAACCCACCGTACTTACATAATATCCCTCGGACCAAAAGTGTCTATTTCCAAATTTATACTTTAAGTTTGCGTGTTTATCGAACATCATTAGTGCACTTTTACCTTTTAAATATCCCATAAAAGATGAAACTGATATTTTAGGTGGGATTAATACTAGCATATGCACATGATCTGCCATAAGCTCCCCCTCTATAATCTTGACGCCCTTATATTCGCATAAACGTCTCAGTATTTCACGTAAACTATTTCTATATTGATTATATATAACTTTACGTCTATACTTAGGTGTAAATACTATGTGGTATTTGCATAACCATTTTGTGTGCGCAAGGCTCTGTGTCTTTGTTGCCATATAAAATCACCTTTCTTTTGCATATAATGCGGCTTGAACACCTACATTATACTTAAGTAAGGTGATTTTTTTGTATAACTTTCGTTGCCGCACCCGCATAGCGGGTGGTTTTATGATTCGCGACTACGTCGCGAACCAGTCTAAAGACAATAATAAAAATAGCCCCAAAGACATTTCGTCTTTGGGGCTATTATTTAAGCTTCAGCTTCTTTTGATTTTTCCATTAACATATAAGCGTATTTACCAGTACCTGCACTTACTACAAGTAATGCAGTCAATACGATAAATGCTACTGTAAGACTTGTGCCATGAGCAATGAAACCAATCAATGCTGGCCCCATCAAAATCCCCATATAGCCAAGCATGGTAGATGTTGCCACAGCTTGTGTCATAGGAATTACATTTTGTTCCCCCATGGCAGAGAACAAGTTTGGTACTACCATAGCTAAGGCAATACCAAGTAATAAATACGTATACATAGAGCCATAACCTGGTAAGAATACGATAAGGCCCATTGCAATAGCGCCTAATAAATACCCACCAACGACAACTTGTTTAGAGGTTAAATGTTTACCAATTGTATTCCCCAACAAACGGCCAATACACATAGTACCATTAAAGAGCATAACGCCCATAACGGCCTCTTCAATAACGATACCTTTATCTTCGAACAGATATAATGCACTCCAGTCCCCTACGGCACCTTCAACTAAGTAGGATACAAAGGACAAGAGACCAAAGATAATAGCAATGGGATGGAAAGATAATGGGCTTTTGGATTTTTTAACAACCTTTGCATTTGGATCACTACCAAAGGTCAACATAAATTGGCTAATCACAACCATGGCAATAAATAATACGATGAGAAGTCCCCAAATACTTTCATTAACAGGTAAGGATAATATTTTTAAGAGCACTAGCAAAACACCAGCGCCGGCAAAACCGCCTAAACTCCATCCACCGTGATAGGCACCCATTAAGTGTTTCTTACTCACCTTTTCTGTCAAGATAGCTTGTAAATTGGCAGACGCACCACTAAGACCTACACCTATACCAAAGAAGAACAAAGCAGCTGTAGTCGTAGCAATTGTAGAGCACATGGTAACAATAGCAAGAGATAACATGCCAATAAAGCTAGCTAATAAAACGACTTTCTTGCATCCAAAGTTCTCTACTAGCTTACCAGCTATGGCCATGGACAAACAAGAACCTACACCGAGCACTAAAATCATGGAACCCAGTACATCTTCACCAATGCTAAGCTTTGCCTTTAAATATGGTACAAAACCAGCCCATAAGGCTGTATACATACCTGGGATAAAGAACCCTCCAAAGGCACCACGAATATTTGCTGTTGAAATAGAAACTTGATCGCTCATTACATCCTTTCTGGCTTCTAGAACCGTCCGGCGAAGAAAGGCCCTTTTTATCCGCAAAGCGCTAAAACTTGCATCCTTGCAGGAAACCATTTTAATTACATATGATTTATTATTGGAATATAATAACTCTCTTTATGATACATGTAAAGAGGGTTTTCTAATTTTAAACTAAACTTAAAAAGCGATATATAGTATATCTGGTTAAATATAACTAATTAGTCTTTTAGATGACAGTTAGTAAAGGAGACATATCCCCACACAACTTGTAAGTAATGCTACAAGAACAGGTACAGCAGTTCGTTTAAGTAAATCTACTGATTTTATATGTGCCACGCCTGCTACGCCAACCATTACAGGACTAATAGGGCTAAGGAATAAGCCTAGGCTTGCACCGTTTTGCATACCAAGCATAGTAGTAATCGGATCAAGGCCTAGATGAGCTACGATATTAGGTACTAGTGGAACCAAAGTAAATAATGGCGCTACATTGCTACCTGTCACCATGCTAAGGCCTAACATGCCGCCCCCTAGCACAGAGGTAAGTCCTATGGAGTTAAGAGATAATGTTTGAAGTGCCCCAAGCAAGGATTCAATAAGACCTAAACTCACTAGTCCTTGTGCAAAGATTTGTCCCCCTATAATAAGTGTCACTGCATAAGAGAACTGGTTCCCCATACCTTCAAAGAAAATAGTTGTACTCTTAAGTACTGTTCTCAGATTTCGATGACGAATTAATTCAGCTAATAGAGCTATACCAAAGGCAAGCATCATAGCAAGGGTAACATTCATCTTCACACCAGGAAAGCCATATTGACTAAAGCCCAAAATAAAACACAATGGCAATAATGGGAATATCATATACGGCTTAGGCCCTATTGGCGCCTCTGGAATACTTTCACAAGCATCTATAGCCTTAGGTTCCTCCACCCGGTCACGATATTTCTGCCAGAAAAAGTGTGCTATAGCCGTCACAATGGCGACTAAGAAATAAAGGCGCAACTGGTAGCCTACAAAATAGTTTGGCACGGGCATATTCAAGGTCTTTGCAATGAGTAAGGTAGATACCGCACCAGGCCCTACGTCCATAAGATGCCCCGTTGCAATAACCGCTGCAGCCCCCACTGGGCTCACCCCAAGGCGAAGCAATACGGGATACATAGTAACCATCATAAGAAGTGCAAGACTCAACGGATTAGGTACACAAATAGACAGTCCCATATTAAGAAGAAACATTAGGGCCAGTACAATATATGGACGATTTAGACGATATAAAGGACGTATAAATGTATGTGCCAATCTCGTCCCTGCCCCAATATGCTCCATATATTTTGCATAACCAGCACAGGTCATAATCATGAGACCTAAATTTACTATATTCTCAGACGTAGTAATTCGCACAATATCCATGGCATCAAATATGAGAACTCCTGTGGATTGGTCACCAACTAATATGGCATCAATCCAGCTCGCCTCATAAGCGATGAACATCATAAGAATTCCTAAGCCAATCAAAATAGGTTGTGGCTGGTAGCGCTTCATCAATAAAAAGCCTGTAATAGCAATTATGATGAGACATATAACTATATTCATAAGTACCTCTCATAGAGAATGTATTAGACTTACAGAGGATTTATATCACAAGTACTACACTTGAATTATACTTATATAATACTTGTATCATACTTGCATCACATCCAACTTATACCTATATTATACCTATACTATACGGAAAATATAAATAAAAATACAATGAAAAAGCACCATATCCCGTAAGATATGGCACTTTTATACGCTTACTATTTATGTTCTTGTAACCACTGAATAGCATATTCAGCATATACCGCTGATGCAGCAGATAGTACGGTATCATCCATATTAAATCTATTATTATGATGATCGTAGGTAGCCTCTATTTCAGGGTTTTGAATACCAATAAAGGCAAAGCACCCTGGTTTATCTTGTAAATACCATGCAAAATCTTCCCCTGGCATTACTTTACGCATTTTAGAAAGCTTGTCTTTACCTAATGTATCAATAACGACACGTTCCGCCAATTCGCTAGATGCAGGATCATTAATAGTAGGCGGTACTTTTTTTATATATTCTAATGTAGCAGTTGCTCCATAAGCCTCAGCCGTATGTTCTACTACGCGTCGTATAGATTCAACATAGTACTCTTCTTGGTCTGGGTCAAAGAATCGAATAGTGCCCCCCATTTTAGCTTCACCAGGGATAACATTCCATTCAGATCCAGAGTGAATATTACCAATAGTGAGTACAAGAGAATCTAAGGCACTCACATTACGAGATACTACGGTTTGCAAGTTCATGACGATAGCACTAGCTACTACAATGGCATCAATCGCTTGATGTGGCTGTGCACCATGGCCTTGTTTGCCTTTTACATTAATAGTAATCTGACTACTTGCAGCCATACGAGGACCTTCTTCTACAGATATGAGTCCTGCTGGTAAGTCGATCCACACGTGACCGCCAAAGATAGAATCTATCTTATCATACCAATCACCAAATTTGATGAAATCTGGTGCACCCGCTCCTGTCTCCTCAGCAGGTTGAAAGGCTAAATATACGTCGCCTTCGATGCGGTCTTTCATAGACATTAACATCTTGGCAGCGCCTAGCAAGATAGCCATATGACCATCGTGACCACAGGCGTGCATTTTGCCTTCAGTTTCTGATTTATAGTCTACTGTATTATGTTCGTGAACAGGTAATGCATCAATATCAGCACGCAATGCGATGGCCTTACCTGGTTTATCACCGTGGATGATACCAATCAAGCCGATGCCACGCTCTGTATCTACATGAACCTCTACGCCCATAGATTCTAATTCTTTAGCGAGAGTCTTTGTCGTTTCAAACTCTTCATTGCTCAGCTCTGGATGTTTATGAAAATATCTACGCCAATCTTGAACGTAGCCTTTATATTGTTCGATTAAATCGCGACTATGCATGGTATCGCCTCCTTATAAAATCCCATAATCAAGGGGAATAACAGGGTAAAAGTAAAAGAAAACGACAGGCAGCGCCATGTCGTTTTCTTTATGTCTTATCGGTTGCGCAATACTGCTTGTACCGCCAAGGATACAACAGCTGTTGCAACTGCCACAGCAGCAGTGATTTTTGCTGTTGTGAAAAGCTCTTCTTTTGTAGGTTTTGCTTTTGTAGCAATATCTAATGTTTTTGCTACAGCAGGAACCAACACTTCGTTACGTAAGGATTCTGTATTCATATTTACTCCTCCAATATAGACTGTTTCTTCTAGGGTAACACGAATGAGAACTAAAGTCTATATATTCATCGATTTATTTCAATAATTATACGGTTACGCAACTATTTTAAATGATATTTATGAAAGTTATCCTTAAAATTATTTTGCAGATAACTCTGCAATAGCTTCAGCTACAATGGTAATCGCTTTTTCCAATTGGTCTTGAGGAATATTAAGAGCTGGTAAAAGACGTACTTTATTTTTTGCAGACAAGCATACAACGCCTTTTTCAAGACATTTCGCAATGACTGCTTTTGGATCTACTGTAGTTTCAATACCAAGCATAAGGCCCATGCCGCTCACACCTAGAATACCAGGTTTGCCGACTAAGGTAGTTTTTACATAGTCTCCTTTTACTTTTACAGAATCTAAGAATTCTGGTGTTAAACGATTAATGATAGTATTGCCTGCTGCCGCACAGATTGGATTGCCACCAAAGGTTGTAGCATGTGCACCAGCATTTAACACATATTGCATCTTTTCATTGAATAATGTAGCCCCCATAGGAAGGCCACCTGCTAAACCTTTTGCAGTAGATACTACATCTGGGTCAATGCCAAATTGTTGGTATGCGTATAGACTACCAGTACGGCCATTACCAGTTTGTACTTCATCGATTAACACGAGTTGATCGTGTTCATGAGCATATTTTGTTACTGCTTGTATGAACTCTTTATCTAGTGGCATAACACCACCTTCACCTTGAATAGGTTCCATCATGATGGCACAAACTGCTGGATTATCAAGAGCTTGTAAGGCCGCATCAATATCATTAGCAGGTGTATGAATAAAACCTTCTGTAAATGGGAAGAAATGTTGATGGAATACATCTTGGCCTGTAGCAGACAAGGTAGTAATAGTACGACCATGGAAACTATTAACCAAGGTGACGATGACATGACGACCTTCACCGTATTTGTCATGGCTATATTTACGAGCTGCTTTGATGGCACATTCATTAGACTCTGCACCAGAGTTAGAGAAGAATACCTTCTTCATACCTGTCTTAGCGCATAGTTGTTTTGCCAATTCAATTTGTGGTAAAGAATAGTACAAATTAGAGATATGGTTCAAAGCATGAGATTGCTTTGTTACCGCCTCTGTCCATTCATCGTCATCTACACCAAATGCGGTTACACCAATACCGGATCCAAGATCAATGTATTCTTTGCCATCTACGTCCCATAAAAGAGAACCTTTACCTTTTTCAAAACATACGTTAAAACGGCCATACGTATTGGCTATATATTCTTTATCTTGTTGTTCAAAATCGATTGTATTACTCATTACATCCTCCAAACGTACGGCCATGCCGTCGTCTATCTATATGAAAGGTAACGATGGTAATAAATGATTACCATCGCTATACCTACTATATTACTTTACAAACATCGTGCCAAGACCTTCATCGGTCAATAGCTCGATAAGAATAGCATGTGGGATTTCACCATTGATGATAAATACCTTTTGGGCACCAGATTTAATAGCCTCTAAGCAGCAATCTACTTTAGGAATCATACCGCCTGCAATAATACCATCTGCTTTTAATTGATCCGCCTCTGCCATAGTGATTTTAGAGATTAGAGAACTAGGATCATGTACATCACGTAGCACACCATCAATGTTAGTCATAGCCACCATTGTTTCCGCCTTAAGGGCACCGGCAATTTTTGCGGCTACCGTATCAGCATTGATATTATATGTCTTACCATCAGCCCCCATACCAATGGAAGAAATGACAGGAATATAACCTCTACTGATAACATCGTCGATAATACTTGTATCAATCGTATCGATAGAGCCTACATAACCAAGCTCATCATTTTGTTTATGAACTTGAATCATATTACCATCCACACCACAGAGACCAACAGCCTTACCACCAAGGTCTGTTAAGTCTGCTACAAGGCCTTTATTAACCTTACCGGCTAATACCATTTGTACTACATCCATTGTCGCTTCATCTGTGACACGCAAGCCATTTGCAAAACGGGATTCAATTTTCATGGCATCTAGTGTGTTATTAATAGCTGGTCCACCGCCATGAACGAGTACAACTTTTACCCCTACTAATTGAAGTAGCATTAAATCCTTCATAACAGATTTTTTTAATTCTTCATCAATCATAGCATTGCCGCCATATTTAACGACAACGTATTGATCTGTATATTGTTTAATATATGGAACGGCCGCAGTTAAGATATGCGCCCGCATTGCATTTGTTACGTCCTTCATAGTTCCCTCTCTAACCTAGTGCTAGGCCTGTATCCTCAGGCAAACCTAAAGCAATGTTCATGCATTGAACAGCGGCACCAGATGCACCTTTGCCTAAATTATCGAAAATGGCATTAACCATAATTCGTTCATTGTTACCAGTTACATAGATTTTCATGCTATCTGTATTGCTCATTTGATTGGCATTTAACATACCAGTATTGCTGTTCTCAGTAAATGGTACGACAGTAACGACTGTGCTATCTTTGTAAAAGTCTTCCAATGTTTGTTGCACTTTATCGATGCTAACTGACTTTTGACATAAACGACTATGGATGCCCACAGTTACTTCCATGCCGGAATAATAATCGTCAACAATAGGAATAAAAATAGGTGCTTCACTAAGTCCACAAACATGTTGAACCTCTGGCAAATGCTTATGTTGTTGACTAAGACCATATTGACGCGGTGCATAGAGAAAATAATCCTTTGGTTCACTTTCATATTGGCCAATCATCTTTTTACCACCACCGCTATAGCCTGTTAAGGATGTGATAGTGAAAGGATAATCTGTTGGCACAAGACCAGCTTTTACAAGAGGTGCAATACAAGCAATCATCCCACTCGCATGACAACCAGGGTTAGCAATATGTTTTTCAGTAGCGATGGCTGTTTTATAATCCGCACCGAGCTCTGGGAAACCATAGGACCAATCAGCAGCCGTTCTAAAGGCAGTCGATGTATCAATTACCTTACATGGTAATTCACCGATAGCGGCCATGATTTCTTTAGATGCAGCATCAGGCAAGCAGAGGAATACAATATCAGCCTCTTTAGCTACCTCTTTAATGGCCTCTACATTTTTACGATCCTCATCAGCTGTAGCTAATAATTCTATATCTTTTCTATCAGATAACCGTTCATGAATTCTTAAACCTGTCGTACCTTCATGCCCGACAATAAATACTTTATACGGTGCCATAGTAAACCTCAATTCTCACCTATTGGTGACTCATACCTATATATACAGCTCTCAGTTATTACTTTCATCGATTATAAATAGGAAACAAACTATACCATACATCACCTTCTAGGGAGATGAAATTATTTCAAAGGATAGTCACTAAAGGTAGCAACCATAACAGCTTTGATAGTATGTAGACGATTTTCTGCTTCTTGGAATGCTAAGGAGTTTGGACCTTCAAATACCTCTTCCGTTACCTCAATACCATTCATGCCGAACCGTTCAAAGATATCTTTACCTACTTGAGTTTCCGTATTGTGGAATGCTGGCAAGCAGTGACAGAATTTTGTATTTGGATTACCAGTTAATGCCATCATTTCAGCGTTAACTTGGAATGGTTTAAACGTATTGATACGTTCTTCCCACATATCGTATGTATCACCCATAGTTACCCATACACCTGTATAGATTACATCTAAGCCTTTAACACCTTCCGCTACATCGTCTGTACATGTAATGGTAGCACCTGTTTCTTTCGCAACTTTCAAACATTCTTCATAGAATGGACCGGCTGGCCAGTATTGTTTAGGACCGATAAGTCTAAAGTCCATACCCATTTTAGCGGCGCCACTCATTAAGGCATTACACATATTAGATTGACCGTGACCTACATAAGCATAGGAGATTTCATTCAATGGTTTGTCGATATTTTCTTGAAGTGTCAAAAAGTTTGCTAATGTTTGTGTTGGGTGGTCCATATCGGTAAGGCCATTCCAAACAGGTACGCCAGAATAATCAGCTAATGTATCTACATCGGCTTGATCAAAACCTCTAAACTCGATGGCATCATACATAGATCCTAGAACACGAGCTGTATCTTTTAAGGATTCTTTTTTATTCATTTGGGAACCTGTAGGGCCAAGATATGTTGTATGAGCACCTTGGTCCGCAGCACCTACTTCAAAGGCACAACGTGTCCGTGTAGAGTCTTTTTCAAAAATTAATGCAAAGTTTTTACCTACTAATGTTTTGATTTCTTTGCCAGCTTTTTTATCGGCTTTTAACTTTGCAGCCAAGTCCAAGAAGTATTTAATTTCTTCTGGTGTGTATTGAAGCATTGTTTTAAATGATGTATGTTGTAAACTCTTCATAATAACCTCTTATTTCAAACTACTTATTTAACTACTTTTCTTGTAAAAATTCGGCGGCAATAGCAGCCATCATTGTTATACCAGTTTCCAGGATGCTTTCATCAATGGTGAAAGCCTCATTATGCAAGGCCGGATTACCTTCAAATCCAGTACCTAACCAAAGGAAAGCACCTTTTATTTTATGAAGATACGCGGAGAAGTCCTCTGCAGCCATAGACGGGAATTCAGGATGTACCACAGCTTCTTTACCAAGATATTTCTCTACAATAGATGTGGCATAATCAATGGCGTCTGGATTGTTGATAGTAGCACCATGACCACGTTTATAATCTAAGGTACTCTTTGTTTTTAATAACATATCGAGAGCTTGTAAACTTTCACCAAGACGTCGTTCTATATAATCCCGTTTTGCTGGTTCATAGGTACGGCATGTTCCTTCAAGGTATACATCGCCACAGCCTATATTGTATCTGTCGCCACCCTTGATAACACCGATGGTACACACGAGATTTTCCATTGGATTTGTTTCACGAGCCACAATAGATTCTACGTTTACAATCCAGTTTGCGGCTGCTACGATGGCATCTACCCCATTATGAGGCTCCGCACCATGAGTTGATTTCCCCTTAATATGAACAAGGAAGTGATCCGATGCAGCCATCAAATTACCTTTTTTTAAGCCTACAGTACCAACTGGAAGTTGAGGCCATACATGAAGACCATATATTTCATCTACATCATCGAGGATACCGCTATCTACAATGCCTTGTGCACCGGGGAATAACGCTTCCTCTTCAGAAGGTTGGAACACAAGCTTTACAGTACCGTGCAATTGATCCTTAATAGATTGTAAAATCGCTGCAGCACCAAGCAAAATTGCTATATGGCTATCATGACCACATGCATGCATAACACCATCGTTTTGTGATGCGAATGGCAAGCCTGTAGTTTCATGAATTGGCAATGCATCTATATCAGCACGCAAGGCGATTACTGGCCCGGGTTGAGCTCCTTCGATTTTACCGATAACTGCATAGTCAGAAACATCATTTACAAAAGGAATACCTAATTCACCAAGAACCTTTTGAATAAATAAGGATGTATTTTTTTCTTCACCAGATAATTCTGGATGACTATGGATATGTCGACGCCAGGCTACAACTTGTTCTTTATATTGTGCGGCATACTTCTTAATCAAATCTTGTAATGTGCTCATTACTCTATCTCCTTTATACACTGTATGCATATTTTATACATATTTTGTGTATTTTTATAACTCATGTACGTATTATAATACTATTGCTCGTATTATTCAAGTTTTATACATAATTATTGTATTTTTATTTGTCATGCTATGGATTAATTTTTATCATAGTCCTTAAAACTGTAATTTACATGAACTTTATTTAGCATATAAAATACCTAATAAATATATAATTATCTTTTATATGTTAACCTATTTTATGGATACATTTTAGAAAACAATTTGTATAAACACACAAAAAAGACACCTTCCAAAGAAGGTGTCTTTTACTTTTATATTCTTATGCTTTTGTACTCTTGTGCTTTTATTTCTCTATAACCGACTCATCTAGCTGTGTACCATCAGGTAAGAAAGCTTTTACAATCAATTTATTAGGTGTAACAGTCATCGCCATATAGTTATTCTTATCTCGATCTGGTGCCACATATACATCTAAAGGATGTTCTTTCCACTTAGGGCGACGAGTATCTCCGGCAATACCAGTCAGAATATATAATGGTCCCGAAGCATCTCGATTAAAGTTACGTACATGCCCTCTATTACGATAAGAATGTAAATGAGCTGACAACACTAAATCTACATTAAACTCATCAAAGATAGGCATAAACAATACGCCCTCTTCGTTGAATCCTACATCACGACTTGCGCCAGGGCGGTCAATGGCATATTGGAATGGATCCCGATGCATGAGAACTACGGTCCACTTTTTAGTATTTGCTGTCAAATCTTGGCGTAGCCACTGAATCTGTACATCGTATAAATCAGGATGATGCGTATCATGATTATCCTCATGATTGCTTTCATAAAGTTGCGTATCTAATACAACGTAATGAACATCACCGAAGTCATAGGAATAATAACGACGATTAAAAGTTTCATTCCCATTAGGCGGTACTGCGAAATAATTCAAATACGCATAAGGCTCGCGCATTTTCCAATCTAATGTATACATCTCGTGATTGCCTAATGTCGTTGCTAACGGCACATTAGCACTCAACGGTCTAATGGAATTTAACCAAGTGCGCCATTGATAGTCTTGTTCCCCATTATCTACAAGGTCCCCCATACTAATATACAGGGCTGTCCTTGGATTGCGATGTGCTGAGTCCTTTACAATCTCTTCCCATTGAGAATAATCCCCCGACTGAGAGTCTGGATAGATAAGAACATCATAGACACTAGCGCCAGCCGTTTCCAGGGAGTACCAATCACTACGGCGATCACTGCCATACCCAACACGATACTCATACTTTGTTTCAGGTGTTAACCCTGTCAAAGTGCCCTCATGAATATAGGTAGTACTGCCATCATCGGTAAAAGCTTTATCTGTAGCATTTATGGTTTGTATAGTATCGGTCCCATCTTGGCGATATTCTATGATAGCATCAGATTCACTACTATCAGACTGCCACATAATGGTACGGCTTGTGCTATTATCTTGAGCTACAATTTGCCGAATATAACGACTTTCAGAATCGAGTAGTGGTTTTATCTCTTGGCCACTCACTACAGCCGCTGTTCTAGCTATACGACTCTGTATAGCATCTTTATATACATAGCCACCTATGACTAATACAACCAATGCTGCAATAGCTATAATTGTTTTTAATAGTTTACTTTTATTCATATAGTTCCTTTATGTAAATATGTATTAAGTACTAATATGAACACATTATAAAACTTAAACTTAACTTTAAGTCAAACAAGATTTACCTACTATTTTTCGTAATATTGCTTCATTTGTGTATAGCCATTAACGATGACTTCAATTTCACCTGTTCTAGGATGGAAGATAAGACCGTGAATAGGTACGTCTTTCGGAATCAAAGGATTCATACGCAATTCGTCTACTGTGTCTTCTACATTTTCTACAGGATGTGTAAATCCATCTGCCCAGCGTTCCATTTCTTTACGGACCATATGAATCGCTTCTGGTGCAATACCACGAGCCAACATTTTTTCTGTTAGATCTTTTGCTGTAGTTTTTGCCATACCACATTCATGATGACCAATGATAAAGATTTCGTTAACGCCTAGCTCATAGATACATACAAGTAAGCTACGTACAACGCCATCAAAGGGACCTGTAATACAGTTCCCTGCAGTCTTTACGATTTTCGCTTCACCGCGTCCAATATCCATGGAATCTTCTAAGAAATTAACAAGACGTGTATCCATGCATGTAACGATTGCCATTTCTCGACTAGGCATCTTACTGCATTTAGTATCTGTTTCTACATAACCTGTATTTTGATCTTCTACATATTCTCTATTATGGGCTAAAATATCATCTAATAAACTCATAGTACCTCCTATATAAAAAGACCTTGGCATACAACCAAGGTCTCTATATCAATAATGGTCGATATAAATATTATATCATATTCAGTTGTACCCATTCTAAATCACTACCAGTCTTAGATCATTATCCTCCAGAAATAGATTTAGAATAATTAAGTTAAGACTTATCTATCAGGTGTAGATAGTGCTTCAATAGCTACGCTACCACCGCGTACAACTTCAATGCGATTGACAAACATATCTTTAAATAGAGCAATCATATCGTTATTTTTGGATACTGTTTTTACACATTGTACGAGAACAGATTTGCGGTTATAATCAACTACCAACAAGTCAAAGGTTTGAGCAATGCGGAAGATTTCTTGTTTATCTGCTTCTTTGCAACTGTTGACCTTAATAAACAATAGTTCTTTCTTTGTAATCCGCATATCTGTAAAGTCGATAACCTTAATCACCTCTACACTGCGATTAAGCTGTTTAATGATTTGTTCGTATGTCAAATCATCGCATGTGAGCTCAATGGTCATACGAGACATGGTAGGATCTTCAGTTTCCCCTACTGTCAATGTATCAAGGTTATAGTTTTTACCTGCGAAGAGGCCAGAAATTTTAGCCAATACGCCGATTTGGTTTTCTACATACGCTGAAATACAGCGTTTTTCCATATGTAATTCCATAGCCCCTCCTATTTTTTATCCTTTAATAACATATCGCTTAAAGATTTGCCAGCTGGTACCATTGGCAATACATTGAGCTCTGTTGGAATGATGAACTCAAGTAATGTAGGACCATCTTTGAAAGTATCTGCCAATTGGAACCCTTTTTCGATATCCTCTGCCTTCGTGATACGCATAGCTTTAGCACCATAAGCTTCTGCCAATTGTACAAAGTTTGGAACATATTCAAACTCATCATTATCGATCATATCACGCGTTACAATAGAGCTTTCATCCATCAACAAATTAGTACAAGCATATCGTTTATCGTAGAACAATTGTTGCCATTGCCGTACATTACCAAGGAAGCCATTATTCAAAATGATGAGAGTTACAGGTAAACGGTAATGCATAGCTGTGGCAAATTCTTGGATATTCATTTGTACACCACCATCACCACAGATAGCAAATACTCGTTTATCAGGGTTGCCAATTTGAGCCCCTAACGCCGCTGGGAACCCATAGCCCATCGTGCCAAGGCCACCAGATGTCAACATTTGGTGTTGTCCTTTAATTTCGAGGAACTGAGTAGTCCACAATTGATTTTGTCCTACATCAGTAGCAACAATAGGTCGTGCATAGTGGTTATTAATATAATCAATAACAATTTGAGGTGTTAAGCCTTCTTCACCAGCTTGTGTAACAGGGCGGTCAGCCTTAAGTTGTTGTAATTGTGCAGGCCATTCACCAAGATCATGAGGTTCAATATATTCTAATAATTTTTCAATAGCTAATTTAGCATCTGCTACAATCGGAATATCTACCTTAATATTTTTAGAAATAGATGCTGCATCCACATCAATATGGATAATCTTACAATTTTGTGCAAAGGTACTTAACTTGCCTGTAATACGGTCGTTAAAGCGTGTACCAATAGAAATCATTACATCACAATCAGTGAGTGCCACATTCGGTGCATAGCCACCATGAATACCAATATTGCCGAGATATAAAGGATGTCGACTATCGATAGCACCTTTACCCATCAATGTAGTTACAACAGGAATGCCTGTTTTTTCTACTAGCTTCATCATGAGGTCGTTAGCACCACTAATGCTAACGCCACCGCCTAATAAGAATAGTGGTCGTTTAGCCTTGCTGATAATAGAACATGCTTTTTTTACTTGTCCTACGTGAACTGTTGTATTTGGTTTATAGCCACGAATATTGACTTCTGTAGGATACTCATCAGAGCCCATAGCCTTTTGAATGTTTTTAGGAACATCCACCACTACAGGACCAGGACGACCAGTACGGGCAATATAAAATGCTTCTTTCAAAATACGCCCTAGCTCTTTACGATCACGAACGGTAACAGCATATTTACAGATATTGCGCACAATACCGACTGTATCCACCTCTTGGAATGCGTCATTACCCATGAGGCCCAAGTCTACTTGACCTGTAATACAAACAAGGGGAACACTATCAGCGTATGCTGTAGCAATACCTGTCACAAGGTTTGTAGCACCTGGTCCAGAGGTTACCATGCACACCCCTACTTTACCTGTACTGCGAGCATAACCATCTGCTGCATGAGCCAATGCTTGCTCATGACGTGGCAAAATCACTTTTACCTTATCTTGTTTATATAATTCATCCATGATATCAATGGTTGCTGCCCCAGGATAGTTAAATAGTATATCTACCTGCTCCTCTTGAAGGGCCTTCACCACATATGCTGCGCCTGAAATCATAGGTGCCTCCTTAACTATGTAAAAAATGCATATCGCATTCTCAATATTCTCATTCGATATATCTAAAAAATTGAATATCTTATATAGATGTGTTATACTCAGTAGTGTACCACATGTTGTGGTACATGAGTATGTAATAAATCTCAAATTATAGAAATATATATTAATTTTGTCTGGAAAGGACTGTAAAACCATGAAAGAAATCTTAGGTTTCCACTTAAACGGTTGCCCTTATTGTGCAAATGCATTCCGTGCTATCGATGAACTTGTTGCAGAAAACCCTGCATATGCAGACATTCATATCAACTGGGTTGAAGATCAAGACGCTCATGAGCTCTTCAAAACTCACCCTTATGAGTACTATCCAAACTTATGGTTCGACCTCGACAAACAATATGAGGCTCAACCTGGTGAAAGCTATGACCAAACAAAAGCATTAATCAAAGCTGTATTGGACAAAGCAATCGCATAAGATTATTACATGAAAACGTGATAAATCCATTAAGAAAGAGGCTAGCAAATGCTAGCCTCTTTTTTTGTCTTTCCATTCAAGATACATATGTCTAATAACTTGGATTGGTGATACAAATAACATCCTTGGTCCACCATAACGCATAATTTCACGGATTTTTTCACGATAATTAGGTGCATAGCAATGGGTTTTACATACACTACAGAATGTTTTACTATCCATATGCGGACATGCATCAATGCGATGCTCTGCATATTCCCAAACCTGCTCGCAATCCTCACATAGCTGACCCTTAGGAGTATGGTGCTTATTATGACAATAGATGCCAATGATTTGGTACATAGTTTTTAGTTCTAACTTACGTTTTTCATCAACTGTCATACTGTTCTCCTATTTCACAGACCATGATACCCAAGCCACTTTATCAACTGTTTTATTATGAATTTCTCCATTAATGGCTAATGGTTCAATGAGATTTCTAATTTCTACCTTCATATCTTCTATATCGCCCCATGTATTATTATGAAGTCGCATAGCAAAGTAATTAACCGCTTTATCAAGGCTCATAACCTCTGTTTCAGGCACTGTCTTATAGGTTACTTTTACATTATGCCCTATTTCATGAATAACATCTAAACATGCTTTCATCTTACCATCCCAAGGGAATGAATCGCGACCAAAGAAATGTTCAGATAACATATCTACTGTTTCATCACTGCGTTCACTAAAAGCGATCCACAAGCATTTGTCCTTACTTGATTCATGCATGGCGCGAATGTTTTCTACATCAAACATGATAGGGCAAAAAATACTATATGTTAAATCAAAGGTTTTATCCCATTTTAGTTCACGGCGAGTTTCATCAGACCACGGTGCAATATATAAGCTAAGATCTAAACCTTCTGCCTCTGCTAATTGTTTAGCACCACGAATCATACCATCAGATAGATCTATACCGGTTGCCTTATGGCCTTCACGAGCCAATCCTAACGCATAGTCACATACACCACAACCAATATCAAGGGTACAACCGCCTTTAGGGGGCAAAAGATTTTCATCCTTCAAGAAGGATAAAAACTTTGTAACCTGCGCCTTACGATCGTCCCGATTGTGCATTTCTACAAAGTAATTAGATCGATTATTCCACGCATCTTGCTCATTACGCCAAGTTTCATCGACGGTGAGTTCTTGTATTCTATTTGTCATTCTATCTCCTCTATATCACTACATCAAAACTATGCAATGATACAATTTAGTACTTTATTAATCTTAATTAGATAATCTATATATTATTCATCACGTCCTATATGCCTAGTGTTCCAGCTAAGATGTTCAGATTTTCACAAGGACATTTTTATTGTACATCATTCTCAAAATAAAATGTGTTACTCAAATCACATTTACACGTTATCTTGATATTATTAAATATATATTTTTACATAAATGCTATATTAGATGGTATTTTCAATCATAACCACCCGTAGAACGGGTGGTTTGCTCTGACCCTATAAGGGTCTTTCTCTAGTGGTGGCCCTCTAAAGAGGGCATTGAATGATCTGACAACCACTCTATTACCACTGGCTGCCCCCTACTCGGGGGCTTTTATTTTGCCTATTTTACTGGCTCACCTGTAAACGGGTCGGTATATTCTTTAAAGTTTAATGTATCTTGCGCTATATCCTCTTGTAGTTGATTGCGAATATACTCTTTTATCGCTCCTTCATATCGTCCTACCGTATCCACATAATATCCTCTACACCAGAAATGTCTATTTCCATACTTATATTTTAAATTTGCGTGTTTATCGAATATCATGAGGCTACTTTTACTTTTTAAATATCCCATAAAACTCGATACGCTTAAATGTGGTGGTATCGTTACTAACATATGAATATGATCCGGACAGCATTCCGCCTCTATAATCTCTACATTTTTTCTCTTACATAAATCTCTTAAAATTTTACCTACATCAGCTTTTATCCGACCATAAATTATTTGTCTTCTATACTTCGGAGCAAAAACAATATGATATTTACATCTCCATTTACTATGTGATAAGCTTTTTACGTCATTCATTGACATTGAACCTCCTATATTTAAATGTTGTGGTTGCCAGACCAACTCCATTTTATCACTAGGAGGTTCTTTCCTTTTCTCTAAGAATTTTTACCGACCCCCAGTTTAACTGGGGGTTTAGTCATGCCTATTCGGCGTACAAAAACAAAAAACTCCACTCAACGAGTGGAGTCTTTTATCTCTCATTTTACAAATAGATTTATATACTATCTGCTCATATACATCAATTGAATATATGATTACTTCTCTTCTTGTTTCTCTACTGAAGCAGACGCCTCTTCAATTTTAGGAGCTTCTGTTTCAGTTTTCTCTTCAGTCTTTACACTCTCATTATTAGAAGAAGATTCACGCTCTTGTTTAAGACGTGCTTCTCTCTTCGCTTGTGCTTCTTGCTCGCGTTTTTCAAAGGATTCTCTAATTTTATCTGTTGTATCCTTCAACTTGTCTGTGCCCTTTATAGCAAGATCTTTAATTGCTTCTGGATCAGCACCACTAAATTCAGCTAAAGCCTCTTCATTATTTGGATCAAAGAATGGGGCCTGTTTAAATCCCAATAAGGATGCCACAAATACCATTGGAATTTGGGCAATCTCACTATTATACTCTTTTACTTGGAAGTTATAAGTCTCACGTTTATTAGAAATGAACGTTTCATTTTCACTAATCGCTTCTAAGAATTTACTATATTGAGTATTGGCTTTTAACTCTGGAAATTGATTAGCTAAAGCTGTAATATTTTGAACTGCTTTTGCTGTTTCACGAGCCATATCTACAAAGTTATCAGACACTTTTAATTGAATTAATTTTTCATAATCATCATACTCATTTACAAGACCTGTAAACTGATTAACAATAGCTACTTTTTTCTCGTAAGCAACGATAATATTGGCACGTGCCTCTTTAATCTCTACAGTCAATTTTTGTAGTAAATTGTATTGCTTAACAAAAAAGAAAATTAAGAATATAATTATAAAAAATATAAGCGTAGAAAACATAGAACTCTCTCCATTTCGATTACAAATAACCATGCAATTTTGAGAATATTATACATATGTAAGATATAACCAATATGAAATTTCATTCATGAAGTGATATAAAATGATTTCATACATTACTTATATTTATTATAATAGAGATAAGGAGGACTTAATTGTATGGGAAAATATATGATAATCCTTATATTTCTATTGATTGCTATCGCTGTAGTTTTTGCTACTTATAACTTATCTATCATTAGATCTATGCCTCCTGAAGAGCGTTATAAACTTCTTTACTTTAAGGATGATCAAGTCTCTATAGGCATTGGCTTAGTAAGAAGAACATTTAAATTAAGCGATATTCGTGAGGTACGTTTTTCTAAAGGAAAACAATTCCGTAGTATGGGCAGTTGGGCCGGCAGAATACAAATTTGTAAACTAAATGGTAAAACAAGCCGTTGGATAGAATTTGATGGTACTGTCTATTACAAAAAGATGGTATATATAACTAATGAAGAAGTCATTGATAAATCAATAGACTTACTGATGAATGAATTCCAATCAAGAGGTATTCATTGTAATAAATATAGATGCTAACATATAATTTTCTGAACTATACATCAACCTAAAGAATAAAGACACATAAAAAGGCTTCTCGAAATTTCGAGAAGCCTTTTATTTGGTGCGCCTAGCAGGAATCGAACCTGCGCACCCGGTTCCGGAGACCGGCGCTCTATCCCCTGAGCTATAGGCGCATGAATACCTAAAAATTATACCATATTACGTTATGGTTCGATAGTATAAAGTATAAAGCAAGATAGTCTGTATATAGAAAAGACCTTACTATTAAATCAATTCAAGATTGGAATAACTATAGTTAAACTCAATCACTATTGATACATCATCTAATAGTAAGGTCTTTATATTTATATTTTTTCTTTAATCAACGCTAATAGAGCATCACAGCTACGACTGACATCATCATAGGTTTCGTCAAAGTTTCCCGTATACCAAGGATCCTTTACATCACGGCTTTCACTAACAAAGGACATAGCCTTATATACCTTGGAATCTACATCTTCTCCAATGATACGTTTTAAATTACGTCCGTTATTTTCATCCATAATTACGAGGTAATCAAAATTATGATAGTCATCAACGGTCACTTGACGAGCCTTACGGCGCGTATATGGAATACCCATTTCATCTAGCTTTTGCTTAGTCCCATAATGGGTGTCGTTCCCTATCTCCTCACGAGATGTAGCGGCAGACTCAACATAAATAGAATCGCTAAGTCCAGCTTTCGCAACGATATGCCTCATATAAAACTCAGCCATAGTTGAACGACAAATATTACCATGACAAATGAATAAAATTTTAACCATCATAATTCCTCTAGTAACTCAACCATCGATAAGTTATTAACGCACAAAGTTCGTAGATACTTTTTTCTCTTTATCTGTATCTGGATATGGTACGCCTTGCTCCTTAGCTACAGCAAAGCTACGCATCATCCAAACCATATTTCTAGCCAAGTTACGCATGGTTTGCATACCTTCTTCATCTTGCTTAGCATCTTCTGCTACTAGACCATGGCTAATATTCCAATATGTAGAGCCTGCAATTGGCATTTGAGAAATACCAAAGTATTTATTAAGTACATCAAAGGAAGCCGTTGTACCACCGCGACGAGCTACGGCGATAGATGCACCTGGTTTAAAGGCAAATGGATTTGGCTTTACACTTTCTGCACTAAAGAATACGCGATCTAAAAAGGATAAAATACGTCCACTCGGATGTGCATAATATACAGGTGTTGCAAAGATAAATCCATCTGCATCCTTCGCTTTTTCTACAAAGGCATTTACATCATCATCCTTGAATACACATTCACCATGTTCAAAACAATAACCACATTGAATACAATCTCGAATCGGCTTATTACCAAGTTGAATAACTTCAGTATCTACATTTGCCTCAGTAAAGACCTTTTGTACTTCTTTTATAGCTTGCATAGTTGTGCCATTCACATGACTACTACCATTTACGATCAAAACTTTCATATTATATCCTCCTAACTCTTACTTAAGAAGTTGCATATTAACTGGCCTTTATATACTATCACAGAAATACAAAATTGTTAAAGTCTGTCCATCACAGCAAGCCAGTTAATATTTGCCTATTTGCCGCTATAGAATAATTCACATAAACACTTTTACAAAAAACTCTGTAGCAGCTCGATTTAAAGCTACTACAGAGTTTTGATATGCCTAATTAAAAGTTATGTCTAACGCCTGCATCGATACGCCATGTATTATCGATGGTAGCACCAAAGTTTTTAGTGAGTGTGCCATATAGATATGTACTAGGACGAACACTCCAAGAACCGCCGATTTCCGCATCAAGCCATGTATCCTTTAAATCTACAGTTGTTTGTACTGTTGGATTACCTGGTGCAGAATATGTAGTATTTACCTTACCAGAGAATTCATGAGCTAGTGCTAGTTTTGCAAAGATATTGGATTTTTCTGTTTCTTTACCAATACCAATGCCAAGTCTACCTACGGCAGAGTTGACCGCATCAGATTTTACATGCATGGATCCACCGCCTGCAATAGTTGCATCATAGGATACACCATTTAAACGACCTAATATGAATTCTACACTAGGGTCGATATAGAAACCATTTTGTTTTTTAATACGTTTGCCATATTCAGCACTCAAGGATGTACCAAATGTATGGTAGTTACCATTCAAACGTTGGCCGCTCATAGAGTTAAGGCTATAGTCGTTTGATAATCTATTACCACGAGCGATGATATCTATATACCGACCATCATTATGTTGCTTTGTACCATATAAAGCTATACCGCCAAGCTTACCGTCGCCACTGCCGTTGGCATAAGAGTTACTAGATGTACTGTAATCTAGGGCACCGCCGAAAATCCAGCCATTGGAGGCTTTATGATCATACCCAATTTGTACGCCATTGTATGTCATATGTGCATCAGCACCATCTGTAATCTTAGATTTACCACCTATATATTTAGCCCATATTCCTTTATCTGTATTAGCTAGACGAAGGTCACCTAAACGACGTTGTAAATCATTAGTATTATTTTTCCACGCCATGACTGTTGAAGTAAGGGCTGATTTTGTGCCACCTACGAGTGATGATTCACTAGCACGAACAACTTTTGTTGTATCATCTACAATAAGATGACCGTGAGAATCAAAATGATCTGCCCCTAGGTCTGCAACAGCACCAGGTGTAGTAACGCCTTCATTAATTTGAACTGTTGTGCTAAGTTTCTTATCATTGCCTGTGTATTGTAATTTCTTAGCTAATGCTTGAATATCCTTTTTGTAGCTTGCATCGTCGATGGTATTACCGGAATGGTCGCCTTGCATTGTAATATGGCTATTATCCGCCGCATGTTCAACGACGATTTGGCCTTTTCCATCTTCGCTTGCTGGTACGCCAGATTTATAAATGGCATTCACATAACCGCTATAGTTCTGAATTGTTATAGGCCGCGCATCGATAGGATGAATGTTACCTGCTGCAGTTGGGTTAATACCACCTACAAGATTGCGAACCTTACTCCCCTTGTATAGGTACGCTGCATTATCCCCTGATGGACGTTCTTTTTTAGGTGTAGGACGCTCCATGCCAATCCATTCATTATTCCAAGTAGCTCCGTTTTGTAGGTAAATATCTGCACCAGAATTATGAGGATTTTTATTGCTTTCAGCATATTCATTCAAAACAGCACCGGTAAGGCTAGAGTTAGGTGTTGTGAAAGCTAGTGCTATATTAGTTGGTTCTACATTGTGATTTGGATCGCGGCCATAATCCTTGTTGATAAGGCCTACATTACCAACAGCAACTAAGTCATGAGTGCCTGGATGTTTGCCATCAGCGCCTGCATTAACATATACATCCCCTTCTTCTGCTACTACAGAATAGGTATCAGATGTTTCTACAGGATGAGTGATAATCTTACCGCCTCCATCAACAAGGATATGGCCTCGTTGATTGACTTGTAAACCAGAGCCGATAGCATCGATATCTACATTACCTTTAACGTGAATATTGGTATCCCCAAAATCTCGGTCCGGATTATCCTTGCTAAGACGTGGTACCTTACCGCCATAACCAGCATAGACTGCACTCATATAATAATGACCTAATTCTCGCTTCGATGCTGGTGCATCATTCTTTAATCGTACAATAAGGTCTTTATCTACCGTTAGTTGTGAACCAAATCCATTATAAATACCTGTAACATTCTTACTTTTACCAGCCTCTGTTAAACTTTTACCATGTACATTAACTGTTAATGTATCCTCTATGTGTTTAACCTCAGGTTGCGTTTGTACTGGTGATCCCATTGTTAACCCCAGTAACTCCTCTGCTTTATCGCTAGTGGCATTAATTTCTGTAGCCATAGCAGAATAAGATATACCTGTTAATACTAGTGCAGTCATCACGGCTGATACATGACGTCTAATCTTCATAATTCTCTCCTTCTTATATCATGCTTATAATACTCTCACTAAATCACATAAAATTTATAACACCTAAAAAGCACAAAAAGACCCCCTTAGTCCAACTAAGGAGGTCTTCTATTTACTCACACACTCGGTAAGTACTAAAATTACTAATTATTATTCTTCAGGAGAAATAAGGAAGGACAATGCACTAAAGTATTTATTTTGTTCCCCTTTATTTTGTGTAGGGAATGCAACTTCAACACCTACTACATTTAAGCCATCTGCTGTAACAGCTACAGTAGCTTTACCATTTTCATCGGCTTTAGCTTCACCAGTTAAATCATTTACTAAATCTTTGATAAGAGGTGCATTCGCATATGGTTTACCATCTTTAAACACTTGGATTTCATATGTATCACCTTTTCTTAATGTCAATGGATTAACAGAAGGTACAATTTGAATAAATGCATTCTTATCTACAAATGGTTTTGCTTGTGCATTCCAGTAATGAACATCATATTTGATAGCATGTGTACTTTTAACCGCACCAGGAACTTCGGTGATTGGTTTATGAATTGTTTTACCATCTTTAGTCTTAGTCCAGTAGCCATAATCAAAATTAGTTACAGTTACACCAAGGTCTGCTGGTGGAATAATAGCTACATTTTTTTCATGCTTCACAACTTGTACAGGAATTTGTTTGCCTTGTACATCATATCCAGTAATATTTTTTACCATATCTGCACTATAAGCATTATCTACAGGACCCTCACCTAATACAAGTACTTTTTCATCTGTACGGTTAGCGAAAAACACACCATGTGCATCAACAGAAGAGCATACACTACCTGCAGCCAAACCTACAGCAAATAAGGATGCTAATAATTTCTTATTCATAAGAACCTCCATAATCAATAACTTATATCAACAAACTTGCTATTATTATACATCGTCATGGATATTCCGTATATACCGATACCCCTATCAGCAAGACTTTATGCAAAGTCAGTATATACAAGGTTCTATATAATAATTAATCATAAATGATAAAACTATCATCTATTTTTCATATGAATATAATAAATAGGAATATCCTCTTTGTTATATGTAATCAGAACCACCCGTAAAACGGGTGGTTTGCTCACGGGCTATAAGCCCGTAGTACTAGGCCAGCGTCTAAAGGCGCTGGCTTTCACTACGTTCAAGCCGCATAGCCATTGACTCGTAACGGTCCCCTTAAAGGGGATATGTATTACTTGCTACCCTTAAAAGGGTCCTCATATTCTTTTACACTAAGTTTATCTTTCATTTGGTCATGTAACTCTTGCTCACGTATATATTTTTTTACGGTAGCTTCATTTAATCCTACCGTACTTACATAATATCCCTCGGACCAAAAGTGTCTATTTCCAAATTTATACTTTAAGTTTGCGTGTTTATCGAACATCATTAGTGCACTTTTACCCTTTAGAT
>NZ_PPDC01000013.1:0-908 GCF_002959875.1 Veillonella sp. T14073-2
GATGATTGGGGTGAAGTCGTAACAAGGTAGCCGTATCGGAAGGTGCGGCTGGATCACCTCCTTTCTAGGGAGACATACACCAAGCCAAGAGTTTGGATGTCACTTAGGTCGACACTTTGGCACCTAACATTGTTCGGTTTTGAGAGATCTGTTATCTACAAGATAATAAATTTCTCATATATTAAATGGGCCTATAGCTCAGCTGGTTAGAGCGCACGCCTGATAAGCGTGAGGTCGGTGGTTCGAGTCCACCTAGGCCCACCAGTTGGCTCATATAACTTGAAATACACTTTGTGTAAAGTACAGACACTAAGAGCTAATTTAATAGGTAAAACTTATAAAAGATAACGGATTCTTCGGAATGGATTATCGAGACTTAAGTTAACCCATTACGGGGGCGTAGCTCAGTTGGGAGAGCACCTGCCTTGCAAGCAGGGGGTCAGGAGTTCGAATCTCCTCGTCTCCACCATTTAGTATTTGACAGCTGGTCTGTTATGTACTAAAATAACAAAGCTGATTTAAACAATCAGTTACAATTTAATAGATTTCGATGGATATCTAGGCGCATGAGATGAACGACGTCGCCGCGTAATGGTAATTACGCAAGACAAGTGAAACGAATGCAACGACGATAGACGCGAAATATATGAATTGTTTGTTCTTTGAAAACTGCATAGAAGAATTAATATATATTTGTAAGGTCATCTCTTAGAATTTCTAAGTAGGTTGACCCGAGCACATAGGAAATAATTCTCTGACTTAATGGTGACGTACATGAAAATGTACGGCTACAAAAAACGACAATGTATCTAATGCATGTCAATAAAATCTTAAGTAAAGATTTTAAGGGCGTACGGTGGATGCCTTGGCGATATCAGCCGAAGAAGGACGCGGTAAGCTGCGATAAG
>NZ_PPDC01000014.1:0-159409 GCF_002959875.1 Veillonella sp. T14073-2
CAGTAGAAGATGGAGGAATGAAATGACGACAGATTCACTGCATCGCTTAGTTCGGAGCGTAAGATGGACATGTAGCGAAGCTACATAAGTCCATCCACAGCGACGAACACCCAGTATCCTGGAGGGCAGAACCGTACATGAGAACTTGCTGATTAACGGAATAGAGGGTCAACCCTAGAGGGTTGGCCCTCTATTTTTGTGCTCTAACGAGCACAGTTTTCATACCTGCTAGAGCCGTCTTCGGCCAAGGTTGTACAAGTTTCATCTATGTGTATTTATCAATAGAGATGGCTTGGGAAAAGTAGGGCAGTAGAAGATGGAGGAGTGAAACGACGACAGATTCACTGCATCACTTTCTTCCGAACGTAAGATTTACCGAGCTGCGAAGCAGAGAAGGGAAATCCACAGTGAGGAAGCAAGTAGGGCCACCGAAAAGCAATTAGATCTATGCGACGCATACGTCCATTGCATCAGGTTCGACGAAGCCCTAATATAAGCACCGTACATTAAAAGATTATTTTAAATGCCGTCATGGGCGAGTGTGATAGGAAGCCGCGGCTAGTGGTAGGAGGCAAATTACCTCTAAACGATACCGCGGTGCGTAGCACCTATGGTATCGCACCGTATATTAGTTGAGTATCTATAAGGTTTTGTAAATTCACTGTATGTTACATGGATAAAGTTACGTAAATAAAACAATTATGGAAATAACTATAAGAGAACGCATAAAACCCCTATAAGCCATCTTAACTAGCTTATAGGGGTTATATTCTTATACTAAACTAATCTTCACTTGTTTATCTAAAGCAAATGCAATTTTACACATAGTACTTAAACTAGTATTTGCACCTTTCTCTATACGTGCGATTGTAGACTGCGGCACACCAGATTTTTTTGCTAAATCACGTTGTGTTAAACCCGCAGCTTCTCTTGCTTTTAATACGGCCAAGGCATTTTCTAATCTAGCTTTTTCTTCTAAATAGTGTTCTGTTAAAGTAGGATTATTTCTATCTTTCTCAAATATCTTATCTAATGTTTTTAGTGGCATAATACTCCTCCTCAAATTCGTATTTTATTTGTTTTGCTCTTTCTATTTCTTTTATTGGTGTTTTTTGCGTTTTCTTAGTAAATCCATGAGTGATAATATATTGGTTGTTTTTTACATGGAAGTATAAGGCTCTTTGAATATTTGACGAAACTTTTGATCGTATCTCGTTTATTTCGCTATCTAATTTTTTTACCCATTCAAGTTGAATTGCTGCTTGTATACCAGCTTCTTCAATCATTTCTATTGTGGCACGTAATTTATTTCTGTCTTTAACAGGGAGTGAGTTATAAAACTCTTCAAACTCGTTATGACCATTTGGTCTAGTATAAGATATAAACTTCGGTTTCTCCATCCTAATTCTTCTTCCTACATGATAGCATATATGCGTTCAAACCTCAATTTTAAAGTGATTGCTTATCTGAATTCTTATTTTTACTATATAGTTAAATTAGTAGCTTTTTGTAGCTTAAAGAAATAATAAGTACAATTTGTTTGGCTTGTATTCACTATTCAAGTCTTAAGGTATTTAACTATTCTTAAAGGTCTATAATTAAAAGAAATCAAGTTGTATCATTTATTGTTATTAGTTAAATGTAACTGATGTTAATACTTGGTATTTTGGCTAGATGTATATATGTGTGATGAAGATATTAATGAGCTTTCAAGATTTTAATTGTATAGGTCAAACTATCTATAATTATCATTAATGAACGTGCTTTAGGATACGTTTTTTCCTTATAGCTATGTTATACTAATTCTAATACTATATTTTCATAGGAGGTCTTATGACTAAGAAAATTGCGGTCCTCGTGAATGAGGATACAATGCAGCGCTGTTCTTGTGGCGGTTGCTTAAAAGCATTTATGAATAAAGCGGATTCCTTTGAGCGTTATGCAGATGAGGATATTGAGTTGGTAGGTTTCACCCATAGTGGTGGTGATCTAGCCAAGAAAATTGAGTCTTTCAAGAAAAAAGGGGTTACTACGGTTCATTTATCTACCTGTACGCGTGGTAAGAATGAAAATTATGAAAGCATCGCAGAGCAGTGTGCAGAGGCGGGCTTTGATGTAGTGGGCTATACCCATGGTGCTGCCGTTTCTAAAGACGGTAAAGAAGCCGTTATACTTTCAGCAAAACCTGTAGTGGATAATGAATAATGAATAATTCTAAAATCTTTGATTAATTTTCCATAGAGGAATGGTTCATAATTGTTAAATAGCGCTCCATAATTGACATATAGATAATAGATGAATAGATGTTCTCTTATTCATTCTATATTTACGATGCAGAGATACTATATGTATAGTGTGTAAATGTTAGAGTACTATTTTGATTGATTATGATATGGTTATATCATTTGAAAGGTTGAGAGAATGAACAAGAAACTTACAGCAGCTACGTTATCTGTAGCTATGGCGGCAACTATTGCACCGGCAATCATGCAAACAGCTCCTGTGAATGCCGCATCTAGTGCAGTACAAACATTGGCGGGTGGTGCTGTTGCCATGGCTTATGTATCTACTGCATTAAATAAAATGGATAATTCCGAACAAGGCCAACAAGAGAGCTTGGCTCGTACAAAAGAAAAAACAGGCTACTTAAACGATAGTGCAGCTCAAGAGCGCGTGCAACGCATTCTGAAAACATTAGAGGCTTCTCCTAGTGTAAAGCGTTCTTATGTAGTATATGCAAATCCTGATACAGAGTTTAATGCCTTTGCAACGCTTGGTCGCGTTATGTCTGTTAATAAAGGTGCTTTAGATACTCTTGATGATGATCAATTGGCTTATGTAATGGCCCATGAAATTGCTCATGGTGAGCATAAAGATATTATTAATGGCGCTAAAAAGCAAATTGGCCTTTCTACAGCAGTCGGTATTGCAGCTGGTGGTAGTGAAGGGGCAGCGTTATTATCTAATGTAGCCGGCAACTACTTGTCTAACCAAGTATTTACAATGAGCCAAGAAAAAGCAGCCGATGAATTAGGCTTCAAGATTTTAAGCGAATCTCCATACAATGTGGGCGGTGCAGCTGGTTCTATGGCGGTACTACGCAACAAAGTTGGGGAACACTATCGTGAAGGGCTTTCACAAGTAGTGGCACCTAATAACCATCCTAAGTTGTCTGATCGTGTAAATAACAATATTTCCCGCATGTACACATACTCTGGAAACCACGTAAACGTGTCTAATGGCGCAGTTTACGTGAACGGTGATAATATCTATAGTCCAGCAGGTAGCGGACGCTATACAGGGGAAGAACGTGCGTATTACATGGCTGGTAAATTAGCACGTCTGTACCATAACAACCAAATTACGCCAGGCGCTGCATCTTACAGCGGTGGCACTGTAACGGTTGCAGGCCAATCCATCGTATCTACCCCAAGTTCTGACGTAGCATTACAAGTGGCGACAAACCTTAATAATGCCTTTGTTAAACCAGCAGGTGCAGCGGTTAATGCTAAAAATCCTGTAAAAGTAAAACAAGAGAAATCTAAAAAGGCAAAACAAGAAAAGGCTAAACCTGTAAAAACGGAAAAAGCTAAACCGGCTAAAGGTAAAGAAGTAAAACCTGTTACTAAGGCTTCTACAACTAAACATACAGCTAAAGCTACGAATCATTCAAACTCTACGAACAGTGGACGTAAAACAATCGATAGATAATTTAATTGTTACCGCTATATAAGACCGGGCTATAAATAGCTCGGTCTTTTTTGTAAGCCTTGAAGGCTACTGTATTGCTTTATGGTACGAATAGTATATATGTGAGTCCGTATATGTTATAAAACTATAGATTTTCTATAACAAAAGCACTATAATATTAAGTATCTATATATATCAATATATTGGGAATTTTTTAATATATAAGAATATTATCTTTGTGATGTGCAAGCTTGTTACCCGTAGTTGTGCGTCTAACATTGCGCTTGTTACTTTCACAGTTAGCATAGCCTCTCATCGAGGCCGTTTCTTTTTTAGAGGAGTTGGATCTGAATGAAACAACCAGAATTGTCGCCGTATATGATGGCTCGAAAGCCATCTGGCATTCGCTTAGGACAAATTAAATTCTTGGAACGTAAGAACCCACCAATTTTGGTGAATGGTTCTATTGGTAATGTAATGCGTCCTATGCATCCCGCCATGCAGCGTCGGTTGTTCGATTTGGGCGGTGTGAATAGCCCGTTCCATAATGGCATCGTGCCATACGTACCAACTACAGGTACTGATGAATGTCGCGAAGCATTCCTTCACATTTTACGCAGCCAAGGTTTTGATACAACTGGTCTTGATGTACTCGTAACAGACGGTGCATCCATGGCGATGGAAATCATCATGCTTGGCGTATGTGGAGGTGCAGGCGAAGAGGAACGCCCTCTTTTAATGTTCAACCCATCTTATACAAACTATGATGCGGTTGGTCTTCGTATCGGTCGTAAAACTGTAACTGTTGAACGTCGACTTAACGAAGATGGTGAGTTTGAGTTACCATCCGTTGAAACAGTAGAACAACGTATTATCGATACAAAACCAGGTGCGTTGCTCATCATTCCTTACGATAATCCAACAGGTCAATTATTCAGTAAAGAAACGTTGATTGAATATGCAAAATTATGTGTTAAACATAATTTGTGGATTATTTCTGACGAAGCGTACCGCGAATTGGCTTACGAAAAAGGGAAAGAAACATCTAGTATCTGGGCTTTAACTGATAAGGATGTGCCTGGCATTGAAGGCCGTCGTATCAGCCTTGAAACGGCTAGTAAAGTATGGAATGCTTGTGGTCTACGCATTGGCGCCATCATTACAGATAATAAATTATGCTATGAAAAATCTGTAGCTGAATATACAGCAAACCTTAGTGCTAATACACTAGGCCAATATATCTTTGGTGCTTTGGCTCATGAAAGCCACGCAGAGCTTCATAACTGGTATGAGCAACAACGGGACTACTATCGTAAGATGATCTTTGAACTCCATGAAGGTTTTAAAGCGGTAGAACCTGATTTCATCGTATCTCGTCCAGAAGCGTCTATTTACTTTGTTATCGACGTACGGAAGGTAGCAAAACCTGGCTTTGACGGTGTAGAATTTGCATCGTGGTGTGCTGAACATGGTGCGGTAAGCCTTGAAGATGGCAAGGAGTACACACTTCTCATGGCTCCACTCAATGGTTTCTATAGTGGAAAAAAAGGTGAAGAGAATCCCGGCAAAACACAATTGCGCGTATCCTTCTGTGAAAATCCAGACCTATTGCGCTTGGCACCTGAATTACTATCTAAACTGTTCAGAGCCTACGAAGCACAACGATAGAAGAAGTATAATTCTAATATAACAGATGCCCTCCTTTTGGAGGGCATTTTTAGTTGAATTATTATTACCATAATATTGTTAGTAAAATTGGCTTATAGGACAAAAAGTGTGTGTAAAAACCCTTATAACACTAGATATTTACTAGTGTTATAAGGGTTTAATCTTTTTCTGGAGAAGTTTGAGGGTGGACAAAAAGTGTGGGTGAAAACATCAATTAACCCTTGTAATTACTGACTAAAATGATGTTATATCTTCCTATATATAAACAAATATGGAGGAAGAGTTTATGCGACAAATAAAATGTCCTGATTGTAATGAAAAATGTATTAAACATGGTGTTTTAAAATCTGGTTCTCAGCGTTGGTTTTGCAAACATTGTAAGGTGGCATTTACCGTTAAAATTAATAATTTAAGTAAAGAGTTAAACCTATTCTTGAATTGGTTATTTAGTACCGATATTCAAGCTGATATGCCTGGTAAAGGTCGTACATTTAGGCGTAAAACCGTTAAATTTTGGTCCATATGGCCATTGCCACCAAAAGTGGAAGAAGTACATGATGTGGTATATCTTGATGGAATTTACTTATCTAGGAATTTATGTGTGTTGATTTGTTGCAATGATACTCATGTTCTAGGATGGTATGTCTGCCGTTATGAGCATGCTAGAGCTTGGCAGTGCTTAATGGAACGGATTGTTGAACCTAAAGTCGTTGTGTCTGATGGTGCTAATGGTTTACCTAAAGCATTACGAAAAGTTTGGCCTCATAGTAGCCACCAAAGATGCCTATTTCATATTTTTTGTCAGGTTAGACGATATACGACAAGTAGACCTAAAACGTTAGCTGGGAAGGACCTTTATAGTCTTGCCAAAGCTTTATTTAATGTGAAAACAATGGATCAAGCCTTTATATGGATTAATGAGCTTTCAGCGTGGCGCATGACATATTCTGATTTTTTACGAGAAATGACGATTGATGAATTTGGAAACAAACGCTCTACACATGAGCGTTTGCTTAAAGCTGAATCATCATTATGGCGCCTGATTAGGCAACAAACTTTATTTACATTTTTGGAATGCATTGATATTACAGTACCTACAACAAATAATCGTATTGAAGGTGGAGTAAATGCTCAACTAAGAAGCATGTTACGGGCTCATAGGGGTCTTTCACTTGAAAGAAGACTAAAAGCGGTCTATTGGTGGTGCTATATGCACTCACCAAGACCGCTTTCTATTTCAGATATATTAAATTGTATGCCTACAGATGAATCGATTGCTGCTATCTACAAACGGTTATCTGATTATTGCCAAATAGATCGTTCAATCCCTCAATGGGGTGATGCTCCTGTTTGGAATGAGCTACATATGTCTACAGATTTTCCAACTTATTGGGATTAGTCACACACACTTTTTGTCCTATAACCCGTAAAATTAATAAAATAATGATAGAATTATGATATAAGGAGGTGTATATATTGATTAATATTAGACCTGTATCAGACTTGCGTAATAAATTTCCTGAAGTTGAAGAAACCGTTATTACAACGAATTCACCTGTATTTTTAACTAAGAATGGATATGGAACAATGGTGTTAATGAGTATTGAACAATATTCAGCATTAACAGATCCTATTGAGTATGCCTTGGATGAAGCCGATTCTGCAGCAAAAGAAAGTAAAATTCGATGCTCTGGTGCCGATGTATTTCGTCGAGTAAGGGAGAGAATCGATGGAGCGGAAATATAAACTTACGATTTTACCATTAATTTACTATAATCGGCGAGATTTACAAAATATATTAGATGATTAAAAATCAAAAAGAGCTATAATTACATGTATTATAGCTCTTTTTCTTTTATCCCTAAGTATAGTGAATAAGGGAGAATTTTATTTTCTGTTTTCATCATGATCGGATCCCTTAGTATTGATTTCGGCAGCGAGTTGCTCGCCAGGCTCAGAGGTTTCCTCTGTTATAGGATACGAAGTGTCTTCTAAGTTAACCGTTTTTAATAATTTATCGATATCATCCGATTGGATGGATACCTCTTTGTTATACCATTCGCCGAATTCACGAATTACTTCTTCGTTACGGCGGAAATAGGTATACTGATCAATCTTGCGAGACTCTACGAGCTCTGCATTTTCCAAGATGCTCATAAATGTAGAGATGGAAGATTGAGATACACCACAGCGCTTTTGAATACTCTTAACACTTACACTGTTAGGGAAATCGATAAGAGTTTTAGTGTGTACTTGTACACCGAATTCTTTCTCTGGGTGCTTTAGCCACAATATAATATCTAACCGATGTGGATTTGATAATGCTTTCAAGATTCTTAACGGGTCCATATGGCCTCCTCTGGTAATTCCAAAATAATGAGTGCCTAACCTTGACCGTGGTCTTGCATTATGCGGTCGTATTATACGCGTGTTGCTCCGTATAGGGTTTTTCCTACTTTTATCATACGCTACTTTCACGGTGAAAGCTACAAAAAACTTATAAATTTCACGAATTGATGAATTTTATTGCACTTAATTAAAAATCCTAGTGTGCAATAGTATGAGTTTATAATGAGTATATATACATCATATAGAGTGATATATAACACAATTTCGTAAAATATAGAATATATTTATTTTTTTTGCCGATTTTTTAAAGGTGTTTTCGTTCTTCATAGAGAATATATATATACTGTATAAACTTATGTAAGTTAAGCTTTCATTTAAAGGAGCTGAGTATATGGCAATTGATCGCAATGAAACATTTGATGTTATCGTCGTTGGTGCAGGACCAGCGGGCTCTGCGGCGGCATTACGCCTCGCAGAACAGCGGGTAAAAGTTTTACTCATTGAACGCGGCACCGCACCAGGCGCTAAAAATATGATGGGTGGGCGTATCTACACACATTCTTTAGAGCGTTTAGTACCGGACTTTAGAGAACGAGCCCCATTGGAACGTAAGGTGACAAAAGAGCGCATTTCTATTGGCGCAGGCAATGAAATGACGACTATTGAGTATAGCTACGAAGATGGTCAACCGAATGAAGAGTCCTACGTAGTATTACGTGCTAAATTCGATAAATGGCTTGCTGAAGAGGCTGAGAAAAAAGGGGCTCTTCTCGTATCCAATGTGCAAGTAACAGATCTCATTACTGAAGGAGAAGGCAAAAAACAACGCGTTGTGGGCGTTCGGTGCCACGATGATGAAGTATATGCAAAACTCGTTATCATCGCAGAAGGCTCCAATACATTATTATTAGAAAAAACTGGCCTCACAGCTCCTACCGATCCAAGTACAATGGCAGTAGGTGTAAAAGAGGTATACAAACTAAAGAAAGAAGATCTTGAAAATCGCCTCATGCTGTCTGGTGATGACGGTATGGCATGGCTTACTTTAGGCGATATGACCTCTGGTTTATTAGGCGGTGGTTTTATTTACACAAATAAAGATAGCCTTTCTGTAGGTATGGTTGTAGGCCTTGAAGATATTGGTAAAGCCGATCGTTCTGTAGACGATATGCTTTCAGCTTTCACAAGCCATCCAAGAATTGCCCCATTATTGAAAAATGGCCAATTGAAAGAGCATAGTGCCCATCTCGTTCCAGAAGGTGGCTATAAAGCGATGCCACAATTGGGCGGTAATGGTTATATTATCGTCGGTGATGCGGCGCGTATGTGTATGAATCTTGGCTATACTATTCGTGGTATGGACCTTGCCATCGAGTCCGGTATGTGTGCAGCAGATGCGGTTAACGTAGCCTTGCGCGACGAAAATATGGACCGTGTGGCTAAGTTGTATGAACGTCAAATCAAGAATTCTTGGTTGCATAAAGATTTGAAATTGTATAAGAATATGCCTGCATTCCTTGCATCCAATCCTCGTATATTCAAGGAATATCCATCTCTCGTAAATAATGTGATGCGCGATGTATTCACTGTTAACGGTGATGGTGCAGTACCAATGATGAAAAAATTGATGGGTCGCGTTGGTGACGTTGGCCTATTTACCTTAATTCGTGATGCTTTGAAAGGGGTGCGTTCCCTATGAAATTAGAAGAGCGATTGGGCGCCAATAAATACTATGTAGATGAAACGTCTCCTCATATCCTTGTGGATGGCGCTGGTTTTAGCCACGAAGAGAAAATGAAACTCGTAAACGGCTGTCCTGCTGGTTTATATACATTACAAGAGAATGGCGATTTAGCCTTTGATTTTGCTGGTTGCTTAGAGTGCGGTACATGCCGCGTTCTTTGTGGCGAAACAATCGTAAAAACATGGAAATATCCGCGTAACGCTAAGGGCGTAGAATTTAGACAGGGGTGAGTGTATGGAGTTATTAGTATGTATCAAACAGGTTCCAGATACATCTGAGATTAAGCTGGATCCGGAAACAAATAATCTCATCCGCACAGGCTTGCCTAGCATTGTAAACCCTGACGATATGCATGCGTTAGAGGCGGCTCTTGTGGTAAAAGACCAATATGAAGGTAGCCGTGTAACGGTATTGGCGATGGGTCCTCCTCAAGCTGAGGATGCTCTTCGCGAATGTTTATCTCTCGGCGCTGATGATGCGGTACTCGTTACAGACCGTGCTTTCGGTGGCGCCGATACATTGGCTACTAGCTATACCATTGCATCTGCTATCCGTCATATTCAAAAGACTATGAATCGTCAGTTTGAAATCATTTTCTGCGGTAAACAGGCTATCGATGGCGATACTGCACAAGTAGGCCCTCAAATTGCAGAAGAACTCGGTATGGCGCAAGCAACGTATGCTTGTAAATTCTCCGTAGATACAGCGGCTCAAAAAGCAACTGTAACACGGGAGCACGAAAATGGTTACGAAATCGTGGAAGTGCCATTGCCATTATTAGTAACGGCTACAGCTGAGCTCAATGAGCCACGTCAACCAGGTCTCTGGAGCTCTATTTACGCGAAACGTTATGAAATTTCTCATGTTACATTGCGAGATATGCCTAATATTGATGAAAGCCGTATCGGCCTTAACGGTTCCCCTACGCGGGTACGCAAAGTATACCAACCACCTCTCCGTGGTAAGGTAGAAATGTTACCATCCATAGAGGAAGGGGCTAAAAAGGTTCTTGAATTGGCGTACCATATTAAGCCAGAAAAATTTGCTCATCTATTAGTGCCAAATGATGCACCTGTTGAAGTGGTTGAGGACAATGATGAGGGTGTAGATGTAAAAGACCCTGTGCAACGAGCTGCATCTGTTGAGAGCGTCTCCCCTAGTGAGTTTAAGGCGGTAGCAGCTGCTAAAGGTAATGAAGGTTCTAAAGGAGGTGACCGGTAATGGCCGTAACAAATTTTGATGAATATAGAGACGTCTTTGTTGTAGCCGATACTATCGATGACGTGGTACATCCGGTTACATATGAACTGATCGGTCAAGCTCGCCGCATTGCTAAGGAATTGGGCCAGCTCGTTCAAGTTATGCTCCTTGGTGAGAATGTTCAAACCGAAGCAGAGGAACTGGTAGCACATGGTGCTGATATTGTTCACGTTTTTGAAAGTCCGCTTCTGAAATACTATACAACGGATGGCTACACTAAGGTGTTAACAGACTTCTTTGAAGATCATAAGCCTAATATCCTCTTGATTGGTGCCACTAACAATGGTCGTGACTTGGCGCCTCGCATGTCTGGTCGCATGCAAAACGGCGTTGTTGCGGACTGTACGATCTTGACAGTAGATACGAATGAAGGTCTTGTTGAATGGACACGTCCTGCCTTGGGCGGCAATATTTTGGCGGAAATCATTTCTCCAAACCATCGTCCTCAAATGGGTTCTGTACGTCCTAACGTATTTAAAAAACCTGAACGTATTGCAGATAGCTGGGGTCGCATCCAAATTGAGCAATTCGACCTCAAGCCTGAGGACATTCGTATGAAACGCCTCGACTTCATTCCATTCAGTAAAGATGGTTACAATATCCAAGAAGCAGATATCATCGTAGCTGGTGGCCGTGGCATGGGCTCTAAAGAAAACTTCGATAAGCTTTATGAACTAGCCGACGCTATCGGTGGCGTAGTAGGTGCTACACGACCACTCGTTGAAAAAGGCTGGATTGAATTGCCATACCAAGTAGGTCAAACAGGTAAAACTGTAAGCCCTAAACTATACTTGGCATTCGGTATCTCCGGCGCTATCCAACACGTGAGCGGCATCTCCGGTGCTGACACAATCGTGGCTATCAACAACGATCCAAACGCAGAAATCTTCCAGCACGCTAACTATGGCATCGTGGGGGATTGCATGGAAGTGTTAAATGATATGTTGGCGCATCTGAAATAAAGAGCAAGAGTATTTGAGCTCTCCTCGTAAAACTTAATAAACCATAGGGATACCTATCCTCAGCCTTCATGGGTACGCGTAGCGCCCAAGGCGGCTTCGAATAGGTATCCCTATTTGCTTTCTAGCTGTGGTAGAGCTCAAATATCAGCGTATTAAATGTAGATGTGCCAGTATATCATTCTAGAGAATAGTAGAAGGCTCTAAAGCGAGCTAAGTCGTTTTCAGAAAGGGTATCCTCTTTTTATTATCATATTCATAAATCCATAAGCCACTTTATGTATTCTTTTAAATCCTATCTGCGCCGATATATCATTTAGGGGAAAAGGAGAGAATGGTACGCGCAGCGCTCCAATGTATACACTATTTTTATCGTTTATAGGTGGTAGGGTAGCGTTTTTTGATTTTTATAATGGTATAATTAACTTATTAGAATAGAACGGATTGATGATGAGGAGGCTTTTATGGCTCGTAATGTTTTTGTCACTGGTGCAACGTCTGGTATCGGTCTTTGTATTGCTGAGGCTTATGCCAAGCATGGCGATAATGTGTTGATTTCTGGTCGTCGTGCTGAGTTATTGGGCGAGGTACAGGCTCGTCTATCTAAGGAATATGGCGTGCGTGTTGAGACTTTAGTTCTTGATGTGCGTAGTCGCGAGGATGTTGAAAGTAAGGTTCCTGTAGCTATCGAGGCTTTTGGTGGCGTCGATGTGCTCGTTAATAATGCGGGTCTTGCACAAGGGCTTGATCCTTTCCAAGATAGTGCTGTTGATGATGCGGTGACCATGATTGATACCAATGTGAAAGGCCTTTTATATGTAACAAAAGCAGTGCTACCTTTTATGATTGATAAAAATGAAGGTCATATTGTAAATATGGGTTCTACTGCAGGCATTTATGCATATCCTAATGGTGCAGTGTACTGCGCTACAAAGGCGGCGGTAAAGACATTAAGCGATGGCATCCGCATGGATACCATAGCTACAGATATTAAGGTTACTACCATTCAACCAGGGATCGTAGAAACTCCATTTAGTGAAGTACGATTCCACGGTGATGCGGAACGAGCTAAATCTGTCTACGCTGGCATTGAGGCTGTTCAACCAGAGGATGTGGCCGATGTTGTACTATATGTAACGAACCAACCTAAACGCTTGCAAATCTCTGACGTAACAATCATGGCAAACCAACAAGCGGCAGGCTTTATGGTACATAAGAAATAATAGGCTAAATACTAAGCTTGTTAAAATGATATAGGTACTATTTATTACTTGAAATCCTATATCATTTAGGATATACTTATTAAGCATATTTTAATAAATATAATTTTACAAAACTTGTTTTTGGAGATTGTTGTTATGACAACAAAGATAAAGACATTACTAGTGGCTTCTTTAGCATGTGTAGCTATTGGTTCCTATAGCATTACTAGTGCTCACGATCCATCTGTTGGGAATCGTTCTGTGCCTATGACTGGTGGAATCTCAGTTGAACCTAGGGAACCAAATTTTATTATGCCGAGTCCTGTACATGTGTTCACCACTGTAGAAGCAGCGTCTGAATATATAGGGTTTAGACCTCAAATGCCAAAGCTGTTGCCAGTAGGATTTAATATTCAATCTGTCATTACTATTGAGAAAGACATTTTGCAGGTTGTGTACGTGTATGAACCCGGTATAGATCCGTACGTAAATAAGGCCGGTGGTGCTCTTATTTTTTATCGTACATCTACTACATTAAAAGGTGATATCAGCGATGACCGTAAGATTCATAAGGTTATAGAAACTGAAAGTGTAGATGGTACAAAGGTTACTTTCAAAGGTGGTAAGAAAATGGTTTATCTTGCATCGTGGATAAAAGATGGACAAAATCATTCTTTAGATTTCTATCGCCCCGTTACACGAGATATGGCGAAGGCTATTATCCGTAATATTGTTGAGGAAAAATCACATACAAAATAAATGTGTTTTTAATAATTTTTATGTTACGCGAAGGGAGATTATACCCATGGTCAAAAAATTTGTATTACTAGCAGTTGCGTGTGCTTGTGTAGGTTCTTACACTGTTGCTGGTGCGCAAGGTACTTTTGATGTAAAACCAGATTCAGCTAAACCTGTAGTTGCAGAACAGGCAGCTCCAATGGTTGGTATGCCAAGCCCAATTCATGAATTTGCTACTATTGATGAAGCTGCTAAATACATGAATATTATGCCTCATCTACCTAAAGTATTACCTGTAGGCTATAATATTGAGTCTGTAAGCACAATCAATAAAGATGTTTTGCAAGTTGTGTATGTTTACCAAGCTGGTGAAGATACAACGCGGAACCAAGCGGCAGGCAAACGTATTGTGTATCGCGTAGGTACTACAAAAGGTGATATCAGTGGTAATCATAAGGATTATCGCGTTACAGCTACAGAAAAGGTAAACGGTACAAAGGTTACTTTCAAAGGTGGCGAAAAAATGGTCTACCTCGCAGGTTGGACGAAAGATGGTCAAACACATGCGATGTACTTTGAACGCCCTGTAACTCGCGACATGGCAAAAGCCATCATTGCTAACACTGTAGCACCTACAGCACATACAGCATATACAAAATAATATAACAGTCCAGCCTAGTGGGATAGGCATGCGAGCTGTGGTGAAATACTCGCATGGACACTGTAAGGGTTATATAAGAAGCGGCTCCTCTCATGAGGGGCCGTTTTAGTATATATGCTAAAATTTCATAATGAAAATCATTCTAATATATACATAGGGGTATATCTAAAAATAAGAATCATTGTTATAATATAATATGGTTATTATTTGATGAAGAAGGCAGGTGATGTATTGTATCGATTAATACTACAGCGTCTGGCAGGTATTGTAGGTATTTTATTGGTTGTTACCATCGGTACATTTGTATTGATAAAATTATCTCCTATTGATCCCGTGTCGATGAAGTTTAATCTTCTAGGAGCTACACCAGATCCAGTTGTAGTTGCACAGATACGAGAGCAGTTGGGGCTCAATGATCCTTGGTGGCAGCAATACTTACGTTGGTTAGGTCAAATTGTACAAGGGGACTTTGGTGAGTCTATTCTGTACGCTTTACCAGTAGCGACCATTCTTGGTGGCGCCTTGCCTAATACCTTAGGGCTCGTATCCTTAGCTCTTGTTATGGGGATAGTGGTGACTATACCGCTCGGTATGCTATCTGCAAAGTATCAAGACTCATGGATTGATCATGGGGTTCGTCTCGTTACATTCTTAGCGTTAGCAATCCCTAGCTTCTGGGTCGGTTTATTATTACTGTACTTATTCGGTGTTAAATTACAGTTAGTGTCAGTAACAAATACCACTGGCTTTTCTGCCTATGTTCTGCCCGCGGTAACCCTTGCTTTATGGATATGTGGTCTCTACATTCGTCGATTGCGCAATGCTATTTTAGAAGTGTCGCGACAGCCCTTTGTACAGGGGGCACGAGCATTAGGCTTGCCAGAATGGATGGTCTACACCCGTTACATATTCCCTCATGTAGGACTTATGTTATTGCCTATGATGGGGGTAACGATGGGCGCTATGCTAGGTGGATCTGCCGTTATTGAAACGGTATTCGCCATAAAAGGTATTGGTTACATGATGGTGCAAGGCATTATGGCTCGCGATTATGTATTGATGCAAGGTTACATTATTTGGATTACTATGGTGTTCATCGTGATTAATATTATCATTGATGTATTGAGTGTTTGGCTGAATCCGAAGCGAAGAGCCGCTATAAAAGGAGGCTCTTATGAATAGACAAAAGCCTTATACTTTATACGCTATGTTGGTATTATCCGCTTTGTGGATTGTATTTTTCCTGTGTGCTCCGTATATAGCACCCTTTGATCCTGAAACGACGAGTGTTGCGGACCGCTTACAAGATATCAGTAGTACCCATCTATTAGGGACTGACCAACTCGGTCGTGATGTGTGGTCTCGTATTCTGTACGGTGGTAAAGCCTCTTTAGGGATTGCTTTCACCATCATTGGCATTAGTGGAGCCATCGGTATCGTTATTGGTGGATTAGCAGGATTCTCTACACCTCGCGTTGACCGTTGGTTATCTCGTTTAATCGATTTAGTACTTGGTTTCCCGAATATGGTCATTGCCATTGCTTTCGTTGGTATCATGGGACCGAGCATTACGAATGTCATCATTTCCCTGTGCATTACGAAATGGGCGGAATATGCCCGTATCACGAGAGGCCTCGTACAGATTGAACGCCATGCAGAGTATATTACCTTTGCTCGCATGTCGGGTGCTTCAAATCTACGAATTCTGTGGCGCTATATTCTGCCGAATGTATTGCCACCGTTGGTGATCGTCATTATTCAACATCTAGGGGAGACGATCATCTTGGTAGCCAGTTTCTCGCTCATTGGCATCGGTGTGCAACCGCCAGATCCGGAGTGGGGCGCTATCTTGTTGAGTTCCCGAGATTTCCTACAAACGGCACCGTGGCTGTTAATTTACCCAGGTCTCGCTATTTTTATTACTGTCGTTTTATTTAACTATATTGGCGATGCGTTGCGCGATGCCCTCGATGTATCTCGCTAACGGCGCTGTGTATAGAGTTTTATGGTGAAAGCCTCTTTCACAGAGGCGATGTTCAAAAAAAGGAGAAGTTATGAAACGTTGGTTATTAGCGTGTCTAACTATGCTGTGCATGGTAGCTCTCTTGGTCGGCTGTGGCAATGATACTGCTAAAGACAGCAAACAAGGGAAGCATATGAATGTTGGTTTGTATTGGTTTGGTGAAACATTAGATCCAACTCACGAATGGGATGCGTGGACATTGACTCGTATCGGTGCAGGTGAAAACTTAGCCGTTGTAACACCAGATATGAAATTTGCCCCACAATTGGCAGATTCTTGGGAAAATGTGGACCCTACAACATGGAAATTCCATATCCGTGAAAACGTTAAATTCCACAATGGTACACCGATGACACCTCAAAAGGTAAAAGAGTCCATCGAGTATACGATGAAACAAAGTGCTCGTTCCGCTAAAGCAGTTAAAATCGAGTCCATCACAGTAGATGGTCAAAACTTGATCATTAAAACTACAGAGCCTAATGGTTCCTTGTTATCCAGCTTGACTGAACCTGCTTTCGTTATCATGGATACTGCAGACCTTAAAGATGTAGCATCTAAACCAGTTCTTACAGGCCCTTACAAAATCACTAATTTCAAAAAAGGTGAAACAATTGAACTCGTTGCCTTCGCAGATTACTGGGGCGGTAAACCAGGTCTTGATTCTGTAACTGTAAAAGACATCGAAGACAACAATAAACGCGCTATGGCGTTACAATCTAAAGACGTAGACGTGATTCAAAAAGTGGACTCTGCTAACCGCAGCTTGTTCAAAGACGGTTTCAATATTCAAGATATCGCAGGCGTTCGTGTATTGATGCTGAAAGTAAACCACACAGAATCTTCTCCGTTGCATGATAAAGCTGTACGTAATGCGATTGCTCATATTATTAATTATGATTCTATGGCAAAAATTATTGGCAATGGCTCCACACCAGGTGCGGCACCATTCCCGCCATCTGCCAACTTAGGCTATGACGCGATTGCTAATAAAGCGATGACAGATGTAGCGAAAGCTGACCAAATCTTGACTCAAGCTGGCTATGCTAAGAATGCAAACGGCATGTACGCAAAAGACGGTAAGGAATTAGCTGTTACTCTTGCTGTTTGGGGGAAAGATACAAGCTTATACGAAGAAATTCAACAAGAATTGAAAAAAGCAGGTATTGCTGTAACTCTTAAGAAATTACAAAGCCCTGATGAAGTAGATACACTTGGTACAGATGGTTTTGATTTAGTAGAACGCAATGTAGTTACTATGTCTACAAATGATCCTTATTGGTTCCTCAGCTTGTTCTACAAAACTGGTGCGAAAGCAAATGTTGGTGGCTACTCTAACCCTCAAGTAGATGCGTTAATCGACCAATTGTCTGTAACATTTGATCAAAACGAACGCTCTAATATTGCTAAACAAGCACAACAAATCTTAGTTGATGACGTAGCAGATATTTATTTGTTGTATCCAAGTGCAACGGTTGTATCTACTACAAAAGTTAAAAATGTTCCAGTACATCCAATCGATTACTACTTATTAACAAAGGATTCTACTATTGAATAAATCTGATTGTATCGTATTTGATAAGGTTACAATTTCATACGGTGCGGAGCAAGCGGTGCGTGATGTATCCTTCTCCGTGCCCAATGGTGAGGTCTTTGCCATCGTTGGTGAAAGCGGCTCTGGTAAATCTACGTTAGTTCGTGCCGCCTTTGGCATGTTGAAACAAGCTAACATTCGCGGCCAAATTTTGCTAAATGGCACCGATGTTTCCACCTTAAGTGATGGTGATTGGCGACAATTGCGGGGTACAAAGATTTCCATGATCTTTCAAAATCCTAGCGCCTATTTAAACCCAAATCGAACCGTAGAAAATCACTTCAAAGATTTATTTCATGCCCATGGTGAAAGCTATGATGTAAGTCGCGTTATAGATATGCTTAATCTCGTTCACTTAACCGATGGAGAACGTATCTTGCAGTCCTATCCGTTTCAGTTGAGCGGTGGTATGCAACAACGGTTAGCAATAGCCTTAAGCCTCATCTTAAAGCCTAACATCGTGTTTGCTGACGAACCGACTAGCGCCTTAGATATGCTGGTGCAAGCTTCCGTACTAGACCTTATGAAAGAGGTTACGCAGGCTCTTGGGGCAACGGTGATTATTGTAACCCATAATATCAAGGCGGCTGCTCGCATTGCCAATAGCATTGGGGTTATGAATAAGGGGCAACTCGTTGAAGTGGGATCCTCTGAAGAGGTCATGGCCCATCCAAAGGATGAGTATACTCGTATCTTGTTAGATTCCGTAACGAAAGTGGTGTAGTATGATTCAACTCGAGAAAATCTGTAAACAATATACGAACCACCATCATACGGTCCATGCCGTTGATAACGTATCCTTTTCCGTGGCTCCCAATGAACGCGTAGGTATTGCAGGTGGCAGTGGTTCTGGTAAAAGTACTCTCCTTAGACTGATTGCTATGTTAGAAAAACCTACCTCTGGCACCTTGCGTCTCCTTGGTGAGGACATCCATTCCATTAAACATCATAGGGAAATATATCGCTCTATGCAGATGATGTTCCAAAATCCCTTGGCGGTGATTCCGCCGCGGATGAACTTAGAAGAATTTCTCTTAGAGCCCTATATCAACTATGGTCTCATGGATGTAGCGGCAGCAAAGGACGATATCCGCAAATGGATTCAACATGTAGACCTGCCTGAAACGATCGTTAACAAATACCCGCATGAGGTCAGCGGCGGTCAATTACAACGCGTTGTATTAGCACGAATTATGCTGATGAACCCAAAACTAGTGCTCTTTGATGAACCTACATCAGCCCTTGATGCGGTGAACCAAAAACTAGTGCTAGACCTCTTACAAAAACTACATAAGGAACAACCCTTCGGCTACGTATTCGTTAGCCATGACATCGGACTATTACAAGCCGTAACAGACCGAATCATTGTCATGAAAGACGGACAAATCGTAGAAACTATTGAATCAAAACGACTAAAAGAAGCGGTACATCCATATACACAAGCACTAGTTAGTGCTGGAGAATAAAGAAGGCCCCTGTTTGAAACAGGGGCTTTTTCTTGCAACAATAGTTATTAATGTTGAATCGACAACCACTTAGTAGGTAGTAAGTAATATATAGTATTATTTAATTTCTGATTTCAAATCAATTATATTTTTAGCAGCTACGCAACCAGGGCAGTCGCAGAATTCAGCGCCTTGTGCTTTGATGTCTTTAGCATGTTGTAATAGGTTAGCTGCACCTTCTTCGCCGAGGATTTGGACAGCTAGTTCGGAACCTGCAAAGCCGATAGTTTCATCGATGAGTGCAATATTTTGCTCTGCTACAGATACGAGTTGTTTAGTAAGCTCTTCTTGCTCAGGTTTACCTTCTGCGTTGATCCAAGATTGAGCGAATTCTTTTACAGCTGGATTGCATGTAGGAGCGTCTAATAAAGCTTGTACGAGTTCTTTTACTTGTGTATGTGTCATGATTATTTCCTCCATATAACTACTAATTATAGGTTGGAATAGTGCATTTAGTATCATATGAGCACCTGTTCCTTTTGTTGAGTTCATTATAGCACCTACAGTTATTTTGAATAGTGGAATGATTTGAGATAGATACTATCAAATGTGATAGATTTATGATGATAGCTGGTTTAATTTTGGGGGCATAGAAAAGAGGAATGCTTTCACATTCCTCTTTATCTTAGTTAGAATAAATCTGAGTGGCTACCCGTGCGAGTTAAAGATAATACTAAGATATCATCTTTAATTGCATAAATTAGAAGCCAATCTGGCTCGATGTGTAATTCTCTAAAGCCTTCGTAGTTTCCTGTTAATGGATGATCTTTATAACTAGGATCTAATAGCGTTTGATTCTGTAATTTAGTGATGATTGAATAGAGTTTATTGAGATCTTTACCGCGTTTCTTGGAGCGCTTTAGGTCCTTTTTGAACTTACTGCTAAGCACTAATCTCAACATAACTGATTACTCCAATCCTAAATCCTCAATCATTTCTTTTACATTAGCATATGATTTTGCTTTTACTTTTCCTGCTAATATATCTTTCGTTTCTTGAATAGCAGCTTCTGTTTCTGCATTATAACGAGGTTGTTTAGGTTGAAATGGAAATCCACCTTCCATTAGTGATGTGTGGAGAAAAATATTAATCGCATCAGTTACGGATATGCCAAAGCTAGCATATAATGCTTCTAATTGTGCTTTTACAGCTGGCTCGATACGCAAACTGATAGAGGCTGTTTTAGCCATAGTATCACCTCCTGTTACTTATATTGTATTGCAAATACTTTATATTCGCAATCACTTGATTACAATTTGCAAGCAAAATGCTTTTTCTTTTCTGGAGAGAAAATCCTTATAAATATAAGAATATAAAAATATTAGGATTTTAGGTGATATAATTTACTTAATAAATGTAGTTCGTTTACAGGGGAATGTATTATGAAAAAGGTTGTATTTGCACTGGCTATGTTGGCTCTCATAGGTTCCATCAATGTTGTGTCCGCAGATGACTTGATGCGGTTTCGTCTTAATGGTAATTCTATTTATGACCAGCCCTATGGTGACAAAAATGAGTTTCCATGTCCGGACAGACTTGGCAGTTGTACTATAACTGATAGCGATTATACAAGCACTCGTAAAGGTCAATTGCTAGAGGTATTTAATACTGTTGATGAGGCTAAGCAACATCTGAACTTTAATCCGCAGTTGCCAAGTGGGTTAGAGGGATTACGTCCTGTACATGTATCCATTGTGGATCACGATGTATTACAATTCGTGTATGCCTATCATGAGCTTTTAAAAGGAACATATTTTGACCGTGTCGATGATATGCCGAAATATATTAAGTATCGTGTATCGACTCTATCAGGTAATATCGCAGGCGATTATAAGGATTACTTATCTCAGAAAAACGATGTTGTAAATGGAATGACGATAACCTATCGAATGGTGGATGACGCTGTTTACTTAGCATCTTGGGAACATGAGGGGCAGAACCATGTGTTCTTATTTAATGAGCCAGTTTCTGTTAAATGGGCTAGAGAAATGATTAACAGTGTAGAATATTGAAAAAACACTTTAAGTGTAGTATATTCTAGATAGGCAATTGATAGTTGTGCAATTAACTACGAAGTCCCTCAGAGTTGCAGCTCTGGGGGATTTTTGCTAGATGGTGGAGATAAACTAATGAACTTAGAAAATTACAAGATTTCAAAGTTACCATATATAGAAAACAGTAGTAATAAATTTATGGAAAGGTACCAAATACGTGCACAATATGAAACGGAACCGCCGCATGGTGATGCTATATATTCTATTTCTATAAAGGAGAAAGCATTGCCATTTTGGATTTATGGTAGGGATGTTACTTTCATAGGCAATAGCATGGTTATGGTGGAGTCTGTAAGATGCAAAGCCTGGGATCCCATAGAAACTATGTTTATTGATTTAGAGAATGAAGTATATGCTAGTCTTAAGGAATGGTATACAGATATTTCATTTGTTAATAATCGAATAGAGCTTACTAATCAAGTTGTAAAAATGGATAAACGAATCCTAAATAATTTTGAGAATTTAGAGTGGACAAGCTTTTAAGACTGATTGTGTAGAGGGTGCATTGACTATACTATAGTGAAGTGTTATTCTATATATGACAAGGGATGTCAATATGTGACATAGTCTCATATGAACGAAAAAATAGCAGGGCGGCCACCCTGCTATTTTTATTGTGCTAGTTATAAATGAGAATGTATCATATTCATCTTATTTTAATTGACATAACTCTATAGAATACAGTACAATACCCTTATATCTTAAATACGAGCTATGAATGGGTATAAAGGTTTACAGATCCTGCTTTCAGAGAGTTGCCGGTTGGTGCGAGGCAATAGAGGTTGTACGCTGACACTCTCCCGTGAGCTTTGGTGGCGAATACAGCAGTAGTCATCGACGGTGGTTCCGTTATACCCGCAACGAGTCCCAATTAGGGTGGTACCGTGTTATGTATATAACGCCCCTTTGAGCAACGACAGTTGTTCTGAGGGGCTTTTTTTATTGTAAAAGTCTAGTAAAAATACTGATTTGATGTATTTGCGTTGGCATTAGACGAAATAGCGTTGAAATCGGCGGTTTTACTAAACTTTCACAATTGATAGATATAATAAAGTGTTATGTTTTATTAGTATAGAAAAGGTGAAGATTATGGATCAAAATCGCGTATATTTCTTCGATACAACCCTTCGTGATGGGGAACAAACACCAGGTGTATCTTTACAAACTCCTGAAAAAATTGAAATTGCGAAAGGCCTAGTACGCCTCGGCATCGATGTAATCGAGGCTGGTTTCCCAGCAGCATCCCCTGGGGATTTTGAAGCAGTACAAACGATTGCACGCGAAGTGAAAGGTGCAACAATTTGTGCGTTGGCACGTGCTAATGAAAAGGACGTACAAAAAGCGATTGATGCATTGAAAGATGCGGAACGTAGCCGTTTGCATGTATTCATTGCTATTTCTGAACTTCATATGGAATATAAATTAAAAATGACTCGCCAAGAGGTATTGGATAAGGTTAAGTCCGTATTGGCATATGCCAAAGGTAAGGTTGATGAAATCGAGTTCTCTGGTGAAGACGCGGCACGCTCTGATTTAGATTTCGCATGCCAAGTATTTGGTGTTGCCATTGCTGGTGGTGCAACAATTATTAATGTACCAGATACAGTAGGTTATATGAACCCTAATGAGTTCGGTGATAAAATCCGCTATATTAAAGAACATACACCAGGTATTGAAAATGCCATAATCTCCGTTCATTGTCATGATGACTTAGGTCTTGCTAATGCAAATACGTTAGCTGCTATTAAAGCAGGTGCACGCCAAGTAGAAGGCACAATTAATGGCCTAGGCGAACGGGCTGGTAACGTAGCGATTGAAGAAGTTGTAATGGCTTTAAAAACACGCCATGATTACTTCGGTGACCTTCAAGTGAACATTGATACAAAACAATTTACAAAAGTTTCTAAACTAGTAAGTCGTTTGACAGGTGTCGTAGTTCCACCAAACAAACCAATCGTAGGTTCTAACGCTTTTGCTCATGAGTCTGGTATTCACCAACATGGTATGATGAGCAACCCTGAAACGTATGAAATCATGACTCCTGAGTCCGTAGGGGCTGAAAAAACAGACCTCGTATTGGGTAAACACTCTGGTCGTCATGCCTTCGCTGATCATTTGGCAAAACTTGGTTTCCAATCTTTCATAGAAGAGAAAATCAACGACCTCTTCGCTAAATTCAAAGAATTGGCAGACCGTAAAAAACAAGTATACGATGATGATATCATCGCGCTTGTAGTAGATAACTTACATCACAAAAAAGCATTCGAGCTTGTGGCTCAATACTATAAATTGGGTGAAAAAGGCTATGCCTATGCAGACGTACGCCTCATGACCCCAGAAGGCGAAAAAGCAGATGCTGCCGTTGGCGATGGCCCAGTAGACGCATCCCTTAAAGCAGTTGAACGTGTGGTTGGCTTGCCAATTAGCTTAAAAGATTACCAAATCCGTGCTATTACAGCAGGTAAAGATGCCCTTGGGGAAGCAACCCTTAAGGTAGAATATAACGGTCGCTTGTACCATGGTCGTGGTATCAGCACCGATATCGTTAAATCAAGTGTGAACGCATATATTAATGCAGTTAACTCAGTATTCCTAGCTATGGAGCTAGAACAACAGGAGGAACAATAATATGGGTATGACCATTACTGAAAAGAATATGGCTCGCCACGCGGGTCTTGATGTGGTAAAACCGGGCCAAATCATCGAATGTCATTTGGACGCGGTGTTGATGAACGACATCACATTCCCACCAGCCCGTAAAGAGTTTTTGAAAATCGGCAAACCTGTATTTGACCGTCATAAAATCTACTTGGTACCTGACCATTTCACACCAAATAAAGATATTCAATCCGCTACACAAGCGAAAGTAATGCGCGACTTCGTACGCGAACATGGCATTACAAACTACTTTGAAGTGGGTAGAATGGGTATTGAGCACGTTATTTTGCCAGAAAAAGGTCTTATCGGCCCTGGGGAAATGATGATTGGTGCTGACTCCCATACTTGTACATATGGTGCGGTGAATGCATTCTCCACAGGCGTAGGCTCCACTGATGCGGGCGTTGCTATGGCTGAAGGTAAAACTTGGTTCAAAGTGCCTGAAACAATTAAGGTTGAGCTTATCGGTAAACCTAACAAATGGGTAACTGGTAAAGACGTAATCCTTGATTTAATCGGTCAAATCGGCGTAGATGGCGCTCGTTACATGGCTCTTGAATTCGCAGGCGAAGGCGTACAACATATGACTATGGCTGACCGTCTTACAATCTGTAATATGGCCATCGAAGCTGGCGGTAAATGTGGCGTATTCCCTTACGATGAAATTACTGAAGAATACATCAAAGGCCGCGTAAATCGTCCTGTAGAACCGATTAATCCTGATCCTGATGCAGTGTATGCTCAAACGATTACAATTGACTTGTCTAAATTGCAACCAGTTGTAGCATTCCCTCATTTGCCATCCAACACACATTACATCAACGAGATCGACAAAGATATTAAAATCGACCAAGTTATCATCGGTTCCTGTACAAATGGCCGTTACGAAGACTTGGTGGCAGCTGCGGAAATCTTCAAAGGTCGCAAAGTAGCTCCATTCGTTCGTTGTATCGTAATTCCTGGTTCCCAAGATGTATACGATCAAGCTATGAAAGATGGTTTATTGGACATCTTCATTCAAGCTGACTGCGCAGTGTCCACGCCAACATGTGGTCCTTGCCTAGGTGGTTACATGGGTATCATGGCTGAAGGGGAACGCACTGTTTCCACTACAAACCGGAACTTCCGTGGTCGTATGGGTCACGTTGATTCTGAAGTATATTTGGCAAGCCCTTACGTGGCGGCAGCAAGTGCTGTATTAGGCCGCATTGCAGGCCCTGAGGAGGTTTAATATGGATTTTGAAAGCAAAAAAATCTGGCGCTACGGCGACGATGTAGATACAGACGTAATCATTCCGGCTCGTTACTTGGCGATTGCTGACTGGAACGAATTGGCTGAACATGCGATGGAAGATATTGATACTACTTTCGCTCCTAATGTAAAAGCTGGCGAAATCATGGTAGCAGGCAAAAACTTTGGTTGCGGTTCCTCCCGTGAACATGCACCAGGCGTTATCAAAGCGAAAGGCGTGCCTGTTATCATAGCACACTCCTTTGCACGTATCTTCTTCCGTAATGCTATCAACATCGGTTTGCCAGTAGTGGAAATCGGTGAACAAGTTGATCGCATTGAAGCAGGCGATGCTATCGGCGTAGACTTGTCTAAAGGTATCGTGTACAACTTGACTAAAAACGAACAATACCAAGGGACTGAGTTGCCACAATTCATTCAAGATATTGCGGCAGCTGGCGGTCTTGTAAACTTTGCGAAAAACCGTAAATAATACTACGTTGCCGATCCTCGGTGATGCGCTGCCGCTCCAGCTAGCTTAACGGTCTGCGGCATAGCCTTGACCTACTAAAGTCGCGTTAGCGCATGCACCTCGGATCTACGTGTTTTATTATTCGGCTTTAGTTAAAACTTTAAAAACCTAGCCGCTACTAAAATCTTTAATGAATTTGTGGCGGGGGAATTGAAGGAAAGATAAGTTTGTGGTTCATCCATAATATTGGTTATATGGAGAGGTAATATGAGCGAAAAGAATATCGTATTGATTCCTGGTGATGGTATCGGTACTGAGATTATTGCTGCAGCGAAGGCTGTGTGTGATGTGGCTTTTGAGAAAGCTAATGTAAAGGTTAATTGGATTGATAAAAAAGCGGGCGGTGCGTCTATTGATGCATACGGTGTGCCGTTGACTGAGGATACGATTGAGGCTTGTAAAGCTGCTGATGCTGTATTGCTTGGTGCTGTAGGCGGTCCTAAATGGGATAATGTAGATCCTGCTATTCGTCCTGAGAAAGCAATCTTAGGTCTTCGTAAAGAGCTTGGTTTGTTCTGTAACTTGCGTCCTGTAAAAATCTATCCATCCTTGCAAGAGTATTCTCCTCTTAAAAAGGAACTCGTACAAGATGTAGATTTCGTTATCGTTCGTGAGTTGACTGGCGGTATTTATTTCGGCGAACGCGAAGAGGCACAAGGGGAAGGTGCTAACGAGTTTGCATGGGATAAAGAAACATACAGCCGTTACGAAGTAGAGCGCATCATGGACATCGCTATGGAAACAGCTCGCAAGCGTAACAAAAAGGTTGTATCCGTAGATAAAGCAAATGTATTGGCTTCTTCTCGTTTGTGGCGTAAAATCGCTCAAGAGAAAGCGGCAGCTAATCCAGACATCGCAACAGATTACTTCTACGTAGATAACACAGCAATGCAACTCGTTGTAAATCCTGCACAATTCGACGTTATCGTCACAACAAACTTGTTCGGCGATATCTTGTCTGACGAAGGCGCTGTTATTTCTGGTTCCATCGGGCTTTTACCATCTGCATCCATGGGTACTGGCACAGCGTTGTACGAACCAATCCACGGTTCTGCACCAGATATTATGGGCCAAAACTTGGCGAACCCATTGGGCACAATCTTGTCCGCAGCTATGATGTGCCGTCATTCCCTTGATTTACCTCAAGTGGCTGACGCTATTGAAAAAGCTGTGGAACAAGTGCTCGTTGACGGTTACCGCACAGGCGATATCTACCGTGAAGGGTTGAAACGGGTAGGTACCACAGAAATGGCGCAAGCTGTAATCGAACGTTTATAATAGGTGCGATTGAGTGCGTACTTATGTATTGAAGAGAGGGTAGTAAGGCCCTCTCTTTTTTGTGGGAGGCGTTATGTTATCTTATTTTTTACTTGCTTTATCTATAGGGCTTGAGCTATTTGCTACGACTATGTTGAAAGCATCTGATGGCTTTACGCGGCCGTTACAGACTATTGCTTGCGTATGTGGCTATGTAGGATCTTTCTATACATTGACGCATGTACTGAAATATATTCCACTCAGTGTTACCTATGCTACCTGGTCTGGCGTAGGTCTCGTGGTGACAGCACTCATTTCTGTTTTTATCTTTAGTGAGGGCTATAATATGTACACTATTTTTGGAATAGGTCTTATTGTAGTTGGTGTTGTCATCCTTAACTTGTGGGGGAACGTAGGTCACTAATCTATAAGACTGTTAACGTAGCCATTCATTAGATTGGTCTTATATTATAATTACCATAATCATATTGTTAGATGAGAGAAGAGCTAATAAGGAGGCCTTTATGAATTCTTCCATGTATCGAAATTTAACCATTACTGCGTTATTGATGGCATTAGCCATCATGATTCCTATTATGATGCCTCTGAAAGTTGTCATTCCACCGGCTTCGTATACACTAGCGAGTCATGTACCTATATTCCTAGCCATGTTCTTGTCCCGTAAGATGGCTGCTTGTGTCGTAATCGGTTCTACGCTAGGTTTCTTTGTAGCTGGCTTCCCTATTGTTATCGTTATGCGCGCTGCATCTCATATCATCTTTGCCTTGATGGGTGCTTATTATATTAAACACCATCCAGGCGTATTAACAGGGGCGTTATCTTTCGCTGCATTTAACCTTGTCTGTGCCATTATTCACGCTATTGGTGAAGTGCTTGCGTGTCTATTATTCTATACGACAACTACGATACCTAATATCGATCTAATTTATGTCGTATTCGTTCTGGTAGGCGGCGGTACTATCGTTCATAGTATGGTTGATGGATATATTGCATTATATATCTATAAAGCTATCCCAGGATTATCTAAGCCTGAGAATAAATAATCGGACGTTATCCTAGCTTATCTAAGTTAGATAATAAACAACCCGCTATTAAAACTGCATATGTTTCTAACCACTCATGGTGTATCAATGGTATACTAATATAAAGTATTTGCTTACCCATGAGTGGTTTTTTAGAATAATTATCAAATCTGTACCTACAGATACAGACTTAACTATGCGATATGGGTATAATAAAACCATAGTTAATGACCGAGTTGTGATATATGCATAGGTATATAGATAGGTACATATACACAAATACCACATAGGCCATACATATTGTTAATTGTGAAAGACTTTCACAAGAATTATGGAGGTTATTATGAGAAAGCATATAAAAAATAACGTATCTTGGGTTGGTAAAATTGATTGGGAATTGCAAGAATTCCACGGTTCTGATTACAGCATTAATAATGGATCTAGTCAAAACGCGTACTTGATTGAAGAGGAAAAAACCGTCCTCATCGATACCGTATGGAAACCTCATTCCTCAGAGTTTATTGATAATTTGGAATCTGAAATTGATCTAAACAAGATTGATTTTATCGTATGTAATCACGGCGAAGTCGATCACAGCGGTTCCTTGCCAGCTTTGATGGAAAAAATCCCTAATACGCCGATTTACTGCACAGAAAATGCCGTTAAGTCCTTGGTTGGTCAATATCATCATCCAGAATGGAATTTTAAAACTGTGAAGACAGGTGATTCCGTAGATATCGGTAACGGTAAATCTTTGGTATTCGTAGAAATGCGCATGCTCCATTGGCCTGACTCTATGGCAACCTATATGACTGGTGACAATATTTTGTTCTCTAACGATGCGTTCGGACAACATTTCGCGGTAGAAGAATTGTGGGCCGATAAGGCTGATCAATGTCGTCTATGGGCAGAGGCGATGAAATATTACGCTAATATTTTGAATCCATTCTCTCCATTGGTAAAAGCTAAGGTTGAAGAAATTCAAAAGCTCAACTTGCCAATTGATATTATCGCTACTAGCCATGGTGCAATTTGGCGTGAAAATCCATTGCAAATCGTAGAGAAATACTATGAGTGGTCTCAAGCATACCAAGAAGATCAAATTACAGTCGTATATGACACTATGTGGGATGGTACAAAGAAATTAGCCCATAAAATTGCTGATGAGATTGCTAAACAATCTCCTGATACACGGGTTAAGATCTTTAACATCAGTAAAACAAATAAAAACGACATCATGACAGAAGTATTCAAATCAAAAGCGATTGCCGTTGGTTCTCCGACAGTAGGGAATAGTGTTATTTCTTCTGTAGCTGGTTGGCTCGACTTTTTGCGTGAATTGAAGTTCAAAAATAAAAAGGCTGCCGTATTTGGTACCTACGGTTGGTCTGGTGAATCTACGAAGGTACTTCGTGAAGAATTAACTAAATATGGTTTCTCCGTGGTAGAACCTGAAATTAAATGTAACTGGAATCCAGATACAGATGATTTTGGTAAAGCAGAAGAACTTGTAAAAGCCTTGTTGGCATAATATACAAAAAGCTCCTAACGTTCATATAACGTAGGAGCTTTTTGGTTTTTATGATAGCTATGGAAAGAATATGGATGCTGTATATATAGATTAAGCCTTGTTTTGTAAACTTATGCGGATATTTTGGGTGATATGTGCATACTTATCAACTTATTTAAGTAGATATAGAATATTATTAATGATAAAAATAAAATTATTATAAAATCCAGAAAAATGATTAATTATTCTCTTATCGGAATTTCAGAAAGCGTTCATGAAATTAATGTGAATAAGGGCTGATGCATAATTTGAAATATTTACAATGCTTATTAAAGTTATGATTATTTATAAGTCGTACAAAATATATTCTGTAGAATCCTTAAAAAGCTGTGATTTTTCTTACTCATCAATAAAGTTGATGAGTATATTAATATAATAAAGAATACCAGTAATCATGCTATTTTTCGCTATTATGAAGAGCTATTAATGAACTTTATATGGAAAAAAGTCTTGTTTATATCGTAAAACTTTGATATGCTATGCGAGTAATCAACAATATAAATTTTTCTTAAAATGAATTGAATATATTTCTTAGCTTAGAATAAGAAGTATATTTTATCAGCCCGAGGAGAGAGGCGGAACTTAGAGAGAATGAAAAATTGTATTGTGTTTGGTTAAGAATTTTAATTTAGTGAGGGTGTAAGATGAGAGAAAACAAACATTCCAAAAAATTAGCATTTGCTGTATTAGCTGCAGCTGCAGCAGTAGGTACTGCTGTTGCTCCTGTTAGTGCAGCAACACCTGTATCTACAGCAGATGGTTTTATTTTTGCAGCCGTAGGTGATCAAGCTGGTCAAACTCCAGATATTACACATAATAGTGTTTCTTATGGTACTGTTGCAAATGGTACAGCTACTAGTATTGCAGTTGGTCAAGGTAATACAATTACAAGCGCTAATGGTTCTAGCAGTGCATACGGTAACCAAAATACTATTAATGGTAACCAAGCTAATGCTTTCGGTGATGGTAACACTGTAACAGGTGCGTTTGCACAAGCTTTCGGTGATAGCAACGTGATCAGTGGTACAAATGCTATCGGTTATGGTTATAACAATACTGTAGAAGGTACAACTACAAACTTCCGTGATCGTACTTTCGATAATGAGCCTGATTCTGCTACATTATTAAACGGTTCTTGGAATAGCAACTCTGTAGCTATTGGTTCTAAAAATACTGCAAAAGGTAGCTCCGCATTGGCAGTAGGTAATGAAGCAAAAGCTCAAATGAGCGAATCTATTGCTATCGGTCACGAAGCTCAAGCTGACAAAACTTGGGGCATTGCAATCGGTACTCGTGCAACAGCTTCCGATGTACGTTCTTTAGCTCTTGGTCACCAAGCAAAATCCGCTGGTTACAAAGCTAATGCTATCGGTGCTGATGCTACAGCTAATGGCAACCATGCTAATGCTATTGGTTCCTCTGCAACAGCTACTGGTGATCATGCACAAGCATTCGGTGCTGGTGCTCAAGCAACAGGCCTACGTACTAACGTATTCGGTTCTGATGCAGCTGCAACTGCTGATTACAGCATTGCAATCGGTAACAAAGCTAATGCATCCACTGCAAACTCCATCGCATTAGGTGCTAATTCTACTACTCGTTCTGCAACAAATGTAACTAGCGCAACTGTAGCTGGTCATACATATGGTGGCTTCGCTGGTACTAGCCCTGTAGGCTCTGTATCTGTTGGTAAAGCTGGCGAAGAACGCCAAATTCACAACGTAGCAGCTGGTAAAATTTCCGCTGATTCTACAGATGCTGTAAATGGTAGCCAATTGTACTCCGTAGCAAACGATTTACAAACTCAAATTAACAATTCTACACCAGGTGCAATCAACAACAATATTACTAACTTGAACAACCGTGTTGGTAATGTTGAAAAACGCGTTAATAAAGTAGGTGCAGGTTCTGCTGCATTGGCTGCTTTACATCCATTGGACTTCAACCCAGATGACAAATGGACAATCGCTGCTGGTTATGGTCACTACCACAATGCTAACTCCGCTGCATTGGGCGCTTTCTACCGTCCTAACGAAGATACAATGTTCTCCGTTGGTGGTACAGTAGGTACTGGCGAAACTCAATTGAACGCTGGTGTATCTATTCGTCTTGGTAAACGTTCCCCTGAGTCCCGTTCCCGCGTAGCTATGGGTCGTGAAATTGCTGAATTGAATGCACGTCTTCAAGATATGGAAAACAAATATAACAACTTGTTACAAATCTTGACTCCACATGCAATCGATCCTAGCAAAACTGCGGAATTCCCAGACGTTCCTCGTAATCACTGGGCTTACCAATACATTAGCCAATTGGCTGGTAATGGTATCCTTGTTGGCTACCCTGATGGCACATTCAAAGGCGACGTTAAAATGACTCGTTACGAATTCGCTACTATGTTGTACCGTGCACTTCAAAATGGTGCTCCTATCGATGACAACATGAAACGTGCTATGAACGAATTTGGTCCTGAATTACAAAATATTCGTCTTAACCACTTCCGTATTGACCGTATTTCTGGTACTGACAACGATCGTCATAAAACAGAACGTGTTCGTGTTAACAACGAACCAAAAAATCAACGTGACGTATACGGTTCCCGCATTAACCAATAATACGTTGATAACAACTTCCCCTCGAGCTCGTGAAAGCTCAAAAACAGGATGTATCCTTGTGATACATCCTGTTTTTTTGTACTTATATAGATATTAATATATTGCCTCTAAAATAGTAATATTTATACAGTCTATGTATATTGGATAACTTTTATAATAGAGAAGTGTTGATGCCGGATGATATATTAATATTACAATATATCATCCTCTATTTTCTTATTGGGTATTAAAACTTCATGTAATATTTATGTGAAAATATTGCAAGTAAATTCATATAGGTGTATAATAACTTTTATCAGATAAATAAATATACATAGTTTGTGAATAAAAATATAAAGACGAGGGAAAGACCATGAAAGAATTTAGACAATTAACAGTAGCGGATACAGCAGAATATCATAAGGTATTAATCGACGGCTATGCGGCGATTAAAGACTATCCAATCACATTCGATGCCATTGACTTTACAGAAGAAGAATCCAAGGAGTGGATCGAAACCTATCCTGTATATGGATTGTATATTGATGGGCAACTTGTTAGTTCTATTACGTTCTGTATGCCTTGGGTCAAATATTCAACACCAGATAAATTTCCGCATATTGCTCACTTTGTAACTGCGCCTGAGTTTAAAGGTAAAGGCTATGCTCGGGAAACATTAGGCTATGCGGAAGAGTTGTTGATTAATCAATTTAAAACTCCTGCTGTTACATTAGGTACAGCACAAGAGCATCCATGGTTGCCTAAAATGTATGAATCTTTTGGGTTTAAAGCTTATGATAAAGTTCATTTTAGAGGCAAACAACATACTACAATACTTTTCAAAAAAGATTTACTATAGTAAATCTTTCTATATATACTAACTAAACCTTATACATAATTTCATTTAATAGAGCGTGTCTTAATAATAAGATTTAAAAGCTACGTTAAATGGAGTTAATGTGTAAGGTTTATTTATATAAAAAATGAATATTTAGGTATATAATATAAACTATATATAGTTTATCTGTAGACTATGAGTTTATAGATGGTTTGTTGAAAGGATGTGAGACTATGTTAGTCTTATCTGGTATTTTAGTGATGGTCATCGGCCTGATGCTACGCTTTAATGCCTTGTTAGTTGTCGTAGCCGCTGGGTTTGTAACGGGCCTTGCAGGTGGTCTCAGTATCAACGATATCGTTGGTGCCATTGGGGAGGCTTTCGTTAAAAATCGTTATATGTCATTATTTATTTTGATTTTACCTGTTATTGGTCTTATGGAACGTCATGGCTTACGTGAACGGGCAGAAATTTTGATCGGCAAGATCAACGCTGCTACGGCTGGTCGTATCTTTATGATTTACTTATTTGTACGCCAAGTAACTGTAGCTTTTGGTATTAACATGTCCGGTATGGTTGCCATGGTACGTCCCTTGATCGCACCTATGAGTGAGGCTGCGGTAGCCCAAGGTCGTCCTGTATCTCAACGTACACTTGATAAGGTACGCGGTATAGCTGCTTCTGCAGATAACGTTGGTAACTTCTTTGGTCAAAACTTATTCCTTGCTGCTGGTGGATTGTTACTCATCAAAGGTGTTATGGAACAATTAGGTTATTCTGTGGAATTAACAGATATGGTACTGTACGGATTGCCAACAGCTGTTTGTGCATATATCGTTAACTTTATTCGTTTTATTATTTTTGATAAAACAATTCAAGCCTCTGTAGCTCGTGACGAAGCTGATATGAAAGCTGGTAAATTAGTACCAAATGAATTTAATATCCTCGTTACTCCAGAAGAATTAAAGAAGGAGGCTAATTAATATGTTAGAAATACTCTATAAAATGCAGCCTTTAGATTATGTATACCTTCTTGTAGGTATTATTCTATTTATTTTCGCAATTCAATCGTTTTTAGATAAAGAACATAAATATCGTATTGGTACAGGCTTATTCTGGTTATTGTACAGCGTATCCTTTATCTTTGGCTCTTATCTTTCTAAAGAAATCAATGGTTGGCTCGTAATTGGCATGGCAGCTATCGTTTTGGTAAAACAACTCGGTAAAGGTCATTACTTCGAATCTCCTATCGAATTTAAAAAAGATGAAGCAGTTCGTATCGGTAATATTATTTTTGTACCAGCTTTACTTGTTGGTATCATTACCTTCGTAATTGGCTTCTTTACTAAGCTAGGTGCTCTTGTAGGGATAGGTATTGCAGCAATCATCGCAATGTGTGCCGCTCTTTACATTACAAAAGGCAAACTTAACCAAGGATTCCATGAAGGTCGTCGTCTTATCGATGCGATTGGTTGGACTGCTATTTTGTCCCAATTACTAGCGGCTCTAGGCTATCTATTTAATTTGGCTGGCGTTGGTAAAATTATCTCCAGTGCCGTAGCAAGTATAGTGCCAGCAGATAATGTATTCCTCGTAGTTGTTGCATACTGCATCGGTATGGTTATCTTCACAATGATCATGGGTAATGCCTTTGCAGCCTTTGCAATGATTACAAGTGCTATCGGTGTTCCAATGCTCGTTGTAGCTCATGGTGCAAACCCAGCTGCTGTTGGTGCTATCGCAATGCTTGCTGGCTATTGCGGTACTTTGATGACCCCTATGGCGGCAAACTTTAATATCGTACCGGTAGCGCTCCTTGAAATGCGCGATCAATACGGCGTTATTAAAGCTCAACTTCCAATTGCATTGATTATGCTCGTATTAAACATCTTATTGATGTATTACTTTATTTAACTCATTTTGTGAAAGTACGATATTCTTATGAAACAATATGATAAATCCTTTTAAGGTTACGTGTCATGTTTGATTATTCTAATGCACCATAAGATATCGTTATGAGGTAGTGTGATGAAAACAATTTTGATTACCGGTTTTGATCCCTTTGGCGGTGAACCTATTAACCCAGCTTGGGAAGCGGTAAAAACAATGGATGGCTATACCGATGGTGATTATAAGGTAGTGACTCAAATGGTTCCTACTATACGTTACAAATCTGTTGATACTGTGAAAGCAGCGGCTGAACAATGCCAACCAGACTTTATTCTATGTGTAGGTCAAGCAGGGGGGCGCCCAGATATTACAGTGGAACGTGTTGCTATTAACTGTGATGACTTCCGCATTCCAGATAATGGAGGCAACCAACCTGAAGATGAACCTGTTGTAGCCGATGGTCCTAGCGCCTATTTTGCAACGTTGCCTATAAAAAACATTGTTAACGCATTGCATCAAAATGGCATTCCTGCAAAGGTTTCTAATACAGCTGGTACCTTTGTATGCAATCACTTGATGTATGGAGTGTGTCATTATGCAGCACAAAAAGGCAATATTAAGGCGGGCTTCATGCACATTCCGTACTTGCCATCCCAAGTGGTGGATAAACCAAATCAACCAAGTATGGCTGTTGAAACTGTACGTGCCACATTGGAAACCATCGTTCGCGTATTAGCTCATGGTGAAAGCTACGAAGCACAAGATATTAACTATACAACACCTCACGAATAAAAAACTCAGATGTAATTAAAGTAATATTAATATATAAGATATTGTGTGATATCTATATGAGAGAAGGTCTTTTTAATGAATAAAAAGTTGGTAGCAAGTTTAGTTTCCTGTATGGTATTGGGTTCTGTAAGTGTGTATGCAGCCAATCCATTTTCCGATGTAGATGCTTCTAGTTGGGCGTATCAATCTGTTGAGCAATTAGCAAATGCAGGTATTATTAATGGATACCCTGATGGAACTTTCAAAGGCAGCAATCCTATTACGCGTTATGAAATGGCTCAAATGGTGGCTAAAGCGATGGCTAACCAAGATAAAGCCAATGCGGAACAACAAGCGATGATTAATCGTTTGGCCGATGAATTCGGTTCAGAACTCAACACATTAGGTGTACGAGTAGCAAAATTAGAAAATCAAGTAGGGAATGTAAAGGTAACTGGTAACTATCGATTGCGTTACCGTGGCAGTGAATTGAAAAATGATACCTATGCGTATGGTAAACATTCTTCCTTTGATTATCGTGCCCGTGTTATCTTTAATGCTAAAGTTAATGATAAAACTGATGCTGTTGTACGTATTCAAGGCTCTAGTGAACTTGGTAATAGCAATGCAACACAAGGCAAAATTAATCTTGCCTATGTAGATCATCATTTTGGTAAAGACACAACATTGCGCGTAGGTCGTCAACTCTATACACCAGCGCTAGGTCTTATGTATGATGATCTCGTTGACGGTGCTCGTCTTATGTACAAACATGGCAAGCTTGATGTGTCCGCTAGTTATGGTTACTGGTTGGGCGGCGCTCCTACATACCAAACTAAAGACAATACTATTACTGCCGCTATGGTTGAAGTTAAGGGTAAACTCAATAAACATGTTACCCTTGGTGGTATGTATGGTCGCTTCCACGATGGTAAATTGTACCAAGGCCAAGATGTGGATGCACTTACTGGCAAACAAGTTAAATCCTTTATTGATTCTCCATACAAAAACATTTGGGGCCTCAACGCAAACATGAACTTTAAACGTTGGAACGTCTTCGGCGAATGGCTTACAGCACCAGGCGTATCTGATTCTCATGCGTGGATGGCTAGCCTTGGTTATGGTAACTATGACATTAAGAAAGCTCATACTTATAGCGTTCGCGGTCAATACTACTATGAAGAAGCAAATTCTCCAATCTTCAGTAGTGCCTTTGCACCTGCCTATAGCTTCTACAATCAACACTATGTAGATAATAAGGGTGTCGGCCATGTACGTAATGGCTTTAAAGGCTTCGTAGCTAATGTAAACTACGTACCATTCCAAAATGTATCCATCGGTGCTTACTATGGCTTCGGTAACAAAGACATGGACGGCAATAAATTAGGTGATTACTGGCGTACAGATGTAAACTTCATGTTCTAATATATGTTGTTTGCATAATACATAATAGTTATATAATACATAATAGTTATATAACAGCTCATGGTTACATAGCGTATAACATTTACGTAACACATAATCTAAATAAAGCTCGAGTTATATCTAGAAAAGATATAGCTCGGGCTTTTTTTACCTATAGTTACTACTTTGTTAATGCCTGTAATGTTATAATAAATGAAAATATTACTATTTGTGGAGTGTGAATAGGATGTATGAAATCGTAAATGAGCCTAATTTAATAATTGTTTTTGATATGGATGTAGAACTATCTGAATTTGGTGTGTTTGGTATATATATTAAACAGGGCTATAATATTTGTTCTGGATATATTGACCCTAGTGATTGGTCAGGGATTCATGCTGGTTACAAAGCACTAGTTAACTTGTATGAAAACTGCAAAGGGGAAGCAACCTTTACCAATATTCTGACGGGAGAAGGGGATACGCTAACATTCTCTTTAGACCAAAAGGGTACTTTGACAGTGGATGTTACTATCTGTACCACTTGGAATTACAAATGTAATATGACTATTGAAAGTTTAGATCAAACATACTTGCCGAGGTTTATTGCGTTTTTCAAAGAGTTTTTAGAACGAGAGCCCAAATAAAAAGAGTCGCATCAAAGGATGCGACTCTTTTTTGTACCCAGTTTCTATATACAATTATTTTGTAACAACTTTAAGATCTACAGGGATTTTAGCTTCTACAGCTTCGCCTTTGATAATTTTTTGAGCTGTATCGATAGCGATTTTACCCATTTGGTCTGGTTGTTGCGCAATTGTTGCAGCCAATGTGCCGTCTTTAACAGCTTTGTCTGCGTCAGCAGTACCGTCGAAGCCTACGATGAAGATTGTTTTGCCTGCGGATTTAGCTGCTTGTATAGCGCCCAATGCCATTTCGTCGTTATGAGCGAAGATAGCTTGTACGTCTGGGTTAGCTTGCAAGATGTTAGTCGCTACGTTCAAACCTTTTGTACGGTCGAAGTCAGCGCTTTGTTTTGCTACTACTGTTAAGTCTTTGTCAGCTACGTTGTGGAAACCTTGGCCGCGTTCACGAGTTGCGGATGCACCAGGGATACCTTCGATTTCAGCTACTTTAGAACCTTTGCCAACTTTATCAACGATAAGTTGAGCTGCCATTTCGCCGCCTTTTACGTTATCGGAAGCGATGTGAGACACTACTTTGCCTTTATCCGCAGAGCGGTCAACAGTGATTACAGGAATATTTTTAGCATTTGCTGCTTCTACGGAAGTAGAGATAGCTGCAGAGTCTACAGGGTTGATGATCAATACGGATACGCCGCTTTCAATTAAGTCGGAAATATCGTTTGCTTGTTTTGCAGGGTCGTTTTGAGCGTCAACGATTTTAACTTTAAGACCAAGCGCTTTAGCTTGAGCCTCAACGCCTTCTTTCATAGATACGAAGAATGGGTTGTTCAATGTGGAAACAGAGAAGCCGATGGTGCCGGATTTTTTATCGCCGCCGCCATTATCAGCGCTTTTACCACAGCCTGCTACAAGACCGATAACCATGATAGCCATCGCCAACAGTAACAATAGTTTTTTCATAGGAACCTCCTAGGCTTTCTTGCGGTCTGCAAGAACAGCCAGTAAAATAACAATACCTTTTACGACTTGTTGATAGAAACTGGAAACGTCGAGAATATTTAACCCGTTGTTGAGGGTACCGATAATTAGGGCACCAATCAATGTGCCAACGATATGACCACGACCACCAGCAAGGCTTGTACCGCCAAGAACTACGGCTGCGATAGCGTCAAGTTCGTAGCCTGCACCTGCTGTAGGTTGTGCAGAATTAAGACGAGAAGTAATGATTGCACCAGCGATACCACAGAGCATACCAGTCAAGGCATACACGAAGATTTTAACGCGGTCAATCTTGATACCAGCAATGTAACTAACCTTTTCGCTACCACCTACGGCGTATGTTTTACGGCCTAAGGATGTGCGGCTCAATACGAACCAGAGGACGATGAAAGCCAGGAACATGGTGATCGCTGGAACTGGAAGGCCTGCAATATCCCCTTGGCCAAAGCCGTGGAATAGAGGATCTTGTGTAAGGCCAGAGATTGGGTTACCGTCTGTGAATACTAGCGTCGCACCACGGTAGATGGTCATGGTCGCCAAGGTCGCAATAAATGGAGCTACGCGACCATAAGTGATAACAAGACCGTTAATACCGCCCAATACAAGGCCCGCACCTGCAGCTAATACGATAGCCAATACGGGGTCAGTACCAGTTACGATGAGGTTGGCCATCACTGCACTAGAGAGGGCAAGAATGGAACCAACGGATAAGTCGATACCGCCCGTTAAGATGACGAACGTCATACCAAAGGCGATGATCGCATTGATGGATACTTGGCGCAACAAGTTACGCAAGTTAGAGAATTCAAGGAAACTGTCATTCATGACAGAGATAATTACAAATAATAGGATGAGGCCGATAAGGGGGCCTAATTTTTTTACATATTGTAGAGCTTTGCTGTCCATTATTGTCCTCCTGTGGCTAATGTCATAATCGATTCTGGTGTTGCATCGCTGCGGTCCAAGATACCTGCTACGCGACCTTCATGAATGACCATAATGCGGTCGCTCATGCCCAGCACTTCGGGTAACTCAGAGGACACCATGATAATGGACACACCGTCGTTCGTTAATTCGTTCATTAAATCATAAATATCACGTTTCGCACCGATGTCGATGCCGCGTGTCGGTTCGTCCATGATGATAATGGATGGCTTTTTACCAACCCATTTCGCGATAACCACCTTTTGTTGGTTACCACCGGATAGGGACGATGCCGGTTCGTGAATAGATTGTGTTTTAACGCCTAGTTTTTTAGACAATTCGTCAGCAAAGGAATTCAGTTTGCCCTTATCCAATATATGAGATGGGCAAATTTCGCCAAGGTTCGGCAATGTAATATTGGACCCGATGGAGAAATCGAGGATCAAGCCTTCGCTCTTTCTATTTTCTGTGATGAAAGCAATGCCAGCTTTAATGGCATCTTCTGGTTTTTTACAGTTCAGAACGGCGCCGTTAACTGTTACGGTACCGCCATTGTGCTTGTCTACACCGAAGATAGCACGCATGATTTCTGTACGGCCTGCACCCATGAGGCCTGCTACGCCGAGGATTTCGCCTTTGCGCAAGGAGAAGGAAATGTCGTTGTCGAAACCTTCTGGTTTAAGGTTATCTACGCTCATCACAACCTCGCCAGGAGTTGTCGTGCGAGCAGGGTAGAACTCGTCGATAGAACGGCCTACCATGTGGCGTACCACTTCGTCTACAGAAATTTCAGCTGTTGCTTTTGTAATGATGGTGTGACCATCACGCATAACTGTGATCGTATCGCATTCGCTAAATACCTCTTCCATACGGTGAGAGATATATACGATGGCAACGCCGCGTGCTTTCATTTTGCGCATCATGTTAAACAATGTCGCCGTTTCACGCTCTGTAAGGGCCGCTGTTGGTTCGTCCATGATGACAACCTTTGCATCTAACATCAAGATGCGAAGGATTTCCGTCATTTGTTGGTGACCAACGGAGCAAAGGCCTGCCTCAGTTGTGAGTGGCAATTCGATGCCTAGCTCGTGGCATGTATTTTCTGCCTCAGCGAGCATCGCTTTTTTATCGAGCATACCAAATTTATTGCGCTTTGGTCTCATTAGATATAGATTTTCTAACAATGTTAGATTTGGCCAAATGTTGAGCTCTTGGTGGATGAAAGCCACACCGTTTAGCTCAGCCTCTCTCGGGTTCGGGAAGGTGCGCTCTACGCCGTCGATGGTGATTGTACCAGCGTCTGCCTTGTGAATGCCCGTAAGGATATTCATGAGGGTGGACTTGCCGGCCCCGTTTTCGCCCATCAAGGCGTGAACCTCGCCCTCCTTGAGGGTAATACTTACATCGCGCAGTACTTGGTTCGTACCAAATGCCTTCGCAATGCCTGACATAACAATTTCCATAACTACTCCTATATGATTGGTGAAAGTATCTCTAATATATGTAATAGATTAGATGGTTAGTTAATCTACTACTCTAGGGACGATCGCTGAAAATACAATCGGCGCGCAAGATAATGTTCGCATACGGAGATGCTTCACCAGTTCTAATGATGCATTTGCATTGTTTTGTTGCTTCTTTGAAAGCATCGTGGCTCGTTTCGATCCATTCGTATTGACTGGATGGGAAGGTAGACTCCAAGAAGTCATAAGCCTTTGGATTATTTTCTTTAATTTCTCCTGCCACATGAACTGCTTCAGATTTCATATGCTTAGCGATGATGGATACTACTTGCTCAAAGCTTGGTACACCGAAATCTAAAGCTAAGTCGATCTTTTGAACCCCTTCAGGTACTGGTAATCCGCAGTCGGAGATACAAATAGTATCTGTATGACCAAGATCGGCAAGAACCTTAGCGATATGGCTATTTAAAATGCCGTGTCGTTGCATGGTAAACTCCTTTTATATTTTGATGACTGAGGTTTAAACGCCTTAGTCATTAACTCTTTTGTTATATAGAGGACAGATGAATTTGATACATGAGAATATATGGTTTGTCTTCAATAGACTAATTCTCTGCTAAGAATGCAGCGACCTCGTCCTTTGTAGGCATGCCGCCTTGGGCACCCAAGCGTTGGATGGAGAGGGCTGCGGATGCGTTGCCGTAATGTAATGCATCGGCTAAGCTTTTACCATTAACGATAGCCGTTGCAAAGGCACCGTTGAAGGTATCGCCTGCGCCAGTAGTATCGACTGGTTCAACCTTAAAGCCAGATACAGTATGGATTTTGCCGTTATCTGCATAACCTACGCCCTTGCTACCAAGGGTAACGATAATTTTATTTTCGTTAGCTAGTAAGGTTTCCTCAGTAGATTGATTAGGGTAGAGGGCAGATAGCTCATGCTCATTTGGCGTAATATAGGTTGCCAATTCTAACCACTCTGGATTGAGGTCAGCCGCTGGAGCTGGATTTAAGAGGACTTTTACATTGGCCTCGTGACAACGACGAACGATGTATTCGATGGTGGGAATAGGAATTTCGTTTTGCACCATTACGAGATCCGCTTGCTCGATAGCAGACCAAGCGTTATCTACTACGTTTTTGTCTACCTTAGCATTAGCGCCTGCAATCACGATGATGCTGTTATCGCCTTCAGCTAATGTAATGTGGGCTGTACCTGTTGTAGTATTCGGTACGGTAACGATGTAATCTGTATTGATGAAATTTTCTCTTAAATTATCTAAAATCATTTGGCCGTATGCATCCTCGCCGATGCAGCCTACCATAGTAACCTCTGCACCGAGACGAGCAGCAGCTACCGCTTGGTTTGCACCTTTACCGCCGTGGGCGATGTGCAATTCGTTGCCCATGATTGTTTCGCCTGCCGCCGGACGTTTATCGGCGAGCACTACAATATCCATGTTACAACTACCAATAACAACAATGCGATTCATAATAACTCCTTAATAAGCCTCAGCCCTAAGTGGGACTAAAAATGGATATCGTTAATTTTTATACATAAATTTCCCGATGTTTTATGCGGAGAAATCTATATATAAATGGTATCGATAACCGCATAGGCGTTTACTTTCACATATTAGTATAACTTAATCATTTATTAGTATAGCCTAAATACGGAAGTTTATCTATATAAATAACTATAAAATATGGGTATAAGAAAAGGTATATTCAAAATCTATAGTACATGAGTAAAAATGTACCGATTAGATTTTGAATATACCTTATATTAAAAATTAATAGACTATACTATTTATATTTTTTCTAACATTTTGTCTATGCTATCAAAGGACTTCTCTAGAGATAGAGTACGCCCTTGGATAATATCATTTTGGTCTTCTACAATAGCAGATAATATATCTATCTTAGCTTGTAAAATGCTAGTTGTAGTATCATTAATATTTATTGTATCACTGTAGCTTTTAGCTATATTCATAGTCTGTTAGGCCTTTGTTCTTAATATAGTTATATATTAGTGAAAGCTTGGTTTGTCGTAGTGTGTGCCTGGTTCGCCAATACCAATGCTTGCACGATGGAAAGGTGTTTCATCATCTACATGCAAGATGTCGAAGATGGCTTTTACTACAGCTTCTCGTGTAACTTGGGCATCGTTAAATTGAACGCCTTCAGGAATGAGCTCGTAATTTGTATTTTCTGGATCATTGTAGAGCCATGTGAGGCGTAAGATTGTGTAGTTTAAGTTGGATTCGCGCAATACATTGCGTGCTTGACGTTCGCCTTGTACATAGCTAATCGGTAAGTTGTCGAAGGTCCATTTTTCGAGTGCTGCTGGGAATTCACCAGAAAGACCAGCCATGGAAACACCGATGACACGGCGTACATTTTTGCGGCTCAATGCTTTCACAATGGATGCCATATCACTGCCAGACTCCATAGCGCCTACGAAAACGATTTCGGCGTTTGTTACAGCTTGTTCTAATTTTGCAGGATTTTGGAAAGAACCCTCGATAACAGTAACTCGTTCATGTTCCAAGATTTCTGGATGTAAACGAGTAGATAATTGACGACCATATAATGTAAGGTGCATATCTGTATATGTTAATAATGTAGCAGTTAACTTCTGTGCGATCTGGCCTGCGGCCCCTAAAATAGTAATATATTTGTACATAAAGACCTCCTATGTCCTAGGCATAAGTATTTATATGCATTATATCACAACTATATGACGAGAAAGTGAGAATAACAATTTAATTATGATAGTAAAAGTTACTTTTCTCAGCTGTAAAATAAAAATATATGTGGTATAATACAAAACAAGAAGAGCCAATTAACGTTCTGGAATGCGTTAGGCTCATCTCCTAGGAAATAAGAAAATGAGAAATGGCCTAACGTCCCGTTTGGGGTGTTAGGTCATTCTTATTTTACAATAAGAACGACTAATGTTGCGAACGCAATCATTAATGATATGGCTTCAAATACAGTCATATCACCATCTCCTTTCAATGTACGAAGGAGATGAACTAACACACGTTAATTGGCTCCTATCAGTATCGTATATTAGTTGTATTATAAAGAAAAGTGACTAATAGTCACATAGGTGACCAATAGAGTCAACTGAAGTATTAAACGTTATATAATGTGCTAGTACGTGCAAAAGTCCTCGAAGAGTGATAAAATATAGATTATATATTCATTTTTAGAAAAGAGGCTATTATGGAACGGATTCAAGATCTTGTGTATACACATGTGCAGGGTGGCCAGTTTAGATGGGTCACTGTCAGCACATTGATGCTCGCATTGGGCACGATATTGCATTTGGTGAGCCCTAGTGTGGCTGGGGTAACGCCGAACTGGACGATTGCTACGTACTGCGTAGCTATTTTATTGACTCGTCCTAGTTTGAGTCAAACGTTGGGAATTGGCCTAGTGGCGGCCCTTATCAACGTATTGACGTCTAAGTCAGCATTCCCGTACGGCAACTTGTTGTCTGAACCAGGCGGTGCTTTGACAGCTGCGCTTGTGACACGCGCTATGTTGACCGTGAAGTTCCGCAAAATCGGTGGCTTTGATTTGACGCCAATTCTATCTGGCTTCTTAGCCACAGTTGTATCTGGTGGTATCTTCGTTACCCTCTTGTGGAAAGTATTGGGTTTGCCAGACAATGTGTACATGTACGGTATGTGGCCAATGGTTCTTATCGTAGGTGCTTTGAACGGTGCCATTACACCAATCTTGTACATTCCGGCACAACGTTTATTCTCTAAACGCGGCATGTTGCCAAGCACAGATCAATTGACGTCTGACCATAGTCATATGACGATCTTACCTGAGCGGCAAGCTAAGATTTCCATTGAGCACGTAAATTATTACCATCCTAAAGCGACTACGCCGTCCCTTAAAAATATCAATCTCGATGTACATGATGGGGACTTCCTCGTTGTAACAGGTCCTGCAGGTTGTGGTAAAAGTACCCTTTGCATGGCTATGGTAGGGGCTGTGCCTAAATTCTACGGTGGCCGCCTTGAAGGTATGGTGTTCGTAGATGGCAAAGCGACTACGCAAATGGAAATCCCAGAGCTAGCGAACCATATCGGTGTGGTTCTCGCTGATTACGATACACAGCTTGTAACGATGACAGTTCGCGAAGAAGTAGCCTTTGCTATGGAAAACCGCGGTTATGATCGTGAAACGATTAGAACTCGTTCTGAAGAGGTGTTTAAGCAAGTTGGTCTTGTGGGCTTAGAAGATCGCAAGATTACAAGCTTATCCGGTGGTCAACGTCAACGTTTGGCGATTGCTTCCGTTTTGGCTACGAACCCAACGGTTCTAGTTCTTGATGAACCAACGAGTTCCCTCGACCCAGATGGGACTGCAGAATTATATCGCCTTGTAGGTGATTTAAATGAGAAACACGGTATTACCGTTGTTGTTATCGACCATGACTTACACGCTGTATTGCCGTATGCAAACCGCATGGCCCTCATGGTGGATGGCTCTATTGCGTGCGACGACGATGTGCCAACTACGCTTCGTTACATGTACGAACATAATATTCACGTAGATGCGTTGCCATCTGTGTTCACTACGTACATGGAACTTGAACAAGCGGGCTTCCACAGCGATGAACCTTGGCTCAGCATCGAGTCTGCTATCAAGGGCCTGCACCAAATTGAAATGGCTCACGCTATCCAAAAAGAGGTACATGGTGAAAGCAACTCTCCAGCAAATCAATCTAATACAGTAGAACATAAGCAACCAATTCAACGCGTTGATGATGTACAAGGAAAGGACGGTGGCGCTCATGCTTAAGGTTGAAAACATCCGCTTTGGCTATGTGCCATCTGTAGACATCTTCCGAGATGTGACTTTCACCATCGAAGGAGGTGAATATATCGCCATCGGTGGTCGCAATGGTTGTGGTAAAACGACAATTACTCGTTTGCTCGTTGGCCTTGAAAAGTCTAGTGAAGGCCGCATGTACTATAACGGCACTGACATTACGTCTATGCCGCCATCTAAACGGGGTCAATTTATTGGTTATGTATTCCAACAGCCAGATCGCCAAATGTTCAGACCAACAGTAGCTACAGAGGTTGCCTTTGGCCCTGAATCACTTGGTCGCAGTAAATCCGAAGTAAAACAAATCGTTGATGAAGTATTGGAGCGCACAGGTATCGCTCACTTGCGTGAAGCCTATCCTCCAACATTGCGCCGCGGTGAAAAGCAACGCGTTGCTATCGCTTCTGCGTTAGCGATGCAATCTAAAATCCTCATTCTCGACGAACCCACAAGTGGTCAAGATGGTAAGGAAACTAAAGAGCTGTTAGCTTTATTGCGTCAACTCAATCGAGAAGGTATTACGATCCTTCTCATTACACATGATATGGAAATCATGGCTATCGAATGTAGCCGTGCACTCATCATGGGTAACCAAACAGTTGCCTTTGATGGCAGTCCAGAAGAATTATTCAAGAAGTCTACGGACGAATTGCAAGACCTAGGCCTTACAAAACCGCCAAGTGTGGAACTTTCACTAGCGGTACCATCCCTAGGCTATTGCAAATCCATGGATGAATTGAAATCTAAGTTAGTGGCTCAGTTGAGCGGAAAATAGGAGGGACATATGGAACGTTTAGTACCGTTAACAAAAATTTTGATGACCCTCGCTGTATCCGTGTGGGCCATCCTATTGCGCGACTGGCCATCTCTATTGGCCTTAGTCGTTGTAGAACTCGGTGTATTGCTTGTAGCTGGTTTGCTATTCAAACAACGCAAAGCCGTTGTGGCATTGACTAGCTTTGCTGTATTCCTTGGTATTGTTCAATTTCTCGGTAGCGGTGATGTAACATCTGCCATCGTATCTGGCCTACGTATGCTTGCGATGACACTTGTATTCATCTGCTTGTTGGCAACTACAAAATTGCAAGACCTTACAGCATCACTCGTAACACAATGCAAAATTCCTTATGAATATGCATTTATGTTCACTGCCGCACTTCGCTTCGTGCCTGATTTCATTGCTGAAAGTCATGCCGTACAAGAGGCACAAGCATGCCGTGGTTTATCCTTAGAAGGCAATTTCTTGAAGCGCATGAAATCTTACGCATCCGTTATCCAACCATTGCTTTTAAAATCCTTGGGCCGCTCCGAAACAATGGCGCTATCCCTAGAACTACGTGGCTTTGGTGGACCTACACATAGCTTTGCTGCATCCGTAGGCTTGAAAACTATCGATTACGGCGTGATTGGGGCTTTGATTGTTATTACAATACTACTATTCGTAATTGTGTAATAGATAAACTAGACAAATTCATAGAGTTAATTGTGTTATAATTAACTTGAAGAGTATGGGGTGCCTCAATTGGTACACCTGAAAAGACACCTAGAAAGGGCGAAATTTCTAGGTGTCTTTTGATTATCTTTTAAAAATCTGTTTATGGTATACTATTGATAGGTAGTAAAGCGTACAAAATTATCTACAATATAACAGAAAAGGACGAGTTGCAACTCGTCCTTTTTCTTGCGTGTTAGCGTTATTTTTATATATTATGTTATATAGATATAATATAGAAATAATTTTAGTTTCGGATACCGGATTTTGGATACCAACAATTTTGAGGAATTCTTATGAGTGAATTAGCAATACGACCAATTACAAAGAATGATATCGCATCTTGTTTAGATATTTATAATTACGAGGTTGTAAATGGCGTAGCCACCCTTGATCTTGAACCTCGTACGTTGCCAGAATGGCAGGAGTGGTATGAGGCTCATCAAACGTCTGAGCACTGCATTTTTATAGGGCTTATGGACGATGTTGTGGTAGGCTATGCATCGCTTTCACCATATAGAACAAAGGATGCTTTCAAAAGTACCGTCGAATTATCTATCTACATTCATCAAGGATATCGCGGCAAAGGCGTGGCGTCTAAATTGATGGCTCATATATTAGAATATGCTAAAGAAACGGAAACATTACATACGATAGTGTCTGTTATTACTGCAGGGAATGCAGCGAGTACGGCATTGCATGAGCGCTTTGGATTTACTTATTGTGGTCTAACACCGCAAGTTGGTTTCAAACATGGTAAATATCAGGATACCGAAACATACGCATTATTGGTATAATAAAACGTAGATATTAAATTACAGACTAAATGTATAGATGATAGATAAGGGTTCGCCGTGGGTTAGGGTGAATAGGGTGATTGAATGAACATGAAAGATGAACGGCAGTTCGTTGGATACAGTAAGTATCGCAGCCGTCTTGTAGATGGTCATGTACATACAGAGTTGTGTCCACATGGTAGTGGGGACCGGACTGCGTTGATGATCGAAAAGGCTATTGAGTTGCGTATTGAGAAAGTATGCCTTACAGAGCATGCGCCGTTGCCAAAGGCTTTTGCAGCTGAATACGGTGGTGACCAAAAGGCTTATGACACAGCGTCTTTGAAATTAAACCAAGTTGATAGCTACCTAGAACTAGGTCGTCAATTACAACGTGCCTATGGTACACATATCGATATTTCCCTCGGTTTTGAGGTGGATTACATTCCAGGCTTTGAGACGGATATTCAAGAGTTTCTCGACCGTTATGGTCCATTAACAGATGACAATATTTTGTCTGTTCACTTCATGGAAGGCGTGAATAATGCCTTTTATTGCTTAGACTATAGCCCTGAAGAATTTGAAAAGGGCTTTGGTCCGTGGATTCAAAAGCAATATGAGTTGTATTATAAATATTACTCCACCGTGCGCCAAGCCGTACGTGCTGACCTCGGTGAATATACGCCAAAACGCATTGGTCACTTTGATTTAATTAAGAAATACCAACACCACTTTGGCTTTGAGCGTCACTTGGATCGCCGCAATGCGCAGGTGGTAAGCGATATCTTGCATATCATGCGCGTACAAGGTCGCGAACTAGACTACAATATGAGTGGCTTCTTCAAACCGGATTGCCGTGAAATGTACCCAAGCCGCTTCATCCAAGGTATGGCAGCCGTTATCGGTGTGCCATTTGTACTTGGCTCTGACGCACATAGCATAGCAGATATAGAAAAAATTTGGGGCTAGATTGATGAGAAAGTTTTTTCTTGGGATTATTATTCTCATAACTTTAATAACAGCTTTTATAGCTTTTATGTTTTATCATGAACCATCATCAGATGAGCTGGTTGGCCGTAGTGTAGTTTTAGAGTTTGGGCCTAAGAATGAAATTTATATTAGCAAATTGGGTAGCCAATTTATTGTATCTGATACTAGTTTCTCTAACTCTAAATTTCCTTATTTCTTTGATGCCTTTGTAGAGAAAGATAAGGCTGGCAGCTCGTATCTATACTTATTATGTAAGGATAATATGATTGTCTTTGATAATAATATGAATTGTATTCTATTCTTCTCCAAACAAAACCAAGAGTCCAAAGCTTTATTAGATCATGTAAAGAAATATTATCATTTTGATGCAAGTAAAACGAAGTATAAGATTGAAGACTTAGATGAAGTTGATAGGTCTATATATCTATCGTTACAAAGTCAAAATTAATCCTTAATTATATATATTTAACTATAGTATATAAGAGGATATAAGCCATAGGTGTAGTATCTTTATATTAATAACGTGAAATCATAACGGTTCTATTGACAATTCTATAGAACCGTTATATTATAATTTCATACTTTAATTAGATAAAGTGATAAAATAGAAAAGTATCGATATAGGTAAAAATTTTCTCATAGTAAATAGAAGGTTCATATAACGCATTTAAAACTAGTTATATGATGCTTTCACAGGCATGAGAAATGAAATAATAGAAAGGATGTTTACGATGGTACAGCAGCAATTACCTACGGGGTTCCGTGATGATATAGGGGCCGTAGCGGAGCGCAAGGATGATGTGAGCCAATATGTGCTCGGTCTATGTCGTAGCCGCCAATACACAAAGATCTCTACACCTCTTGTGGAGTACAAGGATGTATTTAATGGCTATGCAATGGGGCGCGGTCAGCATATGTACGAGTTCATGGATAGTTCTGATGAGTCCGTCGTAATTCGTCCTGATTTGACCATGCCGATTGGGCGTTTTTTGGCTACTACAAATATTGAACTACCTCGCACGTTCTACTACTTGGGCGATGTATTTATGAAAAATAAAAAGCACCGTGGTGATGTGAATCAAGTAACGCAAGGCGGCATCGAGATGGTAGGCTATGAAGGCATTGAGGCCGAGCAAGAATGCTTTGCCATCATTAAAGAGGTAAATGAAACGCAGCTTGGTAATAACTTATTGCTTGAGATTGGGGACGCTCGTTTCTCTCGTGCTATCACCGATGCGCTAGGTCTTAGTGATGAGGAAAGAACAGAGCTATTAGACGCTTTGTTTACTAAATATTTACCTCGTTACAACGAGTTGATTTCCGATTTTAAAAATAGTGCATTATATCCATTCTTAACTGTATGGCCTCGCTTGTTTGGTACGGTCCGAGATATTAAGGATGAGCTCAACCAAATCATCTTACCTGCAGCGGCGCAACGTATTTTAGACAATCTCGTAGATATGGCCAACCAAGTGGCTCAAACAGGGCAACAGGTTCGCATTGATGTGTCTACAGAACCGCTTCAATCATACTATACAGGCCTTACCTTTAGAGGCTACGTGGATGGCGTATCTCAATACATCGTCAGCGGCGGTCGTTATGATGGCTTGTTATCTAGCTTTGATGGTACACCGATGCCGGCCGTTGGGATGGCTTTTAATATTGATGTGTTGACAGATGTTACCTTGAATGGTGAAAGCAACAATCAAGATAATGGCAAATTGCGTATTGCTCTTACAAAGGGCCGTGTCGAGAAGGACTTCATTCCTCTCTTGGAATCCTGTGGTATCGATTGTGAGCCGTTACGCAACAAGGCGCGTAAGCTCATCATTCCATTAGGTGATGCCATTGAGGTAATACTCGCTAAAGGCCCTGATGTAACAACATATTTAAAAAACGGTGTAGTAGACCTCGGTATTGTTGGTAGTGATGTACTAGATGAACAAGATGATACGAGCTATGAAATGCTTGATCTACAAACGGGCAAATGCCAATTTATCTTGGCTTCTCTAGCCGGCTATGATCCTAAAGAAGGGCGCCGTCAACGAATTGGTACGAAATATCCGACCATTACGAAACAGTACTTTGGGGCGCAAGATGTGGAAATCATTAAAATTGAAGGCTCTGTTGAGCTAGCACCTCTAGTAGGGCTAGCTGATGCCATCGTAGATATTACAGAAACGGGCACAACATTGCGTGAAAACAACTTAGAAATCTTTGACTGGTTACAAAAGATTTCTACTCGCTTAGTAGCTAATCCATTAGCACTAAAACAAAAGCGTAATACCATTTTCAAACTTATAGACCAGCTTTCAGAAGCCATTAATAAATAAGAGATAGAACTAATAGTGCGAATAGCATATAGGAAGAAGGACATGACATGAAAATTTATAAGGAAACATTAGATACGATGCTCGGTATCGTGCGAAATTATACGCAACAAACTACAGACATGGAGATTGAACGCCGCGTGTACGATATCATTGCTGACGTTCGCACCAATGGTGATGCGGCTTTAAAGGTGTATTCTGAAAAATTCGATGGTGTGTGTATCGAAGACTTCAAGGTGCCTCAAGAGGAAATCGATGCCGCTTATGAGTCCTTATCTGATGATTTAAAAGCTGCTTTATTAAAGGCAAAGGCTAATATTACAGAGTTCCACAGCCGTGAAATTGAGCAAGGCTTTGTAGACATGGATACACCGGGCATCATCCGCGGTCAAAAGGTGATCCCATTAGCTCGCGTTGGTCTCTATGTTCCTGGCGGTACAGCAGCATATCCTTCTACTATTATTATGACTGCGTTACCAGCTAAAATTGCAGGCGTCAAAGAAATCGTCATGGTTACACCTCCTCAAAAGGACGGCATCAATCCTGCTGTACTAGGTGCAGCAAAGCTTGCTGGTGTGGATGCAGTATACCAAGTAGGTGGTGCTCAAGGCGTGGCGGCTCTTGCGTATGGTAGTGAAAGCATTCCAAAGGTTGATAAAATCGTAGGCCCTGGTAATATTTACGTGGCTACAGCAAAACGCCAAGTATTTGGTCAAGTCGATATCGATATGATTGCGGGCCCTAGCGAAATTGGTGTTATCGCTGACGATAGTGCAAATCCAGTCCATCTTGCTGCAGATCTTTTGTCCCAAGCGGAACATGATCCTCGGGCACGTGCTATTATGGTTACTACTAGTGAAAGCCTAGCAAACGCCGTGTCTGATGAGGTAGAACGTCAATTAAAATTGTTGCCTCGTGAAAGCATCGCTCGTCCAGCCATTGAAAATAACAGTTATATTGCCGTTATGAACAGCGTTGAAGACATGTTTACGGTAATGAACGAAGTAGCACCAGAGCATTTGGAAATCCAATTGCCAGATCCAATGAGCTACATGAGCCTCGTTCAAAATGCAGGCTCCGTATTCCTCGGAGCTTATGCATCTGAGCCATTGGGTGACTACGTAGGCGGTACAAATCACGTGTTGCCTACAAGTGGTACAGCACGCTTCTCCTCTCCACTTGGTGTATATGATTTCGTAAAACGGACATCCTTTACACAATTTACAAAAGAACGGTTAGAAGAAGTAGCAACACACATTACTACATTAGCTCGTACAGAAGGCCTCGAAGCACATGCTCGCGCCATCGAAGTACGCTTTGAAAAATAGATTTGGAGTATAGAGGTCGTTATGATACGCACAGGTACGGTGCAACGCACCACGCAAGAAACAGATATTACAGTAGAACTTACCCTTGATGGGGCGCAAACGAGCTCCATCTCCACAGGAGTTGGCTTTTTTGATCACATGTTGACGCTGCTGGCGAAACATGGCCGCTTTGGCCTTGTAGTTGAGGCAAAGGGCGATACCTACGTAGATGCTCATCACACCGTTGAGGATATTGGATTGGCGTTAGGTCAAGCTTTGGTGAAAGCCCTTGGCGATAAGGCAGGTATCGAGCGTTACGGTGATGCGTGGGTTCCTATGGATGAAGCACTAACACAAGTTGTGATCGACTTGAGTGGCCGTCCATACCTCGTGTTCCAAGGCGAATGGAGCACGCCTGTTCTTGGGGGCAACTTTGAAACAGAGCTGGTGGAGGATTTTTTCCAAGCGTTAGCCATGAGTGGCGCTATGAATTTACATGTGCGCAATTTATATGGTCGCAATACACACCACATCATTGAAAGCATGTTTAAGGCTACAGGCCGTGCATTGCGCATGGCCGTTACGATTAACCCAGATATTCAAGGGGTAAACTCTACAAAGGGCGTTATTTAATAAAGGAGAACCTATGATTTTTCCAGCTATAGATTTACAAGATGGTCGCAGCGTTCGCCTCTATAAAGGTGACTTCGCGCAGGAAACGGTTATCAATCCTGATCCAGTGGACCAAGCAAAACAATATGAAGATGCCAAGGTAGGCGCACTCCACCTCGTCGATTTAGATGGTGCTAAGGCAGGTAAGCCTGTTAATGTAGACATTGTAAAAGCAGTGCGTCAGGCTTTCACAGGCATCCTTGAAATCGGTGGTGGCATCCGCGATAAAGTGGCTGTTGACCTCTATTTAGGTTTAGGCGTAGACAGAGTTATCTTAGGTTCTGTAGCCCTTAAAAATCCTGAGCTTACGAAACAGGTTATCGCTGAATATGGTGCAGAGCGTATCGTTATCGGTGTAGACGGTAAAAATGGAAAGGTCGCTGCTGAAGGTTGGCTCGATCAATCCGATGTGCCTATGACCGATTTAATCGGCGCTATGATTGAAGGCGGAGCAAAGTACTTTATCGTTACTGATGTGGACCGGGACGGTACCATGCAGGGGGCTAACGAAGACTTGCTCGGCAATTTGCAAAAAACATTCCCTACAGCTCGTATCGTTGCCTCTGGTGGTGTTCGTAATTTAGAAGATATTAAATCACTTGAAGCAAAAGGCGTCATGGATAGTATCGTCGGTAAAGCGCTATATGAAGGAACGATTACATTAGAAGAAATCGCTGAGTATAACCAGCAAAACTAATAGAATTGACCATGTAGTATACGCTCTTAGTTTAATGAGTTATAAGGTATATCTAATATCTAATATTTTTTAGCTTATAACTTATGTAGGGGCATAACAGATAATATATTGGGTAGTACTCAATGGAGAGGAGCATTATGTTAGCGAAACGGATCATTCCGTGCCTAGATGTGGATGATGGGCGCGTAAAAAAAGGGGTTAACTTTGTTAATCTCGTGGATGTTGGCAGTCCCGTAGATATTGCAGCATCCTATGAGCAACAACAAGCAGACGAGCTTGTCTTTCTAGATATTACGGCCACTGTTGATGCACGGACCACCATGCGCGATGTGGTGCAAGAGATTTCATCCCAAGTATTTATGCCTCTCACCGTTGGTGGCGGCATTAAGAGTATCGATGATATGACGGCTTTATTGAAAGCTGGTGCTGACAAGGTGTCCTTGAACTCTGCAGCCCTTGCTAAACCTGAACTCATCACAGAAGGAGCTCAAAAGTTTGGCAATCAATGCATGGTAGTAGCCATCGATGTAAAAACAGACGAAGAAACTGGTGAATGGTATGCCTATACTCACGGTGGTCGTAATCGTACCGAATGGAAGGCTCTTGATTGGGCTAAGGAGGCTGTATCTCGTGGGGCCGGAGAACTGCTCGTAACGAGTATGGACAAGGACGGTACAAAATCTGGTTTTGATATTGAACTATATAAGGCTATTGAAGCTGTTGTAGATGTGCCTATCATCGCCTCTGGAGGTGCAGGTACTGTACAAGATTTTATAGACCTCTTTGCAGAAACAGGCGTGACAGGTGCCTTAGCAGCATCGATCTTCCACTTTGGGGAGATTAAAATTCCAGAACTCAAAGATGAATTACGAGCTCACGACATTACTGTACGATAGAAAGTAGCTTTCATACATACGTTTTTAAATAATTACAGTATTTAAAGATACTTGAAGGCAGTACATAAAAGGCTATGGTAACGATACTAATAAAACACTGAGTTTTAAAACGATTATTTTCATAAAGGATTAATATATGAAACCTGATTTTGAAAAGGGAAATGGCTTATTGCCAACGGTTGTGCAAGATTCAGCGACTAAGGATGTCCTCATGGTGGCGTGGATGAACGAAGAAAGCTTTCACAAAACACTAGAGACAAAAGAAACGTGGTTTTGGTCTCGCTCTCGTCAGGAGCTGTGGCACAAGGGCGGTACGAGCGGCAATGTGCAACATGTAGTGAGTATGGCCCTCGATTGCGATGGTGATACCTTGCTCATTCAAGTGAAACCGGAAGGCCCTGCATGTCACACGGGGCGTACAAGCTGTTTCTTTAATGATGTAGAAGCATAGCGGCCCATAAGAGAACAATAATGGCAGTCAATGGAATCGGCACAATAGGATAGACAAAAGAGAATATAAATATAAGAGATGTAACGGAGTTATATATGGCACAGCAAACATTGAACGAATTATACGAAATTATTAAGAACCGCAAGGCACAGCCAAAGGAAGGTTCTTATACAAATTACTTATTTGATAAAGGGCTCGATAAAATCTTGAAAAAGGTAGGCGAAGAGGCTACTGAAGTTGTTATCGCTGCAAAGAACGAGGATCCTCAAGAATTGATATACGAAACGGCTGATGTATTGTATCACTTGCTAGTATTACTAGCAGAGAAAAATATTCCTTACGAAGCCATCGAGGCAGAGCTTGCTAGTCGTGAAGGCGTAGTAAGTAAGACTACAGATCGCCCAGAAATTACAAATTTATAATGAACACCGTATAGTGAGCTCACATAAGTTCATATGAGTTAAGACAAATAGTTAGAAAGGATAGCTTATGAAAGAGATAATTCGCACATTGAAACCCTATATACCTGAGGAACCTGCTGAAGCGGTAAAGGAACGCCTCGGTGTGGACCGCTTGGTGCGTTTGTCTGCCAACGAAAACCCATATGGGACTTCTCTGTTGGTGCGTGAAGCTATCCTTAGCTATGTAACGCATAATGATGCTAACTATTATCCTGATGGTAATGCTACCGATTTGCGCCTAAAACTAGCAGAGTATTGGAAGGTACAACCAGAACAGCTCGTTATTGGTGTAGGCCTCGATGAGGTCATTGCTATGGTTAATAAAACATTGATCAGCGCCGGCGACTCCATCGTGGTCAGCGTACCTGCTTTCTCAGAATATGCATTAAATGGTCTTGTGGAAGGTGCTGAAATTCGCGAGGTTGAGGCCGATTTTGAAACAGGTCATTATGATTTCTCTGCCCTTGTGAAAGCAGTGGATGAAACAACACGCCTCGTGTGGATTTGTAATCCTAACAATCCAACAGGAACCTATGAGTCTGTTGAAGATATTCGTAAATTCATAGCAGCTATACCTAAGGAAACATTGGTCATCATCGATGAGGCATATATCGATTTTGTTACCGCTGTAGCAGTTCCAACAGCACGAGCGCTTTTAGATGAGTTCCCTAATGTAGCTATCATGCGTACCTTCTCCAAGGCATATGGCCTTGCTAATTATCGCGTAGGCTATATGATGACACCTGTAGAGTTGGCTAATTACATGCAAACTATCCGCTTGCCTTATAATCTCAATACCTTGTCCCAATTGGCTGCAGAAGCTGCTTTTGAGGATCAAGCATTCCTAAGAAGAACAGTTTCTCAAAATGCAGAGGAACGGGCAAAATGGGAGAGCCTATTTGATGAATTAAACATTCACTACTATAAGAGTGAAGCGAACTTTATTTTCTTTACTGTACCTGATGCGGAAGGCTTAGCTGATGCTTGGCTAAAAGAAGGATATCAAGTGCGCCGGGGACAACGGGATGGTTGGTTAAGACTTACCATTCCAATGGCTCAAGATGGAGCTGTTATGCGCGGCATATTAAAAGAATTCATGAATTAGTCTATATAGGATACATCAGATATACTAATTAAGGCTGTTGAAAGGAGCGTATTATGATTGCCATTATAGATTATGATGCGGGTAATACATTTAATGTCCAGAAAGCGTTGGCCCATATCGGACTAGATGCAGTGCTAACAGCAGATCCGAATGTCATATTAAATGCTGATGGTGTTCTCTTACCAGGTGTAGGTGCCTATGCATCGGCCGTAGCCGTTCTAAAGGAACGAGGCCTCGTCGATGTCATTCAGGAAGTGGTAAAACGAGAAATACCGCTATTAGGTATTTGCTTGGGTATGCAACTACTATTTGAAGAGTCCGAAGAATATGGACCCACTCCAGGTTTAGGACTCATCCCAGGCAAGGTAAAAGAAATTCCTCGCGACCTTGGTCTTAGCGTGCCTCACATGGGGTGGAACAAAAATACAGTACACCAGCCAGATAGTGCTTTCAGCAATGTAGACGATCAATATACCTATTTCGTTCATTCCTATTATGTAGATACTGACCCTGAGTTTATTACATCTACTGCAAACTATGGTATCGATGTACCAGGTGTTGTTGAGCGTGGTAGAGTATATGGGATGCAATTCCATCCTGAAAAAAGTGGTGTCGTAGGTCTAAATCTATTGCGTGCATTTGGCAATATTACGGAAGCCTGTGTAGCGGCGAAAAAATAAGAGGGTAACTCTATGTTAGCGAAATGTATTATCCCTTGCCTCAGTGTGGCAAATGGTCGTGTTCAGAATGGCGTTCAATTCCGTGATATGGTAGATGCCGGCGATCCTGTAAAATGTGCAGAAGAAGCGGTAGGCCATGATGCAGGTGAGTTATTGGTAACGAGTATCGATAGGTATGGCATGGGGCTTGGCTTTGATATTGAATTATATCAAGCTTTAGCAGAGGTTGTGGATGTACCTGTAACAGTCTTTGGTGGTGCTGGAAATATACAGCATTTTGTGGATTTATTTACAAAGACGAATGTAACTGAAGCTCTTGTAGGGGCGTTGTTACATAACAAAGTTTTAACTATAAAAGATATTAAAAAGGCCCTTCATGAATCAGGAGTCGTAGTAAGACAATAGATAATTACTATCAAAATAAAACGATAAAAGCATTCTCTAAGTAACGGAGAATGCTTTTTGGTTATGTCTTTAACTCATAATGTACATCTAAAATGAGAAATTGATAATTGACACTTCTATGTTTAGATATACAATATTATTGTAAGTACTAAAAGTTTTGAGAGCCAATGTGGCATGGATGTGCAAAAGATTTATCAGATATTTTTATATAACACCATGTCACACAAGACAATTGGAGGTGTTTATATGGTTATGAATGGTATTTACTTAGTTATAGCCTCCGCGTGTATTCTAATTTTAGCGTACCGCTTTTATGGGGCTTTCATAGCGGCGAAAGTATTAACATTGGATGAAAATCGTCCAACGCCAGCTATGGTCCACAATGATGGTCACGATTACGTGCCCACAAACAAATGGGTAACATTTGGTCATCACTTTGCAGCGATTGCTGGTGCAGGCCCTCTTGTAGGTCCTGTTATCGCAGCCCAGTTCGGGTATTTGCCTGGTGCATTATGGATTCTTATCGGTTCCGTATTAGCCGGCGCTGTACATGACATGGTTATCTTATTCGCATCTGTTCGCTATGATGGTAAATCTATTGCGGATATTGCACGAGAAGAAATCAGTAAATTTGCTGGTTTCGGTGCTATGCTTGCTACATTGTTCCTATTGATCATCACCCTTGCTGGTATGGCTGTAGTAGTAGCTAACGCATTGCATAACTCCCCATGGGGTTTCTTCTCCGTATTTGCTACGATTCCAATCGCTATTTTCATTGGTATTTATTTGAAATGGTTGCGTCCTGGTAAAATTCAAGAAGCAACTATTATCGGTGTAGCGTTGATCTTCGCAGCTATTATCTACGGTCCAAACGTAGCAGCTAGTGAATATGCTTCTTGGTTTACATATGACTTGCAAACTATTGAAATCATGCTTGCAGTCTATGGTTTCTTTGCAGCAGCATTGCCAGTATGGTTATTGCTTGCTCCTCGTGACTACTTGTCCACATACCTTAAAATCGGTACAATCGGCGCATTGGCTCTTGGTATTATCATCGTAATGCCTGAAATTCAAATGCCGGCTGTAACTCCTTACATCTGGGGTGGCGGTCCTGTATTGAAAGGTTCTGTATTCCCTTATATCTTCATTACTATCGCATGTGGTGCGTTATCTGGTTTCCATACTGTTATCGCAACAGGTACAACACCTAAAATGCTTACTAATGAAAAAGAAATCTTGCCTATCGGTTATGGTGCAATGTTAACAGAAGGCTTCATCGCTATGATGGCGTTGATTGCCGCAACTGCATTGCATCCAGATGATTACTTCGCAATTAACTCCACTGTTGAATCCTTCAAAGCCTTAGGCCTTCAAGTTCATGAATTACCAGCATTGTCCGCAATGGTTGGTGAAGATTTGATGCACCGTCCTGGTGGCGCCGTATCCCTTGCAGTAGGTATGGCTCATATCTTCTCCAGATTGCCTAACATGGATCACTTGCTAGGTTACTGGTATCACTTCTGTATCATGTTCGAAGCATTGTTCATCATGACTTTGATCGATGCTGGTACTCGTGTAGGTCGTTACTTACTTCAAGAATTATTAGGTCATTTCCATCCTAAATTCAACGACCAACATTGGGCTCCTGGCGTTTATGGTTGTGCAGCTTTAATTTGTATTTTGTGGGGCTACCTAGTTCTACAAGGTAACATCGGTATTATCTGGCCTTTATTCGGCGTATCTAACCAATTATTAGGTACTATGACATTAGCTGTAGGTACTACAGTTATCATGCGACTTGGCCGCAAACGTTATGCATGGGTAACAGGTATTCCTTGTATCCTTATGGCTATCGTTGCTATCGCTGCGGACTTTGAAAACGTATTTAACAGCTATATCCCAGCTGGTAAATGGATCCTAGTAGCATTCAGTGCTGCTATGTTCCTCATGATCCTTATCGTATTGGTAGAAGCTGTACGCAGCTGGATTCGCTTGTCCAATATTCCTCAAGATTATCGTACACAAGCTGAAATCGAAGCTGAAAGCCTTGTAAAATACGGTAAAGAAGCAAAAGCATAATATTGATTATTATAATATATAAAGTGCACTCACCTTTGTGAGTGCACTTTTAATTTATAGTGTTATAGAGTTTTATGTATTTTATGGGAAGCGGCATTGTAGAAATTCTATAGAATTTGTTGACATACATTATAATCTAATATACGATGTATGTAGTGATGTATATTACTACAATAAAATAGTTAGGTAACGGCGCCTTGCATGCAGAGTTTCTGCGAGCAAGGCGCTTTTTGTATGGAAAGGAGTTTCTTATGGTCAATATGATTGATACGGGCAACACAGCATGGGTCTTGTTATGCACTGCCTTAGTATTCTTTATGACACCTGGTTTAGCGTTGTTTTATGGTGGGATGGCGCGTAGTAAAAATGTGCTAGGTACGATCATGCAGAGCTTCTTTTTAATTGGCGTCATCTCTGTTGAGTTTATTTTGATCGGCTATACGTTGATTTTTGGTGATGATCTACATGGTATCATCGGCGACTTTAGTAAATTTGGCCTTGGTGGTGCGGAAACAACCATCTTAAGTGATACCCATATTCCTGAGCTTGCTTTTATAGCATTCCAATGTATGTTTGCTGTCATTACACCAGCCATCATGAGTGGTTCTGTTACGGGGCGGATGCGCTTTGCACCCTTTGTAGTATTTGCTTTGCTATGGTCTATCTTTATATACAATCCGATGGCCCATTGGATTTGGGGCGGTGGCTTCCTTAGTGATTTGGGTGCATTAGACTTTGCTGGTGGACTTGCGATACATGTTCTGTCTGGTGTATCTGGATTGACCTTATGTATGCTGTTAGGCCGTCGTCGCGGTTATGGGCGCATGCCTATGCTACCGCACCATTTGCCGATGACAATTCTTGGAGCTGCTATTCTATGGTTTGGATGGTTTGGCTTTAATGCAGGATCTGCCCTTGGCGTAGGCTTCCTTGCAGCTAATGCAGTGTTAACTACACAAATCTCTGCAGCAGTTGGTATTGTAGGTTGGGTACTAGTAGAAATGATACACCGTGGTAAACCTACTGTGTTAGGGGCTGCCTCTGGTGGGGTGTCTGGGTTAGTAGCTATTACACCAGCTGCAGGCTTTATAACGCCTATGGCCGCCATTATTATTGGCTTTATTGGGGCAGTCGTATGTTACCTAGCGGTAGCGATCATTAAAAATCGCCTTGGCTATGATGATTCTCTTGATGCCTTTGGTATTCATGGTGTAGGCGGTACATGGGGCGCTATTGCTACCGGTTTATGGGCTACCACAACTATTAATCCAGATGGGGCGAATGGGTTGTTCTATGGTGGTTCCTTGTTAGGTCCTCAATTGCTTTCACTCGTGATTGCCTATGTATTTGCTATTGTAGGTACATTTATACTATTTAAAATCGTTAGCGCTTTCATGGATATGCGTGTTAGCATTGGTTCTGAATCACTTGGTATTGATATTAGTGAACATGGCGAAGGCGCTTATAATCAATCTGAATTTAAAAGCTCAGGTCGTTTTATTTCGTCCAATCAAACGTCCTTGTTATGATTTGTGAATGATAGATAGTACTTGTAGGAGATAAATATATGAAACGGATGAAAAAGGTAGATATTATTGCTCGTGCTGAGCAACTAGAGGATTTAAAAGAGGCCTTAAACAAGATTGGTATTCAAGGTATGACAGTATCACAAGTCTTTGGCTGTGGTCTACAAAAGGGCCATACCGAAGTATATCGGGGCCAACAATACGATGTGAATCTCATCCCTATGGTAAAAGTAGAAACCGTTGTGTGTGATGTGCCTGTGGATCTTGTAATGGACACAGCGCGAAACACATTGCAAACCGGTGAAGTAGGGGATGGTAAAATTTTTGTATACGATGTAGAAGACGCTATGCGTATACGGACAGGCACAAGAGGCACCAAAGCTGTAACCGACGATGAAGCATAAATACTGAATACTTAAATAGAAAGGAGACGAGATTTAATCTCGTCTCCTTTCTATTTCCCTTTTCTAGATAATGCTTCATAGCCTTATTATTAGCATTTAGAGAATAGTTTTATTTTGATTGGACATCTTTATAACTAATGTTATGAAAAGGAGAGCCTATACCGGATAAGCGACTTAGCTCGCTTTGGAGCGAAGAAGGTATAGGCTCTCCTTTTCAATCTAAATGTAGTAATATTACAAGACCAATCAAAATAAAACTCACATCCTCAACATGATATAATAAGGCTATGAAACATTATATACGTTCCTATTGGACAAAATATAAACAATTGTATAAGAAAGGCTTAAAAGGTATTGCTGCTTTTCTTGCCATTGGAGCGATTATAGTCTTTGTGCTCGCTACGATAGCGAGCCGTGGGATGGGCGTTATTTTTAACGAGGTAATGGCTCGTCAAACGATGATGAGAGGGACTGTAACGGTAGAGAGTTTAACTGCAACACCGTGGGGGACATTATCCTTTACTGACTTGGTATGGAAGGATCCAGAAGGCCGAGAGTTGCTCACAGTTCCAGATGGAAAGATTCGCGTTAATATGTGGGACGTAATAACACGAAATTTTAAGGCTTCTGCTATAAATGGAATCGAGCTAAATGATGCGACCATTGTAGTCGATTTAGACGATAACAACCGTCTTGACTTTGTGCCTGCTTCACCTGATGTAAACAAGCCACTCAATGAGGTAGAGCCGCGACCTAAACCTCCGAAAAAGACGACTCAAGAGCGGCAGGAGGAACTGGGCAAGAAGGTTCGTAACTTTAATTGGGACGGTCAACATTTAAATCTTACGATTACATTGAGAAATAACCAGCTGGAAATCTTTCAGAAAAATCGTCACTATGTAATGAGGAACGTGAATTCTAAGATACATCTTGATAGTAACCGTGCTATTCGTATTGATATGGAAACGGGTAAGTTCGGTGGCACAGCCATTGGTGATGGTCTTACACTAAAAGGTCGTGTTGACCTAAAGGATGTATTAAAGCATCGCATGCCTCAGTTAGACTTGCAGTTTGATGTAAAGGGTGTGGACCCATCATCACTCGGTTTTGGTGATAATATCCACGATGCAATGACCTTGCTGACAAAAGTAACAGGTGATTTTAATCGTCCATTGGCTAAAGGTCGTGTAACGATGCCTGTTTTACGAATTCCTGCGCTTACCTTTGAAAATGTAGTAGGCGATGTAACGTACCAAGACGGCATTTTGAACTTTGAAAATGTAAATGCCAATGTATACGGTGGAAAGCTAGAGGCAAAGGGCATATATAACTTAGATACTCGAGCTTATACGATTACAGGGATAGCAAAGGACCTTGATAGTAGTGAGGCTCTTAAAACACCTGAATTTGTTGTACCGGTGTCGGCTAATTTGAACTTTAAAAGCGAGGGCCAGCCTCGTGACATGGAGGTATGGGGAAATTTCTGGTCTGGAGAAGGCCATTATATGCTCATTCCAATTAAAAATATTACAGGAAACTTTCACAATAAAGGACGTCATTTATCCTTTAGTGATGTGACAGTTAATACGAATATTACGACTATTTCTACAGATGCGTTGCGTATCGATAATGGGCAGCTCACCATGGGGCCTCTCAACATTACATCCCATGGGGGTAGTAATTTTATCCTCTACGACGAATCCTTCGATGAGATCGATGAGAATATGGATCGGATTAAAGAGGGGATGAAGCAAGCTGGTGAAAATAGTAAGCGTGCCTCTGAGTCAGCTAAAGGTATAGATAGCATCAAGGTTTCCGATGATGTAAAAGAATCTGTTGGTGATGTAAAACGCCAAATGGATGAGGTGAAAGATGCTTTTAAAGGTATCAAAATAAAGTGATAAATGAAATATAAATGATATTAACTCTCTTTCATTGTGCGTTTATGTAGATGGTTTATAATAAATCTCCGTTATCATAATTTTTGATATAATACTTTTGTGTTATTTGGAGGTTTTTTATGAAAGCATCAAAACAATTCTCTATCGTTTTGGCCGCAGCTGTACTTGCTTTTGGCGCTGTTACAGTAGCACCACAACAAGCAGACGCTTCTTATGGCTACAAATATACTGATTCCCAACGTCCACCAGTATCTACTCCAACAGGTTATGTTAATCCAGCCATGGGTTCTACAGTAACTGTTACAGATCCTGCACCTACTACAAATAAATTGACTACTCCTAAAGCTAGTACTACTATTGAAAACATTACTGTGACTAATGTTGCACCAAAATACTCTGATTACAATGATATTGCAGCATACTCTCTAGCAGTAGCTGACTATTTCATGGCGAAGATTATGGCTATATATGGTAATGGTAATACAGCTCTTAACCGTTATGGTTTTGGCAGATAATATAGCCATCAAATTTAGTAAAACTAATTTCGGATAACTATATATGCTATATAATAAAAAGGTCCCGTATGGGACCTTTTTATTTGCATAAATTTTTTAATGCGTTGAGAGCTTGCTCAACAATCTCTTAATTTCGGTTATCGATCTAATCCGTTAGCGCGTTGGTATTCAGATGTATTTGTAGATTGAGTTTGATCGTCTGTAGTTACAGTGTCTTTGGATACAGATTTTTTGATTTTAATAAGAGGTTTTTCTGTAGCTTTTGGCTCCTCTTTTTTCTTTACATCATTCTGAGATGGTGGTAAGAATGTGTTAAGTTCATTCTTGTGAGATACCTCTGTGTTTGTAGTAGACGCTAATTGTGCGCGTTGAGGAGCGATGAAGATTTCATCCTTTGTAATTTTTACATCGTTTAATAATAATTTGAATACTTGAGGTTTTACAAAGATTGTACCATCTACCTTGCGAGCTGCGGGCAAGAAGGATTCGGAAGTATCAAGGTTGATGATTTTCAATTTACCATGGCGCACTACCTCTGCAGAATCAGGTTGGATAGCTAGTGTAGCAATATTCATGTCTACTAATGCTGTTTTAGTAGGCTCATCCCATGCCACCTTATAGCCCAATGCTTCAGATACTTGGCGCAATGCTACGAGCGGTTGACCATCTACATAGATTACATTTTGTTGACCGTTAATAGGTTCAACCACTTTACCATTTACATTGATATGATGAGCAGTTGTAACAGATGCTGGCTTCTCAAGATTCATAGCTGGACCAGGATTCTCCATGCCAATAGCCGCCTGTGCAGGCTGTGCCGTGCCAAATGTGAAAGCTAACGCACCTACAGCGATGCTAGATAAAATAAGCTGTTTTAATTTCATAAGTGACCTCCATAAGGTGTTATATCATTTTGAATGTATTAACGTTACCAAATGTATATGAATATTTTATTATAAACTTAAATTTTACACAATCTATATGTGAGCATAAATCTAATTGAACTAGATTATGGGGATAGGATAGTTTATTTAGAGACATAGGATGGACCGGTCATTTAACTATAGTCTGAAATCGTTTATCTCTATAACTGGTGTATTCTTTTATATGCTATAATTAAGTGTTACATGAATTATTCAATATATCTAATTATAGAGTTCTAGAATGTATAGAAAGAGGTTCCTTATGGCATCCGGCAGATCTGAAAAAGAGTTACAAGGGGTAACGATGTTAGGTCACAAGACCGATTACCCAACTGATTATGCACCACAGGTGTTAGAGGCGTTTGATAACAAGCACCCTGATAACGATTACTTTGTTAAATTTAACTGTCCTGAGTTCACAAGCTTGTGCCCTATGACAGGTCAACCAGACTTTGCGACCATCTACATTTCTTATGTACCAGATAAGAAAATGGTAGAGTCCAAGTCTTTAAAATTATACCTATTTAGTTTCCGCAATCACGGGGACTTTCACGAGGACTGCATCAACATCATCATGAAAGACCTCATCAAGTTGATGGATCCTAAGTACATCGAGGTATGGGGCAAGTTTACACCGCGCGGTGGTTTGTCCATCGATCCATACGCAAACTATGGCAAGCCTGGTACAGAGTGGGAAAAGACTGCAAAAGAGCGCCTTCATTTCCACGATATGCAGCCTGAGCGCGTAGCATACCGTTAATATGGCATACGAATATTTAACAATGGTCACATCGTTCATAATGTTTTTTATGATTGGTGTGATCTTGTCTATTCACCCTGCATCCATAATCGTGGGGGAGCATACGAAGTTATCACATCTGAGTCGATGGACTCGGTGGAATGGGTATCTTATTTTTATATTGACCCTGTTTATTGTGGATGTACTCATAACAAATGGCCTATATGCTGTATTTTATGATGTGTATGGCAATCTATCCGTTCTGCGTGAGCTGGCTATTGATCCGATGGCTATATTCTTTAGTGAAAGCTTCCAAATAGGCGTTGTTGTCGTCTTTGTTCTAGTGTTGCTACAAGTGTTAGGTCTCGTCGATTTGGCTCATGGTGAAAGAAACTTATCGTTTCACTATGACCAACTGCATCAAGGTAAAGAACAACCTTCCTGGATGGAACAGTACATGGCCCATGAAAAGGGCGGGTTGGGCTTAGCTATTGTAGGATTGATTTACATGTTGCGGATGACCATGAGAACCATGTGGCCTTATATTATATGCCTTATATGGTTCAAGCTTATAGCGATGCTTGCTAATGTGCTACTTTCACCAGTCATCAATCGGTTAATGCATATTGAAACGATGACATCAACGCATATCATACTAGACCCTTATGTAGCGATATATGTGATAGTAGGATTCCTGTGGGGCTATGTAGCGCTACACTATGACATAGATAAGGCGTATAATGTAGCGAATAGTACCGTGATAGTCATCGTTCCGCGACTTACCGTTATACTAGGGACAGTCATCTTTATTGGACTCGCGCTAGTTATTATTATGGTGCCTGTTACTTGGGGTATGGTGGTAGATACACTGACAAAATTATAAATAAACCTAGTTATTTCCTATATTTTTAGGGTTTTAAAAGCGGTTCTCATTCTCTTGACAATGCATAGATGCAGGTGATAGAGTATGATTGTATTTATGAGAATACACAAATGGTTATATCCAGTGTATAGAGAATAACAAGGTGAAATTCATATCGTCCTTGGGATGTTCCTGAGGACGATTTTTATCATCTGTCGCTAGAGGGAGGATCAGATGAGTATAGTCACAAATCAAACTACAGAACTGATTGGTAAAACTCCGGTATATCAATTACCAAATACCAATATTTATGTAAAACTAGAAAAATATAATGTAGGCGGTTCTGTGAAAGACCGTGCCGTTCTTGGCATGTTGCAAGATGCTAAGGAAAAAGGTCGCCTTCACGAGGATAGCATCATCGTAGAAGCTACAAGTGGCAATACAGGTATTGCTCTTGCCATGGTGGGTGCTATCTTACATATTAAAACAGTTATTATTATGCCTGAAAGCATGAGTAAAGAACGTCGTGAGCTTATTAAGGCGTACGGTGCACAGCTCATCTTGACGCCAAAAGAAACGGGCATGAAGGGCGCTCTTGAACGAGCAAATGAAATTTTAGAAAAATATCCTAATGCTTTTACCTTGGGCCAATTCGTAAATCCTTCAAATCCAGATATGCATTATCGCACTACGGGCGCTGAGATCGTGGAGCAAGTACCGAATGTAGACGTATTTGTAGCAGGTATCGGTACAGGTGGTACTTTCACAGGTGTTACTAGACGATTGAAAGAGCATAATCCGAATCTGAAATCTATCGCAGTGGAACCAACAGGATCTCCGGCCATTACAGAGGGCAAAGGTGGTCCTCACAAAATTCAAGGCATTGGTGCTGGCTTCATTCCTGAAAACTTCGACCAAAGCTTGATGGACGGCGTACAAACTGTAAGCGATGAAGAAGCCTTTAGCGAAGTACAAACCTTCATGCGTGAAAGCGGTGTCTCTATTGGACTTTCAGCGGGGGCAGCTATTGTAGCAGCTAAGCGCATTGCACGAGAAGAACCAAAGGCGAATATAGTGGTTATTGCACCAGATGGGGTAGAAAAATATTTATCCCTTTTGGATTTTGCTAATAACGAATATGTAAAGTAACGGATTTCGCATAGATAAAACATCTTATGTATAGGAATACAGACCACATATGTTGTATACTATATATTATTATATGAGTAGAGTTATTTGAGATGGAGTCACTATGATGCAAGGTTTGCGCGAATTATGGGGCAAAATTCAATATAATATAAAGCGCGTAATGGATTCTGACCCAGCCGCAACAAGTGTGTGGATGGTCATTTGGACGTATCCGCATATTACAGCCTTATTTTGGCATTTCTTTGCGCACCGCCTCTATAAGGCGGGCTGGCCAACCTTGGCGCGTCGTGTGGCATTACATTCTCGTCACGTAACGGGCATTGAAATTCACCCAGGTGCAACGATCGGCCGTGGCCTATTTATTGACCATGGTATGGGTGTTGTAATCGGTGAAACCGCCATCGTAGGGGATAATGTAACACTGTTCCATCAAGTAACATTAGGCGGCATGTCCTCTAAACAGGTAAAACGCCATCCGACCATCGAAGACGAAGTGCTCATCGGTACAGGCACAAAAATCTTAGGGGATATTACTATCGGGGCCCGCACAAAAATCGGTTGTAACCTTGTTATTAAACATGATATCCCGAAAGACATGGTTATCTTTGAAACGGATCCAGAAAATATGTATGTCCGTAAACCTCGTCGTACTAATAATGGTAAGACTGAGGAAAAGAAAATCCCCGATGGCTACATAGAATATTATATTTAATATAGTAGTAAATAAATTATATAAACCGCTAACTATTAGAGACTCTAGTAGTTAGCGGTTTTTTATTGACAATGCCTTATTGGGTATGATATGATTACCCAGTAAAGCATGGAGGATTACTCAAGAGGCTGAAGAGGACGGTTTGCTAAATCGTTAGGGCGGGTTACCGTCGCTAGGGTTCGAATCCCTAATCCTCCGCCATGCTGAGACCTCACATCACGCGATGTGAGGTCTTTTTGTTTATTGTAATATTTACTAGGTATGAACCTTAATGTGTAAGGACTCAAATGAGTTTAAGGTCCTGTAAATATTGATGTATATAGGCGTGTAAGGTTATAGAGTTGACGTATGACAAGGGGTTTCATATAATAGATTGTATAAAATGTAATTTTAAGGAGACTCTTATGAATATAAAATATACACGTCACATGAATTTACTTCGTCGCGCTATCGGTATTGGCACATTATGTCTTGTTGCCTCTGTTGGCTTTGTTCATGCTGAAAGCATTGCTATTCCAAGTGCACGTCCTATGGTGGATGGTGTTAGTGCTGATGTAGAAACTGTTAGTAGCTCTAGTAAAGCACAACATCATGTGAGTGCTGGTGTAATTACGCCAAGTGATTGGACGTATACGGCATTACAAACGTTAATTAAACACGGTGCTATTACAGATACACATGGTTTTGTCTTTGATGGCAATACAAGCTATACAAAGGATGAGCTTATGCCTCTTATCGATGAGGTAGTAACAAAACGGGAGCAAATGAACGAAAACGATCGTCAATATGCATTGCGCATTTATCAAGAAAATATGCGTGATATAATGGACTATCGTATTGCTCACGATAAGAAGGTTACGCAAGAGCGCCGTCAAAAATTAGACGAAAAACGTGCTGAAAAAGCTAAGAAGTCTGGTAAAACATACCAAGTATCTAAATCTCAACAAGAGGCTTTAGATACCGCTAATGATGAAGTGGCAAAACCAGAAGAGCGCGCTTTAACAGATGAACAAATCAAAGAAAAAATGAAGAAATTCAAAATTGATGATTCTCGTGTTAAAGTAAATAATAATGTGCGCATCCGTTATACCGGTGGTAAGGATACAAAATCTAAAACCGATGCTCGCATGCAAACGGAGATGACCTTTACTCTATAACCCTTAATGAGGAGTTATAATGATTGATTTCTTAAAGAAACAGTTGTTTACTGTTCACCAAAATGGTAAGCACCAGGTGAGCGAGGTCTTTAAATTTATAGGGCCTGGCATTATCGTAACTGTAGGGTTTATCGACCCTGGCAATTGGGCGGCTAATCTAGCTGCCGGTGCTAGTTATGGTTATGAGCTATTGTGGGTAGTTACACTATCTACGATTATGCTTATTTTATTGCAACATAACGTGGCCCATTTAGGTATTGTACGGGGCCAATGCTTATCAGAATGTGCCTATGAATTCTTGCCACGCTATGTATCACGATTTGTGTTGAGTACAGCTGGTATTGCAGCTGCGGCGACAGCATTAGCTGAATTTATTGGCGCTGCTATTGCATTGAAAATGCTCTTTGGCATTCCACTTCTGATAGGTAGTGTATTAACGGCCGTTATATGTACTGTGATGCTCATTACAAACTCCTATCGAAAGCTGGAGCGGATTATTGCAGGTTTTGTATCCCTTATTGCATTGGCCTACCTCGTTGAGGTCAATATGGTCAATGTAGACTGGGCGGCAGCAGGCATTGGTTGGGTAGATCCTAAGATTCCGAATGAATCGATGCTCGTTATTTTGAGTATCTTAGGGGCTGTTATTATGCCTCACAATTTGTTCTTGCACTCAGAAATCATCCAAAGTCGCCAATTCAATACACAAGATCCTTCTATAATGAAGCGCCAATTGCGTTATGAATTCCTAGACACCTTATTCTCTATGGGGATTGGGTGGATGATTAACTCCGCCATGATTTTACTGGCGGCAGCAGTATTCTTTACTCACGGCATTGAAGTAACAGAGCTTGAACAGGCGGAGGAGTTGTTACGACCTCTCATTGGCCCTGCAGCAGGTACTATCTTTGCTATCGCATTGCTCTTTGCGGGCTTTGCCTCTTCTGCTACAGCAGGTATGGCTGGAGCTAGTATATTTGCAGGCATGTTTGGTGAGTCTTACGATATGAAAGACTTCCATACTCGATTAGGCTTGGCTTTAACATACATTCCGGCATTGCTGTTGATTGTATTTGTTACTGATTCATTCCAAGCATTGTTGATCTCTCAAATGTTCTTGAGTTTGCAACTACCTATTACAATTTTCTTGCAGCTCTATATGACGAGTAGCCGTAAGGTGATGGGGGAATATGCGAATCATAAATATACGAATGTACTATTATGGGGCATTGGTATTGTTGTTACTGTTATGAATATTTACCTACTCATTGTAGGGTAATAGGAAAAGACCGCGTTAGCGGTCTTTTTTGTATAATAGATGTTCAAATTTATAAAGTTACATTAATCATAAAGTTACATTAATCATGTAACATTGTTTTATTAGAATTACTTTGTCATATAACTGGTATAGTTGTTATGTAAAAAGTGTATCCATGAATAACCATGTGGGCTATAAAATATGTTACAATTAAAGATAGTATAAATCCTGTAGGGAACATTCCCTCACCAGTGTAATAGATAGAAATTAGGAGGACCTAATGGCAGAGGAAGTAAAAGTACAAGATGCAATGCAATCTGATTTTAGTGTTGTAGTAGACGACATTGCAGAGGAATTATTAACGCGCCTAAATATGGATGAGGATGGCTCTGTTATCGACATGTTCCAAACAGGTTCTTTTGATCCTTGGCAATTATTCGTGTTCTTTGGCGCTTTAGAAAAAGCTCTCGTTGATTTTAGAACTGATAAACGCAAGAAAACAGTTATTGTTCACGCCCAACCTGAGGCTCTTATCGGCATTGGTCGCGTGGTAACACCTGTATCTACTATGCTCGAACACGTTCTAATGTCTCGCTTGAACGACATGAGCGAAGGTCGTCTAGAAACTGGCATGCTTACAGTATCTGCTGGCAGCATCGACTACGAAGGTGTAAATTTAAAAGGTCGTCACGTTGTTATCGTATGCGATCTTGTAGATGAAGATTCTGATTACCTTAAAGAATGCATTAATTTATGTAAAGAAATGAAAGCTAGCCATGTAGTGGCTGTGCCTCTTATGTTGTGGAATCCTGAGTTGATCGACAATTTGACAGAGGAAACTATCAAGGCGGAATTATCCCATGAAAATCGTCCTCTCTCCTAGTAAGACTAAAACGATTACTACTGTTGACAATAATGGGGCAGTACATACTGCGGTTCAAGACGGTCAATTTCAACCGCACATTACGCAAAATCTTGTAAAACATGTACAGTCCCTAGATGTGGCGGCCCTTGGCAAGGCTTTGAAACTCAAGGATGATAAGGCGCAGGCTCTCTTTGATTTCTATCAAGATTTTGCGTCTCATCCTGTAGGGCTTGCTTGTGAAAGCTACGATGGCATTGCTTTCAAATATTTAGACTGGCAGAACTTGTCCGATGAGGCTAAGGCCTTTGGTGAAAGCCATCTTGTTGTAATGTCTGCCTTGTACGGCGTTGTAGAGCCAACAATGGGTGTTAGAGACTATCGTCTCGATATGGTCGATAAGATAGGCATTAACTTATATGACACGTGGCGTGAAGCGGTAGATGCCTACTTTCACAAGGAAGATTGGATTCTCAATCTAGCATCTAAAGAATATGCCAAAATGGCAAACCATCCAAAGGTAGTGACCGTTGAATTTTGGGAGTTACGAGGCGATGCATTTAAACAGATGAGTACGTCCTCAAAAATGAGTCGCGGTGTGATGGCTCACGAATGTTTAACTCGACAAGTGAAACATGTGCGGGATTTGCCGCGCGAAGTGAATGGGTTTACCTGTGTCACTGACATAGATTCCATTACTATACCAAGCGAATCGATGACGGTTCGTTATGAAAGGAAGTGATTGTTTGCAAGTGCAAGATATTCTTGCTAAAGATCTCGTTGGCGATGAATGGCTAACCGAGGAAGAATTGCGATTTCTCATGTCTGTAACTGATGAAGACGAGTTGCAGTTAATATATAAAAAGGCTTATGAAGTAAAGGCAAAATATGTACAGCCTGTAGCGTATTATCGGGGCCTCATTGAGTTCTCGAACCGATGCATCAAAAACTGTAATTACTGCGGTATCCGTCGTGAAAATGATAAGACGGAACGCTTTGATATGAATCGTGAAGACATCATTAAGATGGCACAGTGGGCCTATGACCATGAATATGGCTCTATTACACTCCAATCTGGTGAACGCAGTGATGATATATTCGTCGATTATGTAGTAGATCTCATTCGCGATATTAAAGCCATTGGCGATGGTTCCCTGGGCATTACGATGTGCGTAGGGGAACAAAGCGAAGAGGCGTACCGCCGCATGCGTGAAGCCGGTGCGAGCCGTTATTTATTGCGCATTGAAACAACAAATAAAGAACTGTATCATAAAATTCATCCTCAAGATGAATTGCACTCCTTTGAAACGCGCGTTGAATGCTTACGTCGTTTGCGTCGTGTAGGCTTCCAAGTAGGTACAGGTGTCATGATTGGTTTGCCGGGCCAAACAGAGGAAGATTTAGTGAACGATATCTTATTCTATCGTGATATGGATATCGACATGATTGGTATGGGACCGTATGTGGTACATCATGATACGCCCCTAGGCCAAGAAGCATTAGCGATGGGCATCGATGATGAAGCTGGTAAATTGCGCCGTATTCAACTAGGCCTCAAGATGATTGCGTTAACCCGCTTATTCTTGAAAGATGTCAATATTGCGGCCACAACAGCATTACAAGCTCTAGATAAACTGGGCCGTGAAAAAGGCCTTGCTGCAGGTGCCAATATTTTGATGCCTATCATTACCATCCCTGAACATCGGGCAAAGTATTTGTTATATGATAACAAACCTTGTGTAGATGACAATGCGGATAAATGTAAAGACTGCTTAACGCGCCGCGTAATGTCTATCGGTGATACCGTTGGCTGGAAGCAAAATGGTGACTCCAAACACTACGGCAAGCGTACAGGAGAATTTTAGTTTTAGAGAATTGTAGTTTGTATATGAGGTTGTATTATGGAAACAAAATGGTATTCTGATTTTTGGCGGTTATTTGTGAGTCCTTTTAGCGGCGGTATTGATCAAGTTGTACAATCGGGGACATTGAAAAAAGGATTCTGGGGCACTGTATTCTTATGGGCTATCCCATATATTATATTGGCTTTATTTGGGACTATGTTAATTCCATTTCTCCCTCATAATGAATTTACTGGTTTAACCTATTTACTCGGTATCGGTGCCAGCTTTATGTTCATCTTTGCATGGCTTATTTGTATCGGCTGGTCCTTTGTGATGGTTGCCATCGGTTCCTATGTATATAACTGGGTTATCACTAAGATGGGTGGTACCGACAATGTACAGGCGATTATGAAAGTTAGTTGGTATCTACAAGGGTATGGGGTACTATTATTTAGTATTGGTTATACGATAGTCTTGGTTTTAATGGGCATGTTAGGTTTAGCATTCGATAGTAGGGCTTTTGCTGGTGTTATCTATTTTGTAGGAACAATAGCCTTACTTGTTATATCCATTTGGGTATCCTTAGAACTTATGGCAAGACAGGTCATGCTTACGAAGATGAAAGTATTCATTGCTAGTATCTTAACGTCCATAATCTTCGCTATAATTTGGGCACTTTTCATGGCACTTCTTAGTGGCTGTGCCTCTTTAATGGGTAGATAATACTAATTTATAAATTAATATTAATAAAGAGTCCTCTTTTTTTGATAAATTTTTTCGGAAAAAGAGGACTTTTCTATTTGGGTGTCGAAATGTATTAGCAAAAGCCGTAATTTGCCATTAAGGAGGCGATTCCGATGAAAGAGTACAGTAGTGATAAAATTAGAAATGTTGCTGTTGTTTCCCACGATGGTGCGGGTAAAACAGCTCTTGTCGAATCTTTGTTGTTAACCTCTGGTGCGGTTGATTTCGTAGGTAAAGGCCAAGACAATAAACATATTATGGACTTTGAACCTGAAGAAATTAAACGTAACGTAACAATCCAATTGGGCATGGCTCCATGTGAATGGCATGACCATAAGGTTAACTTCGTAGATACTCCAGGCTATAATGAATTCCATGGTGAAGTTCGTGCCGCTTTGCGTGCGTGCGATGGTATGTTGATGGTACTATCCGCCACATCTGGTGTAGAAACTGACACAGTTCGCGCATGGGATTATGCAGTTGAATTACAAATGCCACGCATGGCATTTATCAATAAAATGGATGTGGATGGTGCCGATTTCTTCGGTACTATTGAAAGAATGCGGGAATTATTTGGCAAAGGCATTATGCCATTGCAGATTCCTATCGGTGAAGGCGCCAACTTTGAAGGCGTCGTAGACGTAGCAAAAATGACTGCGTTTACTTACAAGGACGGCCAACCAACAGAGATTGCTGTACCAGCTCACCTTATCGAAAAGGCTCAAGAAATTCGGGAAATGACCGTAGAAGCCGCGGCTGAAGGTAGCGATGAATTGTTGGAAAAATATTTAGAAGGCGAAGAATTATCCTTAGAGGAAATTCGCCAAGGCTTGCGTGAAGGGATGATTAGTGGCCGTGTGTGCCCAATCATGTGTGGCAGTGCCACATCTCGTATTGGCCTAGATCAAGTATTGGATCGTATGATCCGTTACATGCCGGATGCAACTAAAAAAGTGATGACCGCAACTGATGCGGAAACCGGCGAACAATGTGTAGTACATGTAGATAAACCTTTAACTGCATTTGTATTTAAAACATTGTTAGACCCATTCGCAGGCAAACAAAGCTTTGTACGTATCTTCTCTGGTGAACTAAAAGAAGGCGATCGCCTCTTTGATGTAAATCAAGGGGTAGAAGAAAAATGGGGCAAGATGGTTACCCTTATTGGGAAGCAACAAATCCCTGTATCTGCCGCTAAAGCTGGCGATATCGTAGTGATACCGAAATTGGCAAATGCTAAGACTGGCGATACATTAACTGCTCCTGACTTTAAAGTGACATACGATGCTATCCGCTTCCCTCAACCTCTATACACAGTGGCATTAGAACCTGTGAAAAAAGGTGAGGAGGAAAAATTAGCTAGTGCTGTTCTAAAAGTGGCAGAAGAAGATCCTACTTGTGTAGTAGTGAAAAATGCTGAGGCCCGTCAACTACAAATCGATTGTATGGGCGAGGTTCATCTCGAGCATATCCTCAACAAAATGGATCGTAAATATGGCGTACAAGCTAAACTTGTGACTCCATATATTCCATACCGCGAAACAATTAAAGGCTCTGCTGAAACCGAGTCTAAATATAAAAAACAAAGTGGCGGTCATGGTCAATATGGTCACGTTAAGATTCAAGTGGACCCATTATACGATGGAAGCGAATTTGCATTCGTAGACAAAATCTTTGGTGGTGCTGTACCTAAACAATACATACCAGCAGTGGAAAAGGGTGCCAAAGAAACCCTAGATAAAGGCTTAATTGCGGGATATCCTATGATTGGCGTGCAAGTGACACTCTTGGATGGATCTTACCATAGCGTAGACTCCTCAGAGTTAGCATTTAAAGTAGCTACGTCACAAGCTATCAAGGATGTAATTCCTAAGGCGAAACCAGTCCTATTAGAACCAATCTATGAAGTTAACGTGTTTGCACCAGATGCTTTCATGGGCGACATCATGGGTGATTTGAATAGCCGTCGAGGTCGTGTATTAGGCATGGAACAAAGTGAAAGAACAGGTATTTCTGTTGTTAAAGCACAAGTACCATTGGCTGAAATGGCCGACTATGTAACTGCATTGCGCTCTATCACTCAAGGACAAGGCGTATTTAACCGTCAGTTCTATACTTATGAAGAGGTTCCACATAAGCAAGCGGAAGAAATTATCGCTGCTCGTAAGACTCAAGAATAAAGTAAGACCATGTCCACGTACTGTATCAAATACAGTTAGAATCACTACAACTGAATAGATAATTGCATATCGTAACAACTTAATAGCATAACAATTGACGTAAGTCATAAATTTGAATAGTATTTTACACGAGCCCTCCATATATGTAGCGTATGGAGGGCTTTTACTATGGTGTGGAGGGCTTTTACCATGGTATGGAGGGCTTTTACCATGGTATGGAGGGCTTTTACCATGGTATGGAGGGCTTTTACTAGTCCGTTGTGTGTATATGTGTTAACATAGAAAGTAAATATAATGACAACCGTAAGCTTACTATATAAATATGTGCTTACTATATAAATAGATAGTGTGAAAGGATCGTATATGTTTTTCTCTAGCATTACTGCAGATTACACAAAAATGGGCTATCCTAAAGCCATTGTACGGGCTTTGGATTTCTTGAAAAATACAGATTTAAAAGCATTGCCTGGTGGTCGTCATGCCATTGAAGGGGATATGATGTATGCCAATGTAGATGATGTAGAAACAAAATTATTTGAAGCTACAAAACCTGAGTCCCATCGCAATTATGTAGATATTCAATTCATGGTAGATGGGGAAGAAAATATGGGGTTCTTTGTCGATAAAGGTCTTGTTGAACCAGTAGAATCCTATCCGGAACGAGATTGTTATTTCTACCCAAACGAAGCTGAAGATGAAGGACAAATCCATTGCCCAGAAGGGTACTATACAGTATTCTTCCCATCTGATATCCATAGACCACTATTAGCTGTTAATGATAAGCCTATTAAAATCCGCAAGGTTGTTGTAAAAGTGCATGTGGATCTCTTAGGCGAGTAATCCTATGAAGCGATATGAAATTATAGGTGTCTTACTAACCCTATTAGGTGCTGTTTTATGGGGCGTATCAGGTGCTTCAGTACAGTTCTTAAGTAACTTTAGGGATATGAACTTGGAATGGCTAGTCACCATGCGATTAATTACAGCAGGACTGTTGACTGTTATCTATGCATGGTTTAAATATGGTAATTCTATCTTCCATGTCTTTCGTAGTTTAAAAGATACAGCAGGCCTTATCGTTTTTGGCGTATTTGGCATGGCTTTATGCCAATATACATACTTTAAATCTATTGCTTTAGCAGGGGCCGGTATTGCGACGGTACTCCAATACTTGGCGCCATCAATGATTATTATTTATATGCTAGCTCGTTATGGTAAAAGGCCCTCTAAAGGGGAAATTATCTCCGTTATACTGGCCTTGGTAGGTACGATTTGTTTGATGGGGAATGATGGCTTTTCTATGGAGCAATTCCCACTAGCAGTGCTCGTATGGGGACTCCTATCTGCTGTAGGGGTCGCTGTATATAGTGTTTCTCCTGTAGATTTATTATATAAATATGGAACCTTGCCGATTGTAGGATTTGGTATGCTTCTCAGTGGTATTGTTGCTGCTATTTTATTTCATCAGCCAAATTCGTATGCTATGTGGGATGTATGGACTGTGGTGGGTTGTTTTAATGTAGTATTTCTCGGTACGATTGTATCATTTAATGCGTATCTTGAAGGGGTTAAACGCATTGGCGCCGTTCCAGGATCCATTTTGTCATCTATTGAACCGATTTCAGCAGCTTTCTTTGGATGGGCTTTGTTAGACAACCAATTTAGTGCATTAGGGCTAATTGGCATGGCTATGATCATTGCTACTGTTATTATCATTGCGTTGGAGAAACGGAATATATAAATATAAAAAATATATACACAGCTATACATGGCATATAGAAGTATATTACTTAGAAATGTAATTCTTAAATATGTGATTATCAAATATGTGATTTTATATATATTATATTGAGCTATGAGGGATAGAATTATTATGGGGGTACCATGAATAAAGATCAGTGGATTGGTATGTGTCTCGCTATGATGGGCGCCATATTTTGGGGATTATCGGGCACAGCGGTGCAGTACCTTGAAAGCGCAAAACATATCAATGTTGAGTGGCTGTTAGAGGTACGATTGTTAGTAGCAGGCCTATTAACGATTATCATCGCCTATGTACGTGAAGGAAATCGAACCTTTTCTGTATTTTCGTCACCAAAGGATATACTGCAGCTGCTTATATTTGGTGCCATTGGCATATCGTTAGGACAATATACGTATTTTAGAGCCATCGGCATATCCGGTGTAGGTATTGCTACTGTATTACAATATGTAGCGTCTTCAATGATTATTATTTACTTTTTATTGAGATACTTCCGTAAGCCATCAATAGCGGAAATAGTCTGCGTTGGACTTGCGTTCTTTGGAACCTTGTGCATTGTTATGCAACATGGATTCGACTTTGCGGCTATTAATAGGGAGGCTTTATTTTGGGGACTATTATCGGCGGCCAGTATTAGCGTCTATACAGTGCAACCAGTTAGCTTACTCAAGCGCTATGGCACAATCCCTATTGTAGGCTTTGCCATGTTTATTTGTGGCATATTGGCAGTTTTTCTTTTCCAACAATTTGAATCGGAAGCTATTTGGGACGGTATGACGTGGCTTGGGTTATTTGCTATCATCATACTTGGCACAGTGGTATCCTTTAATGCCTTCATGGAAGGAATACGCCGTATTGGATCCATTCAAGGCTCTATACTATCCTCCATTGAGCCTATTTCGGCGACATTCTTTGGTTGGGCTATCATGGGGGATGATTTTACTATTACAGGATTATTAGGTATAGCTTGCATCATCTCTACCATATTTATTCTAGCTTGGGACCGACAACGACAAATGAAACGAGAAGTACTGAAAAAATTAAATAAAGAGGAAATTGTATGATCTGCGTATGCATGCTCTTTTGAGGCATACACTAAGGGCATAATGCTTTGTACCGAAGTGGTACAGTAGAGAACAACAGCTTAAAAAACATATATTACTATGTATATTTATTAGTCATAGTGTGTATGTTTTTTTATTTCTAAAAATATCAATATAAGTTATAATAAATATAAGAATTATTATTGATGTATATAGAAATTTATAATTCTGTATACATAATCTTATTGGTTGACTATTTAATTAGCTATTTTTATAGCTCTTTATATAGTTGAAGTATAGGTATCTATTGTATTTTAGGAGGTAAGTATGTCTGTAAAAGATTTCGTACAACAACGCCGCGATGATTTTATTGCTTTACGTCGTGATTTTCATATGTATCCAGAGCCAGCTTGGCTCGAATATCGTTCTGCCGCTAAAGTAGCTGAAAAGCTAATTGCCTTGGGTTATGATGTGGCACTCGGTGCAGAAGTGCTTGATTTAGATTCTCGTATGGGCTTGCCTAGCGAGGATGTTATGAAAGCAGCCATGGCTCGTGCTATGGATGAAGGTGCTGATCCTGAACTAGTAGAGAAGATGGGCTATGGTAAAACAGCTATTGTGGCAACTATGAAGTTCAGTGCTGATGGTCCTGTAGTAGCCTTCCGTGCAGATATGGATTCCAATGATGTAATCGAATCTAAAGCATCTAACCATATTCCTGCTAAGAATGGTTTCCGTTCCCGCCATGAGAAGGCTATGCATGCTTGTGGTCATGATACACATATGACAATGGGCCTTGGTCTTGCTGAATATATTGCTACACATAAGGATGGCTTGAAGGGTACTATTAAACTTATCTTCCAACCAGCAGAGGAAGGAGTGCGTGGTGCTAAAGCGATGGTAGAGGCTGGTGTAGTAGATGATGTAGACTTGATGTTTGGTATGCATATCGGATTTAATGAACAGTTATCTAATTGCTTTGCTTGTAGTGATCATGGCTTTTTAGCGACTACAAAACTTGATGCTGTATTCCATGGCTATTCTTCCCATGCAGGTGGTTCTCCAGAAAAGGCTCAAAATGCCATGCTTGCCGGCTGTACAGCTGTTATTAACTTACAAGCCATTGCTCGCCATAGTGGGGGTGCATCTCGCATGAATGTAGGTGTTTTTGAAAGTGGTACAGGTCGCAATGTTACTCCTGATGTAGCAACACTTAAATTAGAAACTCGTGGTGCTACTACAGAGATCAATGATTATATGATTGAACGTACTAAGACCATTATTAAAGGTGCTGCAGAAATGCATGACTGTACCTTTGAAATTACAAAACAAGGTGAAACTCCTGCAGGCCGTATTAGCGATGATTTAGCTCGTGAAGTACAATCCATCATTGAACCATTAGGTATTTTCAAAGAAGTACCGTTTGATTATAGCGGTGGCGGTAGTGAAGATTGTGCGTACTTCTTGAATCGTGTTATTGATCGTGGTGGTCGAGCAACCTATATGGTATTGGGCTCTGCTATTAAAGCACCTCATCATAATCCATTATTCGATATTGATGAAGAAGACATGCTAAATGGCATTATTGCGTTAGGTACAATTGCTACTCACTATTTAAAATAGGACATATTGATTGAAATATTGTGATGCATACATCTAAACTATAGGTACATAACTATATAGATGTATGCATCGAAATATGTATAGTGTGCTATATATTAGATGTAATATGAGTATTAGATTGTGAGGTGTTATATGGTTCAACGAGAGCGATTAGCTAAGGACTTTGATGCTATGGCACAGTTGAGTGCACCTGGTGAAGGGATAAATCGTCTGGCTTTTACAGATACAGACTGGAAAGGGCGCCAATATATTATTGATTGTATGACTGATGCGGGTCTAACTGTAGAGATAGACGATTTTGGAAATGTGCTAGGCTATAAGGTAGGTAAGAATCCTGATTTACCGGTTGTCATGGTTGGATCTCATACGGACAGCGTGCCTAATGGAGGCAATTATGATGGTGTTGTGGGTGTATTATCTGCTATCGAAGCGGTTCGCAGTATGACTGATGATGGTTTTGAACATGACCATACTATTGCAGTAGTAGACTTTATGTGTGAAGAGTCTAGCCGCTTTGGAGCAGCTACATTGGGTAGTAAAGCTATGCGCGGTGAATTGACATTGCAAGATTTACATCGCTTAGTAGATAAACAAGGCATTTCCTTGTATGACGCATTAAAAGAGCGTAATTTAAATCCAGATGCTATTGATCATATGGAATATAAGAGACCTGTAAAATCTTTCACAGAAATTCATATTGAACAAGGTAAAGTGTTAGAGCACGAAGCTAAACCCATCGGCATTGTAACAGGGATTGCTGCACCAGAGCGGTTCTATGTAACCATTCGTGGTAATGCGGATCATAGTGGGGCCACACCAATGAACTTGCGTCATGATGCGTTATGTGGGGCTTCAAAAATCATCCTCGGTATAGAGGAGATTGCATCCATGCAAGAAGAGCCTCCAGTAGTGGGCACAGTCGGGGTAGTAGAGGTTGTGCCAGGAGCGATGAACGTTATTCCTGGGGCCGTTAAACTGGGCGTAGATATTCGCAGTATTTCAAAGGTGACCCGTGATTCTGTAGTTACCCTCATTAAAGAATTTATTGATGTTATTGCAGAGAAACGAGGTTTATCTTATACGATTGAACCTATTGCACAAGATCATCCGGTGGCGATGCATCCTGTGATGATTCGCGAAATTGAAGAGGCTGTTAAGTCTGTAGGCGTAGACTATATGACTATGCCAAGCGGTGCTGGTCATGATGCCATGCATTGGGCGGATGTAGTTCCTACAGGGATGATTTTTATTCCATGCCGCGAAGGTATCAGCCATAATCCGGCTGAATTTGCAGATATGGATGACATCGTTACGGGAGCTAAGATATTAGACACGGTGCTAAGAAAGCTTAGCTTAGAAAGTACTAAACTTAACTAGATTGAGTGCAGTGGAATATTTGATGTAGATATAATTTAGTTAGAAATGTGTTAACTAGCTAAGATATCATATTTTACGTGGTTAGAAGGGTGTATTCCGCAATAGAATGGCAGAGAATACTCGCTATTGCTAGGGAATACACGGATTGGAGAGATTATGGTTATTGCTGGTATTGTTATCGTAGTGGCGACGTTTATTGCCATTATTAAGCAGTTTGAAACACGGCTCGTGTTGTTATTATCGGGCTTGTTAATGTGCTTTATTGGTGGGCAGATTGGTGCAGGTACGACAGCCTTTGTAAAAGAACTTACAAATCCAGGCCTTGTACCAACTATTTGTACAGTGCTTGGTTTTAGTTATGTTATGGAGTATACAAAATGTACAGAGCACATGGTATATTTCATCTCTGCAGGCCTTAAAAAAATGACTAAAATCATCATCCCTGGTGCTGTTATTATTACGTTCTTGATTAATATTGCGTTACCTACAGCGGCAGGCTGTGCAGCGGCAGTAGGTGCGCTATTAATTCCTGCACTTATTCGCTCCGGTGTGCATCCAGCGATGGCAGGCTCTGCTATTTTCCTAGGTACATGGGGAAGTGCATTGAGCCCAGGTCTTATGTTTAACCCACAAGTAGCACAACTAGCAGGTGAAGACGTAATGACCGTTATTGCGAGCTTCTCTATGCAAGCTATTATTGGTATTGTCGTAGCAGCTATTTTGCTCAATATCGTAGCTATCGTTAAGAAAGAGCATACAGGATATGTATTGAAAGATGCTAACGAAGAAGAAGGTAAAGAATTTAAAGTAAATTATTTATATGCTATCATCCCAATCATTCCGCTTGTATTACTCGTACTCGGTAGTAAACAAGTAGCGGTGATTCCAGAAATTTCTGTTCCGGTATCCATGTTAATTGGTACAGCCATCGGTATTATTGCTGTACGTCCTAATGTAACGGAAGCAGTTAAGAAATTCTTCCGCGGTACTGGCGATGGTATGTGTGATGTAGTCGGTCTTATGGCTGCGGCAGCAGCCTTTACTGCGGGTATGCAGTACATTGGACTTACAAGTGCACTCATTGATGGTATGAAGAACTCTCAACAAATCGCTCAAATTGGTGCAGCCTTTGGTCCATTCTTATTAGCTGTTATCTCTGGTTCTGGTAATGCAGCAGCCCTTGCGTTTAACGGAGCTGTTACACCGCATGCGGCAGACTTTGGCTATGGCATTATGCAACTCGGCTCCATGGCCCAATTAGGTGCTGGCATCGGCCGTAGCATGAGTCCAGTAGCAGGTGCAGGTATCATCATTGCTGGCCTTGCAGGCATTAACCCTATGGAAATGGCAAAACGCAATGCGGTACCATGTATCATTGCTACAGTAGTGATTATGCTCTTGTTACTATGATTAGATTAAAATGTAGCTGTAAAACTATAAATTCATAAATTACAGATATATTAAAGACGTTAAACTTTAGAATACACAATAAAAGAACCCTATTTTGACATAAAAAACTGCACCTTCAAAAATTGTGTCCAATTTTTGGAGGTGTAGTTCAATCATGATAGGGTTCTTTTTATATATCTTTATATTATTTAAGTTTGAAGCCAATCCAGAGAGCGGAAATTATAAATAAGCCACCGCTAACCCAGAATAGGGTAGTAAAGCCTAGCCATGCCATAAGGCTAGCACCGCCAACAGACCCTAAGAAATAACCAAAAAACAAACAAGACTGATTGTAGGAGAATACTTGACCTGTAAATTCACGAGGTGTTTTTGAAGAGAGGTAAGTGTTTAAGGCAGGCAACATGCCACCTAAACCAAAACCTTGTAGGAACCTGATGATTGCCAGTTGATATACATCAGAAACATAGGCTTGAGGGATATTTAGAATCCCTACATAAATAAGAGATACTACTAATACTTTGCGTGGACCAATCTTGTCGACTAATTTACCTAGTGGAGAACTACTCATAAGTTGAGCAATACCCATAGCGGAGAATACAGCGCCTGCAATAAATGCAAGGTTTTCTGTATTACTAGGAACGATTCCTTTAATATATACAGAGATAACAGGCTGTAAGGACATAATGCATATTGCATAGATAAAGGATGCTACACATAATGCAACAATACTATTAAATTCCGGTATTTGCTCTTTCAACTTACGGATGGAAAGTTTTTCAGGATTAGGTTGTGGTACATAATTTTCGTGGATGAATATAGTAGCCAGCACACCAGCTAAACCCATGAGCGCACCGACGATGATGAAGTCATTGCGAATGCCGACTGTGTCGGCAATATATCCACCCAATAAAGGGCCTATTAGTGAACCAGCAAGATTAGCAGATGCTAATAATCCTAAGGCCCAACCTGTCCGCTCAATAGGTGATTCTGAAGCTATTAATGTAATTGATGCCGAGTAAAAGCCACTTACTAGACCTTGAACGAGCCGGATTAAAACAACCCCTTCGGGTGTAGTTTGAAAAGCAATTAATATATTGCATAATGCCATGCCAAAGCTAGATCGTATTAATGTAATTTTACGACCTTTTTTGTCAGCCACACGTCCCCAAAATGGAGCAGCCAAGCAAACGATAATATAGGTGGCACCAGTGGCTAAACCTGACCAGAGGGACATTGACTCTGGTGTTTGTACGCCTAAATCATGAAAGTATAAAGGTAGGATTGGAGCTAGTTGACTAACACCAAAGGCTGTACAGAATACGCATAGTAAACTGATGTACACCGTTCGTTTCCACGTTTCCAAAGTATCCCTCCTTTAGTCTTGTAATACATTTATAGCTATAAAAACTTGTAGGCTCATTTTTTGCCTAGTCTTTTGCTTAATGACTTTGGGCTAGTTATTTCTTGCTACGAAATAATTATTAATTATGTTTCTTTTTAACTTCTTCCCAATCGCTTAAGTCCGGCAGTTTATTGCTTGTTATAGATTCCTGAATCCAGTAGTTGATGGATGTTAAGTTGCAAGACTCTCGTTCAAAGCCATATACGATGTCGTCCTCTGTGTCGTCTTCTATAGTGATATAGAGGCTAATGTGTAAGTTTTTACCTTTTCCACGCTCGATGAAGTAGCTAATACCTGGATCGTCGAGGTTAGGTGGGCGAACCGCCATGATATCATACTTGCCATTGGCTACGCCTTCTAAGGCATCCTTAATCATTTGATTGGAAAATTCATATTGATTGAGGTAGAAAATATCATTGTCGCAAGTTAATACATACTCCCGTGGAGGCGTAGTATTTTTGTACTGTCTCTCCCATCTTTCATCAATAACAGGCAATGTAGCATGATCATAGAATTCTTTAATTAAAGCGAGCCCTTCAGGAATGGACATTTCTTTAAAGTATCGTATTTCATATACTGTAGGCTCCGAACTTTCATCTCGTTCATCAGTAGCCTCAAGGTAGCCGTATAGATAGATAGTACAAGAGTTTTTATCCTCATTGTGGAACATGACAATGCTGTACACATCGCAAATGACGTTTTCTATGGATTGACGATTATCATAGATGATAAAACTGAGGTATTTTTGTGTATCCCATTCGTGCTGGATGAATGCCCAGTCGTATTTATTGGTGCGCCAACCAGTAGTAGAGTCCTCGAAGATTTCTAATACATCCACAGAATTTTGAGGCCATGCAGGTGGCATAGGATTACAAGTTGTAGAAGATTCTTTTATGCCTTCTTTGTACTGGTAGTGGCCATTAACAAGTTCAAAGGCTTCTAATCGTTCAGATGCTTCGTCAGGGATTACCAAGGGCTCACCAGTACTTAACCAATTATCGTTTCTTGTGTTAATACGTCTGATGCTTTCACGAGCATGTTCGTAGAACGCAACGGCTTGGTCTAAATCCGGTTCATTTGTAATGGCACCAATTTCGTAGCAATAGCCGGCTGCCAGTTGCCATAGATGGTCCGCATAGTCATAACTACCGTATCTATCGTGACATTTGCTAGCCTGATTAACGCACTCTATGGCGGTTCTTATGGCAGGGGTATTACCTTTTTTGAAAGTAAATACATACGCAAGATATGGCCAGATAGCATCGAGCGTGTAAATAGCTGGTTGTTGCAATAAGTGAGCAATGCGCGACCAGTCTTGGGACTGACCATCGATGTTCAAGGTACGAATAATGATGGCTTGCATGGTAACATAAGCGTGGTCGTCAAAGTCTAAGTAATCTGGGCTTATAGCAGCGCGCTCGTAATATCTGAGGGCCTTTTGAATATCCTGAGGGATTCTTTTGTTAGACTCACGTGGTTTTGCATAGTACTCGGCAGCTTCACGCAAACACATACCATTATTCATGGCGGCGCCGCGCTCAAAATATTGGAGAGCTCGTTCATGCTCCCCACGTGATTTACAAATATCGCCTGCTAAATACATCATGAGTGGCAAACCTGCTTTAGCAGCTTCAAAAATGACTTGTTCTTCCATTTTCTTATTGCCTTGTTCTACATAGGTAATGCGCAAGTTGCGGTATGCAATAACAAGGCCTGCCTCGGCAGATTTACGCAACCATTGCTGAGCAATAGCAGTTACTTTATTGGCCAATCTACGTTGATCTGCTTGTACAAATAAGCCCTTTAAAAAACGGGCAAAGCCAGATGGTTCACCTTCATTAGCCACCTTCTTAGCCGATGGTAAGATGTGATAATCCCCCCATTGATATACATTGGCAATGGCGTAGGCACAGTAAGAACAACCCTTTTGGGCGCCTTCATAAACGCGCTGGAATGCTTCGTCCTTCGTCATAGGCAACTCTTTTTCAATGGTTGGTGTAAGGGCACCTGAGGTACGCATAGCCTGTAAAATGGCGATGGCACTGCCTTTGCGAATAGCCGTATGTAAATAACTATACGCCTTTGTGTCATCCTCAGGAAAGCCTGCCTCAATCCACGTGAACTGAGGGCCAGAATAGACGCGCGCCAAAATAGCGTACACATCGCCAATACCAGGAATCTTTTGGCCTTCCTCGTCAAGTTTCACAAGGGTATCAAGCTCAGCCTTGCCCGCCCAAGCAATATCTTTATTACACTGGTGGAATATTTTATTGAAAGACTGCTGTATTTGATCAGTGAAATAAAAACTCATACTCTCTCCTCCGCATAATAATCAGTAGAAGCTGATAACATATGTAGTTTCAGTATACTATTAGTGTTTAGAGGAACACAATATAAACCTTCTAAATTTATGGGCTGCTTGAGAGACAATATATTCAATTTAAATTATTTATATTAGAATAGATAGAAACTGGATATGATATAACAATAAAAGGAATGTATATGTAGCTCTTTATTGATTATGTTTACATGGCTTTAATTTGTAGATATCCTTCGTATGAGAGAGAAGAGAGAATTATTTTAATGTGGTTAGATAATGAACTTTCACTATTTAAACAAAATATAGAAATGCTGCGAGTGAATCAACGTATAGGCCGATTGGCATTTTTATGGGCTGTGCTTGGTTTAATGGGAAGTAAATTTTTAGTATACCTTCTATTTGTGGTATTGATAGGATTTATTCAAGATGGTTTGTTTCAAGGCAGCACATATTTGTCATATATTTATTTTGGATGTTTGCAGATTATACATATAGCAGTAACTATTTTTTTACTCAAACGTAGATTGAATGACAGTGGTTCATCCTTGTGGTATATGACTTTAGTACCCATAGCATACCTAAGTTTGTGGGTATATTGGGGTATGAGTTTTAGTTGGGCATCTATATCCGAAACCTTTATAAATGCAGGCTTTCATTGGGACGGATTTTTCTGGCAGTATTTTATCTTGGCTTGCTTTGCGTTGCCACTTAGTGTGCCAGATTCTAATGAGTATGGTTTAGATGAAGGACGAGATAGGTATAATAACTATATTATTGCCTATACTCGAAGTTCCACGATTACTAAAGATACAAATAATAGTAAATTTGACTATATTTGTAGCTGTATATGGGATGTTTTATTTGCTAGGATCTTTGATGTTAAGGGAAGGACTCCTGTATTAGCTTTTTGGGTTGGTCTCATAGGAACTCGTCTTTTCATGGATGTCATTATGAATATGGTTATAGCCGTAGCATCGTTAATTGTTCAGCTTGGTATACCTCTTTATATACCACGTTGGGGATTTATGGCTATCCTGATATGGCCAGCTATAGCAATGATTACATTAGGCATACGTAGACTTCATGATTCCCTATTAAGTGGGTTATGGATTATTGGTCTTTTCGTTCCATATATTAATATTTTTGTTAGTTATCATCTTTTGTTTAAAAAATCTTGGCATATTGAAAGTTGAGATTTTTCTTGACTTTCATTCTATAGAAACATTATAATCAGATTATAATTTTATACTCGCCTAAAAGAAACCGATGAGGTGGAGATAAAAATAGGAAATGCACTCACAGAGAGCGGGATTAGCTGAGAACCCGTAGTACGCAGCTTATTAAATGGACCACCGAGGGCGCATGGAACAGAATGAATTTCATTCCTAGTATGGTGCGACGTCACACGAGCGTTAGTCGTGAGGGATATGTTAGTATCCTGCGAAAGAGGAATGCGCTGCATTCAAACAAGGTGGTACCGCGATTTATAGCATAATACAAGTATTTTCTAATACTCTTGTAAAAATAGAACTATAGACTCGTCCTTGACGTTACATTGTCATGGGCGAGTTTTTTTATTGGCAACTGCCAGATGGAGGTTCTCATGATTTTTCCTAGTTTAGACCGTGTGAAAGCTATCGCACCGGGCTACGATATCGTGCCTGTATATATGGAAATTTTATCCGACGTACGCACACCGATTAGTGTGTTGAAAGCATTAAAACAAGTGAGCAGTCATACATACTTACTTGAAAGTGCGGATAATAGTAATCATTGGGGCCGTTACTCCTTCTTGGGATACGATCCTAAGATTGAGCTCTTCTGCAAAAACCATACAATGACCATCAAAGACGGTACAACACGTACTTTTGAATGCTCTGACCCAGCTGCAGAAATTCGCAATATTTTGAGCCAATATAAAAGCCCTCGTTTGGAAGAGTTACCAACCTTCACAGGTGGCTTTGTAGGGTACTTTGCTTGTGAATATATCCGCTATATCGAGCCAACATTGGACTTCCCAACGCCAGATGATGACTCTGCGATGGTAAACGATGTAGACCTTATGCTCTTCGACAAAGTAATTGCTTTTGACCACTATAAAAATAAAATCTATTTGATTGCTAACATCAGTACAAACGATTTGGAACGGAACTACAACAAGGCTGAGCTTGAGTTGAAAGCATTAGCTGACCTCGTAGTAAACGGCAAAGAGGCTAATATTCCAAAAGGCATCCTTAAAACAGAGTTTACCTCTGAGTTTACAAAGGATGAGTTTGAAGCAGTTGTTAAAAAGACACAACATTACATCAAGGAAGGGGATATCTTCCAATGTGTTGTATCTAACCGTCGTGAAGCTGAGTTCGATGGCAGCTTGCTAAATGCATACCGCGTATTGCGCACTTTGAACCCATCTCCATACATGTTCTATCTATCTGGTGGCGATGTAGAGCTTACAGGTGCTTCTCCAGAAACATTGGTAAAATTGACGGATGGTAAAATGTACACCTTCCCAATTGCAGGTACTATGCGCCGCGGTAAAACGGAAGCAGAGGACCTTGCTATTGAAGAAAAACTCATTAATGACGAAAAAGAGTTGGCTGAACATAATATGCTCGTTGACCTTGGTCGTAACGACTTAGGTAAGATTGCTAAATTTGGTTCCGTACAAGTAGAGGCGTTACATATGTTACAACGTTTCTCCCACGTAATTCATATTACGTCTACTGTAAGCGGCGACATTCAAGATGGTAAAGATGCTCTCGATGCTATCGGTGCTACATTACCAGCTGGTACATTGTCCGGTGCTCCTAAGATTCGCGCTATCGAGATTTTACACGAACTTGAAAAAAGCCCGCGCGGTGTATACGGAGGTGCTGTAGGTTACATCGATTTCTCCGGTAACATGGACGTATGTATTGGCATCCGCATGGCTATGAATAAAGGTGGTAAGGTTTATGTTCGAGCTGGCGCAGGTATCGTTCGCGATAGTGTTCCTGCTAGTGAATATAACGAAACTTTGATCAAAGGCCAATCCATGATTTCCGCAATTACAGATGCACAGGAGGTAGAATAATGGTACTCCTTATAGATAATTACGATAGCTTCTCCTTTAATTTATACCAATTAGTAGGCTCTATCAATCCAGATATTAAAGTCATCCGCAGCGATGAATTAACAGTTGAAGAAATCCGCGCATTGAAACCAGACTATGTGATACTTTCACCAGGACCTGGTAGACCAGCTGATGCGGGCGTATACGAAGACCTATTGCGCGAATGCAAAGGTGAATTCCCAATCCTTGGCGTATGCCTCGGTCACCAAGCCATCGGCGAAGTATTCGGCGGCACCGTTTCCTACGCAAAACAAGTGATGCACGGCAAACAAAGCGTAGCTAAACAAGTACACCCATCCAAAATCCTTAAAGGCGTACCAGAACAATTTGAAGTGGCACGCTACCATTCCTTGGCGATTATCGATGAAACCATGCCAAGCGAACTCATCGTCACATCCGTTACAGACGATGGCGAAGTAATGAGCGTAGAACACAAAGACTACCCCATCTACGGCGTGCAATTCCATCCAGAATCTATCATGACACCGAACGGGGAACAAATGATTCGCAATTTCTTAGAAAAATAACCTCTGTTTTGTATTCGAGGGGCTATTTATAAGTCTTAGAATGATAGAGCGGAAATAAGGTCCCTCGGAACTCCAAGTGGCCACCGCCCCACCATTCCCATTCCCCATAAAGAAATGACCTGTGCATTACTCCATATAATGCGCAGGATCATTTGATATTAGTTTGTATGAGGGATATCTATTAAATTGGTATGATTTTTTAGCTGATAGGTGCGATTGGGTTATGTGCGAAGCCGACTTGGCGCCCCGCATAGCGGGGGGGTGGCCACTTGGAGGCTGAGGGCATGACCCAATCGGTACCGACTAGGTAGATATGGTATCAATTTAATAGATATCCTCAAAAGGAGTTATAAAATGATTAAAGACGCATTATATGCAGTAACGCACGGTCAAGATTTATCCTACGACCTTGCAAAAGATACAATGAACAAGATTATGAGCGGCGATGTAGCCGAGGTTCCTATGGCTGGTTTCTTGTGCGCCCTTGCAGCAAAAGGCCCTACTGTAGATGAGGTTACGGCCTTTGCTGAGGTTATGCGCGAGAAGGCTGGTTCTGTGCCTCACGAAGACACTGTTGTAGAAATCGTAGGTACTGGCGGTGATGAAGCGAATACGTTCAACATTTCTACCACATCTGGCTTTATCATTTCTGCCGCAGGTATTCCTGTAGCAAAGCATGGTAACCGCAGTGTATCCAGTAAATGTGGTGCTGCTGATTTGATTGAAGCATTAGGCGCTAAATTAGAGCTTAATGGTGAACAAAACGAGGCAGTTCTCAATAAAGCAAATATGTGCTTCATGTTTGCCCCTGTGTATCACCAAGCGATGAAATATGCAGGTCCTGTACGTAAGGCGCTAGGCGTTCGTACGGTGTTCAACATCCTTGGCCCTTTGGCAAACCCTGCAGGCGCTACTGTGGAGTTGATGGGCGTGTACGATAAATCTTTAGTAGAACCATTGGCTCGCGTATTGGCTAACCTTGGCGTTAAACGCGGTGCCGTTGTACACGGCTTCGATGGTCTCGATGAGATTACAGCTACTAATAAAACGTACGTATGCGAAATTAATAATGGTACTTTCACAAGCTACGAATTCGACCCTAAAGAATATGGTTTCGAATACGCTGATAAAACTGAGCTCGAAGGTGGCGATGCTACTGTGAATGCTGAGATTACTCGTCGCGTTCTCGGCGGTGAGCAAGGCGGCAAACGCACCGCAGTTCTCCTCAACGCAGGCATGGCGATTTACCTCGCAAAAGATGGCATTACATTGGCAGAGGGCATTGAAGCGGCGAAAAACATGATCGATTCTGGTAAGGCTCTTGCTACAATGGAACAGTTTGTGAAAGCAACACAAGAGGTATAACCATTGATTTTAGATAGAATTGTAGAGGCTACCAAAATTCGAGTAGCCCAAGAAAAACAGGTGGAAACGCCTGAGGCTGTAAAAGCAGCGGCTTTGGCGTTACCATCTGATACAGGATTTCCTTTTGAAGCAGCCCTTCGTCAGCAAGACTTCAACTTCATTTGCGAAGTAAAGAAGGCATCTCCTTCTAAGGGAATCATTGCTGAGCACTTCCCCTATTTAGACATCGCTAAAGAATATGAAGTTGCAGGGGCAGCGGCCATCTCTGTATTAACTGAGCCAGACTTCTTTAAAGGTGATAAAAAATATCTCCAAGAAATTGCAAGCACTGTAAAAATCCCTGTACTTCGCAAGGACTTCATTATCGATGAATACCAAATCTACCAAGCGAAGGTGTGGGGCGCTAGCGCGATTCTCTTGATTTGTGCATGTTTAGATGTGCCTACGTTAACAAAATTCCGCGAGTTAGCCGATTCTCTTGGTTTGTCTTCCTTAGTAGAGGCTCATGACGAGCATGAGGTGCAAATGGCTATCGATTGTGGTGCCCGCATTATTGGCGTTAATAACCGCAATTTGAAAGATTTCACCGTAGATGTACAAAATAGCGTGCGCTTGCGCAATCTCGTTGAAGACGATGTGATTTTCGTATCTGAAAGTGGCCTTGAAACGCCAGAGGATATTCAAGTGTTGCGGGATAATAATATCGGCGTAGCCTTGATGGGGGAAACCTTTATGCGTTCCTCTAATAAGGTTGAGAAATTGGCATATCTCTATGGTCCAACCTACTACTCACCAAAAATTAAGATGTGTGGTATCTCTAAGGTAGAAACAATTCCTGCTATAGTCGATGCAAAACCTGATTATATGGGCCTTGTGTTTGCTCCGAGCAAACGACAAGTCACTGTGGAGCAAGCTAAAACATTAGTGGAAGAACTTCATAAACAATACGCAAAAACATATGGTGCAGTTGAAGCGCCAATGAATGCTGAAACAGCACAAGATAGTAAGGAATTTGTCCAAGAAAATCCTAATTTTGAGAAGATTAAAACGGTAGGCGTCTTCGTAAATGAAACATTAGATAACCTTGTAGCAATTGCAAATGAGGTTAATCTTGATGTGGTGCAATTGCATGGTGATGAAGATGAGGCTTTCATCCAATCCTTAAAAGAATGTACTAATGTAGAGGTTTGGAAGGCTGTTCAAGTCCGTAGTGCGGCAGATGCAGAAAAATGGATTGATAGCAGTGCGGATATGCTCTTATTTGATGCATACCACAAAGACGAACGGGGCGGCACAGGTGAAGTATTCGACTGGTCCTCGTTAGATGAGTTTGAACGACCATTTATGCTCGCAGGCGGTATCGATAGTGCCAACGTGGCTCGTGCAATTCGTACGGTTCGCCCTTATGGCATCGATATTAGCAGCGGCATTGAAACAGAAGGTGTGAAAGATACTGAAAAGATTAAAGCTTTCACCAACATTGTAAGAACAATAGCCCTGTCATAACATGACACATTAGCAAGAATGATAGATAGAAAGGTAAGTTATATGAGTGAACAAAGACATGGTTATTTTGGTTCCTTTGGTGGCCAATTTATGCCAGAAACATTGATGAATGCAGTCATCGAATTGGAAGAGGCGTACAACAAGTACAAAGATGATCCTGATTTCGTACGCGAACTTGAGGATTTACATAAAAAATATACAGGCCGTCCATCCCTTTTATACTATGCAGAACGCATGACAAAGGACCTTGGAGGCGCTAAAATCTATTTAAAACGGGAAGACTTGAACCACACTGGTTCCCACAAGTTGAATAACGTAATTGGCCAAATGCTATTGGCAAAACGGATGGGTAAAACGCGCGTTATTGCTGAAACTGGTGCAGGCCAACATGGCGTGGCAACGGCAACTATTGCAGCGTTAATGGATATGGAGTGCGAAGTATACATGGGTGCAGAGGACTGTGAACGTCAAGCACTTAACGTATATCGCATGGAATTATTGGGCGCTAAGGTACATCCTGTAACAACTGGTACTAGTACATTAAAAGATGCTGTATCTGAAGCGATGCGCGAATGGACAAACCGCATGTCTGATACGCACTATGTATTGGGCTCCGTAATGGGTGCGCATCCATTCCCTATGATTGTTCGCGATTTCCAATCTATCATCAGTCGTGAAGCTCGTGAGCAAATTCTGGAAGCAGAAGGTAAATTGCCAACAGCTGTTATGGCTTGCGTAGGTGGTGGCTCCAATGCGATGGGCATGTTCTATAACTTCATCCCTGATGAAAGCGTACGCCTCATCGGTTGTGAAGCGGCAGGTCGCGGTATCGACACAGAGGAACACGCAGCGACAATTGCGAAAGGCTCTGTTGGTATCTTCCATGGTATGAAATCCTATTTCTGCCAAGACGAAGACGGCCAAATCGCTCCAGTATACTCCATCTCTGCAGGCCTTGATTACCCTGGTATCGGCCCTGAACATGCGTACTTGTACGACAGCGGCCGTGCAGAATATGTGCCTGTAACGGACGACGAAGCAGTAGATGCATTCGAATACTTGTCTCGTTTAGAGGGCATTATTCCAGCTATTGAAAGTGCTCATGCAGTGGCACATGCTCGTAAAATTGCTCCTACCATGAGCAAGGATGATATCATTATTATTTGTTTATCTGGTCGCGGTGACAAAGACGTAGCGGCTATGGCGAAATATAGAGGGGTGGATCTTCATGAGTAAAATTAAAGACGCTTTCACAAAGGGTAAGGCATTCATCCCATTCATCAGCGCTGGTGATCATGGCATCGAGAATACAGAACGTTATATTCGCATCATGGTGAAAGCCGGCGCCGACATGGTAGAAATTGGCATTCCATTCTCAGATCCAACGGCGGAAGGCCCAGTTATCCAAGAAGCGAGCACACGCGCATTATCTACAGGGGTAAAAATTCACGATATCTTTGATATGGTGCGTCGTTTGCGCAGTGGTGAAGATGCAGTGACTATCCCACTCGTATTCATGACCTACTTGAATCCTATTTATGTATTCGGTCGTGAAAAATTCTTTACCCTCTGCGAAGAGGTTGGCATTTCTGGCGTTATTGTGCCAGATATGCCATTTGAAGAAAAAGGTGAACTCGCTAGTGTGGCTAATAAACACGGTGTTGAAGTAGTATCCTTAATTGCTCCAACATCTGAAAACCGCATCGAAATGATCGCAAAAGATGCAGAAGGATTTGTGTACTGCGTATCCTCCCTCGGTGTTACAGGCATGCGTAGCGAAATCAAGACAGATATTAAATCCATCGTTGAGACGATTCGTAAATATACAGATATTCCTGTAGCTGTTGGTTTCGGTATTTCTAAGCCAGAACAAGCGGAAGCAATGGCGCGCGTATCTGACGGTGCTATCGTTGGCTCTGCTATTGTTAAAATCGTGGCAGAACACGGTGAAAATGCTGACCAAGCGTTATTTGACTACGTACAATCTATGAAACAAGCTGTACTAAAAGCTGACGCATAATAACAGCTACCGCATAATAAAATAGATAATACAATACATACTAAAAAGGACGTTATACATGTGTATAACGTCCTTTTTAGGTTAGTTAGTTTAGTTATGTGTTATATGACTGGATAACCAGTTATGAAAGGGGAATGATTAGCCGTTTGTGGATTCGGAACGTTGATGTTGTTCGCTGCGTTTAGCAGTGGCATTTTTATCATGTTTTTCACGTTCAGAAATTTTGTGTTTTCTATATTTCTTTTGATCTGGTTTGAACCATGGATGAGCACTGCTATCTACAGTACCATCATCGTTCTTTTCCATGCGATGGTTTTCACCGATTTTGAAGTGGTAATCTTTAGCTTGCGCCACATTGGCACCAATACCGACTGTTAAGAATGCTGCCAAGCTGGCCATAGCTACTACTTTAGTCAATTTAGCGTTCATAAGTATTATCTCCTATACAAACTTAATTGCACGAATTTTAGTTGTAAAAAATATATTATTAGTATAGGTAAAATTAATGAAGAAAAAATGAAATGTAAGCCTTGGTAAAGCATAGTATAATAGTAATAGCTAAGTTTGTATAATATCTAAATATAGTAGGAGTTTTATGAAACAGAGAGTATATGAAATCCTCTATCGCGAGTTAGTAGAAAACTATGCAAATGGTAAAGGACGAACAACGACAGCTGATTTTTGGCTTACCATAAGCGCTATGACCTTTGTATACGGTCTAGTTACATTCATAACAGGTCTTGCTACCTTCATTCCTTATGGATTTTTATATGCTATATCCTTAGGGGGCGGCGTATTAACGGCATTGACAGTAGTGTTAACATTGCCGACTATTATGCTCGTTGCAAGACGGTTGCGAGATTCTAATAATGATCCAACATTGATGATCCTCGTCTTTGTTCCTATTTTAGGATGGTTGGTTTTGCTTTATCTATTATGCAAGAGGTCGGCTCCGCAACAAGCGGGAAGTATAGCTAACGAACAGATATCTGTAGAACATAGTATTGGTGAAAAACGGTCTGTTTCTGGTGTATTCATCATGGCTATCCTTGTTTTAGGCTGGATTGCAAGTAGTGTAGGGACCTCTATGATGGGTCATAATTATATGATAGAAGAAACAGCCTTTGGTAATTTAGGACAGGGGGCTTTCACCAAAAAAGCAAATCGTTTACTACGTAGTGATTCTGCTACAACAGAAGGTTATCTAGTTGTGAAAGAGTATTACAAAGCACTTGCGAATGGGGATTATCATAGTGCGTATCGAGAATTGAGTAGTCGTGAAATGGAACGATATGGTACCTTTGATCTTTGGCAACAGGCTAAGACGAAGGAACAACGTTCTGTTGTGGAAACTATACGATTAGATTATGTGTCTCAAGATGTGGATGATGATGTAACGGTGGATTATATCGGATATAGAGTGGACTTTGTAGATAAAAGACCATCTATGTTAGTACGTTTATATAATGTGGGTAACGGTTGGAAAATCGTTGGTTTTGAAGAGTTTGAGGAGGACTAGTATGGCATCTGTAAATGTATACGATTTAAACTATACCGATGCCTTCGTGCTAGGCATCAAAAACTACGCCAATTTTAAAGGTCGTGCGAGCCGTAGTGAATACTGGCGGTTCATAGCTGGAGTCATGATGGTTCAAGGAACACTAGGGATTGTAGCCATTCTTTGTAACGGAGTAGGTCTCTATAATTTTGAGTCTATCATTGATACGATTAATCTGTTAGTGACTCTGTTTTTCCTGATTCCTAATATTGCCATCACAACGCGACGTATGCATGATATTGGTCGCAGTGGCTGGACTCAGCTCATCTCCTTTATTCCTATTATAGGCTTCTTTATATTCTTGAACTATGAATTGAAACGAGGCGATGAAGGTGAGAATAGTTACGGTGAAAGAACCGCTTATGTACCTGTCACCGCTGTTATTAGTAAGTCTATAGGACTTGAAGAAACACCTTCTCGTCGTCAGGATTGGATTATGGGGATTACCATTTTTATTATTCAGTCCATAATATTTGGAAACACCATAGGTGATATATTATGGTATGGTATAAATGCTAATGGATACATATAGTATCAATCTGTATTTGATAGCATACTTATTATTTTATTTTATAAAAGTTTAACAACTCCTTTATAGACAATATAACACTTTGTAGTAAAATGAAATCAAGATGAATTTAAAAAAATAGATATGGTTACGTTACAACATATCTAAGTTACTATATGTGTTAAGAACAACAGGACTTTATGAGCTTCACTGTTTCCTGCTGTGAATGGAAGGAGTTTATTATGAGACCTTGTCCCTATTGTGGGCATGAGGTGTTAAAAAATGAACGATACTGTCCAAACTGTGGACGTATTCGTAAAGCACCTATTTCGTTAGATAAATATAACTTGGGATTGATTGAAAACTTTAAACAATGTTTGATTTACAAATATGCTGACTTTGAAGGACGCGCTAGTCGTAGTGAATATTGGAATTTCTTTTTGATGTACCAACTGCTCTTTGTAGCAATCTTGTTCACATGTGCTTTTTTGAGTTATATTAGTCCTCTCTCTAGTGCAGTAGGCGTTGGCTTCGGCTTAGTAATCCTAGTCCTACTGTCCGTAGTGATGGTCATTCCTGGCGTAGCCGTTGCGGTGCGTCGCCTGCACGACCAAGGTCGCTCTGGAGGTCTAGTATTTATTGGCTTTATTCCAGTAATTGGGACCCTTATCCTATTAGTTCTCATGGCTCTTCCTGGTGAAAGCCACTCAAATCGCTTTGGCTCTCCTACAGGGCAAGTGATCTTAACAAAACAAATGGCTCATGAAATTGGTTTGATTGATGCTACACCTACCACAGGCCTTACAGCAGGTCTACTATGTGCAATCTTTGTGCTGTGGTTCTTGGTGGATCGATTGCTAACGACAAGTGTGATGTAAAAAATAAAATATATATACAAATAACAGCCTCTTGCATGGTGCAATAGGCTGTTTTGTTGTATAATTAATTAATTTCAATTTGTTATTTGATAGGAGAGAATTATGACTGATTTAAACATTAAAAACTTGGCGTATATTGATAATTTCAAGCATTCTGTAGTCGGTAATTTTGTAAACTTTAGTACTAGAGCTAGTCGCAGTGAATATTGGCGATTTACAGCAGTTACAGTTGTCATAGGTTTTGTATTTAGTCTATTAAGATTTATTTTTGGCAATACATTCTTGGGATCCCTCTTTAATTTATTATCCTTTGCATACACTTGCGCAATATTCTTGCCGTCTCTTGGTATTGCAGTTCGTCGTTTACATGATATTAATAAATCTGGATGGTTTTTGCTACTTCCATTTATTCCAATTATCGGTCTTATATATGTTATTTATTTATTGGCTAAACCAGGTGATGCAGGCGATAACCAATATGGTTCCCCAGTAAGTTATGAAACAATCACAGCTGACGAATCTGCTCGTACGGGCCTTAAAGAAACACCATCTGAAAGCATGGACCAAAAAGCAATGATTGTGTGCCTCTGCCTTTGGGTTCTTAATATTTGGATATCTTTTTTATCAATATAAGAAAACGCCTGCTTATGCAGGCTTTTTTAGTTATTAGGACTTTAAAATCTTTGTAAAATTAGGTGATGAAATATTTGACAATCTACCCTCGTGAGTCCTATAATTATCTATTATATGAATATTGCGTTGAAAAAGACGGCACGTCTCAGACGGATTTAGTAGAGACCAAACTCATGGGCTGAAAGGTTTGGAAATCTAGAGATTTGCGGATCACTTTGGAGCAAGCAGGAACCCTGCCGGTGAACACCGTTATATGTTTAAGTGGCTTTCATAGTTATGTGATGAGTTGCGTCCTATAAGTTACAATCATGGAGTCTCATGGTGTGACGATTGCAGAAATGCGGTGGCGCTAGCTTTCACAGAAGGTCAGTAGGGTGGTACCACGGATATTACGTCCGTCCCTTCGGGGACGGGCGATTTTTTTATGTAAAAGGAGCATATCATGGATTACGGTAAGACGTTACATTTGCCTGAAACAGAATTCCCAATGCGCGGCAATTTGCCTAAGCGCGAACCAGAAATCTTAAAGTTCTGGGAAGACAATAAAATTTATCAAAAACGTTTGGAATTGCGTAAAGACGCAAAACCTTTCATTTTGCATGATGGCCCTCCATATGCGAACGGTAAATTGCATATCGGTCATGCCCTCAACAAAACGTTGAAGGACATCATCATGAAATACAAAACAATGACTGGTCATTATACTCGCTACATCCCTGGTTGGGATACGCACGGTTTGCCAATCGAGCATGCGGTTATTAAAAACACTGGTCTTAACCGTCATGAAATGGCGCCATTGGACTTGCGCAACAAATGTAAGGAATATGCATTAGAATGCGTAGAAACTCAAAAACAAGACTTTATTCGCTTTGGTGTATTAGGCGAATGGGATCGCCCTTATTTGACATTGCGTCCTGAGTTCGAAGTAAAACAACTTGGTATCTTCGGCGAAATGGCAAAACGCGGCCACATCTATAAAGGTCTTAAAACTGTATACTGGTGTACTCACTGTGAAACTGCATTGGCAGAAGCAGAAATCGAATATGCTGAGAAAAAATCTTTCTCCATCTACGTAAAATTCCCTTACGTATCCGAGAAAAAGGTAACTTTACCAGCTGGCGTAGATCCAAAACAAGCATATGCTGTTATCTGGACAACTACTCCTTGGACAATGCCTGCCAACGTAGCAATCTCCGTTAACCCTGAGCTTGAATATGGTTGGGTAAAAGTAGGCGACGAATACTACTTGATGGCTACTGAGCTTGTTGATGCGGCTATGAAAGATATCGGCATTGAAGAATACGAAATCGTAAATCGCTTCTCCGGTGCAGACTTAGAATTGGCTGATTTCAAACATCCATTCGTAGAACGTAAATCCACTGTATTGTGCGGTGACCATGTAACACTTGAAGCTGGTACTGGTTGCGTACATACAGCGCCTGCACATGGTGAAGATGACTTTAATATCGTTCAACGTTACAACAAAGAAGGTAAAGTTGAGCTTCCTATCGTATCCCTTGTTAACGAAACTGGTAACTATACAAAACAAGTGGACGACAACCGTTATGGCGATACTGAATTCCCATTGGCTGGCGTAGAAATTCACGATGCAGAGGTGCCTGTTATCAAAATCTTGGCGCACAATAATGCATTACTTCATAAATCTAGCTTGCGTCACCAATACGCACACTGCTGGCGTTGTAAAAACCCTGTTATTTACCGCGCTACAGAACAATGGTTCTCCTCTGTAGATGGTTACCGTCAACAAGCTCTTGATGCTATCGATAACCAAGTACAATGGATCCCTAAATGGGGCCACGACCGCATCTTTAATATGGTTCGCGACCGCGGTGACTGGGTAATTTCTCGTCAACGTATTTGGGGCGTGCCAATTCCTATCTACTATTGTGAAAGCTGTGGCGAGCACATCATCAACGACGACACTATGGCTGCATTGCTTGAAAAAGTAGCTGTAGAAGGTTCCGACGCATGGTGGGCTCACAGTGCTAAAGAATTGTTACCAGAAGGCTTCAAATGCCCTCATTGCGGTCATGATGAGTTCAAAAAAGAAACAGACATCATGGACGTATGGTTTGATTCTGGTTCCTCTTGGTCCGGTGTACTTGAAGTTAACGGATTAGATGTACCATGTGCTATGTACCTTGAAGGTTCTGACCAACATCGCGGCTGGTTCAACTCTTCCTTGTTAACTGCAGTGGCAACAACAGGTAAGGCACCATACAACTCTGTATTGACTCACGGCTTCGTTGTGGACGGCGAAGGTCGCAAAATGTCTAAATCTGTAGGTAATACAGTGGCACCTAGCGACATCATCGACGTATATGGCGCTGACGTTATGCGTTTGTGGGTATCCTCTGCAGATTACCAAGCAGACGTGCGTTTGTCCAAAGACATCGTAAAACAATTATCCGAAGTATACCGTAAGATTCGTAATACATTCCGCTTCTTGCTTGGTAACTTGGATGACTTCAATCCAAACACTGATAAAGTGGCTTACGCAGATATGTCCGAATTCGATAAATGGGCATTGTTGCGCTTAGAAGAAGTACGTCAAAAGGTTACTGACGCATACGAAAATTATGAATTCCACATGTTGTACCATGCAATTCATAACTTCTGTACAGTAGACTTGAGTTCCATCTACCTTGATGTAATGAAAGATACTATGTATGCTGAAAGCAAAAACAACGTAGCTCGTCGTTCTGCTCAAACAGCAATGTATGAAATCTTGAAAACATTAGTAGCAATGGTATCTCCAGTACTTTCCTTCACAGCTGAAGAAGTTTGGAAATACATGCCTAAAGAAGACGGCATGCCTGAATCCGTTATGCTTCAAGATTGGCCACAAGGTCATCCTGAACACTTCAACCAAGAATTGGCTGATAAATGGAACCAATTGTTAGACTTGCGTACATCTGTACAAAAAGCATTGGAACTTGCTCGTCAAAATAAAACAATCGGTCACCCATTGGATGCATCCGTTACAGTATACGCTGAAGGTGCTGCATTTGATGCATTAAATGCCCTTGGTGAAGAAGGTTTAGCTAAACTCGTTATTGTATCCGAAGCTCACATTGTAAATGGCGCTGCACTAGCAGAGGCTGTAAAAGACGAAGAAACAGGCGTAGCTACAGTAGTTGCTCCATCTGAACTTGAAAAATGTGAACGCTGCTGGATCCACCGCGATACAGTAGGTCAAGATAGCGAATACCCTACACTTTGCCACCGCTGTGCAGAGGTAGTAAGAAGTATATAACATTTAATGAATATAATGTGAAAAATGATTATGTTTATCTGATATATCGGTTATAGTGACTTTATTAATTTTATCTGATTATAATATTGGCCGTTTTAAGGTATAATGATTATATATAGAGGTTTCATTATTATTGAATGGAGGGCTATATTATGTCCATAACAAAAAAAATAGAGAAAAAATTATTGGATAAAGAAGAAAAGCGCACTAAAGAATTATTAGATGAGTTACATATGGATAAAAAAGACGATTCCGATGTTAAAGTGAATGTGGAAACCGGTAATAAGCTCTATGATCGATTATTGGAAAAAAAGACAGAACGGTTGTATGTACAAGAAGAGGCATTAGGGATAAAACCTAATTCGGATAAAAAATAAATTTAGGTCAAGACATCGAACATCCTACACTTTGCCATCGTTGTGCAGAGGTTGTTGAATCTCTATAATCCAAAGAACATAATACATACTATGAGTTGTCTATTATGTATTAACTTCTAAATAGGAAATCCTTCTCTATACTACACTTAGTTATTCTTGGCTAAGCTAGTGAGAGAAGGGTTTTTGTTATATGTATCTGTCCTGTAAGTACGTTTATGAAAATTAATATCCCTTAGTCTGTTAATTATTAAAATTTTATAGAAAATTATGAATTCGTTGTATGCTATCTTTCTCATAAAACTATCTATAATAATTGCTACTCTGTTATTTTCCTCATGAAAAATTAATGTGTAAATTTTTACTCATTTCATATTAAGTTTAATATACTAGTTTAAGATATTTATAGTTAGTTTAGTTATTGTGCTTATATGAGAAGGAGGAACAGCAATGGTAGCAACTATCGTTAAAGCAATCTTGGCTGCGCTTACTGGTTTAGCAAACGCAATCTTGCCTTTATTCAAATAACAATTTCATTCCCCAGAAAAAAGACCACCTGGCTTGCAGGTGGTCTTTTTCTTTTGCCTGAAAATAGAAATCAATTTGTAACATAATGATTTAGAGAATCTTTAACTATCGTTTAACTATAGGGCTTTATATTGACTATGGAAAATAGCATACCTATAATTAAGATGAATGAACCATGAAATGAACGTGAAGGGCGTACAGTTTGTGTGGTTTTATTTCTTATGTAAAACGAGGGGAGCGTGTAAGGCATGAGAAAAAACGTAATCATTAAGGCGTTAGTTTTAGGATCTATAGGATGTGCTTTCACTATTACAGGAATGGCAGCCAATGGGGATGCTCAAGGTATACATTCATCACCTAATGAGCAACAAATTAATTCACAAGATGCAGCGCGACATGAAGCTGTTCGTTCTAATTGGATGGATCGCACAGATGTGGTTGTTGGGGTTGGTATGAAAGACTCGAAAGAGACGCATACACAGCACCATGCTGTTGGTTCACCACCGAGAACTGATCTACATACTGTAACTTCGAAAAATTCAAAATCTACTGAAATCAATAAATTGTATATTGAGACCTTGCAACCTATAACACATTATGATGAAAACGCTAAAAGCGTTGTCTTTGTACAAGGTCGTATTGGACGTAGTGGAGAAAAGATTTCATCTTATAAATTAGATGGTTATTTGGTTCCAGCTAGACCTGCAGGGACGTTTATAAGACACGATAAACAAACAGATACGAAAGAATCATTAGGAATGAATGCTAATATTGGTATTGGTTATCGTCGCCTTAGCAAAGGTGAACATGCTTATGTTGGTGTTAATGCGTTCTATGACCATGTGTTTAAAGGTGGCTATAAGCGTGTTAGTGGCGGTGTAGAATATGTGGCAGGCCTTAATGAATTTCATGCTAATCTGTACCGAAATCTAGGGACTGATGATAGAAAATATATAGGTCTCCATGGGCGTAGTGTTGTATTGGGTGATCCTGCAGGATTGTATCCATATGGTATGGATCCTGATCAAAGTCTTTATAATTATGGTGTGGCTGCTTATGAAAATCATTGGATGCTATCAGAAAAGGTTGCTGCCAGTGGATTTGATGTAGGATACTCACGGACCTTTAAAAATGCTCGATGGGCTCGTGTCTATGCGGACTATTATAATTGGCGTGGTAGAGAGTCTGTAAGAGTAGGGTATTATAAATTAAAAAAACGTGATGCCATAAAAGGTTTTAAAGTGGGTGCAGAATTCCATATAACACCGCATCTTACCCTTGATGCGGGTTACCAAACGGCATCTCATCATTTGAGTGGTCCTTATGCGACCTTGAAATATACCATCGGTACCTCCAAGTTTGCTTGGCGTGGTGGTAAACATAGTGAAAGCGCGATTACAACGGCTCGTTCCAAGATGCTTGATAAGGTACATCGTAGCGACATGGTTGTACAAGAAACTGTGGAAAATACTTATGAACAGCAGTTTGTCGATGTTGGTTTATAGTCTGTAATTTTAGACTAAATATAGCTTATTTTCGTTTATAGCAAAGGAGCTAGTACGCTGTGTACTAGCTCCTTTTTGTATATTTGTTTATTATTGTAACCCCTTAGGAACACTGAGCTTTTTCCAATTGTCTAGCTCAGGTATTTCCAAGGTATTAATCGTTTTTTGAATCCAGTAGTTTAAGGATACTTCGTTACCTAACTGTTGTTCAAATAAATAGGTATTGCCAGGTGTATCGAGAGGTTTACCATCCTTGTCGATGGAGTGGCGCATAGATTCTTTCAGATAGAGTTGTACTCTAAATGGATTTGTGTGATTGCCTCTGAAAATAAAATAAGATGGACCGATAAAGTCATGGGTACGGACATTAATTTGTTCGTACTTTTTGTCTTTTAAGCCTTGTAATGCGGCTTGTATCATGGCATTCGCATCGTCGTATTCTTCAAGCAAGAAAGCTTGGTGATCTACGTCGAGTACATAGTGCCAAGTTGGTTTTTCTTCATTCTTTTCAATGGACCAGTTATTACCAAATACAGGTAATTGATGATTATCATAGAGGTCTTTTAACAGATGTATAGCATCCTCTTTCTTGAATAGCGCTCGATAGATAACCTCTTGACCTTCTGTGGAGTCATATCCATGTATTCTGACTTGGTACGTATCACGTGGCATGCGTTTTACATCTAACTTAAAAATGTTGCGCAACTTATCTGGAACGGATAGGAAATGATTGTAAAAGCTCAGTTTCATTTCTTCTTGTGATTCTAAAGCATGCTCAATGGTTTGCCAATCATATAAGGAGGTATCCCATAAGAAGTCATCCATATTTACAGATAAGCGAGCCGCATTTTGAGGCCATTCCGTATGACCAGGCCGTACTGTTGAGGTAGACTCTGTAAAGCCCTCTTTATAGTACCAATGACCATCAATCTCTTCGAAGGCTGCTAAGCGTTCTTCTGCTTCATCATCAATAGGAATATCCTTTAGCTCTTCATCGAGGTTTGCCTTGTGAGATAGTATATATTGATGAGACTCTTCGTAATAGGCTACAGCGGCATCTAAATCAGGTTTGCCTGTGACATAGCCTTTTTCATAGGCATATCCTAAGGCAACTCGTGTTAAAGCCCGTGTAATATCATAGAAGAGAACGCGATCTTCCTCTTCTAGTGCGCGCTTTTCTTCATCCAGTACACGTGTTAACGATTGTACACCGAAACGTATATTTTTTGTTACCCCTAAGCCATGGATTCGCATGTAACCGATGTATGGCAAGGAGAACATAAAGCGTTCTTTAGTGGCTGCCATGTGTGTTAAGTCTGCAATGAGACCCCAGTCGAGAGGAAGGTGGCCTATGTGGAAAATATAGCCGAAGGCCGCTTGCAATGCAGCATAGCCGGCGTCGCTAAAATGCTTAGTAGCTGCGCGACGGTAGAGGCCGATTGCTTTTACAGGATTATACGGAATTAGGCGGCGTAGCTCTTTCGTATCATAAAAGTGATAGTAATAATCCGCTAATTCGGCGGTGCTTTCAGCTTGACCCAAGGAGGCACCTTTCGTGAACCATGTGAAAGCATCCTCAAATTTTCCATGTTCATGACAGTCTAGGCCAGTGTAGAGCATCATAGTTGGATTGCCTAGCTCAGCAGCAGTTAAAGCTACACGGCGCGCATTATCAAAATCACCTTCGTCGATATAGATGTTACGTAAATTGCCTTGGAACATGGCAAGTCCATTGTTGAGGGCCTTGTTAAACCATTCTTTGGCAAATGTAGTAGCATTTTCCTGTAATGTTTCGTCTGAAACAGTGCCTTGTAAGGCTCCAATACGTTCTTGAATAGAACCTTTTTGTAAAATCTGTTGAATCCGTTTGGACCAACTTAGGCGAGGTGGTGTAATCATATCCTTGGCTAAGCTAATGCGATCATCATCGCGCCAGAAAAAGACATTACCTATAATGTATTGGCAAAAGGCATCGCCTTGTTCAGCGTAATCGTAAACGATGCGAAATGCATCATTAAAGGATATTAACATATCCTTTTCAACCGTAGGTGTAATGGTTCCATTGATACGCAATGCTTGCAAGGTGCCGATTGGACTACAGCGGCGAATGCTATCGTGCAAGCATTGATAGGTACGCATGTTGTTTTCAGGAAAATTAGATTCCTCCCACGTAAAGCGTGGTCCTGCGTAGATACGAGCCAATAAAGCATATGCATCAGCTATTTCTCGAGACTCTGGATCGTTTGCTATTTTTAATGCGTCCTCTTTAGTGGTGATTTCGTTTTCCAGAGAGGTAGTCATATCGTTGCGCAAGGCTTGATGATTCGTTTGCTCCGGGCTTTGCTGATTGTTTACGATGAGCTCTAATTGGCGTAAGCCTTCTTGAGCCATCTCTTGATTATATGATGTGAAAATCATGTGGAAGACCTTTTCTAGGCGTTCCGTAAAGTACTGTGCCATAAGGCCTCCTTTATATTAATTACATTTACTATAGAATACATATTTATTATATAACGAACGTAAGAGACCGCAAAAGAGGAAAAAACCCCTCTGAAGTCTTTCAGAGGGGTCATATTTATCCTAGTTCATAGAGATAGATATTATTTTTTGTTGTAATCGCCGAACCATTTGTCGTAGATTTTTTGGTAAGTGCCGTCTTCTTTAAGTTCTTTAAGAGCTTTATTAACAGCTTCTTGTAAAGCTTTGTTGCCTTTTTTCATGCCAAGAACTGTACCTTCAGCTTTAGTAGGTTCGCCTACGAGTTTAAGGTCTTTGTCAGCACCTTGTTTAAGGTAGTACATAGCCACTGCGTTATCGATGATAGCACCGTCGATTGTACCAGCTTTCAATTCCATGAAGATATTAGCATTGGAATCAATTTGTTTTACTGTTGTATTAGGGATTTTTTGAGCCATTTCAACAGGGATAGTACCGATTTGAGCACCTACAGTATGACCTGCTAATTCGTCCATGTTGTGGATTGTAGTGTTGTCTTTACGAACAACTGTGATGAAACCGCCTTGATCGAAGTACACATCGGAGAAGTCCAATACTTTTTCACGTTCAGGCGTAGCATTGATGCCTGCTGCAATCATGTCGATATCGCCGGATTGAACAGCTGGAATCAAAGCATCGAAGCCCATGGACTTGAATTCCATTTTTAAACCTAATTTTTTAGCAATTGCTTCGGACAAATCAACGTCGAAACCAACGTATTTGTCGCCTTCAGTAAATTCGAATGGTGGGAATGTAGTTTCAGAACCTACACGCAATACACCTTCTTGTTGTGTCATTTTTGGTTTGTCATTACCACAACCAGCCAATAAACCCATTGCTGCTACCGCTACGAGGGCGATAGCTGTCAACTTTTTGAACTTAAACATAGAAACCTCCTCAAACATCCATATACATGGTTTATCAAATTCTGTTTATATTGTACGGAATTTTACAATAATAGGCAATAACATTGTATAATTAAGAGTAAATGAGTTTTCTATTCTTTATTGTAGAGTACTAAAATTCTTTACAATAATTTGGATATATACATGGAGGTAATATGTCCCTTACAAATACCTTTTCAGATCTTTGTAAAAGCTTTGCACCTGATGCGTTTGCTATTAACTATACATTAGCTAAGAATCCTGAGCTTTCTAGTCATGAATTTGAGACCGTAAAAACGATTGGTGCTGTTCTCGAAAAATATGGTATGGATGTAACTTATGAATTTTGTAATCTACCAACAGCGTTTAAGGCATCTCCTGTAAAAGTAGATAACCCTAAAGGACGTTTGGCTATCCTCTGTGAATATGATGCGTTGCCTGAGGTAGGTCATGCATGTGGTCACTGTGCGAGCGGTTCCATGAGTGTGCTCGCCGCATTAACGCTCCGCAAAATGCAACAAGACGGCGTTGCTTTCAATATGGACATTGATATTATCGGTACACCAGATGAAGAAGCTACAGGTTGTAAGGTGGATATGTGTAATGCAGGCGTGTTTAAGGACTATGATTTGGCTATCATGGTTCACCTCGATGGTGAAGAAACTCGACCTAATTCACAATTCTTGGCACTAGACTGTTTCCGTGCACGCTATCATGGTAAACCAGCCCATGCAGCAGGTGAGCCTTGGAACGGCATTAATGCGGTAAATGGCGTACAACTTGCGATTCACGCGATGGATATGATGCGCCAACAAGTGCGACCTGAAACGCGCATCGGTACATGGATTATTGCCGGTGGTACTGCTTCTAATGTTATCCCTGAGTTTGGCGAGTTAGAAGTAACCGTACGTCATACCGAACGGGACTATTTGAATGGTCTATCTGAACAGATTAAGAAAATTTTTGAAGGAGCAGCCCTTTGTACTGGAACAACAGTCGACATAGAATTTTACGGCAATCCCTATGATGATATGAATCAAAACCAAAGAGGTACATTACTTATTGAAGACGTAATGACTGATATGGGCATAGATTTTAAATCGGGCCCAGCGGATATTGGGGGCAGTTCAGATATTGGTAATGTGAGCTATCAATGTGCGGCGTTCCACCCTAAATTACGACTTGCTGGGGACGATAAAGTATGTCACTCTAAAGAATTCGCAGCCGCTATGCTAGAACCAACCATTGAACAAACAATCCTTGATGGAGCCAATATTATTGGTCGTACATTATTAAGATTGGTAGAAAATCCAGCAGTATTAGAAGAGATTGTAGCTGAATTTAATGCATCTAAATTTAATGTATCTAAATAATTTTATTTGTATGCAATCTCACCAACTAGCATTTAGATAAGGGGCCAATGCTAATACAGTGCTTTCTATATCGATGGGGCGAGCTGTAATATCTTAGATAGAATGTATTGTCTCTTTCAGAATTACTAATAATGGACGATAATGGTATGTTGCCATTGATAAAACTCTGAATCTTGGTGAAATAGCTTCCTACCTCAACATCTTGGTGATAGAGCGCCCATACCACGTTGTTTCCAGCGATGACCGGAATGTACTTAAGCTCAAGAAATTCGAATAAACCGGCTATGGACATATCATCTGGTACGGTAAATTCTTCGCGATGCCAACTAGCATCATCGGCTGCACAAACAGCATCTCGATCGATTATTATATGCATATTATCTCGCTTCCAATCTATGTTTTAATTTCTATTTAGATGCTCTTATTTCTATGTAGGTCTTCTGTTAGTTTATATTTTACACCTTATAAACTTTAATATCCTACTGAAATATCTTGCTGAGTAGAAATACATTTCTATCTGCTTAATTATTTATAAATACAACTATTTATATACACAACTATTTATATACACAACTATTTATCTAGATAACTGTATATCTATTTAATTCTTTATCTATTTATATACTACTGTATTAAAGGAGGCTTCATGTCCTCAACTGAAACATTACAAATTAAAAACTACATAGGTCTCAAGGGTGATAAGCCTATTAAATTTATAGCCTCTGATGTTGATGGCACATTAGTTAACGATGCAAAAGCAATTCCTGATGAGGCTATTGAGGCTATTCGTGCTGCTCGTGAAAGTGGCATTCGCGTAGCCATCGCTTCTGGTCGTGCTTGGAATGAGATGAATGATGTTATCGAGAAACTACCATGTTTACGCTATTTCATGTGTACCAATGGGGCCTATGTAATGGACAAGGAAGAAAACCGTAGTTTGTTCCATGTAACCTTTGATAAAGAACAGGCACTCTATTTGTTGCGCAAACTTTTAACCTATGGTGTTTATGTAGAGGCTTATGTGAAAGATAAAATCTTTGGTATGTATCCGCCATCTCGCTGTATTACACCGGAACGTTTATGTGCTTGTGCAGATGAGGAAGGTCTTTGGGGACATCTGCCTGGTGAAACTTATGATCACTATGCCTTAGCTGAAGGTGATAAAGCAGCAAATGATAACTTATCTGAATGTGAAGTAGAACAGTCTAATTTCTTCTTTAGACCTAATATCCGCCCATTTATCTTGGCAACACGAACTATGGTGCCTGATTTACTAGCTCATATGGAAGCCTTAGACGAAGGCCCTGAGAAGATGCAAATCTTTTACGGCGATGAGTCTATGCGCCAAAGAATCTTACAAGATTTGCGTGATGAATATCAAGGTATGTCTCATGATGGTACAGGTCGTGAACGATTTTACGATGTACTGCTCTCTAGTGAAGGTAATCTCGAATTCGTACTACCACATACCACAAAGGGGACCGCTGTAGAAGCACTGGCAAATCACTGGAAATTTAGTCCCCATGAAGTCATGACATTAGGGGATAGTGAGAACGACCTATCCATGCTACGTTTTGCAGGTGCTAGCGTAGCTATGGGCAATGGGAAGCCGAATATTAAAGAAGCAGCGCGCTATGTGACGACGGATAATAACCATCATGGCGTGGCTAAAGCAATCTACTCGGCTATAGCACATAATGATGAGCTAAATAAAAATAAATTGCTTTAATTTCGCTTCGACTAGATATGTCTATATTTGAGATACTACCAGTTAAAAATAAATACTTTTAACTGGTAGTATCTGGAAAAAACATATATATCATTGATGTAGCAATATTGACATAGCATTGTTAGACATAGGAGGTGATGTAGAATGGGAAATCTAAAGTTTATTATCGATGATACTTGTGTTAAGTGCGGTGCGTGTGCGGTAGATTGTCCTGTTCAATGCATTACCCAAGGGGAGACTCGATTTAATATAGGTAAAGGTTGTATCGGATGTGGCGATTGTTACTCCATCTGTCCTGTAGGTGCCGTAAAAATGTCTAAACGTGAGCCTGAGAAAGAATAGTCTCTTGAAAGGGTAGAGCCTCTTATAGGTCATCTCATTGTATTGAGTTTTGTATAGAGTAAAACCAAAATCCGAACATTAAAATATTAATCATAAATTTCATACGGAATATATGGAGTCCATATACTTCGTATGGTATAATGAAATGTAATGAAATTTAGCGTTTTGCTCTAGAAAACGCACCGCCAGTACAGAAATGTAAGGGTATTAAAAATAGTGAATATACTTTCACAAAGATGCATATGGAGGAAGGCATGGAAAACAAGGAATTTGTAATTGTTGTTGACTTTGGTGGTCAATATAATCAATTGATCGCGCGCCGTGTTCGTGAAAATCACGTATACTGCGAAGTATATCCATACAACAAAGCGCTGGACAAAATTAAAGAATTAAAACCGCAAGGTATCATCTTCACAGGCGGCCCTAACAGCGTGTATGAAGAAAACTCTCCAAAAATTGAAAAAGAGATTTTTGAACTTGGTATTCCTGTTCTTGGCATGTGCTATGGTATGCAGTTTATGGCGCATACATTGGGCGGCGAAGTTAAATCTGCGGACAACCGTGAATTTGGTAAAACGCCTACTAAAGTGGACACTACATCTCCGTTGTTCAAAGGTTTGGACGAAGACCAAATCGTTTGGATGTCCCATGTTGACTATGTAGCAAAAGTACCAGAAGGTTTCGAAATCATTGCTCATACAAAGGACTGCCCTGTAGCATCCATGCAAAATAAAGAACGTAAATTGTACGCTATGCAATACCATGCAGAAGTTTTGCACACTGAACATGGTAAAGAAATGCTTCACAACTTCTTGTACGAAGTATGTGGTTTCACAGGCACATGGACAATGGCAAACTATGCAAAAACTGCTATTGAAGAAATCCGTAACACTGTAGGCGATGGCAAAGTATTGTTGGCATTGTCTGGCGGTGTAGATAGCTCCGTTGCAGCAGCTCTTATTTCTAAAGCTGTTGGCGACCAATTGACTTGTATCTTTGTTGACCATGGTTTGATGCGTAAAAACGAAGGCGACGAAGTTGAAGCTGCTTTCAAAGATTCCGGCATGCATTTCATCCGCGTCGATGCTGAAAAACGTTTCTTAGATAAATTGGCTGGTCTTGAAGATCCAGAAGCTAAACGTAAAGCTATCGGCGAAGAATTTATCCGCGTATTCGAAGACGAAGGCCGTAAAATCGGTTCCGTTGATTACTTAGCGCAAGGTACAATCTACCCTGACGTTATCGAGTCCGGTACTGGCGAAGCTGAAGTTATCAAATCTCACCACAACGTAGGCGGCTTGCCTGCAGTTGTAGACTTTAAAGGCCTTATTGAACCATTGCGTAACCTCTTCAAAGACGAAGTACGTGAACTTGGTTCTGAATTAGGTTTGGCTGACTACCTCGTATGGCGTCAACCATTCCCAGGTCCTGGCCTTGCTATTCGCGTAATGGGCGAAATTACGAAAGAGAAATTAGACATCTTGCGTGATGCGGACTACATCTTCCGTGATGAAATTGCAAAAGCTGGTCTTGATCGTAGCATCAACCAATACTTTGCAGTATTAACATCTACACGTACCGTAGGCGTTATGGGTGACTTCCGTACATACGATTACACATTGGCATTGCGTGGCGTAACAACAACAGACTTCATGACTGCTGACTGGGCGCGCATCCCTTACGATGTATTGGACACAATCTCCCGTCGTATCGTAAACGAAGTACAACACATCAACCGTATCGTGTACGATATTACATCTAAACCACCTGCTACAATTGAGTGGGAATAAAAGAATATATTAACTTTTAAAGCCTTCCATTTTATTTAAGTGGAAGGCTTTCATATAATGATAAGTGTAAGTTGGTAGGCAGTAAATAAATGAGAATAGTATTAATCAATTATATAGGGAGAAAGACTATAGAGTTTTTATAGTAGATAATTGTAGTTTTATAGTTTATCTAAAATTTATAATGACTCTATGTGATAAGGGACTAAGATGATAAGAAAAATACTTATAAAAAACTATAGATCTATAAAAAAAATTGAGATTAGTAATATTTCTAATAAATTAGGATTAATAGGAGAAAATAGCTCTGGTAAAAGCTCTATATTATTTGCGATATTAACTTTTTTAGGAGAATATAATATAAAGGAGTCAGATTTTAGATTTGATAAAGCTGGAAATCGTGAAGATGAAATTACTATAGGTATAGGCATAGAGTTTGATGACTTTTCAATTAAGCGTATATTAGAGAATTCAGATTTAAATAATAATAAGCCAAAATGGTATTCAAATGCACTTGAAGAATCTAAAGGCGAAAGACGTAGGAGATTAGAAAGTAAAGCTTATTTGAAAGATTTACGAAAGAATATAAAACAAGAATGGGGAATTGATAATCATAGTAATGTTTTATATTTTAAAATTGTTTATAAATATGATAAGGCGATAGAGTCAAATATCTTTTTGACGGATGCTAGCTTTAGTGAATCGATTACATCTGAGTTGAGTTCTAAAGAAATTAGACAGATTCAAAAGATTATACAACCTAGATATGCATATTTACATGATGAAAGAAATTTTTTGGGAGAAGGTTTAGGCGAGGTTGATAGTACTACTAATAAATTATTTAGACTTTTGTTACCTTCAATAAATATAAAAAAAACTCTCACCAATCAATTAGTTGATAATACAATAATTTCGGAGCTATCTATACCTGAGATTAATCAATATCTATTAAAACGTGTTCAAGAAGAAACACTTGAAATAACTGATAAATTAAATAATAATCTTCAAGATTCTTATGATGATACTATAAAAATATCATGGCAATTCTCGAATCAACTTTTTGAAAATATACATATAAAAACAAACTTTAGATTTGCAAATATAGATAGAGATATAGACTTTCAATCTGTTGGTTCAGGGACAAGAAGTATGTATAAGATTGTATTATTACAAACTTTACTGGAGATGCAGAGAAGTGGTGTTGAACCTGTTTTATTTTTGCTTGAAGAACCTGAATTATACCTTTATCCTAAATTGGAAAAGAGAATGGCAGATTTTATTTGTACAATTGCAAAAGAACATCAAGTTATGTTAACTACTCATTCTCATATGTCTATAATGAGCTTTGATAGAGGAACATTATTTAAAATTTTTAGAGAAAATCCGACTAAGCACTCATTACCTATTACTAAGATTAAACCGTTAGAATCTAGTTTAGAGGTAATGCAATTGCTAGGTTATGATATAACATATCTTTTAGGAAAAGAGTATCTTGTCTTTGTTGAAGGAAAAGATGATCAGAAGGCTTATGAGTATTTAGTCAAGACGATATTCAGAGATGATATAAGTTCCAAATTTATGATGTTAACTAGTGTATCAAAATTATCCATGGCAGTTAATTCTAGTGTTTTGAAATATATTAATACAAACTCTAAAAGTGTTTTTATTGTAGATTCGGATGGTGGAAATACAGAAAAACAAAAAAGAGAAGTTATAGATGAAGTTTGTAAATTTGATAAAGAATTAAAAAAGGAGGATTTTTTAAATAAAATAGTTTTAACTAAATATTGTATGTTAGAATGTTATACATTTGAAAAAGAACTGTTGAAGCATCCTATATCTGATGAAGATTTATATGCAAAAAAAGAAAAGTTTATTAATGATAATATAGAAGTAATTAATGATTGTTTAAAAGACAGGAAGCAAAAAAAATTAGATGATCCAGAAATAGTATCTTTATCTTTAGAAGACAAGTTTGAGCATATTAGAAAATATGGTTTTACAAAAAAATTAATTAAAACCTTTAGAAGAGCTGTAGGAGGATCAGGATTTAAAAGAATAGTAGAGTTAAATAAAGAGGAATTAGAGTTATATTGTGTTTCATTAATTCAAGACTTGAAAAATGCATTTAACATTACCTAATTTTTTACGTATACTTATATCAAAGTTGAATAAGCCTCCTATGTTTTTGGTAGGAGGCTTATTTTAATGACTGGTGATTGATATGTTATGTAATTGTGGACTAAAATGGCGTTAGAGTAATAATTTTGAATCTTATTGTTATTATAATAAGATATTCTGATAAAGTGTTAGTTTTATAGAAAAATTAGAGGGCAATATGTTAGAATCAGCAGAACGAATTCAATATATTAATGATTATATTGTAAACTATGAGAATAATATCAAAATATTAAATAAGTTAGGATTATTTGATAATGCTACTCTTTTTGAGCTGTTTGCTATTGAATGTACGAGTCTTTGGTTTGGGCAACGTTTTTTTAATTTGAATAGTACTAGGGGAAATTATCCTTATGTTGATCTTATCTCAGAGAATGCTGAAATTTTTGTACAAGTTAGTACTAATCAAAATATACCAGAAAAAATTAAATCTACACTTGAAAAAATTCGTGATAGTAGTGATGTTAATATAGATAAAATCAAAGAAGTTTATTTTTTTGTATTGGATAATTCTTCTATTTCAAATGTAAAAGACTACTCGAATGATAACCAAATTGGTAATATATCGTTTTTAAAGGACAAACATCTTATTACAACAAAGAGTATAATAGAAAAAGCCAAAGTCGATTTGGATTTTCAAAAGAGTCTTTATGAGCTGTGCGTTCATGAAGGTAATACGATATCGGTTTGTGTAACGAGTCTTAAACAAGCTATTAATGATAGTAAATCATTGATTGAGAATAGTATTGATGATTTAATTGCAGGTGAATATGAGATTAATAGATCAGAGATACTAAGTGAAATGAATGAAAGTGCAGCTAGATTTATTTCAGTTCAAGGTGTTGCTGGATCCGGAAAATCTGCACTATGTAAAAAGTTTCTTAAAGATAAAGATCTTGTTTTATTTGCACGCGCTGAAAGATTTATAGAAGCTAGCTCTCTTGACTCTATTTGGAATCTTAATTTACAAGATGTATTCCGATATACAGCCAATAAACGAATTTATATATATATTGATGCACTTGAATTTATTGCTGATGCACCAAAATCAAAACAGGATCTTTTATTTCAGCTTTATAATAATGCAGTTAATTATGAACATGTTTATATTATCACATCGTGTAGATCTTCTGATAAGAATGCATTCTTGAAAATTGAAAGTCATTTTTCGATAAAAAATATTGGACTTACAGTGCTGGAGAATAGTGAGATTAATGCAGTTGCTAGCAAGTATCCTGTAATTATGGGGGTAAAGGCGAATCCTGTATACGGGCAGATTTTAAATAATCTCTTCTATTTAAATTTAATTGTTTCGAGAATAGATGATAAAACAGAAATTGAAAATATTAACTCATTTAGAAGCTATATTTGGACTGAGATTATATGTTTGGGTAGAAATAATGTGTACCCGCAAATCAAGCCTACTGAAATTCGTCAAATAATAGAATATATAGTGCTTGAGCGGGCAAAGCGCTTTTCTTCTGGAGTATTAGTGGATGAATTAGATTCTAGAATTGTGTCAATTTTAGAATCTAATGGGGTAATAGTACGTAATTCAAATAAAATTCGATTAAAATATGATATTTTTGAGGATATTTGCTTTGAAAGACTTATTGATAATAAGTTTGATCTTTGTAAAGGGCAATATGCTGATTTTTTCACGTCTATAGAAGTTTTTGGAAGATGTGTGTATAGAAGGTATCAGATATGGGTGGAAAATAAGCTGTTTACTCGGGATAATCGAGGAAAGTTTTTATACAATTTGCTTTATACTGATAATATTCCAAGTAAATGGAAAGATCAAACGATAATAGGAATTTTGAAATCAGATTTTTGTAAGGACTTTTTTAGTGAGTATGAGGATACTATTAATGGAGAGCTTTTAACACGTTTTCTAAAGCTTGAAAATCTTTATGCTTTTAGTACAAAAGTAATTAAACTTTTACATAATAATGATTATGCAATTTTATCTCCGTTTGGTATAGGTAGAGAATGTCTTATTAGTTTATTATTTACTACAAAAAAATATAAGAATGAGGCATATAAAGATGAGATTATTAAGCTTTGTGTAGACTATTCTAAAATCGGTCAGTTTAATTCGATAATAGCACAGAATGCTTGTGAGATATTGGAGTATTATATTCAAAAAGAGTTAGAAGGTGCTGAAAAACAATGGGATTTGTTACACGTTGAGTTAGTTAATAACCTATTATCAGCACTATATTTAATGGCAGATTATGCTATTTCATGGATAAAAGCGTTTTGGGAACAGATTAGTGAAGCTTTTATAAAGAATGAAGATAATTCACTTGGAAGAAATTCAACTGATTTTATTGAATATACATTAAAAAATACAACGCCTCGTCTTGCAATTTATTTAGGTGCAGAACTATGCCGATTAGCAGATATATATTGGTTAGAGCAAAGAAAAATGAAAAGGAGGCCTAGATTTTTAAATCATAGATCTATAACTGAATCTGAAGTGTGGGGATTATCAGAACAGGCGGATTCATATTCATATACATTTAAAACAATTTCTCAGAATATGTTCTTACATATCCTTGTGAGATATAATTTTAAAGTAGCTTTGAGGTGGATTATAAATTTAACTAATCATGTCGCAAATTCTGTATATGAAAAGACGCCAAATGAACTTTCAAAAATAAAATTATATATACCTGATATAATCGATAAAGAGTATCTTTTTTCATATAAATTTTGGCTTGTTGGAACACAAGAAGGTGGGATTCATTATCTAGTTGATGATGCACTTTATGTTCTTACAAGAAATATTATAGAGTTGTTAAATTCTAATCAATGTGATGATGAAAGAAAAAAAGAGTTTTTGCAGTTTATCAAACAGGAAATATTAAAAAATGCAAATAATGTAATGATGTTAACGGTTATTTCCTATGTAGGCATTTATTGTAAAAAACTATTGCCAGGATATTCACTAGAGTTATTAAGTAGTCTTGAACTGATTGTTGCTGATACGAATAGAGTTGTATTATTTGCTCCAAATCCAGTAAAGATTTTGCTTGAAAAACAAATTTTGCAAACAATGGGAATTCCTGATTTTGAAAAAAGATATCCTATTGATAAGAATCTTCTTTTATCATTACAGGAGTATATGATTCAAATACAATTAATAAGTAGTAGTCAGGTTGTTGAGCAGGCCCAGTCTGTATTAGACTATCTATATTCTTTATATCCAAATAATAAAGAATATGCTAAAGAAAATTTACAGGTTCAAAAGATGGATCTTAGAAATGTATCGATACGAAGTGTTGAAAATAATCTTATAGAAATTCAACCAGTCGTTGTTGGTGAAGCAAAAAAAATCACTGATGATAATGATAAAACTCCTTTTATTGTTGAACAAAGAAAGTTAGAGCATATTATTCAAGAGTGTAATGAAAAAATGCAGACAAATTGTTTTGACCTCGCATCATGTTTAGCTCAAATAAAAGTACTAAGGTCATTACAACATACTGCCACAATAACGACAGAGATAGAACAGGTATTGGTTGGGCTTATAGCATATTCATTTGGTTTTGATGAGATGGATGAAGAGTGTAGATCGAAATTTTGTCAGATTTGGATTGAGGGTATTGAGAAATTATTTAATGGTGAATCGTTTATTTTTGATATATCCCTGTCAAAAGTGTTATTTACACAGATGGAACATACTCTTAATGATATTGTGAAGGAGAGACTATCCCATCTTATGGTTGATTGTATTCTTTACAGAGGCCATCATGGGATTATCAATGAAATTTCTACTCAGCTTAAGCATTATTTAGTGACTAATAAGGTTTTAGCAAAATCCATGTTTAATACTATTGTAGAGGTTTCTGAAGATGAAATGCGAAGATATTTGTATAATGCTGAGCAGGTTTGTCTTAAGGAGCCATCATATAAATATTTTCCAAATATGCAGAAACCTCCTACTTGGATAGAGAGAGTATGTGAAACGAATAACATTCCTTTATATAAAAATAAACGTAAAGAAATAGCTGAAGATTTTTTAATAAAGGGGTTACAAAAAGATTATTCTAGCTGGACGATAGATAAGTGTGAAATAGGAACTCTTTGTTACGCTATAAACTGTGGTCTTGATTTTAACGATAGTGATTTTGTTTTGGTTTTTAGTGAACTCTTTCCAACCATGATTGGATGCTGTAAAATTCGAGATCATTATGAATTTTTAGATTATTCTTCTAAACATGAAGTGATACATTTTTTAGCACAATATCTGACAACTCAAAGGAATATAGAACCTGCACTTACAATTATGTTTGATTCTGTTGATTTTACAGATATTACTAATGATGGAGTTGAGGTATTTGTTGAGATTGGCTCTTGTTTTTTAGCATCTTATTTTGACGGATATACAAATATAAATATTCGTCAATTATTAAAAAGTAATATTTTGAAAATTGAAGAGCGTATTTTAACTTTACCGGAAGGATGGGTAAAGCAGCAGTTAACTGAAATGTTGCTTTTGACTTTTCCAAAATATACTATGAAGGATTGGAATGAACTTCAAACTAGTTACTCCTATGCTGATAAAATGTTTCTTGTAGAGATTTGGTCTAGATATGGGCATGAACACTTTATAGAACTAATCAATATAATATATCAGTTACATATTACAGAGCTTTTACCTGAAATCCTCATACCTATACACGAAAGTATAAGGAATCTTGAGGCGGGTAATAGAAAAGAGTTGCAACAACAAGTAAATGCAGTTGAATCAACTCTAAATATGATTATTACAAAAGCATTTTTGGCATTTAGTGATAAAATAAAGAGTGATGCTGAATTGATGACTGCCTATGAAGGGATATTGGAAGTGTTGGTCTCTCTAAGGATTGAAGAAGCTGCAGTGATACTTGATGAATTTAGAATTCACTAGCTTTTATATTTAAAATTAAATTATAAGGATAAAGTTTATTTTACAAAAAGACTATTTTCGTAATGATTTTAATATTGGCTATATAAGTACTTATGAGCTTATTGATTACTATTAAGACTGTTTATTAAGTAGCCTAAAATAGATAACAATATTTTTATGCTTTTATAATTTCTCCATTAGTAATGATTTAGATTTATGTATTTTAAGGTTTAAAGCCATTCCCTATGGCGATATAACTGGAGATAGCTATGAAAACGACAAAATCTTTTGGCGAGTATCCAAAATATTCGCTCCACGATGCAAGGGTCCAAAAAATAGAACATGAAGATGATAATTTGATTCTTACTTTTGAGTACATTTTCTCTTATGAGAATGGTGTTGAACAAACTCATAAGGCTCAAGTTGTGTTTGAGACGTGCGATATAGATGATTTAGAAATTCTCGTCTTTAATAGTACAATATTAGATACTTTCACAGGTAAAAGAATTGAGTTGCCTCAGTATCAGCAGGAGTATAGTGAAAGTGAATTCGAGGTTATTACAGAGACCTATAACTGGGGGCGAGCTGTGCTGCAAGGTTGGTTGTGGACCGAAGGAAATCCCGTACACTGTATAATGAACATATACTTTAAAGGTGATATGGTATATGTAGTTGAATGAGGCCGGAAATGAGCGATTTAGACTTTACTATTTGCTGTACAGTTACTTTCTTCACCGAGAAGAGGAAAACTCCACCGAATTTGAATAATGGAAAGTATTGCCCTCATCTTGTTATAAAGGGTTCTGAACAGCTGTTAGGTGTAAACTTTATTGATGGTGAGGATGTTACCTTTGATCAGCCGATACGAGCTAATGCGTTGCCACTGTATGAAACTGTAGATTATTCTGCTCTACAAGCAGGTACTGAGTTCTTTATCATGGAAGGCGGAAATATTGTTGGTGAAGGGGTTGTAAAAGAAATTTTTCAACATAAGCCATATGGAGAAAAATAATTATAGAGTATTATATCCATTGGAGTTTATATGATTAAAATTATTGATGGCAAGCCGTATTTAGATCAAGTAAAAGAGTTGATCACTGAGTATACGCAGTGGCTTGGTCGCGATTTGTCCTTTCAGAATTTAGATAAGGAATTAGCAGATATAGCAGAAAAATATACGGCACCAAATGGTGAATTATTGGTTGCTATTGATGATAATGATGTCGTGCTCGGCATGGTGGCGTATTATCAGCATAGCGATATCCGTTGTGAAATGAAACGCCTCTATGTACGTCCCGAAGGGCGTGGTCATGCTCTCGGGGATCGTCTGATTGAAAGTATCATGGACCATGCTAAGACTTCTGGATATAAAGAAATGGTGCTAGATACAATTGAACCGTTGCAAGCAGCGATTTATTTGTACAAGAAGCATGGCTTTACTGAATGTGATCCGTATTATCATAACCCTATGGACGATGTTATCTATATGAGCAAGGAACTCGATTGATAGAGCTATCTTGGGATTCATTGGAGGAGCTTTTATGGAGATTACATATACTGAGGAGCGAAATTTTACATCCCAGCAAGTAGCAGATTTATTTCTGTCTGTTCGTTGGGTAGTAGGTAAATATCCAGATCGTCTGCACAAGGCTCTCATGAATTCCTCTCGTGTGATTAGTGCTTGGGATGGCGACCGTTTGGTGGGTCTTATCCGCGTCATGGATGATGGCGAGCTTGTATGTTTCATCAATTATGTGCTAGTTCATCCCGATTATCATGGCCGAGGTATTGCAGGTCATTTGCTAGAAATGGTGAAAGACGCTTACAAGTCTTATTTGTACATCAATGTTATGATTGGTGATAGCAAGAATGCACCATTTTACGAGAAGCACGGCTTTAAGGTGAAAGAGAATTCCTTACCAATGCAATATCGTAATGTACCGAAATATACGGAAAAATAATTGCTGAACAATCTATATGGAAAGTAATTATATGGAAAGTAATTATATGGAAAGTAATTTGTGAGACTATTAATATAAGGCTACGCATCATTCATTGAATGTGTAGCCTTTGTTTTATAAACGGTATATACTAAAACCGATATGTAAATACGATGGAGAAAGATATGGATATATTAATACGAAAAGCGACAACTGCTGATTTAGATTTAGTGACACGTATAGAAGCAACTTGCTTTCCTCCTGCTGAAGCGGCACCTCGTGAGGCATTTAAGGAGCGCTTAGACCATTATGCAGGTCAGTTTTTAATTGCCTTTGACGGCGATACACCGATTGGTTTTATCGATGGATTTGTAACGGATGATGAAATCTTAACGGATGAGATGTTCGCTGATGCTTCTTTGCATAACCCCAATGGCGCATGGCAGATGATATTTGGCTTAAATACAATGCCAGAATACCGCAATCGCGGTATAGGTGGTCAGTTAATTGAGGCGTTCATCGACCTTGCGAGAGAGGAAAAACGTAAGGGTGTAATTCTAACCTGTAAGGAAGAAAAAATCCCTTATTATGCCAAGTTTGGTTTTGTAAATGAAGGTGAATCAGAGTCTGATCATGGCGGTGCCAAATGGTATCAGATGCGCGTTCAGTTCAACAAATAAAATAAGCTGAAATCTTTGCAGTGCATTGATTTCAGCTTATTTTGTTGGGAAAAATATTAAGTTTCTACAATTCATTTAATTAGACTATACGGATTTGCTTATCTTTGTGTATTCCAAAATCCATATGGATCATTAAATGATTTCTTTAACTTGTGCCACGCCTTTATCGGTCAGCATATAGTACCCATTTGTTACATATAACAAGCCTTGCTTCTTAAGGTGTGATGCGGCTTGGTGTGTATAGTCTGGCTTCCAGTTCAAGTGTTCGTGAATAGTACCGATACCGTTTTCAATGGCCGCTACAGGTGTATTCATATGGGTGTAGATATGGCAGAGCATCATTGTTTCTCGATAGTGACGACGCAAGTGGCGTTGGCGAAGATAGGTTGCGATATAGCCCGTCTTTGGCGTGCAAATAACGGCAATTAATAAAGCGACACCGATCGTCGTTGCGATAGCACCTGCAATGGATACATCTAGGGTGAAAGCGACTTCTGTACCGATGACGGCACAGATAATGCCGATGATGATACTGCTAGTGAGCATGGCTTTCACAGAGTCCGTCCATAAATAAGCGATAACCGCAGGTCCAATCATGAGGCCGATAACGAGGATGGCGCCTACCGCTTGGAAGGAAGCCACTACGGTGAGGGATACCATGGTCATGAGCACGTAGTGGATAAGGGCGGGCATAAAGCCAAAAAGCCCTGCCAATAGTGGATCGAAGGTGGATAGCTGCAATTCCTTGTAGAAGAGCATAACTAATACGAGGTTGATGATCGCTACCCCAAGGGAAATCCATAGTGATACAGGACCTAAGTCGGTACCGTTTACAATCCATCTGTCGAATGGAGCGAACGCGATTTCCCCTAGAAGTGCCGTATCTACGTCAAGGTGCGCATTGCCGCTATAGAGACTGACGAGTATGATAGCAATGGAGAAGAGGAGCGGGAAGATGATACCAATGGACGCGTCTTCGTTGACGAGGCCTGTGTTATGAACCATCTCTGTAAGCCATACCGTTCCTACGCCGACTAAGGTGGCCCCTACTAAAAGCAAGGGAGAGTTTAAGTCTTCCGTTACAAAGAATGCGAGCACGATGCCCAGGAATACGGTGTGCGTAATGGCGTCGGCCATCATGGACATGCGGCGCAACACGAGGAATACACCAGGGATAGCGCACGCGATGGATACTGCAATAGCGATGAGTAAAATCTCTGTATGTACTGTCATGGGGCACCTCTTTTCCGGAATTGCCACAACATGCCTCTATTAGGTGCAAAAATGAGGCTTAACAGTACGATAACCGACAGAATGACGATGATCGCAGGTCCTGTAGGCAGTTTTTGTACTGTTGTACTCCAAAGGGTACCGCCCATAGCAGACACCATGCCGAAACATCCTGCTAGTATACACATGGTACCTAGCTTATTTGTCCACTGACGGGCTCCTACGGCCGGTGCAATGAGGAGAGAACTGATTAAGATAGCCCCTACTGATTGAATGCCGATGATGATGGTCATGATCAATAGTGAACGATATAAGATCAACGTAAATGTGACGGGAATTTGCAGTGTTTTGGCGTACTCCACATCGAAGGATATGAGTTTTAGCTCTTTCCAAAATAAAGCTGTTAAAACGATAATGATGAGCGCTGCTGCTGATGTGATGTACACATCGCGGGCTAATATGGTGGCGGCCTGTCCAAATATAAATTTTGAAAGCCCCGCCTGACCTGCATTGTTTAGACTTTGAAGGTAGGTGAGTAGAACCATACCAAGACCAAAGAACGCAGATAGTATAGTAGCCAGAGCGCCATCGAATTTGATTTTGCTGTTTTCTACGGTGACGGTAATGAGCCACGCCGCAGTGATAGAGGACAGGGCGGCACCTATAATCAGTACTTCAATGTCTTTTATGCCGGTCAGTAAGAACGCAATGACTACACCAGGTAGTGCCGCGTGGGAGAGGCCATCACCGATGAGGCTTTCCTTGCGCAGTACTGCAAAGGTGCCTGCAATACCACTGGCAAGGCCCAAGAGCGCTGTGCCGAGCAACACCATCTGCGTCGTGTAGGATTGGAGTATGGTCATACAATCCTCCCCTTGCCGTAGGTGCGCTCGATGGCTTCGTCTGTAAAGGTATCTACTACGGGGCCATAGGCAACAGTTTGCTTATTGACCATCGTTACCCAGTCGAAATACTGAGGCACCGTATTTAAATCGTGGTGTACGACAATAACCGTTTTGCCCCGCGCTTTCATTTCTTGTAAAAGTGAAATAATAGCGTGCTCCGTTGTTTTATCGACGCCCTTGAAAGGCTCGTCCATGAGGTAAATATCTGCCTCTTGTACGAGAGCTCTCGCGAGGAATACACGCTGTTGTTGTCCCCCTGAAAGCTGACGGATTTGCCTATTTACATAGTCGCTCATGCCCATTTTTTCAATCATAGAGAGAGCCAGCTCTTTATCCTTTTTACTTGGTCGTTTGAACCAACCTAGATGACCATAGCGGCCCATAAGTACAACGTCTAATACGGTAGTAGGAAAGTCCCAGTCTACGCTGCCGCTTTGAGGGACATAGGCGATTTTCTTGTAATCCTTTTTGTCCATCGCTAAGTGGTGGTCGATATAAAACTTAACACTACCTGAGATAACTGTTAATAGGCCTAACATGGCCTTTAATAATGTAGATTTACCGGCCCCGTTAGGGCCGACGATGGCCGCTAAAGAACCGATGGGTACCTTCATATCTACGTCCCATAATACGGGTTTTGTCGTATAGGCTACGGTCATATCTTCAACTTCAACGGCCCATTCCATGGAGACCTCCTTTTGTTAATTTTGTTTCCTGTTATTTAAGTGCTTTGGCGATGGTATCGATGTTAGCTTTTACCATGCCAATATATGTGCCGCCTTCAGTGCCTTCAGAACCGAGGGAATCGGAGTATAATTCGCCACCGATGGCAACATTCCAGCCTTTAGCCTTAGCTGCTTCTTGAACGGCTTCAATTGTTTTGTGTGGTACAGAAGATTCCACGAAGATCGCTTTAATTTTGTGATCTACGATGAATTGCACAAGCTCATTCACATCTTGTGTACCTGCTTCTGTAGCGGTACTTACACCTTGCAAACCTTTTACTTCAAAGCCGTATGCGCGAGCAAAGTATTGGAATGCATCGTGAGCTGTTACTAGAATGCGGGATTCCTTAGGAATAGATTCTGCTTGTGCTTTGATATACGCATCTGTTTCATCTAATTTAGTGAGGTATGCATCATACCGTTTTTTGAAATCCTCTTTGTGAGCTGGATCTGCTTTCGCAAGACCTTCATATACAGCTTTGGCAGCTAGTTTCCAATTCGCTACATCGAACCAAATATGAGGGTCTTTAGTTTTCACGCCATCTTCTTCGTCAAAGTCGAGTAGAGTAGCTGGATCAATAGCGTCGGATACGCGGATAGTAGCTTTATTTTGTTTTGTTAAATTGTCAAAAATAGAACCCATTTTACCTTCTAAGTGAATGCCGTTGTACACTACAACATCTGCCTTAGACATAGTTGTTACATCGCCGGCGCTCGCTTGGTAGAGGTGAGGGTCTACGCCGGGTCCCATAAGACCTTGGACGGACACATGGTCACCGCCGATTTCTTTTACTAAATCCGTTAACATTGTCGTTGTGGCAACGACGTTTAATTTTTTCTGACTATCTGGAGCGGTGTCTTTACCACAGCCTGCAAGGGCTAATAACATAAGTACTAATGATAAGACAACTAATACGACTCGATTGAATTTCATAATAAACCTCCTTTTTATAGTTAGTGAATTTAAAAACTTTAGTTATCTTGTTAATACAAAAATGATGTAATGATAATGTAGAAAAACCAATATAAATAATTAAGAATACATAATTAACAGATAAAATGCTTTGAAAAGGTGATTTACTACCCTGATTTAAACAGAAAAATAGCCGCTACTAACGTAGCGGCTATTGGCAGTTATACGTTCGTCTGCTAGGGTCATGATCCATTAGTGGATGAGAGCTTGTAGATGGTTAGGCCCAACGAGGGCAACGATACCAAGTACCATCATGACCTTCATTTGAATACGCTTTCTACGTCTCATGATGAACCTCCTTTGTGTAATTTTTTGTCATATCTACCTGATATGTAAGTCCGATCAGTTTCGCTATATTGAATATAGCATAAATGAGAAAAATTATCAACAATAAAATGCTCTTTAAATATTCATCTTTATTTAGTATGATATTATGCATAGATACGAGTTAATAAGGAGGCTTATTATGAATAAAGTATTCAGATTCACTGCGGCGGCTTTACTTGTTGCATCTTTTGGCGTATTAGGTAATTATACGGCTGATGCGGCTAAGTTCTTAGAATCTCCACGAGAAGTGGATATTGTAAAACCTGAGTTGCCTGAGATTCCTCAAACAGCTACGGTCGCACCTAATATGCGTGTACGCTTCTTGATTGATAAAAAAGGGAATGTTAAAAATGTATTTGTAGAACGTTCCTCTGGTTATGCTCCAGTTGATGAAGCCGTAAAAAAAGCAATCATGCAGTGGAAATTCACACCTGCTATTGGGGTGGATCAAAAAGCTCATGAATCTATTATTGGGATGACAATTACTCTACCTAAACAAGCTGTAACAGCTAAATAAGGAGAATATGATGAATAAAGTGTTGCGTTGTACTTTGTTGAGTGCGTTGTTTGTAACTAGTATGGTAGCTTCTGTGTTGGCAGCTCCATTTCAACTTCCTGTAGCGATATCTACACCGTCCTTAGATCAAATTAATATTGCTGGTTATGGTGGCGCAGCTCATAGTGCTGATGTGCGTTTTACCATTAATGAAGATGGCTCTGTAGGAGATATAGAAGTCGTAAAATCTAGTGGAATCAGTGCTCTTGACGAAGCACTTGTAGAAAAGATCTCTACATGGCGATTTAATCCTGCTACTGATTCTAATGGGAATCCAGTAGCATCCTCTAAAACAGAATATATTGATTTTAATAACTAATAAAAGCACCCGTACATGTGTAGTGACCTCAAAAAGTTAGACTCTTTAGGGCCGTTACAATGGTATGGGTGCTTTTTTGAGAAAGTTTCATAAAATAATAAAACTGTACCTATAGCTACTGAAAATAATTTTCAAAATGATATAATGGATTTATAATCATCAATTAACCCTTGGAGGTATATAGATATGAATCCATTAAAACAAAAGCTAGATATTAACAATGAACGTTACAGAATTATTGTGTCTATTAAAGAAGATTATTTAGACGGCAAATTGTCCTTAGAAGAGGGCAATCGCATTTTGAAAGAAAAACTAGGTACTTGTACGCCTGATGAGTTTGCTTATGCAGAGCAAAGTTTAAAAGGTGTTTACAAGGATGAAGAAATCCTAGATAAGATGGATGATTTATTGAACTTGTTTGATGGCGTATTAGTTCGTGCAGAAAATGAGTATCCTGAAAATCATCCGTTGTGGGTGTACTTAGAAGAAATCAATGCTGTTGAAAAGGTCGCTCTTGAAGCAGACGGACTATTAAAGCAAGAGAAGTTTATCAAGAACCCTTGGCTTGGTATCTTTGATTCTTTAGCGCAATGGAGAACGCATCTGTCTCGTAAGCAAAATCAACTGTATCCAATGTTAGAGGATCATGGTTTTGACCGCCCAACACGTATTATGTGGACCTTTGATGACGGTGTGCGCGATGCTATCTCTGCATCCTATGCTTTGCTACGGGAGGATAAATACGAAGAATTCTTAGCGTCTGTACCAGAAACGTTAGAGAAGTTACGCGATTTGAACTCCAAAGAGTTAGAAGTACTATTGCCCACATCGTATAAATTGTTAAGCGATGAAGAGTTTGTGCGCATGAGCAAAAATGATCATGAAATTGGTTATGCTATCATTGATTCGCCAGGTTTATATGTAGTGCCAGGCATCAATGATTCTGCGGCGCAACTAAATGCAAATAACTCCGGTCAAAATGGTGTATCTAATGAGTTCCTAAATGATTTGGCCGGTCTATTATCCAAATATGTTGGGCCTGTAGGAGGTGCAGCTGTAAATAAGGATGCTGTTCTAGATGTAGCTACTGGCAAATTGACATTGGAGCAAATCAATTTGTTATTCCGTCATCTGCCTGTAGATTTATCCTATGTAGATGAAAATGAACTCGTTAAGTTCTACAGCGATACACCGCATCGCATTTTCCCTCGCAGTGCCAATGTTATTGGCCGTGAGGTGAAAAATTGTCATCCAGCGAAGTCTGTTCACATAGTAGAAGAAATCGTTGAAAAGTTCCGCTCTGGAGAACAAAGCCAAGCTGAATTCTGGATCAATAAACCGGGCTTGTTTATCTATGTTATCTACACGGCAGTGCGCGATGAAAATGGTAAATTCCGTGGTGTACTAGAAATGATGCAAGATTGTACGCATATTCGTGAACTTGAAGGTTCTCGTACCTTGTTGACTTGGGATAAAACTGACTTTGTAGGCGATAGTAGCAAAGAAAAATCATTGGCTCAAGAGGCTGCAGAGGAGGTAGAGGAAGAACCGTTAACAGCTGATGCAGATGGTAAATTCCATATCGACGCAAAAACAACTCTTTCTAATTTGATTAAACAAAGTCCTGAGGTGGTAGATTATTTAATTTCTTTAAATCCTAAATTTGAAAAATTGAAAACACCTATGGTAAAAGTAATGGCTAAGGTAGCAACCATCAAGATGATTGCAGAGCGCGGTGATTTTGATGTAAATGATTTGATTGGTAAAATCGACGCATTCATTAATAAAAATAAGAAATAATTGAACTTTTACATGTGAAAGAGGCGAGGTCTTAGGATCTTGCCTCATTTTATTTTGTTATTAGTATTGTGCAGTGACTATGAATATTGAATCATATGTGGTTTACCTTGGTCGGAGCGTTAAGGAATGATTAGTTATCAATTTTTGTTATTAGAGATGTGTTGCACTAATTCAAAATAAACATACATTAATTTCTTATAATTCATCTGTTTTGTGTATACAAATTTGTCTGAAAAGGGTACAATAAAATATAATGAAAGTATTTGCCGAGGCAGTATTTTCTTATCTTAAACTACTTTTACAAGAGAAATTACGTATATATTAAAGGTGAGGATCTGGATACTATGTCGACAAGACGCGTTTGGAAGCAAAGTGAAATTAAAACAAACCCATTATTTTCTAAGATGCGCAGTACTATTGAAACTGCATTTTATGGAAACAATGTAACGCCTATTACATCTGTGGCACAAGCGTATCAATTTGCCACTGAAGAGCCAGGTGTTATCGTCCTCGATATGCCTGTATATAAACCATGCGAGCAAGGTTTGCCAGCTGATGCAAAGGTAATAGTTACAAACGATGGTAAAACTACAGGTCGCTATGCAAAAGCTCGTCGCATTATTGGCGATGAAGGCATTGACGAAGTGGAACTTGCTAATATTGCACGTGATGCAGTCTATGATAGCCGCGATAAAGAGTGGATTGCTGCTCAAGCTATTGTTGGTCTTGATAAAAAATTCACCGCTCGTGCTCATTTGATGATTCCAAAAGACCACGCATCCATTTTGTACTCCTGGATCATGAACTTCAAGTTCTTTGATGCAGCTGTAAAAGAATTCTACAATGATAGTGTAGAAATTCCAGAAGGCGATATTTATATCTATTCTGATCCTGACTATGTAGTGCCAGGTCATCCAGGTGGGCTTGCTATTTTTGACCCAGCTCATAACTGCGCTATGATCCTTGGTATGCGCTACTTCGGTGAGCATAAAAAAGGTACCCTTACATTGGCGTGGTCCTTGGCGAACCGTTTCGACTATGTAGCATGCCACGGCGGTATGAAACGTTACAATCTTGAGAATGGTAAAAGCTATACAATCGGTGTATTTGGCTTGTCCGGTTCTGGTAAATCTACATTAACTCATGAAAAGCATGATGGTCGTTATGATATTTCTATCTTGCATGACGATGCGTATATCATCAATACTAATGACTTGAGTTCTATTGCTCTTGAACCTACATATTTCGACAAAATGCAAGACTATCCTGTGGAACATCCTGCTAATGAATTCTTGTTGACTCTACAAAATGTTGGCGTAACTATGGATGAGGATGGCCGTAAGGTTGTGTTGGCAGAAGATGTGCGTAATAATAATGGTCGCGCTATTAAATCTCAATTCTGGACAGATAATCGTGTAAACTACGTAGATCAACCAGTTAATGCCATTGTATGGCTCATGAAAGATAAAACTTTGCCACCAATCCTTAAAATTAATGACCCTGTTTTGGCATCTACAATGGGCGCAACACTAGCTACACGTCGTTCTACTGCTGAAAAGCTCGATGCTCACGTTGATCCAAATGCACTTGTTATAGAACCATATGCAAATCCATTCCGTACATATCCATTGGTTCGTGACTATGAAAGCTACAAAAAATTGTTCTCTGAATGTGGCGTACAATGCTACATTATGAATACAGGTTTCTTCTTGGAAAATAAAATTCCTAAAGAGGTAACTCTTGATTTATTGGAACGTTTGGTAGAAGGTACATTGGACTTCAAACCGTTCTATAAATATGAAAACCTCTCTTATGTTGAGGTTCCTGGTTTTGAACCACCATTCCAAGTGCGTGAATACCATCACCAATTACACAAAGCGTTCGAGTTCCGCTATGACTATGTAGAAAAACTTATTGGTCATAAAAATGAATTGCCACAAGAAGTATTGGATGTATTAAAAACTCTAATGTAATATATTGAGTCAGTTTAATTTCTGTCTTAAGATTATTTAAAACTTTAAAGAAAGGGCCCTCCTTGTGGAGGGTTCTTTCTTTTGTGGTAATATATACTTATGATAAATCAACAATGTTTTGTTATAAGGTGTTTTTATGGATATAAAGGATATTAAATATATAAGTACCATCGTTGAGATGGCATCATTTTCAAAGGCGTCTAAAAAACTATATATCTCTCAACCTGCATTGAGTCAAAGTATTCGTCGCATTGAGGCTGAGTTAGGGGTGCCTTTATTTGCTCGAGATCGGACAAAGGTTGTACCAACCGCTGCAGCCTTACAAATTGCTAAAGAGGGTATGCCTTTAGTAGGAAAGGTAGAGGCTTTAACGCAGTCTATCATTAATCAAGGGTCTGACGCGGCTTATCATGTGCGTATTGGATTATCTCAATTCTATGGTCACCATATGTTAGGTAAAACATTGAAGAGCTTTCAACAAATTGAGCCATCCTGGGAATTTCATGTAGTAGAAGGGGAGTCCCATTTTTTGGAGCAACAAATTTGTGATGGATTAGTTGATGTAGGTTTATTTCCAACACCAATTTACTCTCAAGCTCTTGAAAGTTATCCTGTGTTAGATGAGCAAATTTTATTAGCTGTTAGTGTAGAAAATAAAAAAGCTATAGCTATTGCTGACTCGCTCATGACACCGAATGGAATACATGAGATAGCACCATTTGGGTCTTTCCCTTTTATTCTCATAAGAGAAGGCCTTAAGTTACGAACTTTGGTAAATCGTCTATGTCAGGCTGAATCCTTTGTGCCAAAAGCTGTTATTGGTTCTGAAAACTTAGATACCTGCCGTTCTTTAGTAGAAGATGATTATGGTATTACTTTCTTGCCGAGTACACTCAATAGTAAAGGTGATGATGATAAAGTTAAATTCTATCCTTTAGCATCAAAATTATGTTTCCGTCAATTAGTTCTTGTAGCGAGATCGGATAGAGCAAAGCGATTCCATTTGCCCGAAGTAGCTCGAATTATGCAACAATTCTTATAAATTATACAGATAGAATATTGGCGAATTTAATACTATTATCGAATAATAATTTGGATACATAAATATATAGATAATGTGTCATATAAATAAAAGAGGTTAATTCCTATAATTTTCGGGAATTAACCTCTTTTGTTTTATGAAAGAAATCTGAAGTGGTTGAATTTGATAAATGTTGTTAATATAATGGTTTATAGGTATAAATGGGTCAAAAATTTCTCAAAATGTAATTGACAAATGTCCTTTCAGAAAATATACTTATAGTAGTTTAAAACATATTTAGTAGATAGGATTTAAAGTCCATCATTATGGTGGAATTAACTTGAAATAAATGTAGAATATGTTTTCTTATTATTGTTAGCTGGCCTACGTAGGCCTTTAGGAGGTTTATTATGAGTAAAGATGTGGAAAACAAAAATACCCATGACCATAGCCATGGCGAACATCATCACCATCACGATCATGACCATCATCATGACCATGATCATTGCCATTGTGGCGGTCATCATCACCATCATGGTCACGATTACGATCATCATCATGACCACGATCATGAACATGGTCACGACCATAGTCATGGCAAAGCGCTACCAACGGATAAATGGGTGCCACACACTCATGAACCAGGGGTACCTCATGAACATGGCGTAAATGACTACATGAAAGCCGTTGCAGAATACCGTAAAACATGGCCTACAAAACAAGATGTTATCGAACAAACACCAGATCCTGCGGTACGAGAAATGATTCTTCGCATGGAACAAATTGGCTGCGATACAGTATTTGATCGTTTCGATAAACAACAACCACAATGTACATTCGGTATTGCAGGCGTATGTTGCCGCATCTGCTTCATGGGTCCATGTAAAATTACACCTAAGAGCCCTCGTGGTGTCTGCGGTGCTGATGCGGACCTTATCGTAGCTCGTAATATGACACGTGCTGCTGCAGGTGGCTTGACTCAACATGGTGCGCATGCTCGTGAAATCTTGATTTCTTTGAAAGCTGCTGCTAATGACCAATTAGATATTCCAATTTTGGGCGAAGAAAAAATCCGTACTGTATGTAAGGCTTTCAACATCCCTGAAGAAGGTCGTTCCTTGAAAGAGGTAGCTAATGATTTAGCTGATGTATTGCTCGAAGACTTGAGCCGTGCATTGCCTGGCGAATATAAAACAATTACAGCGTTAGCTCCTGCTGAACGTCGAGAAGTTTGGAAAAACTTAGATATCTTGCCTATTTCCGCATACAATGAAGCATTTGATGCATATCATCGTACATGCGTAGGTACAGATGGCGATTGGGAAAGCAACATGAAACAATTCTTACGTTGTGGTCTTGCGTTCACATTCACAGGCGTAGTAGCTGCCGACATCGCAACAGACGCATTGTTCGGTCTTGGTGGTCGTCGTACTTCTAAAGTTAACATTGGTGCCTTGAAAAAAGGTTATGTAAATATTGCTGTTCATGGTCACTTACCAACATTGGTTTCCCAAATTTGTAAGATTGGTGCGTCCGAAGAGTACTTAGAAAAAGCGAAAGCTATCGGTGCTAAAGGTATCCAATTCTACGGTATCTGCTGCTCTGGTTTGTCCAGCATGTATCGTTATGAAAATGTTATTCCATTGTGTAATGCTATCGGTGCTGAACTTGTACTTGGTACAGGCGCGCTTGATTGCTGGGTAGCTGACGTTCAAGACGTTTACCCTGCTATCATGGACGTAGCACGTTGCTTCAACACAAAAGTTATCACTACATCTGATGCAGCTCGTTTACCAGGTGCAGAACACATCGGTTACGATCATCATCACACTAACTTGTCTGAAACAAAAGAATTGGCTCGCAAAATTTTGGATCGTGCCCTTGAAGCTCATGAATTGCGTAAAGGCATGCCTGTATACATTCCACCATACGAAATTACTGCAGAAGTCGGTTTCTCTCCAGAATCCACTGTTAAACATTATGGTTCCTTCAAACCATTGGCAGAGGCTTTAAAATCTGGTAAAGTTCGTGGTATCGTTAACGTAGTAGGTTGTTCCAACCCTCGCGTTATCTACGAAAAAGCTACTGTAGATATCGTTGATACACTTATTAAAAATGGCTGTATCATCTTAACAAATGGTTGTGCATCCTTCCCATTGATGAAACTTGGTTACTGTAATACAGATGCTAACAAAAAATGTAGCCCTGCATTGCAAGAGTTCTTAGGTGATGATCAACCACCAGTATGGCATGTTGGCGAATGTGTAGATAATGCACGTTCCTCCGGTATTTTTGCTGGTATCGCTGGTGAATTAGGTCTTAACTTACCACAAATGCCATTTGCAATGTCTAGCCCTGAATGGTCTAATGAAAAAGGTATTGATGCATCCCTTGGCTTCCGCTTGATGGGTATTAACTCTTACCACTGCGTTGAGCCACCTACACAAGGTTCTGATGCTGTTACAAAATGGTTGAAAGAAGATACTAAAGACATCTTAGGATCTGTTATGTATGTAAATACTGATCCTGCTAAAGTAGCTGAAAAAATCTTAGCAGATATCGATGCTAAACGTGCTGCTTTAGGTTGGGCTGAAGTAAAATAGTTTATCTTTTGATAGATTATAATTTGTAGTTAAGTACAAAAACACCCTCTATAGATCTTGCAGTTATTATGACTGCTAGACTTTAGAGGGTGTTTTTTATTGTTTGTTGATAGATTTTTAGTAGTGTTGTATTAGCTGTAGCCTAGTATGCTAATTATTTTAGGACTATTAAAGTGCGATGGTTTCGCCGTCTTCAGGCACTGCTACATGGCTTTCAATGTTGTTGCCTTTGATAAACTTGCGCACATCCTCACGGCTTGTTGCTGTGTGATTAACTGTATCCATGTGAACCGCAATGATTTTTGCCTTTGGTTTGCGTACCACCATGCGGCCAATATCTTTTGTACCCATAATAATACTATCTTCAAAGCCTAAAACTTGAGCATATCCAGTGTTCATAATAATAACGTTAGGGTCGAAATGATGAAGTGCTTTTTCCACATCGCTTGTCCAAATCGTATCACCTACAAGGTACACAGTTGGTTCATTTAATGTTTCGAAAATTACGCCCATTGCATCACCGGCTAATGCTGCTAGATTAGGGTTTGCATACATTTCTATTGTGCCGTGAGAGCCACCTGTTTTTGTTAATGTAATGCCGTTAAAGTCCACACTTTCAAAAATGATGCGCACATCATTAAAACCTTGAGAGCTGATGAGTTTTTGATCCGCTGAATTTTGTACAAAAATAGGAAGTGATTTTGGAATAGCATTAATTGCCGTTTCATCCCAATGGTCGAGATGTGTGTGTGTAACTACCACTGCAGTTACATTGCTTAATAGATTGTCCATTGATAGAGATAAATCAACTATAGGCATTCTTTGTTGATAGTTAAATGTTCCTTCAAAACCAGGATAACTATCCTTTGGTGCTAAAAATGGATCAATAAGGAATGTTGTATTTTTTATTGTTAATTTTCCTGTAGCATTTCGAATGTGAGTATATTGTGTCATAGTTATCTCCTTAATTAAATTATTGTCGATTTAATTGAATAGATTATTATTTGTAATCTCTAGAACTAGTGTACCTTGTTTTGTTATACTAGTCTCAACAATAATTAACACTATGTTTATTAATAGACACATTGTATAAAAGTGTCTATATTGGAGGTTATATGATAACTCGAAAAGAAATGACACGTATGTTGTTAAAAGAAGGCTTGCTTAGTTGTTTAGCAAACAATTCTTTTGAGTCTGTAACAGTAACATCGTTGTGTAAAGCTTCGGGTATAACTCGTTCTACTTTTTATTTACACTATAGTAATATCATGGAAATTGTTGATGATTTAGTGGATGATGCAATCGCTTATTCAAAGCCAGGAATGGTAGATAACAACAATTTACAAACCATAGCTAACACCTTATCAGCTGCTTCTAATTCTGTTTCGTTGAGAGAAGCATACGATTCTATTTTTGATAGATTGCCTTTATGTCAGCGTATTATACGACATAAAAAGTATTTACCTTTATTTTTAGATGAACAAATTTCAGAATATGTATTACAACGCATTATAGAACGTGAAAAAGATCGGCAAGGGCTCGTTATGGCAAAATCTCTTGGCGTTTCGTTTGATGTGGGGGTATCCGTTTTTGTATTTTTAGTACACGGTCTATATGCTGTTAATAAACAATATAAGTGGTCTCAGAGCGATGAGTGGTTAGAAGCTCAGAAAATTATTTTTGAACTAGTTTATCGTGGATTACAAAGTAGATAGAATTTATACACGTTTATATTTTGAGATTCATTAAAGTTTTATACAACGAAAAAAGGACTCCAACTGGAGTCCTTTTTTCATGTAAGGGGAGTGTTAGTATTAATATCAAATGAACCATGTATTTAAACAAGTAGTAGGTTTGGGGTTAGTAATACTTGTCGGGAGATAAATACACGTATGGTAACCAGGGAATTGTTACCTCTATTTATCATTTGACATTGTCATTATAAGAACAAAAAATGAGTTGAAAATGAAATTTTTTAAGAAATTTCTTTTAATTTCTTGAAAATCTAAAAAAGATAATAATTAAGTTTAATTATTGTTGATAAATATGGGGAAATTTTGGTATTATATATAAAGGAGAAGTTGTATATTTTATAAAGGTTTAATGGCTATTAAAGTTTTATAAAGTATACAGCTCTAAGGCATGAGAGGAGCAGTCATATGAGGAAAATATTAACCATATTGTCCCTTTTGTGGCTACTCAGTATAGGGGGGACCGCTAACGCAACGGACTGGTATTATGTTGGACCAGATGCGTCAGGAAACCAATTATTTATTGACAATGACAGTGTTCAAAAAAGTGATTATGATGCGCTTTTGTGGCTGCGGGTCAATGAACTGGGTGGCGACGAATTGCGATATAAAGTGTATATAAGTAGATATAATCGTACCATGGAAACGTTAAAGGTAGATGCGTACATGGCGGACGGTACACCTTATGAAAATGTAGAGTATAATGAAAACCCAGAACCTATTGAAGGCAATACAAATGGTCAAGCCATTTATAATTTATTATGGCAATAAAAGAACCATCTAGCACAGCAAACTAGATGGTTCTTTTTTATATGTGTAAAAAATTTATAAATCTTAGGAATATTTTTTATATACAACATTCTCAAACGAGAATGGTATATACGAAAATTTAAACTTGGGCAGAATTGCGACTTAGCTCCAAGTCTTGAATCATTTGGAGATCGTCTTGTGGAGAGCGACCACCAGTTGTTAAGTAGCCACCAACCATGATGCCGTTAAGACCACCTTTTAAAGCATAAGCTTGTAAGTCACGAAGATTTACTTCACGACCGCCAGCTGTACGAATCAATGCGTTTGGCAAGATGAAACGGAACACAGCGAAGGTACGTAAAATATCTAGAGGACGTAATGCTTTATTATTTTCAAATGGTGTACCTTTAACAGGATTTAAAATGTTGAGTGGTACAGAGTCAATATGCAAACGTTTAAGCTCGAATGCCATCTCTACGCGTTGTTCTAATGTTTCATTAAGACCGAAGATGCCGCCAGAGCAAACTCGAATACCTGCTTTTTGAGCATTATCGATAGTAGACATTTTATCTTCGTAGGAATGGGTTGTACAAATATCTGGGAAGTGACTAGGCGCTGTTTCGATATTGGAGTGGTATCGAGTTACACCCACTTCTTTTAATTTGAGAGCTTGTTCGTAAGTTAACAAACCAAGAGAACAGCAAATTTCGAGACCTACTTCGTTTTTAATACGGTCTAATACGCGAATGATTTGGTTAAATTCGTTTGGGTTATTAGTATTACGACCACTCGTTACGATAGAAAAACGAATAGCGCCTGCTTCTTTAGCTTTGCGTGCCGCATCGAGGATGCTTTCATCATCCATGAACGGATATTCTTGAACACCTGTTTCGTGATGGGCAGATTGGGCACAGAATTTACAGTTTTCAGGACATTTACCAGATCGTGCATTTACAATGGCGCATACATCCACGGAGTTGTCATTGAAATGCTGGCGAATTTTATCGGCCATAGCAAGTAAAATCATAGTATCATCATCTGAAGTATGAATCAGCTCGATTGCTTCTTTCTTAGTGATTTCGCCGCCGTTCATAATACGGTTGGCAATAGTAAGGATTTTTTCGTATGTACCCACTTGGGTTGATTGTTGATCTGTAGGCAAAGCCATAATAGCCTCCAAGGATTGTTAACTTAATAAAAATATAAAATATTGACAATTTGATTGTAAACGTTCGTGTATAAATTGTCAACTTAATGTATTTTTAAGTTAACAAAAATGTCGCAGTAGGTTTTAGACCATTTTGAATACAGGTAAGGCCTATAGTTTGAATCTAATTGGAGATACTATATTTTAGTATCTATTTTGATAGATTGATTGATAGTTATTTTTAAGTAATCTTTACGGTTTTGTAGTATAATAAAATATTGTAATTACTATATATAACTATAATAAAAGTACTAATACAAGGAGTGGATATAGATGCAGCCATTTCGATTTATACACTGTGGTGACCTGCATTTAGGGGCACCCTTTCAATATGCTACAGGTATTAGCCGCGCCGTTGATCGTGCCGTGAGCGAAGCTACCTATGTAGCCTTTGATACAATTATTGACACTGCTATTGATGAGCATGTTCATGCGGTTGTCATAGCTGGTGATATTTATAATAGCGAAGATCATAATCTAGAGGCACAGGTGCGCTTTGTGCGCGCCATGTATCGTTTGGCGGAACATCGCATTGCGGTTTATATGGTGCAAGGTAATCATGACCCTGCTGAAAGCTGGAAGGCTCAATTGCAGATGTCTGACAATGTGCATGTATTCTCTAGTGAACAAGTACAACGGTTCCCATTAATTGTTAACAATATAGAAATTGGTGGCGTTTACGGTATTAGCTGTGGCCATGGTAATGAAAGCGACAATTATGCGCGCCAATACCGTGCCTTTGAACGAGATGAGTTTTCTTTGGCTGTAATGCACGGGACGGTAGGTTCTAGTGCAGGCTCTGAAAACCATAATGTGACCGGCCCGTGCAGTTTAACTGATCTTGCAGAGGCAGCTATGGATTATTGGGCGTTAGGACATATTCACAAATCTCAAGTTCTTAGCGAGGAACCTCTTGTTGTCTATTCCGGTAATCCTCAAGGTTTACACCGCAAGGAAATAGGCCCTAAGGGGTGCTATCTCGTCTCTGTATCTCATAATGGTCATTGTGAACCTCGTTTCATTGAAACAAGTGCAATCCGTTTTGAAGAAATCAAAATTGATATTGCAGGCATGAAAACTGAAGCAGAATTCTTAGAAATTTTACGCCATAAAAAAGAGAATCTGCGTAAGCAGCATAAGAAAAATATCTTGCTTTCCATCGTTCTCGTAGGTACAGGTCCATTGCATCGTTTATGTACACAAGAAGGTGTGCGCAAATTATGGTTGCAAGAGTCCCAAAGTGAAGAGAAAAGCAAGTCTATATTTGTTATGCCTTATCGCATGATGTGTAATACGCGACCTAGCATTAATTTGGCTGAACGTAGATTGTTATCCGATGTAGTAGGGGATTATTTACGCGCCTATGACGATATGGTTGATGGCAATGCTGTACAGACGGCACGTCAAATTTTGGCAGAACGACCTGAGTTTAAACGCTTAGGTGTATATGCTGAGTTGTTAAGTGATGAATTATTGCTTCGCGCCTTGAAGCGCTGTGAAATTGAAGGTGTTACTGTATTGATGGGGGCTAACGATGAACATTAAACGCATACGATTTGATGAATTTGGCCCGTATCGCAACTGGTCTTTCACTACGGGAAATCATGGTGTTCAGCTCATGTATGGACCTAATGAAAGTGGCAAAACCTCTTTGCTTGAAGGGATGCGCACACTTCTATTTGGTGGTACTCATAAGGCTTATGGGCCTATGACTGGTTCCCTTGATGTAGAGCGTAATGGTGAAAGCTACTACATTGGTCGTAAGGGTAAACAACTAGACTTTTACAGTCCTGGGAATCCAGCCATTCATGAGGAGCCAGCTCAACACTGGTGGCATGGTATTGATAAAAAAACATATAATCGAATTTTTGCATTGACCCTTGATGATTTACAAGGGCTCGATGTTCTACAAGAGGTAGAGGTTCGGTCCCGTTTCTTCGGTGCTGAAGGGGGCGAGCATTTAGGCTCTGTCGTAAAAGATGTGGAAAAAGGCGCTACTGATCTATTAGTAGCTTCCTCCAATGGTAAACGCCGCATCAATGTGTTGATGGATGAGCTTAAAGAAAATCGTCAAAAGTTAAGCCATTTAGCCGAGCATGAAACGCAATATGTAGAATTGCAAAAAGCCTTTCATAGTACGGAACAGACTGAGGCAGAATTGCAAGGTCAGTTGCAAGAATGGAAGGAATACCGCGATGGTATAGACGTCGTATTGCGCGCATGGGATACGTATCGCCGTAGTGAAGAGGCGCGTATGCACATGCAGCAGTACAATAGTGAACTCGCCTTGAGCCGTGATGAGTTCCTTCGTATCGATGAGGAAATCAAACGAGCTCGAGACAATATGCAGTTGTGGCAGGAAAAGGAAGCGGCCTTGATGCCAGCTAACTTTAGTCCGGATAGTCCATTTGGTACGTATGGTCAAGATATTGAAGACCTTATCCAACAAGGTGCCAAGTGGGAACAATTGCGCCGGGAGTGTGAAGAAGGGGATGCATACATTTTTAAGGTACGAGAACAATTAGAGTTTTCTCGTTCTATGCATTCTGCGTGGCGTGATGATGAGCCAATGGCTGACGATGTGAATTGGTTTGAAGGAGAGCGCTTAGCAAGTCGCTTGCGCACTGCTAAAGATCAATTATTACATTGGCAAGATCGCAAGCCTGCTGAGGCCTCTGATGATTTGCCAACAGCCAATCTCGACGGAGCATCGTTACCAAATTACAGCGAAGAGGATTTGGCGAAAAAAGAGCATCTCGAACGTGAACTAGAGCTTATCTTGATGGATATAGATCGGGTTACAGAAAAACGGGATAGCTATGGTCCTGATGCACAACCGAGTAATTTGCCAAAGTGGTTACAACGCATTAGTGGCGTAGCTGCAGTGATTGGCGTTTTACTCGTATTAGCAGGCTTATTAGTATTAGAGTCTGTACTCTATACGATTGGCGGCTTTGTATTATTAATCCTATCTATGGCGTTGTTCTGGTATGCTACATGGAGACGTCATAACGGCAATTCTGATGTATCTAAACTGAATTATGAGTTACAAATCTTGTCATCTCGTAAATCTGATGTAGAACATCAGCTAGAGGCGTTGATTAAGGCCGCAACACCTGTGGTGAGCCCAATTCCATCCATTGAAGGAGCGGCACATCTTGATCGTTGGATCCAAGAAGGTCATACATTACAAGCTATTTATGATGAGGCCCTTGCAGCTTGGCAGAATTGGTTGCCTCAAGGTGCGGCGAAGAGCCTTAACGAAGATGATTTCTTTGGACTCAAACAAGAGTATGATCAATATCATGAACAATTGCGCACCATTGAAGGCTATGAAAAGCGATTAGCTGAGCATAAAGAAGGTTTGCGTGTTATCGAAGACCAAGCCATGACCTTGTGGTATAACCTTGGTGTTGAGGCGCCAGTATCTCCTACAGAGTTAAAACGTATTTATAACCAATACAAAAACTTCCAACAAAATAAAATTGTATGGGAACAAAAGGAAGCACAACGTAAAAGCTTCCGCAATGAGTATGATAATTGGCACCGCAAAGAAAAAGAATTACTACTTCGTCAACAAGAGCTCTTGCACAAGGCTGGTATGGAAAGCTCCAACGAGTATCGTCAACATCTTATTGATGAAGATCAATACAAGCAATGGCAAACCATTTACAAACAAAGTCAGGTTCAGTTAGACTTACTAGCGCCTGATGCGGAGAATAGGGATTTATTCTATCGCCGCTTGCGTGAAGGCAATAAGGATAATTGGCTTGATGAATTGGCGCATTCTGAACGAGAAATAGCATCCATTGAAGACAAGTTGGCAATATTATATGAGCGCCGTGGTCAAGTTGTGGAGTCTATGCGTGCCCTAGGTTCTGACCAAGAGCAACACCAAATGCTTCAAGAGCGTGAAGCGTTACAAAATGAACTGGAATCTGCTCTTGAAGATTGGGCTACTCAAGTATTGATGAGCCACTGCATGGATAAAGCGCAACAGTCCTATGAGCAAGAAAAACAGCCTCATATGTTAGAACTTGCATCTTCTTATATAGAACGTTTGACTGGCGGTATCTACACCTTTGATATCCTCGGCATCAACGAAGGCGTAGCTCTTGTTAACGGCAATGGGGAGCGATTAGAGCTTAAGTTCTGGTCTAGTGGCTTAGCGGACCAAGTATACTTAGCGTTGCGTTTGGCACTGGCAAAGGTATTCTCTTACCAAGTTGAATCCTTGCCAATTATCCTAGACGATATTCTCGTGCGCTTTGATGAAAACCGTCAACGTAGTGCCTTAGAACTATTAGCAGAAATAGGCAAGAACCAACAAATCTGGTTGTTTACATGCCAACGCTCTGTATTTGATATGGCTCAATCCGTTACAGGTATTGATTGCCATAGATTAAGTCGCAATTAAATGTAACCCCTGTGAAGGTATATAGCTTTCACAGGGAATAGTAATGGCGACGTTACAAATGATGTAACTAAAGTAACTGTTTTAGTTATCATAGTGTGTTAGTATTGATTAGAAAGAAAGGGGTTGAGTACTTGAATACAGCATATTTAGATATGATCCAAGGTAAGAACCCTGGTGTAACACCTGTGTGGTATATGCGCCAAGCTGGTCGTAGCCAAGCGGAATATCGCAAAATTAAAGAAAAATATACACTCTTTGAAATTACAAAAGAGCCTGAATTATGTGCTCGTGTTACAGAGCTACCTGTAAAAGAATACGGCGTAGATGCAGCCATCCTTTATAAGGACATTATGAGTCCTATGGTGGGGATGAATGTAAACGTAGAACTCAAGGCTGGTGTGGGCCCTGTGTTTAATACACCAATTCGCTCCATGGCTGATGTAGATACATTAGATACCTTTGACCCTACAAAGGTAGATTATATTGGAAAAACGATTACTCTATTAACATCCGGTATGCTCGACGTTCCGCTCATTGGGTTCTGTGGTGCACCATTTACGATTGCGTCTTACCTCATCGAAGGGGGACCAACAAAGAATTATAATAAGACCCGTGGCTTGCTTATAGGTGCACCAGATGTGTGGAATGCATTGATGACAAAGTTAGCAGATATGTCCATTGAATATTTGTCTATGCAAGCCGAAGCAGGTGCGAATGCATTACAAATCTTTGACTCTTGGGTTGGTGCAGTGAATGCGGACCAATATAAACAAGGTATTTATCCTCATATGGAACGCATTATTAAGACTGTAAAGGAGCGATACCCTCACTTGCCTATGGCTATGAATGGTGTTGGTACAGATCATCTCGTATCTATTTGGTCTCATTTGCCATTGGATGTAATCGCTCTTGATTGGCGTAGCTCCATCGTTATGGCTAATGAACGAGGCGTAACACAAACGGTACAAGGTAATCTCGATCCAGCCTACTTATTCGCCGATGAAAAAACATTAGCTCACGAAGTGGATCGTATCTTACTTGATGGTGTTCGTTATGGCCGTCATATCTTTAACTTAGGTCATGGCGTATTCCCAGAGGCGGATCCTAAAAAGCTCCATTGGCTCACAGATTATGTACATGAACGCAGTCGTGAATTATGGGCACAAGAGGGGTAAGCTGGTGAACATCGAGAAAAAAGGATTATTATTCTTATCCTATGGTAGCCCTTCAAGTAAGGATGATTTAGTACCATATATGACGAGTATTCGTCATGGTCGCGTGCCGACCGATGCTGAAGTTGCAAATCTTACCCATCGTTATGATGTTATTGGTCAGTGGTCCAACGTAGAATTACAAACGATGGCAGAACGTCAATATAATAGACTGCTTACTTTGTTGCCATCCATACCATCGGCCATTGGATATCTTCATATGAAGCCGTCCATTGCTGATGCGGTAGATGCATTAGTCAAACAAGGTGTAGAGCATATTATCGCTATCGTAACGGCCCCATTCTTTACGTCTCTTGGTACTGGCGCTTATGAGAAACAAGTGCAGGCTGCAATTGGTGACTTTCAAGATGTAACCTTTGATGTTATTCGTGCTTGGTGGGATCAACCTTCCTTTATTGAGTATTGGGTAAAAGCAGTTTCAGACTGCATCAATGACACTAAAGATGTATTTGTTATTTTTAGTGCTCATAGCATACCTCTTATTAATAGTCATAATGCAGACTCTTATGCTTTGGCCTTAGAGGAAAGTGCAAAAGAAATCGCTCAACGTTGCGATTTAGAACAGTGGTCTGTAGCTTGGCAGAGCGCAGCCCCTCACGGACAATGGTTAGGGCCAACCGTAGCGGAAGCAATCAATCAATCTTTGCGTAGTGGTGCGATACATATAGCCTTTGTACCATTTGGCTTTGTAAGTAATCATGTAGAGGTATTGTACGATAATGATGTAGAGTGTAAAGAACTCGTTGATGCTGGCGGCGCTGTATATATGCGTGCAGAAATGCCGAATTGTGATGAAACATTCTTGCAAGCGATGGCGAGTGCAATAATAGAAAGGATTCATTCGTGAATGTAACAATAGTGGGCGGTGGCTTAACCGGATTGACAGCGGCTTATTATTTAGGCCATGCAAAGCCGGACTGGACCATCACTCTTTATGAACAAGCACCACGATTTGGTGGGAAAATACAAACACAACGCGTCGATGACTTCGTAGTAGAGCTCGGACCTGATTCCTACTTAGGCCGTAAAACGGAAATGACGGATCTCGTCTATGATCTCGGATTAGGGGACACCCTTGTATCGAATGAAACAGGGCAAGCCTTTGTGTATGACAAAGGTTCTATTCATCCGATTCCAGGGGGCTCTATCATGGGCATCCCTACGGAAATGATGCCTTTTGTGAAAGCAACGCTTATTTCTTGGCCTGGCAAATTGCGAGCAGGCTTAGATTACTTTAAAAAGCCGTATCAGCTCGATAAAAATGGTGACGTATCCATTGGTCATTTCTTTCAATACCATTTAGGTCAAGAAATGATGGATAAACTCATCGAGCCTTTATTGGCGGGTATCTATGGCGGCGACATTTATAAAATTAGCTTGTTATCTACATTCCCTCATTTTATTCAAGTAGAACAAAAATATGGGAATATGGTAAAAGGCATGATGGCTGCTAAGATGGGCCACTCTAAAGCGGGGGTTACTAAAGCGGCTAAAGGCGCCGTAGCTGAAGGCGACGTACCCCGTGCTGGTAAAGGGACTATGACAGACCGCCAATTTGAAAACCATGAAGCAAAGTCTAGTCAAACAGCATCTATGAATAATAGCTCAAATAGTTCTGGACATGCCACAAATACTAGTCCACACCAACAAACTAGTAAGGTTCAAGCAGATATGGCAAGTCGTAAGGGGACTGCGGCTCAATCTGGTATGTTCCGCCAGTTAACAGGTGGTCTTGAAAGCGTGATTACCGCTATTGTTGATGCTATGCCTAGTAATGTGCACTTGCATACAGGGACATTAGTTTCTAATATTCGCTATGTTGAAGGTATGTATGCTATCGATGTTGTGAAGTCTGGAAACGATGCTTGTGGCTGTGAAGCTAATGCTAGTGCTAATGCTAATTTTAATTCTAATTTCAAATCCAATTCCATTAAAACTGATTCTAATAACGCTGATAACAGGGTTGAAACTAGCAATTCTACTATAGATTTAGCTACAGATTCAGCTACAGAGGTACTTCTTGATAAAGCTCCTGCTATGGCGGATCATGTGATTATATCTACACCGCCGGCGACGTATAATCAGTGGTTTAAAGATGATGAAGGCTTTGATTTCCTGCGCTCCATGGAGCAATCTAGTTGTGCTATTGCCATTATGGCCTTTGACAAAAGTACATTTGATGGTGAATTAAAAGGATCCGGTCTTTTAATTACTCGTAATACAGATACACCGCTTACTGCATGCACAATCCTCAATCAAAAATGGCCTCAAACAACGCCTGATGATAAAATTGTATTGCGCGTCTTTATCGGTAAACCAGGCAATGATGTGGTAGAACAATATAGTGATGAAGAACTTTCAGAATTAGCAGTGGAAGAAATTCAAAACATTATGTGTTTCTCTGCTAAGCCTGAATGGGTGCGCATCAATCGCCTCATTCACTGCATGCCACAATATAATGTGGGCCATCGCGCAGGGATCACAGCAGTGCGTAAACATGTGGCAAAACACTATCCAAATTTACATCTCATTGGTACACCATTTGATGGCATCGGTATTCCTGATGGTGTGAAGCAAGCGAAAGAATTAGTACAGTCTATTGTGGATAGTAATGAAAGTTAATATTAATAAATAATTATAAGAAAAGACTCCATATGCTATAATAGTATATGGAGTCTTTTCGATTCTTATAGTAATAGAAATATATCATTTTAATATAATCACCATAGATAGGAGTGATCATAATGGGAAAAGCAATCCCTACAGTAGAAGGTTGGCATAGCCAACACATGGTATTCGCCATGGACTTTAGCGCATGGAACTGTTTTACAGCTGATGAAAAAGCAGCAGCGCGCAACGAATTAAAAGCATTCTTAGCAGATCTTGAAGCTACACATCAAGCTAAAGAAGGTAGCTATGCATTCTATGATTGTAATGGCGCAAAAGGGGATTTAATCCTATGGATCCTTGGTCCATCCCTTGAATACTTGGCACAAGTAGAACGCAAGTTCCGTCGCCTTGCCATTGCTAGTGTATTGGTACAAACTTACTCTTATACATCTGTAACAGAAGTAAGTGCCTATGTTAAGGCTAAACTTGATACAGAAGAAGTTAACCAAAAACTATACCCTCATGTACCTCGCGATAAATACATCTGCTTCTATAACATGAGCAAAAAACGTGAAGGTGATGACAACTGGTTCATGCTACCACCACAAGAACGGGGCATGTTGATGAAATCTCACGGTGAACTTGGTAAAACATACTTAGACGTTTTATCCGAATTTACAACAGGTGGTTGTGGCCTAGACGACTGGGAATGGGGCATTACAATTTTCAGTAATGACGACATCCAATTCAAAAAAATCGTATACGATATGCGCTTTGAAGTAGCCAGTGCAAAATACGGCATCTTCAGCGACTTCTACGTTGGTACCATCATTGATGATGCACTATTAGAAGAAATCTTTGGATAATAAAAGGGACTGCTGAGCAGTCCCTTTCTATTGTTTAATTCATATATATAGATAAATAATTGCAAAAAAATAGCCCTCCGTTACCATGCGTAATTAGCTAAACAGAAAGGCCATTTCCTAGATAATTAGTTTTTGAGATGCGCCTGACGTTCCTACTCGTCTGACTATCTATTTATATTATAGAGATAAAGATATATATCGTCAAATTAGAATGAATGGACTGCTGAGCAGTCTATTTTTTCTCCCCTTAATATGAAGGTTATAATTTTGAACAGAAAATTTGCTGAATCCGTTATACCTGTACTTCGTAAAATATAATTCACTATGTCTGAGTATCTTGTTTACAACTATATTTTTATAAAAGAAAACCCCGCATCGATCCGACTTACGAGGTCTTCCCTTCGTGCTTAGATAACAGAAACTATAATTTACATTTCCCTAAAATGCTAATATACATCTAATTTTTAATAAAAGAACTCCCTCATAAAATCCGACTTGCGGGTTCAAGGCCTATGGCCGCAGAACTAATTCGCATGGAGGATTGTTGAGGGAGTCTTTTATTACCTTATTGGGTTGTAAATTATAGTTTCTGTTACACCCTATACGTTCATATTTGCGCTTTTACGCACATAGAACCAGTAGCATACTGCTACAGTTACGATGTTGAAGGCTAACAATACAGCAAAGGCTGGATGAATATTACCGAATGTGGAATATACAAAGCCGAAGATTTTAGGTGTAATGAAGGCGCCGTATGCAGCTACAGCAGCAACGAAGCCAGTAATTAAAGAGGATAACAACGGATTGCCAAATACGTGTGGAATCATACGGAATGTTGCACCTGTTGCGAAACCACAGCATACGAATGTCAACACGGACATAGCAAAGAAGAATGGGAAGTTGTGCATATCTACGCCAACTGCAATTAGTGCTGTTGTTGCACATAGACCGAGAAGGCTTACAAAGGTAACTTTTGTACCGCTGTTAATTTTGTCGGATAACCAACCGCCTACAGGACGAAGGGCACCTGCTACAAGAGGACCAACGAAGGCGATAGATGCAAATGGTACTTCAGGGAATTCTTTACCTACTAATAAGCCAAGTGCAGCCGCATAACCGGAGAAAGCACCGAAGGAACATGTATATAACAATGTAAGTGCCCAAGTGTGTTTGTTACCAAAGATTTGTACAAGGTTTTTAGGATTTGGTTTTTCTAGTGGTAAGTTATCCATGAAACGTGTCATAAGTGCAAGGATAACAACGAGTGGTACGACCCACATGAAAGCCGCATTGGCAAGGTATACTGCATTACCTTTGATGATAGCTGGTGTTACACCAAATACGCTACCTAGTGCAGCGGAACCCATAGCGAATGGAGCTAAGAAGTAGATTACAGAGATACCAAGGTTACCAACGCCGCCGTTGATACCAAGGGCTGTACCTTTTTCAGATTTAGGGAAGAAGTTGCCAATGTACGCCATGGAGGACGAGAAGTTGGCGCCCGCTAAACCGATAAGGGCTGTTAAGATCATGAATGTCGTATAAGAAGTTGTTGTATCTTGAACGGCAAAGCCAAGCCATACAACAGGAACTAATAAAATAAGTGTGGAAATAAATGTCCAGTTCTTACCACCGATTAAGGCCGGCATGTAGGTATATACGAAACGTAATGTAGCACCTACAAGACCTGGTAATGCGGCTAATGTAAATAATTGATCTGTTGTAAAGTTAAAGCCAGCGCCATTTAGTTGTGCTGCAATGGTTGCCCATAAATACCATACACAGAATGAAAGGGTTAATGCAATTGTGGATATAACCAAGTTTTGTTTAGCAATTTTTTTACCAAACTTTTCCCAAAATTCTGGATTATCTGGTTGCCAATTAGCCACAATTTCGCTACGGCTTGCCCCTACTTGAGGCATTTTTAGTTCGCTCATTTTGAACTTCTCCTTACTGAAAAACTATACATGCAATGAAGACATGGAAGATACAATTATCAGTCAATGTATATGAATATTGCAATTTATAGAATTTCTATAGAAAATATTCGAATTACTTAGAGAACTGAGTTATAATTATTGTATCAACAAAATTTGCAATGTCTTATATCACAAATATATTATATATTGTAATTTTTTTTGTGAATGTGACATAAAACACACATATTCTGAAATTAATAAGTTATAATAATCTTATATATACAAAAAAGTATATAATACATGTGCTTTTACTATAAATAGATTAGTATAACTAATGGATTTTATTTTAAAAGTACAATGGAGTGGTGAAGGTATGGATAAAAATTTAATTAACCAATTACTTGCTTTGCCGGGCGAGGAACTCCATCTTAAAAAAGGTGATTTTCTCTTCCACGAGGGGGACAAGGCAGAACACTTTTACGTAGTGTTAAAAGGTAGAATGAGCATTAAGAAATTCGAATCTAGTGGGCACATTTTTGCGTTGCGTCTAGTAGGTCCGAATAATGTAATTGGTGAGGTTCCGTTGTATGAGGAGAACACAAGAACTTATGTGTTCAACGCCATCGCTCGGGAGGATTGCTCTGTTTATTCCATTCGCTATGATGTGTTAGAGCCAGCTATTGCAAAAGATCATTCATTGGCTATTGCGATGATGCAAATCTACACATTACATATGCGTCGTCAACAGGCAAAATACCGAGACTTGCTACTATATGGCAAGAAGGGAGCATTTTATTCTACCTTGTTGCGCTTAGCCAATAGTTATGGTGTAGAGCGCGAGGATGGTATCTTTATCGATATCGCCCTAACAAATCAAGAGTTGGCTGAATTTGCTGCCACATCAAGAGAAAGTTTAAATCGCATGCTAAGTGAGTTGCGTAAGTTGGGCTATGTAGCCTATGACAAACACCATCTAGTAATCTGTGATTTTGATGCTTTAATCGGATTGCTTGATTTAGAGGTTGATAATATAGACCCTAATATTAGTAATATCGAATAACAGTATTTTCTCCTTTGTGTTAGCTCAGCTAGCACAAGGGATTTTTTTGTAGTTTTGAAGGAGGACACGAGATGAGCTTGTTGTCTCAAAAGTTTAAGTTTCTTCGCAAGAAGAACGTATCTCCAAGCGGCCATCAAATAACTGAAGATGGCGGTCGCGAGTGGGAAAATTTTTATCGTGACCGTTGGTCTTACGATAAAGTTGTCCGCACAACGCATGGCGTAAACTGTACTGGTTCTTGTAGCTGGAATATCTACGTTAAGAATGGTGTTGTAGCGTGGGAAAATCAGGCTACTGATTACCCTGAAACACCAGATGATATGCCGGATTACGAACCACGTGGGTGCCCTCGTGGTGCAACATTCTCTTGGTATCTCTATAGCCCATTGCGCGTAAAATATCCATATGTGCGCGGCGAATTGGCTGAGCTTTGGAGAGAAGCTAAAAAGCATGCTAAGAACCCGATCGAAGCTTGGAAATCTATCGTAGAAGATCCTGAAAAAGCGAAAAAATACAAATCTGCCCGTGGTATGGGTGGCTTTGTGCGCTCCACATGGGATGAAGCGACAGAAATTACTGCTGCATCCTTATTATATACTGCAAAAACATACGGCCCTGACCGCAACGCAGGCTTCTCTGTAATTCCAGCGATGTCCATGTTGTCCTATGCAGCAGGTGCTCGTTTCCTTAACTTAATGGGTGGTTCACCATTGTCCTTCTATGACTGGTATGCCGATTTACCACCTTCTAGCCCTCAAGTTTGGGGTGAACAAACTGATACACCTGAATCTGGTGACTGGTACAATGCTGGTTACATCATGACTTGGGGTTCTAACGTACCATTGACTCGTACGCCAGATGCTCACTTCTTAACAGAGGTTCGTTACAAAGGTACTAAGGTAGTATCCGTATCCCCTGACTATGCGGAATCTACAACTTCTTCTGATGCTTGGCTCAATGTAAAAGCCGGTACTGATGCGGCTCTTGCTATGGCAATGGGCCACGTAATCTTAAAAGAATACTACATCGATAAAGAAACTCCATACTTCAAAGAGTATGCTAAAGAGTTCACAGATATGCCATTCCTTGTACGCGTTGAAGAAATCAACGGCACTGTACAACCAGGCCGCTTCTTGAATGCTAAGGATTTGGGTCGCCAAGAGGAAGGCGCTAACTTCCAAATGGTATTAATCGATGATACAACTAATGAAATCGTTATCCCTAATGGTACAATGGGCGAACGTCACACAAATCCACAAAAATGGAACTTACGCCTTGAAAACCGCGATACAGGGGCTAAAATCGATCCTCGCTTATCCGTGTTTGATCAACGTGAAGATGTGACTGTTGTTAAGTTGCCATACTTTGGCGATGAAGAACATGAAGGCGTTATTGAACGTGCTATTCCTACAATTACAGTACAAACTGTAGATGGTCCTGTAAAAGTAACTACTGTATATGACCTTATTCTTGCTAACTATGGTATCGACCGTGGTATCGGTGGTGAAGTGGCAACATCTTATACAGATGACACTCCTTACACACCTACATGGCAAGAAAAAATTACTGGCGTAAAAGCAGATATCGCTATTGCTACAGCTCGTGAGTTTGCTGATAATGCAGAAAAAACTAAAGGTCGTTCCATGATTATCATGGGCGGTGGTATCAACCACTGGTACCATGCTGACGTGATTTACCGTACAATTTTGAACCTTATCATGTTCTGTGGTACAGAAGGTGTTAATGGTGGTGGCTGGGCTCACTACGTAGGTCAAGAAAAACTTCGTCCTGTTGAAGGTTGGGGCGGTATCATGACAGCTAACGACTGGAGTAAAGCTCCTCGTTTGCAAAACGGTACATCTTGGTTCTACTTTGCTACAGAACAATATCGTTCTGATTGCATCGACTTGGCAGACCGCGTATCTAAATTAGCTAAGCCTCGTTATCGTCACCCTGGCGATTACAACGTATTAGCGGCTCGTTTAGGTTGGTTACCATCGTATCCTACTTTCAATAAAGGCAGCCAAGAATTGATTAATGATGCTCGTGCAGCTGGTGCTGGTACAGAAGCAGAAATTAACCAATATGTGGCGCAAGCGTTGAAAAATAAAGATTTACAATTCTGCGTAGAAGATCCAGCGGCTAAAGAAAACCATCCACGTAACTTATTCGTATGGCGTGCGAACCTCATCGGTTCCTCTTCTAAAGGTCATGAATACTTCTTGAAACATTTATTAGGTACTAAAAATGCGGTATTAGAAGATGACGATGCACCTACACGTCCAGAAGAAATCAAATGGCGTGAAGCTGATGGGGCAGGTAAACTTGACCTCTTAATCGACATCGACTTCCGTATGGCTTCTACAGGCTTGTACTCTGATATCGTATTCCCTGCAGCTACATGGTATGAAAAAGAAGACTTGTCTTCTACAGATATGCATCCATATGTACACGTATTCCAAGCTGCTGTTGATTGCGCATGGGAAACTAAATCTGACTGGGATACATTCCGTACCCTTGCAGAAACAGTATCTCGCGTAGCAAAAGAGTCTGGCTTCACAGAATACGAAGACATCGTAGCATTGCCTCTTGGTCATGACAGCCCAGGTGAAGTGGCTCAACCAGAAGGTAAGGTTCTTGACTGGAGCAAAGGCGAATGTGAACCAATTCCTGGTAAAACAATGCCTAACCTCGTTCATGTAAAACGTGACTATAGCCAAATCTTTGAAAAATTCATTGCTTTGGGACCTAACATCGAAAATAAAATGGGGGCTCATGGCTTAGCTTGGGATGTATCTGATGAATATCAAACATTGTATGCACAAAATGGTACAATTGATAATCCGGAATTCATTTCTCATGGCCGTCCAAGCATTTACGAATGTAAAGAAGCTTGTAATGCTGTATTGACATTGTCTTCTTGTACAAATGGTAAATTGGCTGTTCGTTCTTGGAAGGCAATGGAAGAAAAAACAGGTCTTTCTAATCTTGAAAAGAATGCAAAAGGTCGTGAACAAGAAAAAATTACCTTTGATGACATGGTTCGCCAACCACGCTTCATCATTAGCTCTGTAACAAGTACTGGTAAAAACGATAAAAACCGTCGTTATTCCCCATTCACAACATCTACAGAAGATAAAGTACCATTCCGTACCGTAACAGGTCGTCAATCCTTCTATTGTGATCATGAAATGATGCGCGATTACGGTGAAGCTATGGCGTTGTACAAACCTGTATTGTCCTACAAACCGGTACAAGGTGACTACAAACAAGAAGGTATTCCAGAAATTACATTGAAATACTTAACACCACATAATAAGTGGTCTACTCATAGTATGTACTTCGATAGCCAACAAATGTTGACATTGTTCCGTGGTGGTCAAACTATTTGGCTCAACGAAGATGATGCAGCAGAAATTGGCGTTAAAGATAATGACTGGGTAGAAGCTTTCAATAAAAATGGTGTTGTGGCAGCTCGTGCAGTTGTATCTCCACGTATTCCTCGTGGCATTTCCTATATGCATCACTCCCAAGATCGTCACATCAACGTTCCTGGTACGCAAGTTAAGAAAGACCGTCGCGGTGGTACACACAACGCACCAACTCATATTCACATGAAACCGACACACATGATTGGCGGTTATGGTCAATTGAGCTATGGCTTTAACTACTATGGCCCAACTGGTAACCAACGTGATATGACAATTGTGGCTCGTAAGTTGAAGGAGGTGGATTGGCTTGAAGATTAAAGCTCAAGTATCCATGGTCCTAAATTTGGATAAGTGTTTAGGCTGTCATACATGCTCTATCACTTGTAAAAATACATGGACGAACCGCGAAGGCGCGGAATATATGTACTTTAATAACGTGGAGACTCGCCCAGGTGTAGGCTATCCACGTAATTGGGAAGACCAAGAAAAATGGAAGGGCGGCTGGACACTAGACAACTCTGGTAAACTAGCTCTTTCTACAGGTTCTAAAACAAATCGTTTGATGAAATTATTCTTCCATCCTGAACAACCAGAGTTGAAGGATTATTTCGAACCTTGGACTTACGACTATGAAACATTGATTCATGGCGGTCGTAAAAATAACCAACCAGTTGCTCGTCCTCGTTCTCTTGTAACGAAACAAAAAATGGAAGTTACTTGGGGTCCTAACTGGGATGATGATTTAGCAGGTGGTCAACATGCTCGCTCTGATGTGAACTTAACTAAGATGGGCCAAGATATCGTATTTGATTACGAAGAAGTATTCATGCGTTATTTGCCTCGTCTTTGTAACCATTGCTTGAACCCTGCGTGTGTAGCTGCATGTCCATCCGGCGCGATTTATAAACGCGACGAAGATGGTGTAGTTCTCGTATCTCAAGATGTATGCCGCGGTTGGAGACATTGTGTTCCATCTTGTCCATACAAAAAAATCTTCTATAACTGGGAAACTAATAAAGCTGAAAAATGCGTATTCTGTTACCCACGCTTAGAAAATGGCTTGCCTCAAATCTGTGCTGAAACTTGTGTAGGTCGTATGCGCTATGTTGGCGTTGTATTCTACGACATGGACAAAGTTGAAGAAATGGCAGCTACAAAAAATGAACAAGACATTTACGAAAATACATTAGATTTGATTTTGGACCCTCATGATCCAGAGGTTATCAAAGCGGCTCGTGCTGAAGGCATCTCTGAAGCATGGATTAAAGCAGCTCAAAAATCTCCTGTATACAAACTTGTAAAAGAGTGGGGCGTGGCTTTGCCATTGCATCCTGAGTATCGCACATTGCCAATGGTTTGGTATGTACCACCACTCAGCCCAATCTTGCAACGTGTAACATCTGATGTATACTTGCCAGATGCACATGAAATGCGCGTACCTGTACAATACCTTGCTAACTTGTTTACAGCAGGTAATACAGAAATTTTAGCTCGTACATTGCAACGTGTTCTCGACATGCGTGAATACATGCGCCGTCGTGAAACAGGTGACGGTCCTATTGAACACAAAGTTGATTTAACAGAGGATCAAATGTACGGTATGTACAAATTGTTGGCATTGTCTAAATACAACGATCGCTTTGTTATTCCATCTGATGTAAAAGTATCTCGCGAAGGTCGCCTAGAAATGCAACATAATCGCGGTTTTGCTTGCCCTACAGGGGGATGTCAATAATGAAGGATGCTCAGAAAATCGCTCTTATTGCGTCATTTCTTCTACGCTATCCTGATGAACAATGGTATAACGAACTACCTGAATGGAGAGAGGACGCCCAATCCGTTGGGCATCCTCAACTCCGCCAAGGTTTATTAGAATTCTTCGACTATGTAGAGGAATCCAATAAAAAAGAATTTGAAGACCAATATGTTCGTACCTTTGATTTTAGTCAAAATACAACAATGTATTTGTCGACTTATGAATTACAAGGTACTGGGGAACAAGCAGAAGAACTCGTTAAATTTAAAGCTTTCTTCCTAGAAAACGACTATGATTTGCCAAAAGAAATGCCAGACTATGTTCCAGCACTTCTTGAATTATGTGCCGTTATCGATGATGAAAAAGCAAAAGAAATTTACGACTATTGTAAGCCAAAATTGGAATACATTAGAGAACGCTTCATTGAGGCTAAATTGCCTTATGCATTCTTGTTTGATATTATCTTGTCTGTTGCAAATGGATTGGAGGACGGTGCACGATGAATCTATTCCTTTGGGGCGCTTTGCCTTACATCGCTTTCACCTTCTTAATCGTAGGTACTTTGGTTCGTTTCTTCTACTTTGAAAGAAACTGGACTACAAAATCGAGTGAATTTTTAGAGAAAAAACAATTGCGCATTGCCAATCCATTGTTCCACTTTGGCTTGCTTTGCGTTATCGGTGGTCACGTAGTAGGTGTGTTAATCCCTAAAACTTGGACTGCTGCTATTGGTATTAATGACCATTTGTACCATGAAGGTGCGTTATATATGGGGGCTGTAGCGGGTCTTATCTTTATCGTAGGCTTCTTGCTTTTGATGAAACGTCGCTTTACTGTGCCTGCTATGAAAGTTAATACATCTGGTCTTGATAAATGGTTATATTTGTTCTTAACATTAGCCATTTTCAGCGGTATGGCTGGTACACTGCTTAATGCATCTGGTTTCTTTGATTACCGCGTATCTATCGGTCCTTGGTTCCGTAGCTTACTATCCTTTATGCCTGATCCATCCTTGATGGAAGGCGTACCATTCATGTTTAAATTCCATATGTTAGCGTGGATGGTGGTAGCTATTATCTTCCCATTCAGCCGTTTGGTACACTGCTTGAGTGTTCCACTCAACTACTTAACACGTCCGTTCATTGTATATCGTAAACGAGACGAAAAATAATTAGGATGATGATTGATTTGTATGCCTTTCATGATATGACAAATTAATCGTAGCCCCTTGTAATAGTGAAAGCTGATGCTCACTACTACAAGGGGCTTTTATTGTACGCCGAATAGGCATGACTAAACCCCCAGTTAAACTGGGGGTCGGTAAAAATTCTTAGAGAAAAGGAAAGAACCTCCTAGTGATAAAATGAAGTTGGTCTGGCAACCACAACATTTTAATATAGGAGGTTCAATGTCAATGAATGACGTAAAAAGCTTATCACATAGTAAATGGAGATGTAAATATCATATTGTTTTTGCTCCAAAGTATAGAAGGCAAATAATTTATGGTCGGATAAAAGCTGATGTAGGTAAAATTTTAAGAGATCTATGTAAGAGAAAAAATGTAGAGATAATAGAAGCGGAATGCTGCCCAGATCATATTCATATGGTAGTAACAATACCACCACATTTAAGCATATCGAGTTTTATGGGATATTTAAAAAGTAAAAGTAGCCTCATGATATTCGATAAACACGCAAATTTAAAATATA
>NZ_PPDC01000015.1:0-6334 GCF_002959875.1 Veillonella sp. T14073-2
TGATTATATATAACTTTACGTCTATACTTAGGTGTAAATACTATGTGGTATTTGCATAACCATTTTGTGTGCGCAAGGCTCTGTGTCTTTGTTGCCATATAAAATCACCTTTCTTTTGCATATAATACGGCTTGAACACCTACATTATACTTAAGCAAGGTGATTTTTTTGTATAACTTTCGTTGCCGCACCCGCATAGCGGGTGGTTTAATGATTCGCGACTACGTCGCGAACCAGTCTAAAGACAATAATTAAAAGGAATGAGTCCAGTAGAATACCGAACTCATTCCAAAAAAATAGCTTAATTATATCTGTCCAAGAAAATGGGTGCAGATCAATATAAGTAAAAAACCTTTTTTATTTTTCAGATATTCACTTACAATTTTTCTCCCGTCCATATCTAAATGGTTTGTTGGTTCATCTATAAGTAAAAAACCATCTTCTCTTGTAAATAAAATAGCTAAAAGAATTTTTGTTTGTTCTCCTTTAGAAAGCGTTTCAAATCCCCTGTAAACAAGGTTCTCATCTACATTTAGCAAATTAAGTTCTCTAAATAATCTCCATTCTTCCTCATCCGATATTAGTTCTTTATATAACTCAATTCCTAATTTTGAAGTATCACTTAAATTGGGTGGGAATTTAATAAAGTCAACATCCTTGCTTATTTTACCTTGATAAGTTTCTTGATTTAAAAGTAACTTAAATAGAGTTGATTTACCTATTCCATTTCTTCCTATCAATCCTATTTTCCAGTTTGTATCAAATGAAAATGATACATTTTCAAATACAGGGTTTACATAACCATAATATGAGAAATTGAGGTTTTCAATTTTAATTGTAGACATAAAAATCCCCCCTATAAAATCAACCCTTAATCTTACCATTGACTACATCGTAAATGGAGAAAAAACAGATGAACAAATCTTGGTAAGTACACATAAATGTCATCAAGAAACTGCTCATACAAAATTTTTAAGAACACGAAATGATGCAGGAACAAAAGGAACTGTTCTTGCAAGACATCTTATTCAATCCTTTTTACCGGGAGAAACTACGCCTGAAATTGCACACCAGATTGGTATGAAACTGTGTAAAAAGATATTAAAAAATGAGTATGAATTTGTCTTATCTACTCACATAGATAAGGGGCATATTCATAACTACATCATCTTTAACAATGTAAATATAGTTACCGGCAAATGCTATCAGTCCAATAAGAAAAGTTATCATAAAATCAAATATCAAAGTGATAAACTGTGCAAAGAAAACAACTTATCTGTCATTGATGAGTTTTACGAAAGCTATAAGAAAAAATATAAAATTAACGATAAGTCTTGGTATGAAAACTAACAGGCAAAGCGTGGTATTTCTTGGAAAAGCAGACTTCAATTTGACATTGACAGAATGATAAAGCAATCTCATGATTGGGATGAATTTCTAAAGAAGATGGCTGATCTTGGCTATGAAATTAAGTATGGCAAACACATTGCTTTTAAGCCGAAAGATAAGCCGAGATTTACAAGAGCTAAAACAATCGGAGAAGATTATACCGAAGAAAGATTAAAAGAACACATTGCAGAAAGAGTGTCTATTAAAACCCCTGCTGTCAAAAAACGCATTGGAAATGTCATTGATATGAATACCAATGCGAAGGTAAAGGAAAGCAAAGGCTACAAATATTGGGCAACCAAACATAATCTTAATACAATGGCAGAATCCGTTATCTTTATCAGAAAATATGGCATTAAATCCGTTAAGCAGCTTGATGATTATATCAGGAAAGCATCCGATGAAAAGCAAGATTTACAGGATAAAGTCAAGGCTATTGACAAGGAAATACAGATGCTTTCTACCACTATGGAGAAAGTTCATACCGTTAAAAAATACATGACATGCTACAAGGAATATAAGGCTAATCCATCTGACAAGGCATTTTTTGAAGAGTACAAAGCTCAGATTACCCTATATGAAAATGCTCTTTCAGAGCTTAAAAAATCCTATTCTAAGCTCCCAAATTCAAAAGATATTTTAGCTGAGCTTGATAAATTACAAGAAAAAAAGAATATCCTCATGCAAGAGTATTCTTCCTCAAAATCTGCTATGGACGAGCTTTACAAGATACGAAAAAATTACGGAATTTATATGGGTAAGGAGATTGAGAGATAATTAATTTCTTACCCATTTTTAATGTTCTTTTATAAATTAATATTGATGTTTTCAGATATTTTGATATTATTGTGCCAAAAATTATATTCATCGAGTTTATGTGTAATACCATTATAAACATTACAAGTATTAGTTGGATCTTTAATTGTGATGATTAAACAAAATTCTTGACTTAATTCCCTATTCTCGATAGCTGCCCTATCTTCAATACTACTTCTATAAGTGTTATCTATAGTTAAATACCATTTTTTATCGGCAGTTGTATATTTCAATTTGTTCCCGTCTGTTAACTCAGATGTATCCACTGCATATTTTTTTACTGGATAATATTTGTCTCCATACTGAATTAACATTCTTTCTTTTAACGCAAACTCTTTCGATGATTCTCTCATTTTGACCTTGCTATATAATGAACCCACCAATATATTTTGAGCCCCACTCCTTCCAATCGGATTTAGTATACAATTCTTACTTGTATCTCTAGGTACCTTTTCATCATAAGAACCAAACCTCACATCTATATTCGATTGACAATATTCGAACCCTTGAGTTGGATCTAAAATAGGATCATATACAAGTGTTACAATAGCCTGAAAATTAAAGAACTCATTCTTTACCAAGCATTCTGGCATAGGAAAGTCTTTAATATCTATAAATCTTCCTTTTGGCAAAACATCACGCAGTATTAAAGTTGTTTCATTTGGAGTATTATATAATATGTTATGAACGGTATCAGGTAATCCAAAACCAAGATATTTAGTTCTTTCAAATTCTGGTATTTCAGTATTATTAGGATAATTAGCTGAATGAATTATTAAGCTTTTCAATAACAACGGGTCAAATTCTTCATCCATTTCATTTAATAATCCCGCAGCTAAAGCAGCTACTCTAGGGGTGGAAAAGCTAGTGCCTGCTTGTTCTGCAATCTCTCCATTTTTAGAAAATGATTTTACTCCCCCTTGAATAATCTCTCCTTGTGAATTAACTCCAGCATTACCGCCTAAATGGACAATATCAGGCTTTATTATATATGCAGGACCTGGACCTCTTCTCGAAAATGGCGATAAGTTATATGGCTCAGATATCCAACCATCCTCTTTTTTATCTGCAATAGATCCAACCACCAATGATCTAACGGAATCAGCTCCTTCGTGTAATTTGCCAACAGCACCTCCTCTAGCAAAATTAGTACAATTTCCAGCTGATTTACATATTAGGACATTATATTCGTCTTGAATATCATCCAATGCAATAGCAAAATCGCTAAATTTTTGTTCAGATATTTCTCGAACAATACTTATTGATAAATTCCATATTTTTATTTCTTTATGGTTATTTTTTATAACCTCTCTAATGTTTTCTATTAATTCATCTTCTTCTATTCTTTCCTTTTGAGTATCTGGAAAAATCGCAGCGTCAAAGACTCTTATATTTTTAGCTCCGACAACTTCTTCTCCTTGAAACTCATCCCCATATGTAATAACACCCGCAACAAATGTTCCATGACTTTCCGATATTAATTCATTTGGATATGGGGAATTTCTATTTCCATAAATCCATGACTTTAATGGGGCTATCCCACATATTCCATTATCTAAAACACCGACAATCTCACTTTTTTTATCAACATCATATTCTTTTACTTTAATTTCATCTTTTTTATTCAAAACATCTAAATTAATTGATACATATGGCATAGGAACAAATTCTTCTGCTAAGTCAAATAATGTGCTATTTACGAGCTGATCCACTTGCAAATTTGATATATTGCATAGTTTATATATTATCAGTGATTTCGTATAATTTGTTTTTGCGAATTCTACATGTTCATTTCTCAAAAGCATCTCAAATTTTGCTTTATGACTTGTGTTAATAGAAAACTCGTTGAAGTTAAAAAGTTTCACTTTATAGTTAGAGACGCCTTCCGTTTTATATACAGTAGGCTTATATTTAATGATATTGTCAATACCCGAAATACCATATGCATTATTTTTAACATCGGTTATTTTTTCTTTAATTTTAGCTCCATCTTTTTGAGAATCTACACGAACAATTAAAGTATTTTCATCTGAAACTCCAATAACATTATTCTTATTAGTAAAAAATATATTCTCGATTTTCTTTCTATGGCTTTTAGCATGAGCATCTTTATTTAATTTTGCTTCAATTATAACTGGTATGTTTCTGTCTTCCCAATCTTCTTCTAACGCATCAAAAATCATTCGAGACAATTCAGCAGATTTTTCATTTAACTCACTACCACTTAGAACAAATTTAGGAAGTTCTTTTTTACCTCCACCTTCTACTCTTTGTTTATCTTCTTCACGTTTAGCAAAAAATTTAATTGGCAATTTCTCTTTCATTATTATTCACCCCTTAACTTTTTAGAAACCATCTGTATTCTTCTCAGTGGAAATCCACAACTTTGCAATTCTCTATGAGTCATTCCTCCTTGAATTAAAAATTCAAGGAACTCTATGTCACTAATTATTGAATGATTTTTGAACAAAAATGCTTCTCTTAAAATATCAAATAATGTAATCTCATTTTTTTCATTTATTACGGAACTTCTCATAGAATTATTCATTATAGTGTTAATATCAGAATGACTTAATCCTATTAACGAACTTGATATATTCTCAATTTTCTTATCTGAAATATCAAATTTAAATTTTGATTTATTGATACATGTATGAATCAAACTATTAATTTCAAGTTCTGTTGGTTTACTAACACTCAAAACTCTATTAAATCTACGCCAAATAGCGGGATCAAGTAATTCATGATGATTTGTAGCTGCAATTATAATACTATCTTTGCTAAAAATATCTATATTTTGAATAAGGCTATTTACAACTCTTTTTAATTCTCCCGTCTCATTTTTATCATCTCTTATTTTAGCGATTACATCAAATTCATCTAAAAACAAGATACATTCTTGCCTTGAAGCAAAATCAAATATTTTCCTAATATTTTTTGCTGTACTTCCCAACAAAGATGAAATCATTCCATCCAACCTTGCAGTTACTAATGGAAGTCCAGTCTCCATAGATATATATTGTGCCATTGAGGTTTTACCACATCCAGGCGGACCATAGAGAAGCAATGTACAAGGTTCATCTATTCCAGCTTTTAATAATTTATCTCTATTTTCATAACCTTTTATAAACTCCTTAATTTTGTTGTCAATTTCATTATTCAAAATTAATTTGTCTCTATCAATAATTGGATAACAAATATCCACCATGTCCATTCTGCTTTCACCATCAACAGGCTTAGATGATAATGAATCTAAGGACAATATTCCTCCTCTTTTTTTTGATAATAAATTATTTATTTTTCGTGATAATGCTAAGTCACCATTATTTTCTAAATTTTTAGCCAATATTTTAGAATAATTAAAGACCTTTTCCTTGTCTCCGGATAACGCACCTTCAATTATTTTGGAAATTTCAGTATACATTCAATGCACCTCCTATTTTATTTATTATACACCAAATCGCATTGCTTCTCAATTTTTTTGTTATCAAATCTATATTTTTTGTTATTATTTTTTAATTATTGTTATCATAAATCAGAACCACCCGTAAAACGGGTGGTTTGCTCACGGGCTATAAGCCCATAGTACTAGGCCTGCGTCTAAAGGCGCTGGCTTTCACTACGTTCAAGCTGCATAGCCATTGACTCGTAACGCTCCCCTTAAAGGGGATATGTATTACTTGCTACCCTTAAAAGGGTCCTCATATTCTTTTACACTAAGTTTATCTTTCATTTGGTCATGTAACTCTTGCTCACGTATATATTTTTTTACGGTAGCTTCATTTAAACCTACCGTACTTACATAATATCCCTCGGTCCAAAAGTGTCTATTTCCAAATTTATACTTTAAGTTTGCGTGTTTATCGAACATCATTAGTGCACTTTTACCCTTTAGATATCCCATAAAAGATGAAACTGATATTTTAGGTGGGATTAATACTAGCATATGCACATGATCTGCCATAAGCTCCCCCCCTCTATAATCTTGACGCACTTATATTCGCACAAACGTCTCAGTATTTCACGTAAACTATTTCTGTATTGATTATATATAACTTTACGTCTATACTTAGGTGTAAATACTATGTGGTATTTGCATAACCATTTTGTGTGCGCAAGGCTCTGTGTC
>NZ_PPDC01000016.1:0-47012 GCF_002959875.1 Veillonella sp. T14073-2
CCCATAAAAGATGAAACTGATATTTTAGGTGGAATTAATACTAGCATATGCACATGATCTGCCATAAGCTCCCCCTCTATAATCTTGACGCCCTTATATTCACATAAACGTCTCAGTATTTCACGTAAACTATTTCTGTATTGATTATATATAACTTTACGTCTATACTTAGGTGTAAATACTATGTGGTATTTGCATAACCATTTTGTGTGCGCAAGGCTCTGTGTCTTTGTTGCCATATAAAATCACCTTTCTTTTGTATATAATGCGGCTTGAACACCTACATTATACTTAAGCAAGGTGATTTTTTTGTATAACTTTCGTTGCCGCACCCGCATAGCGGGTGGTTTTATGATTCGCGACTACGTCGCGAACCAGTCTAAAGACAATAATAATAAAAACGACGCCCCCATAGGAGCGTCGTTTTATATCACTAAGGATATTATTTTTTGTTTTTAGCAGCTTTCGCACGTGCGTTACGATCAAGGATTGTTTTACGCATACGAATACTTTCAGGTGTTACTTCAACAAGTTCGTCATCGTTGATCCACTCAAGAGCTTGTTCCAAGGAGAAGATACGAGGTGGAGTCAAGCGTACTGCTTCGTCAGATGAGCTGGAACGCATGTTAGTAACGTGTTTTTTCTTACATGGGTTAACATCCATATCAAGTTCACGAGTGTTTTCACCAATAACTTGGCCTGCGTACACGTCTTGATTAGGACCAACGAACAATGTACCACGGTCTTGAACAGAGTTCAAACCATATGGTGTAGTTTCGCCATTTTCAAATGCTACCAAGGCACCGCGTGTACGGGAAGGAATTTCACCTTTATATGGTGCATAACCATGGAATACATGGTTCATAATACCATTACCTTTTGTAGCTGTTAAGAATTGTGCACGGAAACCGATCAAACCACGTGCAGGAATTACAAATTCCATGCGAAGGTAACCAGCTAACTCAACCATGTTAGTCAATTCAGCTTTACGTTGGCCAAGATTTTCCATTACTGTACCCATGAATTCTTGAGGTACGTCGATAGTCAATGCTTCTAATGGTTCGCACAATTTGTCGTTAATAGTTTTGAAAATTACGCGAGGTTTACCTACTTGTAATTCATAGCCTTCACGACGCATAGTTTCGATCAATACAGCCAAATGCAATTCGCCACGGCCAGATACTTTGAAAGCATCTGCAGAATCAGTTTCTTCTACCTTCATAGAAACATTAGTTTCTACTTCGCGGAACAAACGATCACGTAAGTGACGGGATGTAACGAATTCACCTTCGCGGCCTGCGAATGGAGAGTTGTTTACGGAGAATACCATGGACAATGTTGGTTCGTCGATGGAGATGGATGGTAATGCTTCAGGATTTTCAGCATCTGCTACAGTTTCGCCGATATTGATATCGTCGATACCAGCGAACGCAATGATATCGCCCATTTCAGCTTCGTCAGTTTCAACACGGTTCAAGCCATTGTATGTATATACGCGACCGATTTTCGCTTTACGAGTGCTTTCACCAGTCATGATAGCTACTTGTTGGTTAGGTTTCATTTTACCGCGAACGATACGGCCTACTGCGATTTTACCGATGAAGTTATCATAATCAAGTGTAGTAACCATGAATTGAAGAGGACCTTCCAAATCACCTTGTGGTGCAGGAATTTCTTCGATCAATGTTTCAAACAATGGTTCCATATTTACAGCTTCGTCATCCCAGTTAGTTTTAGCCACACCAGCACGAGCAGATGCGTATACTACAGGGAAATCTAGTTGGTCATCATCAGCTTCAAGTTCCATAAACAATTCAAGAACTTCATCTTCAACCTCTTTAACACGTTGGTCAGGACGGTCAATTTTGTTGATAACTACGATTGGTTTCAATTTTTGTTCTAAAGCTTTACGCAAAACGTATTTAGTTTGAGGCATTGGACCTTCATAAGCATCTACGAGAAGCAATACGCCGTCAACCATGTTAAGTACACGTTCTACTTCGCCACCGAAGTCAGCATGGCCTGGAGTATCAACGATGTTGATTTTAATGCCATCATGCATAACAGCAGTGTTTTTAGACAAAATAGTAATACCGCGTTCACGTTCCAAGTCGTTGGAGTCCATTACGCGTTCTGCTACTTTTTCATTTTCACGGAACACATGGCTTTGTTTTAATAACGCGTCCACCAAAGTAGTTTTACCATGGTCAACGTGGGCGATAATCGCTACATTTCGAAGATTTTCGCGAATCATAAGATCCTCCCTTTAATTCTTTCAGTATATTCTATATCATATAACGCTTGTGAAAGTCGCTATATAGGTATATTCCCAAAATTGGCAACACTTAATTATAACGTAGTCTATAGAAAAAAGTCAAAGAAGTATAGAATTTCTAATCATGGCAATTTCTACATTTGATTATACTTTTGAGTCATCTTAAGGCTAAATTAGCTACATAAGCATATGGTATTAAAAAAGATTTCTTATGATACCTTGCCTCAAATAAGATAAGAGGAACGTCACATAAGAAATCTTGTATTAATATTTAGTTTGTATTAATCTTCACCAATCATACGTACTTCTGGTTCTAGATGTACACCATGTTGATCATACACGCGTTTTTGTACTTCTTTAATAAGATCAAGTACATCTTTAGCTTTAGCATTGCCAGTATTGATAACAAAACCAGCATGCTTATGAGATACTTGTGCGTCACCAACAGATAACCCTTTAAGACCTGTTTGTTCAATCAAAGTACCTGCAAAATACCCTGGTGGGCGTTTAAAGGTTGAACCTGCGCTAGCATACTCTAAAGGTTGTTTAGATTCGCGTTTTTCTGTGAGCTCATCCATGCGAGCCTTAATAGCATCCTTATCACCAGGTTGTAACGTCATAATAACCTCCCCAATAACCTCATGGTTATCATGGAATACGCTATGACGATATCCAAAATCTAAGTGAGATGCATCGTACTCCTTAATATTGCCCTCGAAGTCTACAGCTAGTACTGAAGTGACAACATGGCTCATTTCCCCGTCATAAGCACCTGCATTCATAAATACAGCACCACCAAGTGTTCCTGGAATACCAATGGCAAATTCAAGGCCAGATAGTCCGTTTTCCCAAGCAAATTCAGAAGCATCTTTTAACATATAACCAGAACCAATGCATAATACATTATCATTGCAATCCATGATTTGTGTCATATGTCGAACCGATACGACAGCACCGCGAATACCACCATCCTTCACCAAAATATTGGAGCCGCAACCAATAATAGTTACAGGCACTTGTAATTCGTGAATCTTGCGTAGCGTGAAGCTCAACTCATCCATCGTCGTAGGTTCAATAAATAAATCAGCAGGACCACCAATTTTAAATGTCGTATGATGACAAAGCAGTTCCTGTTCTCGTACACGTGTACTAGGTAATTTCTCTAATAAGGCTTCTTTTAAGTCCTTAATGTTTTGGTTGTTGTTGTTCGCCATGATCTAACACTTTCATCCCCTCAGTGATTGGTTCGCTAATGATTTTATAAATATCATTAGAGATTTGGCTCCAACGCATTTGTGCTTGTAAATAAGCAGCCGCTGCAGCATTTTCTTGAATTTGAGGCATCAATTCCTCTTGTTTCTTTTGCAATTCATCAGCTTCTGGTGCACCAGACAACTTTGCGTATTCCCATTGCATTTGTTGTGCCATAAATGTGCGTACCAACGCCGCTGCTACTGCATCAGCTTTCAAAGCCTCTTGAGCTGCCATTAACTCTTTGTACTCTTCGGATTCACGCATAGCGTGAGCTAAATCATGAGCTTTATCGTAGTTCATAATATCCTCCTCTAACAACACCTGTCAAAATACTACCTCTCATGTAGATTGGGTAGGATTTCTAACACATATTTATTGTATATATCTCAATGGTGAAAGTATATTTATTTAGGTTGAATCCAGTTGCCTTCGGCTTTAAGATCTGGATAATCAAGTTGGCGCATAGCTTCATACGCAATAATAGCTACTGCATTAGATAAGTTTAAAGAACGCGCCTCATCTACCATTGGTATGCGAATGCATGTTTCTTCAACACCTTCTAATAAGCTTTCAGGCAAGCCTCTTGATTCAGGGCCAAATACGAGCATATCCCCGATTTCATACTTTACCTCGGAGTGGGTATGCTTTGCTTTTGTAGTAGCGTAGAAATATCTGCGATCAGGATATTTCGCATACAACTCTTGAATATTTTCATGTACCTGTACATCTACCAAATGCCAATAATCGAGACCAGCTCGTTTCACGTGCTTATCGTCGATAGAAAAACCAAGTGGTTTGATAAGATGTAGGGTCATATGATTAGCTGCGCATAAACGCGCTATATTTCCTGTATTGCCAGGGATTTCTGGCTCATAAAGTACTATTTCCATTTTCGTTCCCCTATTCTTTATATCTATATTATTCTACAAAGGAACGCACAAAATGTCCACTTTTCCCGCCTTCTTTTTCTACGAGGTATGTAGGGCCCATAATCATGCCTTTATCAATGGCCTTACACATATCGTATACGGTGAGCAATCCTACTTGTACAGCTGTAAGGGCCTCCATTTCAACGCCCGTTTTTCCAGTAGTCTTAACGATGGCACGTACCTTAACGGCCTTGTTATGATTTTTATCAGTGCAAGCAGGGCTTTCACCATCTACTAAAGAGCAGTGAACCTCAACCTTTGTGAGTGCTAATGGATGACAAAGAGGAATGAGATTGCTCGTTTGCTTAGCTCCCATAATAGCAGCTAGTTGCGCAACACTAAGGACATCGCCCTTTTTTATAGTACCTGCTGCAATGCGCTTATAAATTGCATCATTGATTGCTATGAATCCTTCTGCGATGGCTGTGCGGGATGTGATATCCTTATCGGATACGTCCACCATCCAAGCATTACCATCTTGGTCAAAATGTGTTAAATCCATACTATATCCTTACTAATTATGCATAAATTATCATCAATAGTTTTATTTTCATTAGTTATATTATACAATAGAATTAAGATTTATATGTATAAGGAAGGAAGTGTTCCTATGAAAACAAAACTAACTTATTTCGGCCATGCTTGCTTTATTCTAACACGCGGTGATGTGTCCATGATTTTCGACCCATTCTTAACAGGTAATACATGGGATATCGCAAAAAAAGAAGATATCAAATGCCAATATATCTTTGTCAGCCATGGTCACGATGACCACTATGGCGATACAGATTTCATTGCTAAAGCAAATGATGCGCTCGTTATCTCTACTGCAGAGGTAGCTGGTAAAGCAGCAGCTGCTGGTTGTCGTACACACGCTATGCATTTAGGCGGTAAATTCGACTTTGAATTCGGTTCTGTTCGCATAGTTCCAGCCTTCCACGGCGCAGGTATCCCTGGCGGTCATGCAGCAGGTTGTATCGTAGACTTCTACGGAGATATTGTATACTTCGCAGGTGATACAGCACTCTTTAGCGATATGAAGTTGTTGAATCGCTTTGGCGATATTGACTACGCTTTACTTCCTATCGGCGATAACTTCACGATGGGCGTTGAAGATGCAGCTCTTGCTGCTTCTTATGTAAAAGCGCGTATCTCCATTCCAATTCACTACAAAACATGGCCTGTTATCGACCGTGAGCCAGGTGTATTCACAAGCTTAGTAGAAGGCAAATACAACCAAACAGCTCTTATCATCGATCCAGGTTCCTCTATCGAGCTCAACAGCTAATATAAAAAATAATGATTATGTAGAAATGACGCAATTCCAAGGAATTGCGTCATTTTTATATTCTTTTATAAACGCTTCTCTAGGTTAAACCAAAATATATCACTGCGCACCTTTATAAAGCAGCCTAAACCTCTTGGTTAGCCATAGAAAAGCCACTACGACTAGACATACGTACAAATTCATCTATATCTTGTGTTTCATCTACACCTACATAACCTAGTTCACGAACCAAGCCATACGGATTATGAATAGATAGTTGAGGATTTTCTCCGGTAAGAACCCATAAAACCTTATACCCTTTCGGAGACTCTCGTAATCGTTCCTCGCCTTTACCATCCGTGAAGTAAACCAATAAATCCACACGGTTTTGATTGGCTAAAGAAAATACTGGCGAGAAAGCTGTGGCGCCACGCACATCGAGGCGCGGCTTAACGTCCTTCACGGAATCCATCGTATAGGTACGGCGCACTTCGTTATCGCATTCCACTACGGTAATGCGGTGATTATAGGCATGCACAATTTGCAGTACTTGTTCTAAGGCATTGGTAAACTCAACATCGGTAATACTACCACTCATGTCGAGAGCCACCCACACATTCGCCTTATGTTGGCGCAAGGTACCGGATAATTCGAGACGCTCCGGCTGACGACGATTGCGCCGCATGGTCGTTTTTTTGTAACCACTCGCTACCTTACCCATCAGTTTTTTTAGGTAGAAATACCAAGGCAAGGCTCTCCGTGTCTTTTGGAATGTATCAATGAGACTTTTAACATAGCCTTCCATATCACCTTTTGAGGCTTCATTGATATAGCGCTCCGTAATTTGGTCCATCGTATCTGTATCGATTGAGTCAGATTCATCCCAAATGTCATGACTCGTTTGAGGATCAAATTCCATAGCTACTGCCGTATCAGAATTATCTACTGGTACAAAAAGTTCAGGTTTTTCCTTCATTGCCTTATCGATAGCTTTAGCATAGTACTCAATAGTACGGAATCGTTTAAGCATCAATCCAAAACGTTCATTTACATTTGCCACTGTTACTGCATCGCGGTCTACATGTTCTAAGTAGTCATTTACTACCATATCCATAGCCATGTGAACAGCCGTTTTATTAAAACTTTGGCTCAGTGATTTTACTCGCATCAAATGTGCAGAAATGATATGCAGAATTTCCCGCTTAATACCATCCTTCATCACATCTGGCGGTTGGCGTAATAAGATGAAAGGATTTACATACAGTACATAACCTCCCTGCTTTAGGTTAATACCAAAAGCACTGGTCATATCAAAGCGAATGCGATGCGCCATTTGTAAATAGAAATAACCAAAGAATTGGTCTTCTTCAAGGAGTAAGCTATTTACATCATGCAAAACATTCCATAATCGTTGCTCAAAGGCAGGTATCATAACCGCTTGCTGCATGACGGCAAGATTTGTGCCTTCTACCTCTACATCTTCAAGAGCTCGACCAATAGTGCCAATATGACTGTCCGACATATTATGATTCATCAAGTCCGCTGCTATACGTTCAGGTGCCATACTATGATGTTGCTCTTCGTAGCTATCTACATAGGTCTCGTAGGTTGCATATATTTGCGTATATAAAGCCTCTGCTTCACGATGAATGCGCTCCCGCTTTGCATGCCATCGGTCAAGAACCTCGATGGCCTTTTCATCGTAGGCCCCTGTTTTCTCCCACCCATCTATATGGGTAAGTAAGTCAGAGGCATCGCGGATATCGTCCTTGTCTAAATTTCGTTGCATCATTCCACCTCCTTTTCTTTGAAAAACAAATTTAATTTATATCATATTCATTATATTAGTAAGTATCACAACTAATAACGCACTATAATCGTTTGTCCATAAATAGCTACTTCGATTATAGTAACTATTCATATAGAACTATTTCTGTGCTTCAAAAAACGTATCTACAAATAAATCATCTTCAATCGCATAAGAGTAAACACGCTCATACGTGTTACGTAAGTCTTTCATAACTGCTATGCGTAAATCACCGGGATACAATGTAATAAATTCAATAAAGTGGTGAACTTCTTCCGCATTACTGTTTCGATTTAAACGATGTAACATATTTTTAGCCGCTACGTATAAACGAGTTGGACTTTCACTTTTAACCTGTTCAGCCATAGACATAATAGCACCTGGTTTCTGAACTGCTGCCAATACATCATCAAAGGTAATGAGTGGCTCTTGATCGGACTCAACAAAATTTACGAAGGCCTCTGCAATGAGTTTACCAACGTTACCACGGATAACATTCATAAATACGTCGCGACTATAAGCGTTACCTTCTTGGTTTTTATAAATCGTATACAGGCCAGATATGCGTTCAAAGGAACGAGGTGTAGCATCAATATCGTCTTCGTGGCGTTGATTTAAATATTCAGGATAAGAAGAAATGAATTCGATAACCTTTTCTTCAATGCCTGCGCCGATAGCCCAGTCAATCCATTGCATGTAATCCGCATTCATATAGAGCCATACAAAACGGTTTTGTTGGGCTGGATCCATGTCAATAGTTTGGTAATCAAAGGAATCCTCCGGGTTCATAGCGGCGATAATACGCACTTGATCACTCAAGGAGAATCCATTGATTTCACGATTTAAGATGAGATTCATTAACTCTTGTTGTACTGCATGTTCTGCACGGTTAATTTCGTCAATAAATAGTAATACTTGACGACCTTTATCCACGGCTTGAGCCACATGTTCCAATGTATGATGCACTGCATATACTGTAGTCTTTACTGAATGTGTGTTACCACGACCATCTGTATGTGTGACAGATTCTACAGTTGGCAAACCACCAATTTCACCCTCTTTTAAAAGGTTCCCATCGATGGTTACTAATTCCCAGTCGTGCACAGTAGCTACGCGTGCCGCAAGAGAGGTTTTACCAATACCCGTTTCACCAACAAGCAAAGGTACTTGATTGGCAGCAAGCACTAATTCTACGCTCGCCATTGTATCTATAAAGTTCATTCTATCTCCATTCTAATATTTCAAATATTCATCAACTGCAACTTTTTTTACAGTCTGTGTACCATAGTTATCGATAAGTGACAACAAATCAATAGACCACTTAGATTGGCGACCACCAATGGCCTTATTGTTGATTAATTCACGAATATAGTCCGCATCAGTGGTATCACTAGAAATAGCCTCTACGATGATAGCTTTAATTTCATCCACCGTAACACCTAATGTATTAGGGATGTAACCTAAGATAGCTGCACTTACTTTAAATAGATGTAACGCCAATTCTTTAGAAAGATTTGTAATTTGACGCATAGCCTGTGGATCTTGCTTTACTGCTGCTTCTAATACGGCTACGCTTGGTTCATTAATATAGCGTAACGCCAAGTAGCTTTCCTGTACGGCTTGTAATTGAACAGCTTCACTTGGCTCCTTGATGTACTGTAACGCATCATAATTGGCTCGTACAGCCTCTAATTGCAACTCTTCTGAGGGATATGCTATATAGCGAATGGCCCAGCCAGATTGCGCTAATGCACTTCGAATTAACGAGTCAGACGGATCGTTAATATATTCTAAAATAGCCCAGTCCTTTTCAACTAAGGCACCTAACAATTCCTCTGTAGGTTTTTCCACGAACTGTATTGCTCGTGGTGCTTGTGAAAGCGCCGTTTCAATAACTTTTTGAGTAGGCTCTTTGATATATTGAAGCAACATACCGTTTTGAGCTACACAGGTAAGTTGCATCGCTTCTGTTGGATTTGGAATATTCCGAATCCCATGGGGGTTATTGGTCAGCGCTGTTATATATTGTTCCTCTGTCATAATAACCTTCTTTTCTATCTAAAAAGGCCATACGAATACGTACGGCCTATACTGAATTCTATTCCTATTGTATCATAATTTTTCGATATAATTATATCTGTTTCGTATACTTACTACACTGTTAATGCATCTAAATCAGAATTATTCCCAATGACTAATAATTTATCATCTTCACCGAGGATGGTAATTGGGTTTGGTGGAACTTCTAAATCCTCACCGCGTCTTATGCCTACTGCATTAAGATTATATTTCTCACGCAAATTGGAATCTTTCAAACATGTGCCAACCATAAATGAAGGCATTTTAATTTCTATGAGACTAATATTTTTAGACAGTTGTAAATAATCCATCACATGATCTCTAGTTAAAAATTGTACAAGTCGTAATGCCATATCATATTCAGGATATATAACTTGATCTACACCTATTTTATGAAGCATTTTGCCTTGTATATTATTTTCAGCCTTGGCCACAATTTTATGTACGTTTAACTCTTTAAGAAGCATGGCTGTCATTAAGTTAGCTTGAAGATTTCCACCTATAGCCACAATAACCATATCAAACTGGCTTAGCGCCAATGCCTTGATTGCCTCTTCATCGGATGTATCTGCAACTATAGCATGTGTTATAAATGGTGAAATTTTCTGTACCACTTCTGGATCAATATCTACACCTAATACTTCGTGATTCATAGAGGCTAACATCTTGGCAACGGTACTACCAAATCGACCAAGCCCTATAACAGCTATTGTTTTATATTTCATACTCTACCTCTTCTATATTAGTCTTAATTAGTCTTAATTAGTCTCAATTTGTCTCAATTATCTTAATTAATTTTTATAATAATACATTTTCTTCTGCATATGCGATTGGCTTAGTTGGTGCCGTTCTTAAAGCCCATGTGCCAATTACAGTCATGACCCCAACACGACCCGTAAACATGACAAGCATCAATACCCATTTACTACTTTCAGATAAATCAGGCGTAATACCCGTTGTAAGACCTACTGTACCAAAAGCCGAGGTTACCTCAAAGAGCAAACGAATAAAATCATAAGGCTCGTCCCAAGCCAAATAGCAAGTAGCAAATAAAACAAAAAGGATTGATAAAAAGATTATCCCATTTGCCTTAAGGACAGTAAGCAACGAAATACGACGTTCAAAAACCTCTGTATCAGAACGGTTATTAAATAATGTACGCGATGCTAGAAAAGCGACGGCAATAGTACTAATTTTAACACCGCCCCCTGTAGAGTTAGGACCTGCCCCAATAAACATAAAAATGATGGTAATAAACAGTGTAATTGGATGTAAATCATTATAATCTACAGTTGCAATACCCGCTGTACGAGGTGTAATCGATTGAAACAGGGATGCCATGACCTTGTTCCATATAGGTAAAGGGCCAAACGTTTTGGGATTCGCCCACTCAACCCCCAAGAAAATAATAGTTCCTAAAAGGATGAGCGCCGTTGTACCAACTAACATTATTTTTGTATGTAGTTTTAAATCTACAAATCGTCGTAGCTTGCGATGCGACCAAATATCAAAAGTCGGGAGATAACCAAAACCACCTATTACAATAAGGGCCATTGTATTCATATTAAATAATACATCACCCACCATAGCATAAGGTAAATCATTATCAAAGAATATAAATCCTGCATTACAAAAGCTGGAAATAGATTGCATAATCCCCGTATATAAAGCAGCATCACCAATATAGGGATATAGCTGAATAGTATAGATAATACCCCCAATTATTTCGACACAGAAGGTATAAATGGTTAGCTTCTTCGTAATGTGTAGAAGCCCTTTCATACCATCTTGCCCTACATCCTCTGACAAAAGCACGCGATTTTTCAGACCTACCCGTCGCCCTAATACTAGAGCAATAATAGTGGTAAAGGAAACAATCCCCAAACCACCTAATTGGATAAGGATTACCATGACGATTTTGCCAAACAAGGACCAATGATGATAGGTATCTACTGTTGACAATCCAGTTACAGAAACACAAGATACTGCGGTAAAAGCTGCATCTACAAGCGTTGTACTATGGCCTTGAGCATTTGATATGGGCAACATGAGTAATATCGTCCCTATAGTCATGGTAGCCAAAAAGCTAAGGGCTAATAGGCGATAAGGATTTTGTTGCATATATTGCTGAACTTGATTTTTTGAAGTATTTTTCCACATAACTATAGTCCTATCCTATTAGTTCCTGCACTGACTTTAACGTTGGTAGTGGACTGCGCCCGCCTATGCCTTGTGTATTTAAAGAAGCTACTGCAGATGCAAAAATAGCAGCCTTCTCTAAATCGGAATGCGCACAAGCTTTTAGCAACTCTACAGCATGTATAGATGCACGGTCATGCTTAGTCGTCGAAGTTGTGTCTTGCCCCTTCATATGATTAATTGTATGCACTAAATTAGCTAAAAAAGCCCCATGGAAGCTATCCCCAGCCCCCGTTGTATCTACTACGGTAGCTTGAGTAAATGGTTCACATCGATAAAATGTTCCATCAGGCCATACAAAATAACTGCCATTAGCACCATCTGTAACACCTGCAATACATGCACCTCGTTCATGAATGATACGACAAGCATCTTCTAGATTAGTTGTGCCCGTATATTTTTCTGCATAATCACGAGCTACGATAACGATATGACTGGCTTCTGTAATAGGCTTCATGTCTTCATCGTAACGCTGAGCACCACCATCTAAAGAAATAATAGTGCCTACCTCTTTTGCAACGGCAATAGCAGAGCGCATGAGTTGGCGATGTCGACCATTGATATGCAGAATATAGGCAGATCCTATGAGCTGCTTATGGGTATCTAAAAACTCAGGCTCAGTTGCAGTAGACCGTTCAAAAAATACAGCACGCTCACCAGTACTCTGTTTTACGAGGATTGTTGCCACACCGCTCTTAGCACCGCGTTCAACTTGAATTGCCTCTGTATTAACATTGTATTTTTCAAAGTCATCTAATATATGACGACCTACCATGTCATCACCAATGCTATCAATCATAGCGGTACGGGCACCATATTTTCCTGCCACCGCTAGTGCTGTAGCCACTGGCCCACCACCATCTGTAGTAGACGATACGACTTGTTGTACCTCACGGCCTGTAGGATAATGATCGACGACGATAAATCGATCTAATGTACTGGCACCTATGCCAACAATATCTATATGTTTTTGAGGAAATGTACTCATACTAATCTCCTGACTCCGAAAACATAACTATTCATACAACAATATTACTTCTTATAGTTACAGAATACCTTTCACCTTATAAAAAGTAAACCCCAGACCATGGTCTGGGGCTACTTTGTAGTACAAAGTGTACTGTATGTCACGTAGTTTGTCTTATTTAGTATATGTTGTATGTGAGAAAGGTTGTTAGATATAAGGTGTAATATAACAGGTTAAGACATCATACGTTCCATCATATATTCAATTTCATCAGCACTCAAATTGTACATAGCCTGTACCATTCGCTCTGCTGACTCACCAGATGCACCACTTTTCGCAATTTCTGCTTTTGCCTTAGCTATAAGGGCTTCCTTGCGTTGTGCTTCGGAATCTTCATCTGTTGGTACGGAAATATTAGCTTTACCTTGACCAATACCACGTACCTCTTGGTTAGGATTATCTTTAGACGTTGTTTTCGTATCTTGGGCGGCCACCGCTTCCATAGCGAAGGAGTTTTTACCAGTCATGATATACTCCACAGCCTCCAAGGTACTTTGTGTAAGATTTACAGTCCAGAATTCACCAGCTGCAGTCAATTTATAAAGTAACCCATTGTAAGCTACAAGACCACGTTCTTCCCATAATTTATAGAGCCAGTTTAATTCTTCTAGTCTTGGATCTAGTGTTACTAAACTCATAATATTGAGGAACCCTTGTTCAAGTTGGCTTACCACTTGATTTACGACGGGTTGTAACTCACTTTGTTTCATAAGAGCCATGAATGGTTTTTCACCGCGACTAACCATATCTTCGTATGGCTTTAATGCACGATGTAACATCATGCCGTACCCATCAACGTTACCACCGGCACCGCTACCAAATGGGAACATAGGCACGCCCGCTTTAGCCAAGATATTATAAAGGCTACGTTCACGGTTGTTAGCACTCCAGTGGGCTGCACTCAATCGACGATAGGAACGCTCATCAAGGTACTTACGACCGAGTTCGAACATATCCCCTTGCATAGAAGTTGTCGCTGCCGCTGGCACTTTGCCCTTTGCAATGTCTTTATTAAGATCACTGCCATCAAATACGTTCAATTGATAAAGGTCAGCACCATCTACGCCAGAACTTACTAAATCAGCTAAGTCTTGTTCCCAAACTTCCATAGTTTGACCAGGTAAGCCATAGATTAAGTCGATAACCACAGAACATTGTCCATACGCTTTCAGCGCAGCTAAACGTTCTAACACAGTTTCTTTCGTATCTAAACGACCTACCATTTGACGAACTTCTGTGTTGAAAGATTGTACGCCGATAGACATGCGGTTAACACCATTTGCCATCCACACATCAAGATTTTCAGGAATCAAATCGTGAATACGGCCTTCTAATGTAAGCTCGTAATCGTTAGCTAGTGGCAAATATTCTTTAATTGCTTTTAACAATCGTTCAGAGTTTGTTGGAGACAACGATGTTGGCGTACCTCCGCCGATAAATACGGCATGGATTAACCCATCTTTTAATCTTGGACGCTCACTAGCAAGCTGTAACTCGCTAACAAGACCATCAATATATTGGTCCTCTACGCTTTGACTCGTACCATTTTGGAAGAAGCCACAATATGTGCATTTTGTCTTACAAAATGGAATGTGAATATAGGCGCATTGCATTTCACCCTTTTTAGGTGTGCCATTCATTAAGGTATCCCAAACAGCTTGTGTTTCCTTTGGAGAAACTAAGGTACCATTTAGCCCTGCATGAACCACCCGTTTATGAGGGAATGCACCACTCATCGGATTATCGCATTCTAAACCTAGTTGTAGATTGCGTTGTTTCTCCGGAATGGATTCAAAGAAACTTGCTAAACTCATACTCCAATCCCCTTTCAGTTTAGGCTTGCAACTTTGCAAGTACAGATTTAGTGAATTCTTTTGCATTGGCAAAGTCTTGTTCATCTGGATGCGTTTCAGCCGCTTTATGTAAGGCATCGCGTTCAGGGCTTTGACCATGAGCAGATCCAGGTGGGAACATTTTATACATCATTTCGATGACTTTAGGATCAATTTTACCTTGGCATACGAATCCATCTACAAGGGACTCTTTATTTTGTAGTAATTCAGATGCTTTTTCAATACTTTCACGAGCATGATCAGAATCTGCATACATACCTAATGTAGCAAAGAATACGATGTTAGGATTCTTCAAAGTTTCAATCAACTTAGCTGCTTCTTTATTTGCTGTACCGCGGTCTACCCAGAAGCCTACGAATACTGTATCATAATCAGCTAAATTCTCTGGCGCTTCCTTTACAGGAACGCAAGGTGTACCTTCAGGCATTACGGAAGCCATTGCTTCCGCTACGCTTTTTGTATTTCCCGTGAGGGAAGAATATAAAATAATGGATTTCATAATTAGCTCCTTTAATTCTTGGATGAGTATATTACTAAAATAGATCTATTACATAGATACTTTTATTCTTCCTCATCATCAGAGGATTCGTGACCTCTAAACTCAACTGGTACTTTGACATCGATATCTTCACCTGTTGGATTTCGATATGGTGTTGCGGCCACTACGGCAGACATTGCCGCATCATTGAATATTTCATTTGTAGAAGATACGATACTTTGTCCAATAAGATTACCATTTGTATCAAGTGTTACTTGTACAGTCACATCGCCTTGTAATTTTCTTTTTAAAGCCATGGAAGGCATTTGTGCATTGTCTTGCACTCTTGCACGGAATCCCTCCGTATCAAAGGCAGCTTTCACTGTACCATGACCATCACCATTACCATTGCCATTACCGTTGCCATTTCCCTGACCTTGGCCATCACCATTACCAGTGCCAACACCTGTACCGTTACCACCGCCAGAGCCGCCACCATGTCCGGGGCCGGAACCACCTGCGGAATTATCACCAGAGGTATTCCCTTTATGTTCGCTGCCTTTTTGGGGTACATCTACTGCATCAGGAATATCTGTTGCAGTAGATGGATCTATATTCGCTACAACAGCCTTTGTTCTTGCCGCCACTTCATCAGCCGATAGTGGTTTAGGGAATAGGTCTGACCTATTCCCGCCACCACCGCCGGCATGACCACTGCCGCCATCATCGAGTACACTTTGTGTAAGATCCACTTCATAGGTATCCATATCTTGAATAGCTGGAACGACCACAAAAAAGATGACCGCAATAAAGAGAGCAATGAGATGAACTACGGCGGATATAATGGCTGCTTTTTTCCATGATATGCCTAGTCCCATAATTATCCTTTCTGTTCAGCTGCAATTGCCAAGCGTTTAACGCCAGATTGTTTTAACATATCCATAATCGCTACAACTTGACCATGGGCAGCCCGTTTATCGGCTTGCAAGATAACACTGGCATTCGGATTTTCTTGAATACGTTGTTTAACCATTGCCTCAGCATCATCAATACTCATAGGATTGTTATCAATCGTAATATGACCTTCTGCATCTAATGTGAGTACTATAGGCAATTGAGCTGGTGCCGAAGCGCTAGTCGCCTGTGGTAATTGTACAGACAAGGCTTTTTGAGCCACTGTTTGTAAGCTGTTCATCATGAAGAATACCAACAAGAAGAAGATGATATCAATCATTGGGATAATCATGAATTCCGGCTTACTTTTCATACGAAAGCTTTGTAAATTCATAATTATTTCCACCCTTCTCGTTTAGCAGTCACAAGGCTTACACACATATTTTCAATTTGGTTAATAATAGAATCTAAACGATGACTAAAGATTGTATACACAATAAATGCCATGATAGCTACGCACAAACCAGATGCTGTGGCGATGAGGGCTTCACCGACACCACCAGTAATGGCAGATGCACCAGCACCAGAGTCGAGGATGCTGAAAGAACCAATCATACCTGTTACAGTACCAAGCAACCCTAACAATGGAGAGATTGTTACTGTTGCACTGAGGTAGTCCATATATTTACGGAAACCTACTACATCTACCCCCATTTGGTCCGTAAAGGCTGTTTTCATCGCTTCTTCGCTAGAAGCATTATGTAAACCTGCTTCTGCAATACGGCTCGCAACAGATGGGTTTTCTTTGATTACTTTATCAATTTCTGTCCAATTTTGTAATTTTGCCAGTTCATTGACTGCATGGGTAACAACGAAGGTTTTACCGGCATATTTGCGATAGTAGAAAGCTCGTTCTGCAGCGATAGCGATCACCATAAAAGACAAGAGTAATAATGGATACATTACATACCCGCCGCTATGAAACAAGTGAATGACATAATTTAAGTTTTCCATATTAGTAACCTTTCTGCCTGTTTACAGACTGAACATTAGAACCTGTAGGTCCCTTGAATTCTTGTATAATCGCCTAACTTAAAGCTTTCACTACCATATAAAGTATCTCGTTTATTAGTGCCCTTCGCATCGAATGTGTAGAATGCCTCAAGGAGCAAGTCCTTGCGAGGTACATAGCCGGCACCAAATGTAAAGCTGCGAATACCGTCGAGATAACGATCCGGTACTGCGCCAGTACCATTACCGCCAAAGAAGGAGCCATGTTCAAAGTATTTGTAATCGATGAACGCATTCCAGGATTTTGGAAGATCTAGGTCAGCACGGCCAATATCTAGACGAGCCATCCAGAAGTGTGGTGTACCACCCATTTGATGACCTTTAAGCGCAAAGTCTGCTGTGCCTCGTTCATGTTCATAAATCGTATTACCGTTTAAGTAACGGCCAAGGTTGGAACGATTTTGGCCGTAGTCAACGGTAACAGATGCATTAGCACCCAGTTGATATTTAGCGCCGATACCGAATACATGAGCTACATTGGAGAAGCTATATTCATCATTGCCGTTGCCATTTGCATTGAGGTATGTATGAGTTTTACCACCAAAGGATCTCAAATACCACGCTTGCAAACCAAGACGAGAGCCTATTTGTTTTTTATATTGAACAAAGGCTGCTTTATCAATAGCTGGCACAGTATCTTTTTCAAGAACTACCCCTTCTGTGCGAATCAAGTTGCCAATGATCTTACCAATCGCTTCACGAGGCAATTTGTTTTCAGACTCTGCATCATGTACAACCTTTTCAAGATTATACATATAGTTAAACATTGCATTTGGCATGCCCCAACCATAGTAAGAACTACCTTCACCCCAATCACTGGAGGACATGGTAAAGTTCTTTTTATAAATGGCATCTTTAGCATCAAAATCGCTAAATACATAGCTACCACTATCGTATTTATACGTTTTAGCACCTAAATAGCCAGTGAACTCATAATCACTAGCTGGTTGTCCATAGTAATCATAAGATTGTTTGAACGTGCCATCTGGCTGTTTAACCCAAACCACATCAAGCTCACTATTGTTATAGTTACTCCAGTTATCTGTAGCATTATATTTAGCAATTTCTTCAATGGATTGATTAATTTCAGCACTATGTTTATCAACATACTCTTTTGGATTCAACAAAGCATCTTTATTATCAGTAGATACGATAAGACCTTTAGCCTTTTCTTTTAAGGATTCAGGGTATAAAGAAGAGTTCACATTATACATAATGTCGCCAGTCTTATATAGTTTTTCCCCTGTATTCTTATTAGTGATTTCGTACATTGCATAACCACCAGATGGAATATCGAGGGAGAATTTTTTCTCCGCCATATCTGTAGGGTATGCCTTTGTAAGAATATCTTGTAATCGACTCATCACTTGAGCTTGTTTTTGTTGTGTTTCTGCAAGCTTAGCATTAGCCTTTTCAATTTCTTGATCCCGATTCGGATTGCTCCAACTTAGATTCAATGTAGCTTTATACGCTTCATATTCATCTTGCAAACCTTTTAGCTGTTGATAGAAGTAAAGGCTATCTGTCTTGCCTTTATAAGTAGAATCATAAATACCATTAGGACTATCTGGTGCAGCTGCATCTTCATCAGATTTTTTCTCACCATCAGAACCTGTTTTTGTAGCACTACTAATATCGTATGGGAACTCATCACGGTTAATACCGATCAATTCAGCCGCTGTTGGTGGTCTGTAGATAACTTCATGTACTGCATGAGTGTAGGCAGAATCAGTAATGCCTGTACTATGTTTGAAAGTACCAACACCGATACGAACTTGAGAGTCGTGACCATTCCAAACGGCACGAACACCATCATAAGATTGGCCAAACCAGTAACCACTAGCCCCCATTGGCTCTGTTAGGCGGCCCACTGATACGTCCCATTTTTTAACGCGTCTTGTGAGATCCACTGTATCGAGTCGTTGATGGTTAAAGCCTTTAGAATCAGATTGAGTCCAGCTTGTATCGACACCACTCATGCCAGTCGCACTGCCAATAACCTTAAGATTAGTAAACTCATTAAGGCGTGCATCAAAGCCAAGACGCAATCGTTGTTCAAAGCTATGACGATTAGCATCGTACATATTCGCTTTTGCAGAACCGATAGCGGAGTTAGCTCTAAATGGAGATTGAGGTCTATTAGATCCATCATGTGCCATCCAGCGTGCTCTATAGTCGCCGACTAATGTAACACCACGCTCTTTAGTGGTATCAAAATCAGAATGAATAAAGTCAGTTAAGCGAACTACATCAGCTACATTTTGTACGCCAGATTCAGCACTACCAACTTCACCATTTGCACCTGCTACACTTGCACCTGCTACGCCAGCCTTTGCGCCATCTTTGGTCTTGCCGATAGCTGTCGTTTTTGTACCATCGCCACCACCGAATTTAAGGTTAACGCCCACGCGGTATACCCGTTCTTGTGTAGCACGGTCATCATCGCGATGGTTAAAGATATTGTTGATACCAAAGTACATCATGGCATTTTTATTGAATCGTTTTTGAACCATTACGTTCCAAATGCCAAATGTTTTCTTTTCATAAGTTTGCTTATTATAAACGCCTGCATCACCGGACAAGATATCTGGCCAATAGTTACCACCATTATTAAGAGTATTACTATCAAGCATGTTGATATAGTAATCACCCCAAATGGAACCATTCCAACCGGATTTAGGATTGTCATAAGTAATACCGATGTCAACCTTGTGCATTGGTTTATCAAGCAATTGACGAGGCATTGAAGGATCGCTCTTGTTGATGGCATGTAAGTATGTATAACCTAACTTACCAGACCAATATTTGCCGAACTTTTGTTGTACTTCCGCTTGTACCCCTGTGATCTCTGCTTTACCAATATTTTTAAAGCTGTAAATCATATCTGGTGCCCGTTGGTACTTCGCATCGCCTTTGAGGTATGGTGCAAAGTCCATGAAGTCCCCTGTGAAGTACACAGACATATAGTTCTTGATGCGGTTATGGAATACGCCTACGCGAGCATAGGTATTTTTATTTTCCCCTTCTAAACTCATATCAAAGTTTACAGATTTTTCTGGTTTTAAATTAGGATTACCAGCCCAGTACCAACCGAGTTTTGCTACACCAATCCCCACAGGGTTAGAAGCGTACATTTCCCAGTTATACCACAATTCGCCCATACCTGGCTCAGTATAACCAGTACCTACATTGGCTTTAAATCTACGGTGTGTATTGCCCTTTACGTTATAGGTCATACCTAAGGAAGCAGATAAGTTAGAACCAAACAAGCTACTATTGTCAAAACGTAAAATTGGAGACAACGTTAAATTCTTATTCACCTGCCAAGTATCAGAAATATAAGCGTTTAACTTACGGATTGAACCGCTACCAGTGGTCAATCGTTGGTCTCGATTGCGGTACTCTTCTAAGAAGGCTTTGCCATTTAATTTAGGCGCCTTTTTACGCATTTCTGGGTCATTGGACTCGCCATATTTAAAATAGTCACCTACGATATTGGCACGTGTGGCAGATAATACGGGATTTTCTGCTTTTAAACGATCCTCTAAGGCTTTATAGCGAGCTTTAAACTCATCCGTTACAGGTTGATTATTTGGGGATGTACTAGACCAATCACTTAATCGGCTTTCAGATAAACCATAATTTATATAGTCATCATATGTAATACCTGGTTTTTGAGCATCTGTTTCGGCGCCATAGTATTCATAATCCATATCCCATTGCGGCATACCCACACCTGAATTGATGAATTTGTAGTCGTGGATGTGAGAATAGACCTTAATACTGTTATCACCTTTACGTCTTACAAGACGATCGAGTTTATCCACTAGCAAGCTCTTATCGTAATCCCATGGATCGATGTACATAGTGCTTGTATTAGGAGAGCTCTTTAGACGGCTGCCAGAGCCTTCTTCACGAGCATAGCTTACGCCGTAGCTAAGCAGATGATTTTTATTGAGCTGTGTGTTTGCATTAGCTCGAATGTCTAATTGACGGTGATCGATATTATCAATATAGCGTAACTCATTGGAGCCTTCATAAGCAGAACGACCAGTATAACTAATGAGGGCTACGTCATTTTCTTTGATGCGGGAGTAGTTAGTTTCAACCGTCCAGTCGCTTTTACCAGCTCGAGAGGACCATTGTAAGTTTGCTGTATTACGGTCCGCAGTACGTTTGAAATGTTGTTGTGGCTCTAAGTCGGAGTCAGAGTGTTTAACATCGCGTACAAGATCTTCTGTATAACGGTTGAGACGCATTTCAAATTTATTTTTATCATTTGCATCATAAGTTGCTACAAAACCAATATCTGCCGCATCACCATAGTAACGAAGTACATTTGGTTTGAAGTTATGCTTAGCATAATCAAAAGCCATACCGGAGTCACGACGTTTAACGGATGCTAAAACAGGCAAAAGATCACGTTTACTACCAGATAAACCGACCTTTAATTTCCCCATTTGACCAGAGTCGGCACGAATGAAAAAGTTTTGGTATGGGAACGCATCGCCATCGCTCTTACGGCGCATACCTTCTGCATTTAATTGCAAGGTTGGTTTCTTTTGTGCCTTTTTAGTGATGATATTAACTACACCACCTATAGCATCAGAGCCGTATTTAGCACTGGCCGCACCTTGAATAACCTCTATACGTTCAACGTTTTCTGTACCTAGCCGTTGTACTTCGTCTGCTGCACCAGAGTACTTATCAAAATCGCCGAGAACGGGTTGACCATCTACAAGGATCAGCGTGTGACGCGCTTCGGCACCGCGGATAGATACACCAACACGGCCCATAGCATCAACTGTTCTAGATACACCTGTTTGAGTAAATATAATATCTTCGACGGACTTCGCCTGTTTCTTTTCAATCTCTTTCTTGGTAATGATTTGCACTTGCTGTGAGTTCAATTTTGCTTCTTCTTCAGCCCATGTTCCTTTAACATGAACTACATCTGTCGTAACAGTCGCATTCTCCGCCCATACTACAAGCGGTGCACTAAGCCACAAGGCAACTGCACTGGACAGAATAATGCTGCGTTTTGCATGTCCCCACCGGTTCATTGTGCCCTCCTCAATTTCTAACTAACCATATGTTTTGTATCTCCCACACAAAAATAAAAAGATACACTTTACCAACATATAATGACATTGAAAATCATTTACATTTTAATGTTAGCAAAGTGTATCTTGCATATCTACTCCGAAAAGACCAAAAATATACATTTCGGACAATATTAAGTTTTTATAACCTACTAGTTCTAAACCTTAAACACTTATATTTTAAATATTACTAATACTATAATCCATGTCTTGGTTTAGTTTGAAGGTATTTATACTTTACGATAAGCACTAGGCGTTACACCTGTGGCCTCTTTGAATGCACTAGTAAATTTACTACCATTCTCGTAGCCTACGGCATTAGCAATTTCTAAAATAGATTGATCTGACTCTTGAAGCAAGTGCTTAGCTGCATTAATACGACATTCCTTTAAATATTGATGGATTGTCGTACCATATACCCCTTTAAAACAACGCTTTAATGTTGATGTAGGAATATCAAATAGGTCAGACAAGGAATCTATGGTTATCCGTTTCATAAACTGTGTAGATATATATTCATTAACAGCTTTCACAATATCTACTTGTTGTTTACGATAGGAGCTTCTCTTTTCATGATTAGCTGTCGAAATAACAGATAACAGTAAGAAGATTTCAATGACTTTTAATTTAAAATAGTGCCCCTTAATTTGATTAGGCACCTTATATAAACTAGAAAAAATCTGACGAACAGATTCCGTTTCTTCCATCATCATACCAAAGTCAGAATGCTCACAAAATCGATTTGCTAATTGAGTCAAATCGATGCGCGCTTCAGTAACAAGTCCATCTAATACGGGTTGAGCCTTTTCAACATCTACGAGTAATACAATCCCCTTAAAGAGTTTTGTAGGGAAGTAGTTCTCATGTTGATGATCAGCATGAGTATGCCATCCTAAGGACATATCCCCTGGCCCCATATATAAATATTCACCAGATGTAAACTTGCACTCAATGCGCCCTTCTTCACAATGATTTATGGCAAACGTCTTTGTATGTGATTTAGCATAAAATTGAATCGTTTCTTGCTTCACATCAAGGAACATCAAATCAATACCGTCAAACACTGTATGTCTCGACATAGAAGTTCCTTCATATGAAACTGCATGATTATGTGGATTCATACGATCACCATATACACAAATATTATAAAAATTATTATATACACATTTATCATAGTATATTTATTGATATTCATTGTCAAATTCAAATTAGTAATAATTCATTTTTTCTTTAAAAATATAAGTTTTTGATTTTACAATAAAATAAGCCTTGCAAGTTAAACCCATGCAGTCTAACTTACAAGGCTAGATTTAGAATTATCAGAGATAATTCTTTATTTTTTTGTTTTTACAATAAAGACTAATGCTATAACATGACCAATCCATACAAAGGCCATAACGATAAGTGCAATGGGCATATCTTGACTAAAATAGGCACCAATTGCCATTATTGTACTAACCGATAAGAGAATGGACAACTTTGTCCGCAACATCAACGCTTTATCGCGTTCATAAGCACCAACAGTCTTTTGATATAAACTAGATTCTAAAAACATTCTATGAAAACGTTCAGAACCTCGAGCTAAACATTACTCCTCTTCTACATAATTAATAACTTTACCTTTTGTTTTAATAAAGTTTGGAATAATAAGTACAAGAGCTGCAATGGCTACGATACCATAGATACCAGCCATACCGATCCATTCGAATGCATGACCTAGTACAAGACCCATTACTGCAAAGTCCGCATCACCAAATGTTGTATTTTGGAAACCTAATTGACCAAGAACTGGCAATGCCAATGCTGGTAAGAAGGTAATAGCCAAACCATTAAGGAAAGCACCTACTGCTGCACCACGGCGGCCGCCTGTAGCATTACCATAAATGCCAGCTGTTGCACCACAGAAGAAATGAGGTACAAGACCAGGAATGATCAACACACCACCTACAGCACCAAGGATGAGCATACCGATGATACCACCGATAAAGGAACTTATAAAACCTAATACTACCGCAGTTGGCGCATATGTAAAGAATACTGCACAGTCTACTGCTGGGATGGCATTAGGAATAATTTTTGTAGCAATACCTTGGAATGCTGGAATCAAGTCACCCAAGATCATACGAACACCAGAATATACGATAGCTACACCTACAGCAAAGTTCATAGCACTCATAACTGCGAATAAATATGGGCTCATCGACCCAGATAATGTTGCTACAAATTCAGAACCGGCAGCTAAAGCAGCAATCAAATAGAATACAATCATAGTCAATGCAGTAGATAATGTAGAGTCACGTAAGAAACCCCATTTTTCAGGAATTTCAATATCTTCCGTGCTATCTTCTGCCTTACCTACATACTTTGCTACCCATGCTGATAGGTAATAACCTAAGCTACCAAAGTGGCCAAGTGCAATTTCATCACCGTCTGTAACTTTGGATGTATAACTTTGACCGATTGCTGGAGAGATAGCAGACCAAGCGCCCATCAAGAAACCACCTACAAGGATGAGTTCCATACCAGACAAACCTGCTGTACCAAGTACGGCAGACATAAGACATGCCATAAACAAGCTATGATGACCTGTTAAGAACACATATTTGAACTTGGTGAAACGAGCAATACATAAGTTCATCAATAAGCCTACAACGAGAATAGACATCGTTTCAACACCAAGTACCTTTTGTGCTACAGCTACAATAGCTTCATTGTTTGGTACAACGCCAGTAATATGGAAGCCATGTTCAATCATCTTGCCTAGTGGGTCAAGATTGCTAACGATAACGCCAGCGCCTGCTGCGAGCATTAAGTAGCCAAGAATCGGTTTCAATGTACCTGTCATTACCTTATGAAACGGACGTTTCAAAGCAACCAAACCTACACATGACATAATACCAATTAAAAGTGCTGGTTGAGACAGCACGTCACGTAAGAACTCTAATACCATTTCCATGGCACTACCTCCTATATATAGTTGTTACATTTTATTTAGCTGCTTGTTTCAATGCATCAAGAATATCTTCAGTGATTTTCTTTTTATTGATATAGCTGCGAACAATAGCGACATTCTTATCTTCAAATTGTTCAGCTAACTCTTTTACAGTTACAATAAGGTCTGCTTTGCGGCCTTGTGCGGCATTAAAATCAATAGATTCAACTTGTGCATCAATACCATTTTCAGCACAAATCTCTTCAATTTTCATTTTTAGCATCAAGCTAGAACCAATGCCATTACCGCATACAGTTAATACAGAAATCATACTTGCCTCCTCCTAAACGTATTCTTGATCTTCTAAATGCTCTGCCAAGAATTCTTGTACATCTTCAATACTTTCAAAATCAGCTGCTGCATCTAAAAACTCGTCATCTTCAAATAATGTAGCAATATCAGTCAACAATTGAATATGTTCATCCTTGTTAGGAGCACATAAGAATAATGCAACAGAAACCGGATCGTTATCAGGGCTACCAAAGTTTAATGGTTTTTCTAAGGTTACTAAAGCAGTACCTACACGTTTTGCCCCATTTTCCGGACGAGCATGTGGCATAGCAAGACCTGGTGCCAATACAATATATGGACCCATCTCACGTACAACCTCTACCATAGCCTCTGTATAAGATGGGGTAGTAAAACCTGCATCAACCATAAGTTGACCACCATGACGAATTACCTCTTCCCACGTTTCTGCGGGATAATGAAAAGATACATTATCCTCAGATAGTAAATCTTGTAACAAGCTAACACCTCCTAAATTTACTCACGTATATACTTGTATTATATCTATTCTTACAGTTTTTTCATATAACAAAATAGGAATACGGTAATAAAAACAAATAAAATTAACATTTTCCCTATTATTTTATTAATAGATTACCCAAAACTAAATAACGAATATTTATTTATAATTCTAAATTTTTATTAATACCAAAACCCTATTTTAAATTTCACTTTGAGTTCAATTCTATAAAGAATTTCTATAGAATTATACTTATTATAATCAATACCTATACACGTATGTATATTGTATATATATAGAAAGTTCTCTATACTTAGATAAGGTTATATTACCTTTAAAACAGAATAAGGAGATTTTATGCAAACTTCTATAAAAGCATTAATACTATGTGTAATATTATGTATTTCCTTAGTAACAGCTTTGCAATTTGGGGCCAATTTTATCCCTTTAGATCAAATTATTTCAGCTCTTATGTCGATGATTGATCCCAACGCCAAAGCCTCTATGACAGATACAATCATTACAGATATACGATTACCACGACTTATTTACTCGGTACTGACAGGTATAGGCCTATCCCTTGTAGGTTTGTTAATGCAAACGGTAACAAGAAACGCACTAGCCGATCCTTATGTATTAGGTGTTTCATCGGGTGCTAGTACAGGTGCCGTGTTTGCTATTATCATGGGCGGTATTCCACTACTAGGGGCCTATAATACACCTGTTTTTGCAGCCCTAGGTGCAACGCTCTCTATTATCTTGGTATTGCTCTGTGTTGGTAAAAGCAACAGCCCGGTGAAGCTCATCCTAATCGGTATGGGCATGACGGGGATATTCTCGGCTTTAACTATGATGATCATCTACGGAGCCAAGCATGAGGCACAAGTTCGAAGTGCTATGTTCTGGCTCCTAGGTAGCTTCGCAGGCATTCAATGGGGTGATTTACCATTAACGGCTATCATTGTAACCTTGTTTATGCTATACATCTATATGTTTAATCAAGATCTTGATGTGCTACTACTGGGTAATCATGAAGCAGCACAAATGGGCTTATCAGTTAAACAGTTACAGCTAAGCATCGTTATTATATCCTCTATTGTCATTGCCACATTAGTATCAAAAGTGGGTGTAGTTGGTTTTATAGGACTCATAATTCCACACCTAGCTAGAATTGTAGGTGGCCCTAAGCATAGAAACACATTACTTTTTAGTGCTCTAATCGGTAGTATCGTCATGATATGGTCAGATGTATTATCAAGAGCCCTATATAGTCCGGAAGAAATCCCAATCGGTGTTCTTACATCCTTACTAGGGGCGCCACTCTTCATTTGGATTATTATGAATCGTTACAAACACAATGGTTAGTGTATATCATATCTATAGGAGATACTATGTATCAAATTAATCAGCTGTCCTTCTCCTACGAGAAGAAAGAAGTGTTAAAGAATATTTCTGTAACATTTCCTAATAATAAAATTACAGCCATCATTGGGCCAAATGGATGTGGTAAGTCTACATTACTGAGCCATCTTTATCGACTACTACCATCAAAAGATAAAATCACATTAAATCAAAAGCCATTAGAGTCTTATAAAGGTCGTGAGTTTGCTCAATTAGTAGCAGTTTTAACACAGTCTAGGGACTCTATGATTGATGATTTTCTCGTAAAAGACATCGTCCTCATGGGACGTTATCCATATAAGCAACACTTCGGCACCTATAGCGCAGAAGATGTAAAAATTGCAGAGCACTATATGAACGAAGTAGGCATTACACATTTAGCTGACGAAGAAATTCATCACCTCTCAGGTGGCGAGAAGCAACGCGTTTTTATTGCGAAAGCTTTAACGCAAAAACCTCAAATACTGCTATTAGATGAACCTACTAACCATCTAGATATGAAGTATAAGGTAGCACTTATGAAACAATTGCGAGCTTTCAAAGGTACAACTATCGTAGTTCTACACGATTTAAATCTAGCTGCTCAATATTGTGATCATATCGTGATTATGAATAAAGGAACAATCCTCAAGGAAGGTTCCCCAACTGAGGTACTAACACCCGAAATTCTTGAACCCATATTTGAAGTTCCGTTCAAAACCTCTTGGGATGAAGGGCGCTATCACTTATATTATTAATTAAAAGAAAGGACTTACTATGTTTCAAAAATTAAGAAAGTCAAAAAAATTAGTATTAATTGCTATAGCATGTGCCACATTTGCTATCGCTGGTTGTGGTTCTGATACAACTAAAAGCACAGCTGACAATGGCAAAGCTGTAACGTGGAGTGAAACATTTGACGGTACAAAAACTGACTTTGCTGTAAAATCTTCCCCTACTCACGCAGTATCCATGTCTCAAGCAACAACAGAAATGATGCTTCAATTAGGTCTTGAAGACAAGATGGCTGGTACCGCTTTTAAAGAAGAGGAAATCTATCCACCTCTACAAGCCGCTTATGACAAGGTAAAAGTATTATCCGATAAATGGCCGTCCTACGAAGTATTTATGTCTGTAAAACCTGACTTTGCTACAGGCTGGCCTGACTCCTTCAGCAAACGCGCTATCCCTGCAGACAAAATGATCGCTCAAAAAGTTAATATTTGGATTCCTGAATCTATGTTGTCTACTAAAGCAGATTTAGAAACTAACTTTAGCGACATGATTAAATTAGGTGAGATCTTCGGTGTAAAACCAAAAGCTGAAGAATGGGTTGCAGGTCAACGTAAAACATTAGACGCTATCCAAACTAAACTAAAAGACTTACCTCGTAAACGTGTATTCATTTATGACTCCGAAGATGGCCAACCATTCACAGCCTTCGAAGGTTATACTACTAACATCTTAAAACTCATTGGCGCTGACAATGTAATGAGCGGTTTAGGTGTAGATAAAACATGGGCTAAAGGATCTTGGGAAACAGTAATCGCTCAAAATCCTGATTATATCATCATCGCTGACTATGGCAACTCTATCCGTAACGATGACGATTTCCAACAAAAAGTCGAAAAAATCAAAGCTAATCCTCAACTTCAAGACATTACAGCAGTTAAAGAAGGTCACTTTATCCGTGTAAAACTTTCTGAAATCACGCCTGGTGTACGTACAGTTGATGCTCTAAAACGTTTAGCTGAAGAAATTCACGGTGTGAAAATCGACTAATAAACCATAATAATTCAGGAATTCGCTACGTAATATAAGGATTCCTAAAATTATAGCAACATAATAAACGAAGAAGGTCCCAATTCTATAAATTGGGACCTTTTTCGTACTGCTTGTATTGCACACAGCATATTGTAGAGAGTAGAGATGTGTTGTAGTTGAAAGATTTTAAAATGGATTATTGTAAAATAGATGTAAAGTTTATTAAGTTGTATATGCTGTGACAATGCCTTTTTTATCCATTTCGATTATATTGTTGCTTATATCTTTTATCATTATTTGCCTTAATGGCCATAATTAATGGTTTGAGTGAAAGAAACTCTTCATCACTGAGTCGAATGGTTCTACCAATACGTTTAATCGGATTACGTGGGCGCCCGGCACCGCGTCTAGTTCCACCCCATGCCATATACATACCTCACTTTTCACTTGAAAAACTCCTTCTACCGATAGTATAACCGCTCATACATAAGTATGCAATATCCATTCATTATAAACAATCTCATAATAGTCTTTAAACGTGCAATAAACTGCATTTATTAATAAAATGCATAATCAAGAAAACCACATATTTATAAGCATTTTCCTATTCTCAACTTGAATTGCAACATCAACGTTGCCAAATATAGATAAATCGCTTTTATAGAATATAGTATTTAAAATCTAATGTATACCTATATTCTTTGATTACATACTAGATACAATTAGTCAAATTAAAATATTAAAATCTAATCAACAAATGGGATAACTTAATCAATCTAATACTTTAACTACAGAAAAAAAGACTGCTTTCGCAGTCTTTTTATTTCTATATATGATTGTATTAACCAAATAGTAAGTGACCTACTTCATACGCAATAGCTGCTACAATACCAGATAATGGAATTGTTACAAACCACGCCAATACCATAGATCTTGCTACGCCCCAGTTAACAGCTTTCAAACGTTTAGAGGACCCAACGCCTAGCAAGGAACCACTTACAACGTGTGTAGTACTTACAGGTAAATGTAAGAATGTAGCTGTAAAAATAGTGATGGCAGAGTTTAAGTCAGCAGCGAAACCATTGATAGTTTCCAATTTGAAAATCTTAGTCCCCATAGTAGAGATGATTTTCCAACCGCCTACCGCTGTACCCATGGCCATAGCCGTAGCACAACAAAGTTTAACCCATACTGGTACATCTAATGTATCGATAAAGCCACCGCTAAGTAATGTTAAGGTAATAATCCCCATTGCCTTTTGCGCATCATTAGAACCATGAGAAAAGGCCATCATGATAGCAGATACAATTTGCATGGATCTAAATCGATCATTCAATACGATTGGAGAAAATCTACCAAAGATAAGCAACAATACTTTCATCACAATATAGCCACCAATCATGGCCACAATTGGAGATAAAATGAGGGATAAGAAGATTTTTAAGATGCCAGCCTCATTTAAAGCATCGAACCCTACAGACCAACCTACGGCACCGATGATACCACCGATTAGCGCATGAGATGAGGAGCTTGGAATCCCCCAGTACCATGTAAGTAAATTCCATGTGATGGCACCAATAAGAGCAGCGGAAATAATGCCACTATTGATAAGAGATGCAGACATAACGATGTCACCACCGATAGTCTTCGCAACACCAGTACTAACCATAGCCCCCAAGAAGTTGAGCGCTGCAGTCATCATAATTGCCTTTTTAGGTTCAATAGCACGGGTGGAAACAGATGTAGCAATGGCGTTCGCTGTATCGTGGAAGCCATTGATATAGTCGAAGGCTAATGCTAGAAATACTACTAGCCATACTAAATATTGAGCATCAAGCATACTTCAATACTACCCGGCGGAATGTACCAACCAAATCTTCGCAACCATCGATTACATCCTCCATGGCGCTAAGGATTTCCTTCCATTTGATAATTTCAATAGGATCTGTACACTCAGTGAAGAGCTTAGCCATTTCTTCATGGTAGATATTATCCGCTTCGGACTCAAGTTTCAAAACTTGGTGCACACGGCCTTCTACCTTTACATGGTCCTTTTTAAGACTGCCCATGTAACCAATAGATTTGTTAATATGCTTAACGCATTTCACAACAATTTCACTCATACGGATAGCACCATCACTTGGATTACCAACGTGGTACATAACCATTTTATCCATGATTTCTTTAATATTATCCAAAGTAGTATCTAATTGATCGATTAAAAGCTGAATATCTTCACGATCCATTGGAGTAATGAATGTTTTACGCAAACGTTCTACAGTTTCGGTTACTAATTCATCGGCAGCTTTTTCCTTTATATCAATTTCAAGAAATGCCTCTTCTTTAGAAGTCTCGCCTTTAAACACACGTTCCATCATCTCTGCACTTTCATATGTAAGAGCAGCATGATTTTCTAAAATACTGAAAAATTTTTCTTCTTTTCCTTTTAATTTAAAAGCCATGAAGATCCTCCTGAAACAGTATTGATTGCTTCCATAAATATAATTTAATTATAGCACACTAACCATAATTCCTAAACAATTTACCACGTTCTATATTCTAACCCCTATGCGTATATGACATATATGCTATTCCTCAACATGAAATTATCTACTCTTAAATTAAATGGTAATGATAAATAATTTAATCCCCTATACAATGCAAAAAGCAGATAGCTGATAAATTATCAACTATCTGCTTTTTATAGTTACATTATGTATTACGCCTAAATAACTTAAGCTAAATTAATTATTAGCTTCCGCTGCTGCTTTAGCCGCCTCTGCTGCCTTTTTCAAATTAGGCACAGATGTTGGACATGTAGCAGGCGTACAAGCACCATTAGGACCTAAGTCTTCTGCACGGCTCACAAATGTAGTATGTAACATGTGATGTGCTTTATGGCTCATAGGTTTGCCATCGAAGAACTCAGCATATAATTTTTGGATATCTGGATTATCACAAGCTGCTTTCACTTGTACCTCTGCATCGCGAGTATACAAGGACGCAATACGAGCTTCACGAGCTTTATCAGCCATTGGTAATTTAACGCGTGGTTGACCACCACCACCAATACAGCCACCACGGCAAGCCATTACTTCAATGAAGTCATAATGGATGTTTTCTGCACGCATGCGTTCGATGAATTTACGCAAGTTGCCTGTACCATGTACTGCTGCTACGTGCAATGTTTTATCTCCAATTACTACATCAGCTTCACGAGCACCATCCATACCGCGAATTGCTTCAAATGGAATCAATGTTTGAGGTGCATCTTCACCAGTTGCTAATTTGTAAGCCGCACGCATAGCCGCTTCCATAACACCACCAGTATTACCGAAGATGATACCGCCACCAGAAGCTTCACCCATCAACGGATCGAATGAGGAATCTTCAAGGTCATCAAAGTTGATTTCTTCTGCACGTAACCATTTTGCAAGCTCACGTGTCGTAATACAGTAGTCTGTATCGCGCATTTCTGGTACATCCCAGTATTCAGCAGAGGAGTTCATTTCGTCACGACGGATCTCGAATTTCTTAGCTGTACAAGGTGTTACTGCAACAGCAACGATTTGTTTTGCATCAAGGCCCATTTTTTCAGCAAAATATGTTTTTTGCGTAGGCGCTTGCATAGCAATTGGACTCTTAGCAGTAGACAAGTTTGGCAAGAATTCTGGATAGAATGTTTCAGCAAACTTAACCCAAGCAGGACAGCAAGATGTGAATTGAGGTAATACCGCATCACTATTGATAACGCGTTCCAACAATTCAGATGCTTCCTCCATAATAGTCATGTCAGCACCAAAGTTTGTATCTAAAATATAGTCGCCACCCAATTTACGAAGAGCAGCTACCATTTTACCTTCTACGAATGTACCCGCATCAAGACCAAACTCTTCACCTAAGCCAACACGTACAGCAGGTGCAGTTTGGAAAACGACGATTTTATTAGGGTCAGCAATCGCTGCTTTTACTTCATCAATTTCAGAGCGTTCATTAATGGAATCGAATGGACAAATAGATGCACATTGACCGCAATGAATACAAATTGGATGATCCCCATTAGTTGTTAAGTCATAATAATCAAATACGCCCATGTCTACAGCACACGCTTTACGACATAAGGAGCAGTTTTTACATTTGGACAAATCTTGAACTAATGCAATATTGCCGTCTTCAATAGGTACACGACGGTCTAAAAATTGGTACTTACTCATGAGTTCCTCCTACTTAGGTAACGTTGTTATCGTTAATCGATGAAATTATACTATACATTGTGATTTTTATCAATAAATTCACATGTAATTCCTTTGCATAACAGATATTAAAAAATCGCATGATACAAGGAATTATAGGCGTTCTTCTAATTCCATCCACCGTTCTGTGAGCGCATCTATTTGGGATTGAGTCTCTTCTCGCTCAGCCATCAAGGATTGCATCTTTTCATAATCAGTAGCAACTTGACTAATCATGACATCGAGCCCCTTTACTAAATGTTCTAATTTAGGTAATTCATCCATGATGTTAGCATACTCTGCTTCTTCCGCTTTATTGAGTCCCTTCTTCGGTGTTTCTTTGAAAGTATCTTCCCCAACTGTATCCATATTACTATCACTACCATCTATCGAAGCACTTAATGATGAACCATCACACCCAGTACTAGTTTCAGATTTGTTAGTTTTATCAGTTTTAGAAGCAATAGATGTATCAGTATTAGCCATGTAAAATGGGCGCTTTCCACCACTACTTTCATCTAAAGAATCCTTGTAATCGGAATAGGAACCGTGAACAATTTCAATTTGACCATCACCACTAAAAACAAAGAGTTTGTCCACAACACGGTCTAAGAAGTAACGATCATGGCATACTGTGATAATGACACCGCTAAAGGAATCAAGGAAGTCCTCTAGCACCTCTAATGTAGGAATATCAAGATCATTGGTCGGTTCATCTAGTAATAAAACATTAGGAGCGCTCATAAGCAATTTCAATAGATATAAGCGACGTCGTTCACCGCCTGAAAGCTTACGAATCGGCACACCATGTAGCTCAGGTGTAAAAAGGAATCGTTCAAGAATCTGACCAGCACTCAACGTAGAACCATCACCCAGAACCATGTAGGAATGATCTTCGCGAATATAATCGAGAACACGCATATCTTCGTCAAACTCTGGCAGTTCTTGTTTGAAGTGAGCAATACGAACAGTCTCTCCCTTACCAATAGTACCGCTTGTAGGCTCATAGGTACCATCAAGGATATTCATAAAGGTAGACTTTCCTACACCATTGGGCCCTACGATACCAATTCGGTCATGACGCACTACATGGTAGGTAAAGTCCTTAATCATAGGGCGTTCATCAAAGTAAAACTCTAAATGCTCAATATCAAAGATGGTTTTCCCTAAACGCGTTTTTAAAGCAATGGGATCCATTTGATCGGGACGTCTAGTTTTCTCCATATTCTTAAGTTTTTCATAGCGATCTAGACGAGCCTTTTGTTTGGTAGTTCTCGCCAACGCACCACGGCGTACCCATTCGATTTCTCGTTTCAAGAACTGACGGCGTTTCTCTTCTGTAGCGGCCTCGCGAGCCTCTCGATCAGCCTTCAAGGCAATAAATTCTTCGTAATTACCGTCATATTGATACATACGACGATTAGAAAGCTCTAAAATTCCATTACATACAGAGTCGAGGAAATATCTATCATGAGTACTGATTAATAGGCCCCCTTGGCGAGCACTTAAGTAGGACTCAAGCCAGTCGATGCTATCTTCATCTAAATGGTTTGTCGGTTCGTCTAACAATAATAGGTCACAAGGATATAATAATGCCTGTCCTAATGCGAGACGACGCTTTTGACCACCAGATAACATAGCCACTTTTTGATCCATCTCAGGAAAACCCAATTTGGTTAAAATAATACGAGCCTCTTGCTCTACTTGCCATCCATCTTGTTGATCCATTTGTTCTAACGCATTCATATAGTTACGCGATATTTTACTATCCTCGCTACCAGACTCTTGCATTTCACGATATTCACGACTAATGCGTTCAAAGGATTGAACCATCCGCAAACGAGGATGGTCTCCATCAAGAACAGCTTCTAGCAAAGTTGATTCTGGATCAAACTCTGGGGTCTGAGCCAAATAATGAATACTCGCCTTACCATTCCGCTCAATAGTGCCCTTATCAGGTTCCATTTGGGCTGCCAAAATTTTTAGGAATGTAGACTTACCCGTCCCATTAATCCCTACAAGACCTAACCGTTTGTCTGTGGTGAAAGTAATATTCACATCTTTAAACAGCAGTCGTGTGCCATATGATTTTTCTATATTTTGTAAACTAATAACGTTCATCGTATGCTCCTATTATGTCATTCTGTTATTTATTATACTACACATTACCATTGACAGTAACAGGCGCCGTCAGTAGAATAAACGTAACGTATATATTCATGAGGAGGTCCACATGGCAGCAGATATCGTTTTAGACTTTTACGAAACTATCAACTTTGAACTTATCGATATCGATGGGTATGACACATTATTTACAGAGCTCTTGGAAGATGGCACCTATGCAACTGTGTCCGATGATGACGGTCATTTGCCAGAGGATTTAGAGACGTTAATCGTATTCAATGTGTACGACGATAACGACGCCTTCCAATGGAGTGTGACCCTAGATGATTCCTACCAACTAAAAGACTTGTTGGACAGTGCTGAAAGCACAGATACATTCTTAGAAACACTTCAAAAAATTCGACAAGAACATATTGAACAATACCAGTAAAACAAAAGCGATGACCTTAAATAGGTCATCGCTTTTATAATTTTATGATAGAACATATAACGTTGATAAAATAAGTGTAGTTATATAGCTCTTAACACCACCATAATTCAGTAGGATACGTGACTATTAACTAATAGATTCCTCTGCCTTCACTAATTCAACAGGCTTCTCAGCATCTAATATATCGATAAGACCATTTACAATATTAGCAGCTCCATCTACATGCCATTTACGAGCACACTCAGACATTTGTTGTAATCTTGTAGAATTAATAAGAAGTGTGGTCACAACATCCTCCAAATTATGAATATCACGGGCCCAACGAGCACAACCACGTTGTTCTAATAGCTCTGCATTAGCCTCTTCTTGCCCTGGGATGGCATTAAAGAATACCATAGGAACACCAATTGTAACAGCCTCCATACAAGTCAAAGCACCAGGCTTTGTAATGAGTAAGGATGATGATTTCATAAGCTCTGAAATATTGGTTGTATAGCCATATACAGTAGTATTTTTTTTCATGGAAACACTAAGGATAACTAAGGATTCATAAAGAGATGTATTTTGTCCGGCTACAACTGTAATTTCATCAATACCATTTACTTCATCTAAATGTTTTAATGCAGTTTCAAGAGAACCTAAACCAAGCCCCCCGCCCATAACGAGTACTTTCACAGGCTCTTCTAATTTATATTCCTCTATAGCATCACGGAAAAAGGCACGACGCACAGGAATACCGGACACATGAATACGAGCTTCATCAATACCGGCGGATACCATTTCGGTAACCATAGACTCGGTCGCTACATAGTATGTATCAATTTGTGGATAGAGCCAAAATTGATGACTGCTAAAGTCCGTCATAATAGCTACTAATGGTACATCAATATGTCCTTGGCGTTTTAATATAGACGCTGCACCACATGGAAATGGATGGGTAAAGACCATCACATCTGGCTGCTCTTGTTGGACCAATTTTAGCATACGACTTTTAAGGAGATAAGATAATGCAGTTTGCAAAATAGTCCCCCGTCGCTCCCCTTTTGATACGCGATAAATCATATCGTATAGCATAGGGAATACGTCAATCATCTTAATATATGTCCCCTTAATTAAATGCTCTACCGACAAGGTATCTGTATCAAGAAAGTCCACATGAGTAATCGAGGCTTGTGGTTCTTTCTCTTTCCAATATTCTTCTATGGCTCTGGCGGCTTGCATATGTCCCGTTCCAATAGAAGCGGACACGATGAGAACCTTCCGTGATCTTTCGTTATTCATAGTACACCCTTTCTCTGTGCATTATACCATAAATAGACGAAAAAAAGAGACCTCGAAAGGTCTCTTTCCAATCCATTAAAGATTATTTTTTGCGTTTTTTAGCTTTTGCAGCGTTAACTTGTTCTTTCAAACCTTTACCAGCTTTGAATGCAGGGGATTTGGAAGCTGCGATTGTGATAGTTTTACCGTTTTGTGGGTTACGGCCTTCACGAGCTGCGCGTTCACGAACTTCGAATGTACCGAAGCCGATAACTTGTACTTTACCGCCAGCAGCTAATTCTTCAGCAACTGTGTCAAATACAGCTTTTACCGCTTTTTCAGCGTCTTTTTTAGTTAATTCAGTTTTTTGTGCAACACTTGCGATTAATTCTGTTTTGTTCATGACAGAACCTCCTTAAAAATACTATACCTAAGAAGTATGCAAACCTCTAGGCTACTTTTCCTGCACTTTAGCCTCCTCCCAAAAAGCATCCAGCTCAGCTAATGAAAAGTCTTCCCATGAGCGATCGCTTTGGTTAACACAAGCTTCTACATGTAAAAAACGCTGTCGGAACTTTGTGTTTGTGCGATTTAGTGCATTTTCACCGCTTATTTTATACCATCTTAATAGATTAATCAAGGAAAAAAGCACGTCTCCCGCTTCTTTTTCCATATTTTCTCTATCTTCTTGGTCAATAGCCTCCTTAAATTCATCCATTTCTTCCGAAACTTTCGCCCAAACCGGATCGAGCTCATCCCAGTCAAAACCTAGCTTTGCGGCCTTTTCTTGTAACTTATAAGCCGCCACCAAAGCAGGTAAACTTTTAGATACACCATCTAATACAGATTTTTGTATATTTTTCTTTTCTTGTGCCTTTAATTCGTCCCAACTGTATGATTTTTCATTATTTTCAGGGTCAAAAACATGGGGGTGACGGCGAATCATCTTCTGAGTCACATCATTAATTACATCTTCTAATGTAAATTGACCAGCTTCTTCAGCCAATTGACTGTGAAAGACAACTTGTAATAATACATCACCTAGTTCTTCACGAAGATTATCCATATCTTTATTATCGATAGCATCTACTACTTCATAAGTTTCTTCAATGAAGTATCGACGCAATGATTCATGAGTCTGTTTTTGATCCCAAGGGCAACCATTAGGAGCTCGCAAGGCTTTTACTACATCTACTAATGGTTGTACCGATACAGACTTATCAGTATTGTTCTTCATATAGTTTAGCCTCCTCCTTATCTCGGCGAGCTTGTAAACGCTTGCCTATAACAGGGAAATGATACATATCAGCTTTTACAACGGCCTTAGTTAACCATAAGGATAAACCATATACAAATACAGCCACAATAATAGCCGCTGCCACTGCACCACCATTGCCGAATAACTCTACGGTAGTCACATACACTACCTGTGTAGCACCGCCCATAGCCATGGCAGACACTACAATTTTTAATAGCTCTAATTTATCAAGTACAGATCCTACATATTTTTTAACAAATATATAGTTTATGAGTGCCGCAATGGCAAAATTCAAATTCGTTGCCCATGCAGCACCATTAATGCCTAACTCAATAGTACCGGTCAATTTATAGTCTAAGAAGGTCTTAGCCAACAAACCAATAAAAATGGCTACCATAGGAATAACAGTTCTGCCTAGCCCTTGCAAGATGCCTGCTGTAATCTGTTGCCAACCTAAGAATATAATGCTTAAGCTAATAACAGCAATAACAGGACCTGCATGAGGCGTTGCATATATCAGTTTAGATATAGGTGTCGCCAATACACAGAGGCCGATACAGGCTGGAATAGTAAACATATTTGCAATTTTAATGGCTGTCCCAGCGCGCTGTACAATACGATGTACATCACCTTGGGCATGTGCTTCTGATACAGCTGGTACAAGACTAGCTGCTAGAGATGTAGTCAAAATAATGGGCAACCCAATCAACGATGTAGCCATCCCTGTAAGATAACCAAATTGTGTGGTCGCTTCATTGAGATAATACCCAATATCCATCAAACGCTTTGGCACGATGAATGTATCGATAAGGGATACCATAGGCAGCATAATATTGGCCATCGAAACAGGTATGGCCAAACTAAATAGTCGTTTGACTACAGAACTATTACTTGCACCAACAGCATTCGGATTCTGCTGTGCCAACATTTGCGCCCGTACACGACGTTGACGATAGTAAAAGTAAATTAATACGAGTAATCCCGCTAATACGCCAGGGAATGTAGCAAAGGTTGCACCACCAGCCGCTAAGTGTAACCCTCTATCAATGAAGTAATAGGCTAAGCCTACCATAGAGGATACGCGGAAGATTTGTTCAAAGACCTGGCTAGTCCCAGTAGGAACCATGTATTGGAAGCCTTGGAAGTAACCTCTAAAACAACTCAAAATCGTAACGATAAAGATCGCTGGAGATAATAGCTGAATGGCAAGCAATGCACGAGGATCTGTAATAATATGAGAATCTATGAGCCACTGTGCACTGCCATATAAAGCAACACTAAATACAAGGCCTAACAGCGTTAACACCTTTAAAGATACGGAAAATACTTGTTGTACGCCACGCATATCATCATTAGCTAGCTTTTCTGCAATCATAATAGATATGGCTACAGGAATGCCTGCAGCGGAAATACTAACGATAATTTGATAAATTGGATAGGCCATCATATATAGGCCAATCCCTTCACCACCGAGAACACGTGCAATAAGGACTTTACTGAAAGCACCAATAACCTTAACGATAATCCCAGCCAAGGTTAAAATCATAGCACCCTTTAAAAATCGATTCATAGGCCCTCCTTAGACGATGATTTCTGGCTAAGGGCCTTCATCACCGCTTCCGTAATGGTCAAAATAGAACCTTTCATGCCGTTAAGGCTCACATACAATATGGCTGGCTTGGAGTCTGCAAATTTCATCTTTTTCCATAAATCTTCTCGTACAGCCCCCATATCCCAGTCGGCCATTTTGGAATCGTCATGCCAATGAATGGTAAGCTGTTGATCTCTACGGACGATACTTTTAATACCAAGTAAACGTGCTTGCTCTTTAATTTGAGCAATACGCAATAATCGGTCTACCGGATCTGTTGGGGTACCGAACCGGTCAATGAGTTCGTCTGTCATATCATCAAGCTGTTCTTTTGATTTGATATGTAACAAACGTTGGTATACAGAAATTTTACGTGCACTATCTTTGATATACGCATCGTCGATAAAGGCATCTACCTCTAAGTCGATGGCTGGATCAATGGAAACCTCGCGCTCTACCTCTTTATTTTGAGCCTTCGCAATGGCTTCCTCTAACATACTTACGTACATACCAAAGCCGACAGAGGCGATGTTACCATGTTGCTGTGAACCTAAGAGATTACCCGCACCACGGATTTCTAAATCTCGCATAGCCAATTTAAAGCCCGCACCGAGCTCAGTGAACTCTTCAATAGCTTTCAAGCGTTTTTCTGCTGCCTCTGAAAGCATTTTGTCAGGTCGATACATAAAATACGCATAGGCCCGTCTACGAGAACGCCCTACGCGTCCACGCATTTGATATAGCTGAGATAAACCTAATCGGTCCGCATCATAAATGATAATAGTATTGGCATTAGGAATATCTAAGCCAGTTTCAATGATACTTGTAGACAATAATACGTCATAATGGCCTTCATAGAAATCGGTCATAATTTCTTCAATTTGACGGCCCGTCATCTGACCATGAGCAATAGCATAGCGTAAATCAGGTAATGCTGCTTCTAATAACTCACCCATATGATTAATTGATGCAACGCGGTTATATACGAAGTAAACTTGTCCGCCCCGTGCCAATTCTCGCTTGATGGCATCAGCAACGATGTTCATATCATATTCCACCACATAGGTCTGAACCGGTAATCGTTCCTCTGGTGGCGTATTGATGACGGACATCTCCCGAACACCTACAAGAGACATATGTAAGGTCCGAGGAATTGGGGTTGCACTCAAGGTAAGCACATCAATATTACTAGCCCACTCTTTCCATTTTTCCTTTTGGGCCACCCCGAAGCGTTGTTCTTCATCAACAACAAGCATGCCTAAATCTTTAAAGACTACTTTTTTATTAAGTAGTGAATGGGTTCCGATGAGAACATCGATAGAGCCATCCTCTACACCTTTTAGAACTTGTTTCTTCTCAGATGTACTGCGGAAACGATTGAGCACATCTACTTTGACCCCAAATGGAGCAAATCGGTTCCAGAAGGTTTGGAAGTGTTGCTGTGCCAAAACAGTAGTTGGCACAAGTACTGCAACCTGTTTGCCACTCATAACGGCCTTAAAGATGGCACGCATAGCCACTTCGGTTTTACCAAAGCCTACATCACCTGCCAGTAAGCGATCCATAGGAACAGGTTTTTCCATGGACGCCTTAATTTCTGCTGTAGCCTGTAATTGGTCTTCCGTTTCTTCATAAGGAAAGGCATCTTCAAACTCTTGCTGCCATGGTTGATCTGGTAAAAATGCAAATCCTTCTGTAATTTCTCGTTGTGCATAGATCTCAACGAGCTTATCTGCCAAATCATCAATGGATTTTTTTGCCTTTGTAACAACCTTAGCCCAGTCACGGCCACCCATTTTATGGATGCGCGGCACATCACCTTCATTACCAATGTATTTTTGTAACTGATCTAGATTGTTTGCTGGTAGGAATAACTTATCCGTTCCGGCATAGGCGATTTCAATATAGTCCCGATGAATGCCTTCTGTTTCTATCGTTTTAAGGCCAATATACTTACCAATGCCATGCATGCTATGAACTACATAGTCACCTGGTGTTAAGTCCGTAAAGTAATTGATTTCTTGACCCTTTTTAGGCTTGTTGCGAAGCTTACGTTTTTGTTGTCCGTAAATATTACCTTCTACAACAACTACGAGATGGCTATTAGGTAATTCAAAACCATCGGTCAATAAACCTTGCAAAATAACGACCGTATTAGGTTTTGCAATCCATTCCTCACTCTGAACAAAGGAAATCCCTTCACCTTCAAGAGCTCGTTCAATACCTTCTCGTCGTTGTTGGTTATTTAATACCAATACAACTTGATGATTGAGGCGGTGCCATTGCTTAATTTCATCTGTTAGGAGTGGAATTTGACGCTCAAAGCTCGTCATCGTCTTACCTTGAATACCGATTGGATTAAATCCAGGTAGACCTATAGAGCGTTGTTGCATAAATGTGAAAGCTACTTGATTTGTAGCCTCTACAGTACGTTGTAATTCACTCCAGTCGCAATGATTTTTACGATGTGTAGGATCTTCCTTGAGGAACTTCTTTAATGCTTCCTGGATACGACCAGGCTCATCATAAATAAGAGTCCCTTCTTTCACATAGGATAATAAGGTGCAATTTGCATCACTTTTACCAAGGAAGAAAGGTGTCACCGTATACGAATCAATTTGTTCAATGGAACGTTGATTCTCAACAGAGAAGAACCGCAATGTATCGATTTCATCGCCAAAGAACTCAATTCGTATTGGATGTTCACTATTAACAGGATAAATATCTAGAATATCCCCACGCACGGCAAAATGACCACGTTGTTCCACCTGGTCTACACGTTCATATCCAATTGTGACAAGCTGTTCAAGAGCTGTGTCGCGTTCAATCGTATCATTCAAAGAAAAATGTAACGACTGGCCTTTTAAATATTGTGGAGATACTACATATTGAGTAACCTCTTCTGCATTCGCTATAACTACGGCAGGTTCTTGCCATGCTAGCAATGCTAAAGCACGCATTTGTGCACCTTGATCTTCAAGGCTACGAGCAGTCGTTGTAAACTCCACATTGTCAGTTATAGGAAATGATAGGACTGAGATATTAGGCCAGAAAAAGGCTAAATCTCGTTCCCACATCTCTTTATGGTCCTTATCATGGACTACGATAACTACGGGCTTTGTAAGACCTGTAGCAAAAGCTTGGTTTAAGAGGAAACTCTTTTGAGATCCACTTAGACCATATATAACTGACTTTCCTTTTCGCTGAAATGCGTTTAGCCCATCCACAAAGGATGGGTTCTGTGAAAGCAGCTTAGTTAATGTATTATCCATACTGCACCATATAGTATTCATGATTATTTAAATAAATAGTTCTAACTCATTTATTATAACATTTTTAGGCAAAAAAAATAGCACCTCAAAAGGTGCAATAAAGTTGGTGCGGGAGAAGGGACTTGAACCCCCACGCCGTAAGGCGCCAGATCCTAAGTCTGGTGCGTCTGCCAATTCCGCCACTCCCGCGTCTCAACTGAAATAATAATATCATGTATATAATTCATCGTCAATCATTTTTTTAGATTTAACTAAAATTTCATGTTGCCTCTAAAAATATCTACTATATAACTAATTAAATATCTACTATATAACTAATTCTATTTTTTCTATTTTTCTTATTTTAACCTTACATATTGGTTATTATATAAATTGTAAAATGAAAAAGAGACTGACCCAGAATCCGAACTACTAGAATCCTGGGTCAGCCTCTTTTTTAGGATGATGATGAATAAATGCATGCCCTACATTTACCATAAAATATATTAACAGTCATAACACATGTCATGCTGGTAATACCAAGAAGGTATTATTCACCATAACCATGCCATCGACATTTAGGGCTTTCGAATACAATCTAGCTCATAAATAATGAAGATTATATAGAACTAAAAAATCCTTTTTACGGGTACGTAAAAAGGAGCTACTAACTTCTCCTCCCTATCTCTCGTAGGTCAAATGGTGAATGTTGAATAGGCAGTTCTCCTGACTCGGCGTCATCGCTTATCTAGCCTTCCCAGTTTCCCAGTGACTTAATTTAGACTCGCTCGACCATACAGTGGCGGGACCGTGCTGGCATTTAACCAGCTTCTCTATTATGCTTTTCAGCACCTATTCCCAAATATGATGTTTTCTATGAGTTAATATTAACACCACTACGGTATTAAGTCAATTTATTTTTGTAATTTTATTAATTCATCTTTTATTCATCTATTGCCATATATGATATTTTTAATTACAATATAAAGGTATCTAAAAATAGGAGGAATCTATGTATATCGGAGATTTCATTAAAGAATATCGGGAAGCCAATGGTGTGTCCATTGAAGACTTTGCCACAAAAGCAGGCTTAACAGTTACAGAAATTGAAGCCTTAGAAAATAACTTACAAGAAGATGGTACTGTAATACCAGTTGCGATGCGACAAATCAAAGGTATAGCAGCAGCTATGAGTGTGCCAATGCCTGTAGTTATGGCTCAGATTCCTTCCGATCAAGAATTAGTTGTCCATGTAGTAGCTGAGTCTGATCAGCCCCATGCAAAGTAATAAGGAGAATAAATGAAGCGTAGTTTATTAATTGCAGCAGCTTTCACTATCTTAGGCATCCTACCCTCTCAAGCAGTCAATATTGCTGACTTAGAGAATGCAAGAGGTTATGCCTACTTATATCGTATGAATGGTCAAAACTATTACGCAGAACAACGCGTTAAAGTTATCGCTGGTGAAGGTAATAAATTTGAAATTATCGGTCGCACCTATAGCCATCAAGGGGCTCAATATTATATGACAGAGTACATAAACCATTATTACTTTGATCAAGATGCCGATACAATTCAATGGGTCCAAGAACAACGTAATATTATCGATGCCCGTACAGGTAGAATATTACGTGAGGAAAAACGACCTAAAGCTAAATTGATTACTTTAAAACCAGATACTTATGGTTATATGCAAGCTATCTATTGGCGTGACCTTGCTGTTGCCGCTGGTCAGCTTAAATAAGCCAACGATAGATGAATTTCTTGTTTATAATAGTTTCTGTATAAAAATCTACATACAACAAAGGACTCTACTCATAAGAATGTAGAGTCCTTTTGATTATACTATTACTATAAGTAGATAAAATAAAAAAGCACCACATTACTGTGATGCTTTAATTTGGTGACCCAGAAGGGATTCGAACCCCTGGCCTTTTGATTCGTAGTCAAACGCTCTATCCAGCTGAGCTACTGAGTCATGTACTTGGTACTCACTTATATTAACACAACGCTTAAATCTATGCAAGCATTTTTTTAATATTTTTTGAGTAATTTTATGGACATGCGGTCCGAAGACCGCAACCCAAATTTTGGCAGGGGCAGTAGGACTTGAACCCACAACCAACGGTTTTGGAGACCGCTACTCTACCAATTGAGCTATACCCCTATGTTCATCAAGCCGTGCTTGATACTTGATTAGTTTAACAAAAAATAAACCCTATGTCAAGAAACAAAGCGATTTAAAATAATGAAATAATAGTGAATTCAAAAGGAAAAAGAGCCCTTTTTCAAGGGCTCTTATGTCTACCTAACTTTTACCTTTATATATACGGGAGATGGTATATATAATTAGAGAGTTTTGTATATGTATTGTTTTGTTTATACACAGGGAGAGTATTGTTGTGTATTTAAGTGTTGTTTTATGTGTTGTATTGTTTTGTGTTGTGTTGTTTGTATTATTTGTAAAAGGGACAGGTAAAAGTTATTTGCAGTAGACCTCCATTTCCTTAGTTGATCTCAATCAACTATAGTTAGTATAAAGATACTACGTGAAAACATAGTGAAAGTTTTATGAGATATATATGAAACGAGTAAATTTTGGTACATATTTAAACATTACAAATATTACTATAAAAGCAGCAATTACCTACACTTTTAGGTTTATATATATTTTTTAGATAAAACTATGCATGAATAGAATATGTAGTAGATAGTGATTATTAGAATTTAAAAATAAAGTAACATTAATTACATCATAACTATTAATAAGAAGGTTTGATTATAAAAACATGAAGAATAAAAAAGCTGTGATGCTCTATTAAATATAAAAATATAAGTGTACTATGATATATAGGTTATTTTCGAGATTATGAATGTATTGGGCCTTATATATATAAAATGAATAAAGACGCAATTTAGATGAATTTTACTGAGCTAAAGACTAATTCAAATGGATTAGTAGGCTATGAACTTACTCAACTACTTGGCGATACGGATACCAATAGTACTATGCACGAAGGTATCAGTTAATTACAAGTACTTGAAGCTACTCAACTGCGTTACAGTTCGGTAACATTGGCACGTTGTGCCGTGTTACCGTAAGGATATAGTTTGCCTCCTACCACTAGCCGCGGCTTCCTATCACACTCGCCCATGGCAGTATTTAAAATAGTCTTTTAATGTACAATACTGATTGTAGGGCTTCGTCGAACCTGATGCAATGGACGTACGCGTCGCTGCGCTCCTTTACGCCCTATTGCCCTAGGTTTCACACGCCGTCTGACACGGACACATACATAGATAGTACCTCTACAACCTTGACTGGAGACGGCTCTAGCAGGTATAAGAGCTGTGCTCGTTAGAGCACAAAAATAGAGGGCCAACCCTTTAGGGTTGACCCTCTATTTTATGCTTAATCAGCAGCTTCCTATCCTCCCAGGCCGTCTCCAGCCAAGTACTTTCGGCGTTTATGAGCTTAACTACTGTGTTCGAGATGGGAACAGGTGGATCCTCATAGCCATCGCCACTGAATCTGTCAGAGTTTGTACTCTGAAAACCACATAGAAGTTATATATATTTGTTGCACATTCTGCTTAATGTTTATTTAAGTAAAGCCCTCGATCTATTAGTACCAGTCAGCTCCAAACCTCACGGCTCTTCCACACCTGGCCTATCAACCATGTCGTCTACATGGGATCTTACTAGCTTATGCTATGAGAAACCTCATCTCAAGGCTGGTTTCACGCT
>NZ_PPDC01000001.1:0-332389 GCF_002959875.1 Veillonella sp. T14073-2
GTGTATGTCTCCCTAGAAAGGAGGTGATCCAGCCGCACCTTCCGATACGGCTACCTTGTTACGACTTCACCCCAATCATCGACTTTACCTTAGACGGCTGGCTCCCGAAGGTTACCCCACCGGCTTTGGGCACTTCCGACTTTCGTGGTGTGACGGGCGGTGTGTACAAGGCCCGGGAACGTATTCACCGCAGTATGCTGACCTGCGATTACTAGCGATTCCGACTTCACGTAGGCGAGTTGCAGCCTACGATCCGAACTGAGAGAGTGTTTCTCGGGTTTGCTCCACCTCGCGGTATTGCTTCCGTCTATTAACTCCCATTGTAGTACGTGTGTAGCCCAGGTCATAAGGGGCATGATGATTTGACGTCATCCCCGCCTTCCTCCGCATTGTCTGCGGCAGTCTCTCATGAGTTCCCACCCGAAGTGCTGGCAACATAAGATAGGGGTTGCGCTCGTTGCGGGACTTAACCCAACATCTCACGACACGAGCTGACGACAACCGTGCACCACCTGTTTTCTGGCTTCCGAAGAAGAGGAACCATCTCTGGTTCTGTCCATCAATGTCAAGACCTGGTAAGGTTCTTCGCGTTGCGTCGAATTAAACCACATACTCCACCGCTTGTGCGGGCCCCCGTCAATTCCTTTGAGTTTCAACCTTGCGGTCGTACTCCCCAGGCGGGGTACTTATTGCGTTAACTCCGGCACAGAAGGGGTCGATACCTCCTACACCTAGTACCCATCGTTTACGGCCAGGACTACCGGGGTATCTAATCCCGTTCGCTCCCCTGGCTTTCGCGCCTCAGCGTCAGTTTTCGTCCAGAAAGTCGCCTTCGCCACTGGTGTTCTTCCTAATATCTACGCATTTCACCGCTACACTAGGAATTCCACTTTCCTCTCCGATACTCTAGATTGGCAGTTTCCATCCCATCACGGGGTTAAGCCCCGAACTTTTAAGACAGACTGACCAATCCGCCTGCGCGCGCTTTACGCCCAATAATTCCGGACAACGCTTGCCACCTACGTATTACCGCGGCTGCTGGCACGTAGTTAGCCGTGGCTTTCTATTCCGGTACCGTCAATCCTTCTAACTATTCGCAAGAAGGCCTTTCGTCCCGATTAACAGAGCTTTACAACCCGAAGGCCGTCATCACTCACGCGGCGTTGCTCCGTCAGACTTTCGTCCATTGCGGAAGATTCCCCACTGCTGCCTCCCGTAGGAGTCTGGGCCGTGTCTCAGTCCCAATGTGGCCGTTCATCCTCTCAGACCGGCTACTGATCATCGCCTTGGTGGGCCGTTACCCCTCCAACTAGCTAATCAGACGCAATCCCCTCCTTCAGTGATAGCTTATAAATAGAGGCCACCTTTCATCTATCCTCGATGCCGAGGTTAGATCGTATGCGGTATTAGCAGTCGTTTCCAACTGTTGTCCCCCTCTGAAGGGCAGGTTGATTACGCGTTACTCACCCGTTCGCCACTAAGATTGATAGAAGCAAGCTTCCATCGCTCTTCGTTCGACTTGCATGTGTTAAGCACGCCGCCAGCGTTCGTCCTGAGCCAGGATCAAACTCTCCAAGATATCTTGAAGCTATTTGAATAGCTCATTATTTGTTGTCGTTACATTTAAGTAACTTTGAATTATGGTTGGTTTTGACTTTGTCAAAACCCGCACTCTGGCATATGTTCAATCATATGATTGATTACCTATCATTGTTCAGTTTTCAAAGATCTGTTACGTTAGGTTGTTGTCCTAACGACTTGTATAAGTATATCAGCGAAGTCTTAAATCGTCAACCTCTTTTTCAAAGATTTTTTCAATTTATTTCAACTGATTTTATACATACAATCATAACCAAATTCTCTAGAAATAGAGATAGAAAACTCACAAACCGAAGTTTGTGAGTTTTAATATGGTGACTCACCCGCGACTCGAACGCGGGACACCCTGATTAAAAGTCAGGTGCTCTGCCAACTGAGCTAGTGAGTCATGTTGGCAGGGGTGGCTGGGATCGAACCAGCGCATAACGGAGTCAAAGTCCGTTGCCTTACCACTTGGCGACACCCCTACAGTGATTATGATGTGTAGGTTATGGGGTGAGTAGTGGGGATCGAACCCACGCGTAACGGAGCCACAATCCGCCGTGTTAACCGCTTCACCATACCCACCACCTTGTAGGTATCGAAGACGTTGTCTTCGTAACAAAGAGAATTATATCTGTTCTAGAGATTTGTGTCAACACCTTTTTCTCAATTTCATTTAACTTTTACAAAGAAATCAAAAAATGTGTTATCTCTAATACAACCTCTTTCCCCTCAGAAAAATAAGGAAGCACATTCATAAGTTAAACCTTACGAATGGTGCTTCCCTATTATACATATAAATTACTTAGTTGGCAAATAGTTTTTTACAAAATTTGGCAAAGCAAAAGCAGCCTTTTGAATTTCAGCATTATAGTACTTAGTTTCAAAGTTTTGTTCACGGTTTGGAGTCCATGTTAATGGATCATATGTTTTGGAACCCAACGTGAAGCAATGCATGCCTGCTGGGTAAATTGGAATAAATGCAGTATATAAACGTGCAATTGGGAAGTGATTATTTACATACCCAAATACTTTCTCTACGAGCGGTTGATGCAACATAGGAGATTCTGTTTGTTGTACAAACAAGCCGTCTTTTTTTAGAGCTTTCAAGGTATTCTTATAGAACTCTTCAGTGAATAGACCTTCACCTGGACCAATTGGATCAGAGCAGTCTACTATAATTACATCATAATAATCTTCTGCTTCTGCCATGAAACCAATACCATCGCCAATTTTTACAGTTAATTTTGGATGGTTTTCAATCATAGCTTTAGCAATAGTTGGTAAATATTGTTTTGCCAACTCTACTACCTTGCCATCGATTTCAACCATTGTTACTTCTTTTACACAGTCGTGACGTACACATTCTCTAGCCACGCCACCATCACCGCCACCGATGATCAGTACGCGTTCAGGATTTGGATGTAAGAATAATGGAACATGACTCATCATTTCATGGTAGATGAACTCTTCACGTTCAGATGTTTGGAATACGCCATCTAATGCGAGCATTGTACCATACTCTTTAGATTTAAATACTTCAATTTTTTGGAACTCAGATTCACCTGAATATAATACTTCTTCTGCTTCAGCGCTGAGACGTAAATGAGGAGTTTGTTCCTCTGTAATCCATTGACTCATGTAGTACCTCCTACTTTTATACTACAATACGCACCGCAGGTTATTGCGATGCGTATGTATATTACTTTAATTGCTCTATTACTTAACCTTTACGGCTAATATAACAGAAACCGCCACCTAAAATGGTATCTTTCATCCAATTCGCTAACGAAAAATCTCGGATCTCACCTTCATCAAAGATGCCACAGCGAATATCATCGCCATCTCTAAAAATCTTATGAATTGGAACCCAATGCCATGTATAAAGAGCCTTTTCCTTGCCCTTATGACGATTCAAAAACGCCACAGGCACATCTTGTGCCAACGCATCATGAATAAACTGAGCTGCTGCCTCTACCTCTACACGAGAAGCACAGAAGGGAGACACATTTAACATATGTACATCATATGACAAACCTTCGTCTTCTAATAAACGAACCAGGCCTCGTTCCATCCATTGCGTTTTATAAACACCACCACCAAAGCGTGGCTTTACATATTTCCAAACTAAATTCATCCGTTCTAAAGCAAGCGTTTGATCGGATGTGGTTTCTAAATCTAATAAGCCATCCCTAAATAGCGAATAGCTCAACACTTGTGATGCCGATGTAGGACCACAACCAGACAGGCGTTGCCACTCATCTGTGAACCACTCTTGGTCATACCCATATGATGTCTTTCCGTCTACATCAATATATAGCCATTCCGGATGTTTAATAGATACATCATTCATGAGATTAACCTTCGATTACTTCAACAGTTTCCATGATAGCACCTTGATGGATACCATCAACTACATCCATACCTTCGATTACTTTACCAAATACTGTATGCACACCATCCAAATGAGGTTGTGGTTCGTATACGATAAAGAATTGGCTACCGCCTGTATTAGGACCACGATGAGCCATGGATAATGCGCCACGCTCATGTTTGTGAGGGTTACCAACTAATTCATCTTTAATTGTGTAACCAGGACCACCAGTACCATTGCCATTAGGGCAACCGCCTTGTGCTACGAAACCAGGGATTACACGGTGGAAACGAAGACCATTGTAGAAACCTTTATTGATCAGATCAATGAAGTTTTGTACTGTGCCAGGAGCTTCTTTATCAAATAATTCAATTACAATATCGCCGCCGTCAGCCATATGGATTTTTGCTTTTTTCATTGTTCAGGTACCTCCAAAATTGTACGCAACACATGTGCTGCTAATATAAAACCTGCCACTGGTGGCACAAAACTACATGTACCAGGGCTTGTTGCTTCACCTCTGAACTGCGGTTTTGTCGGTTTTTCTGTAGAAAATAAAACTAATTGTTTTTTTATGCCTCGTTTTTTTAACTCCCGACGCATAACGCGCGCAAGAGGACATGTATGAGACTTATTGATATCAGCAATCATAAGTTTTTCCGGGTAAAAGCGATTACCACCGCCCATACAAGAAATAACGGGGATACTTTCACGTTGACAAACCTCAATAATATTCAGTTTTGCCGTTACCATGTCGATGGCATCAATAACATAATCAACATGTAAGCTTTGAATAAACCCAGGATAAGATTCCTCAGTATACATAATATCATGAGTTTCTATCACCACATCCGGATTAATAGAAAGAGCTCGCGCCTTTGCGACTTCTACCTTACGCTCACCAATCGTGTCATAAGTCGTAATCATTTGACGGTTCAAATTACTAGGAGCAATGGAGTCACCATCAATAATGACGATGCGTCCTACACCGGCTCGTACTAGCGCCTCAAGGGCACCACCACCAACGCCACCGACACCAAAGAGAGCCACAGATGTATTCTTTAAGGTTTGGATTTTATCTGGTCCAACTAACCATTCTAAACGAGTTAACATATATTCCATTAATATTTACCCGCCGGAATAATTTCTGTCCAATAACCGTCTGGATCGGCAATGAAATAAATCCCCATATCAGCATTTTCGTAGGCTACAACGTCCATCTCTTTGTGTTTTTTTAGAGCTGCTTCATAGTCATCTACATAAAATGCCAAGTGGAATTCATTATCTCCCAGATTATAAGGGCGATCCCAGTCACGCAACCAAGTAAGTTCTAGCTCATGCGCTGTATATGGACTTTTTAAATATACAAGGATGAAAGCACCACTTGAATCTTCCAAACGGCGAGATTCCTCAAGTAATAAAGCCTCTTTATAGAATGCTAGACTTTTATCAAGATCCTTAACATTTATATTATTGTGCGCAAATGAAAATTTCATAGGACCTCCTAAATTAATTCCAGTATGTTTTTGTAGGAATTCTCCTCTTTTAATAGTATCACATTTTATAATTCTATAGCTAGTTAATCACAAATTTTGCTGTACTACCATCATCACCACGTGTGACCTCTAAGTGGGCAGGTATACGAGTCTTTAATTCAGGTACATGAGAAATCATGCCGATAAGGCGTCCAGAAGATTGTAATTGTACCAATGTTTCCATGGCAAGTTCTAATGTATCTGGGTCAAGAGTACCAAAGCCTTCGTCGATGAACATCGTATCCATATGAATACCACCTGCATAACTTTGAATAACATCAGCTAGGCCCAAGGCAAGGGCCATAGAGGCCAAAAAGGTTTCCCCTCCGGACAATGTGTTCGCTGGTCTTGATTGACCTGTGAAAGCATCCATAACGGCCAAATCAAGGCCTTGTTTGCCTCGACCACCACCGGTATAGTCAGACCTTTCCAAGGAATACCGACTACGACTCATCTTTTGAAGACGTAAATTGGCGGCATACACAACTTCATCTAAAATAGCACCTAGCACATATCGTTCAAAGGTTACATTTTTAAAACCTTGTTCTCCACCATTAGCGAGGTCATTTAGACGACTCAAGAACTCTACTTCATTACGAGCTTCGCCCATAGCCTTTTCGAGTTCTTCTAATGATGCTAATGTAGTTTCAATATGTTTTGTTTCTTTATCCCAAGCCGCAAGAGAACCTACCAAATTATCACGTTTCTCTACAGCCGTATCATATACTTCGTCAGAAACCGTATCACTTGGTTCTATTACAGACTGGGCTTGTTTCAAAACCGCATCATATACAGCTTGAGCTGTACTAAAAGCCTCATCCAATGCATGTAGCTCAGTTCTAAACGCATCTAAGTCCTTATAATCACCTAACGCATCTATAAAGTCATCTTCAGATACAGAAATTGATTGTAATGACTTTACATATTCTTGATAAAGTCCATCAAGATTTTTTGTTTCTTCCTGCACTTGTGCAAATAAGATTTCTAGACGCCCCCGTTTAGCATTGAGCTGTTCTTTAGCCGCATCTAGATTTGATTTACAAACCTTCACCTGCTCATCGTATTCTTTAATTTCAGTCTCTAATGATTCTATCTGTTTATGCCATGCATCGAGATCTGTAGTTGGCAATATCTTAGATAACCCATCTATCTTAGCCTGTACAGAGCTAATCTGAACCGCTACATCATGCAAATTATTAAGCAATTCATTATGACCGATTTCCAACTTTGATAATATACCTTTAGCCTCAACCAAGTCATGCTCATTTTTAGTTATAATTTTGGTCAACTGTTCAGTATCTCTACGTAAAGCTGTAAGCTGCTCCATTTGAGACGCCAAGCCTTGTTGAATTGAATCAAATGCATCTTCTGTAAAATTATCAATGGATGATTTGAGTTTAGAAACTTGGTCTTTAACTTGCTCATCTAACTCATGTAAACGAACAGATAACGTTTCTTTCTGACCAATTTCGCTAGCCTGCTTTTGCAACACCCCATCACGCACTGCACGAGCCGCTTCTATTTCCTCTTTTGTAGGATATAACTCAGGCTTAGATGCTAACTGTGGATGCTCTGTAGAGCCACATACAGGACATGGCTTATTATCTACTACTAAATGGACGAGTTCAAAAGCTCGTCCCTCTGCCATTAAATGTTCTAACCGTTCAAGCTGTATCTTTGAGTTATTTACTGTTTTATCTAGAGTTGCTAACGACCTCTCTTTAGCATCGATATCGTTTTGAACCTTATCTTTCTCTACTAACAATTCAGAATATCGTTGCAAATACCCCAACTGTTCTTGGATATGAGAAATAGATTCTAACGCTTTACTATTAGCTTGAAACTGTTTTCTCGCTTCAACTAACGCAGCTTCTAAATCAGCAACTAGCTTGTGCTGTACCTGCAACTTAGCTTCACTTTTCTCGCGGTCTTGTGTTTCTAACTGGCTATTTAATGTGCTCAATTCCTTATGTAGCACTACTAACTCATTAAACTGTTCGGCCTGCTGTTGTAATTGAGCCAACGTAGTCCGCTTATCTTGCATAGTTTCACCTTGAGATTCTAACGTTTCATAAACCTCTGTACATTTAGACTCATGTTGAGTTGCGGCCTCTACACTTTTTTTTGCATCTGAAAGTGCCATTTTCAAGGTTTTTAATACAGCCTGTTTATCACCAAGTTGTTTATACAATTCATAGCTTGCTGTTAACCCGGTGAGGAACTGAACCTTTTCATTTAAACTAGACCGCTCCTTTTCTCTTTCTTTTACCAACTCTAATTTGTTCGTAGCCTCAATAAGAGATTGTTGTACCTGATTATATAAGGCCCACTCATTGCGCAATGTATTGAACTGGTCCACTACATCTACAGCTTTATCACGTTCAACAACAAGCGTATCACGATGAGGTTCTCTATCTTTCAAAAGTTCTCGTACATGCTCAATAGTTAGTACAGGGATTTCTTCATCATGCGGAATGGATTGCAGTAATGCAGATTGTTTTGTTATATTTTCTTCAATACCGGATTTTGCTTCATCATAAGCAGATTTTAGGGCATCCTGTAATCTTCGATATAACTCAGTTCTAAAGAGTGTATGTAATAACTCCTCCCGTTCACTAGTAGAGGCTACTAATAATTTTCTAAACTCCCCTTGCGGCAAAAGTACTACTTGTAAGAATTGATCTTTACGAAAACCTATGATTCGTTGAATCGTATCCCGAATAGCAGCGGCAGAGGTAGCGATAACTTTCCACTCGCCATCTTTCATTTCATATACAGTAGCACTAGCATTCTGCTCACGCATACCTGTACCACGTTTTTTAGCTACCAATTGTTTTGGCAATCTCTCAACACGATACTGCGCCTCACCGATAGCAAAGGAAAAGTCAACACGGGTCATACGTTCAGGTTCTGCAAAATCACTGCGGATAGCATCTGTTTTTCGCACTTCTCCACTAGGTTCGCCATATAAGGCATACACCATCGCATCTAGTATGGATGTTTTCCCTGCCCCCGTAGGACCAGAGATAAGAAACATGGAGTGATCTTGGAGTGCACTAAAGTCCAAGGTAACCGAATCGCGGTACGGACCAAAGGCTTCTATAGTTAAGGATATAGGCTTCATTTAGTCCTCCTTTAGAATTCGATCCCACACAGAGTTGATGTATTGTTGCTCACGCTCTGTTAATGGTTCTTTCCACACGGTTTCGGCAAATTGATTAAATAATTCACGCTCGTTTAACTCTTTAAAAACTGCATCCCCCATGTCTGCCATAGGCGCTGCCACACGACCGACCAGGTCAATTGTCATACAGCGATGATAGACTTGGCGCAACTTAGCCATCCCATCCATAATAGGCATCGTATCGAGCAATCGGGCCTGCACATAATCCTCTTTATGCTTATCCAGTAATTCCTTATTGTTTAGCAAATCTTCAAAATAGCCTTCCAATATTACAACGTCACGCTTCGCCTCTACAGGAATGGTGCTAATATCTACGTTACCTTTTATATTCATATCAATGATAGTAAAAGACTTCTTCTGCGTATGCTCATCAAAGGAATATTTTAAAGGCGATCCGCTATAACGAATATAGTCTGCCCCCATTCGTTGAGGCCCATGCAAATGGCCAAGGGCTGTATAGTGAAAGTCTTTAAAGACTTGTGGACTTACTTGTTCACTACCACCGATAGACAAGGTACGTTCAGAGCCACCTACATCACCGCCCATTACAAAGGCATGACTAATAGCAATGCTGCGCAACCCCTTTGGCACTTGATTGCGTAAATGGTTGCTCCAAGCCTGATACATTTGGTTATAGTTGTGTAGATTTAGACCAATTTCATTATTTGAGCCTAAATTTCGTGCGACTTCGTCAGTTATTTCGGTATCAGCAGAACATGTATCTGCCATGTCACTACTAGCAAATAAAGAGTCTTCAACAACATCTACAGATGCTTTTTTAGATTTAGAACCCTTAGTTTTTGTTTTAGCCTTCGCCGCTTGTATTTCTACATTTTCTATATTTTGAATAGTCTCTAAGGAGATATTAGTAGAGCCAAAGCCTAATGCATCCCCAATGCGACGAGGCTCGCTAAATGGCATAGGGCAAATGGCCACTTTGCCATCAGGGCCTTCAAATTCAAAGGGTTGTAATGCGTGATGTGGGGATCCCCAAATATGGATTCCTGATTGACTTAACATAGAGCGGCCCACCTCAAGGCGTTCTGCCCCATCGTGGTTACCACTTACCACGAAGAGCGGCACCTTATAATCCATCGCGAGACGAGTAATGATGGAGTCCCACAACTCAACGGCTTCAATCGGTGGCACTGCTCTATCAAAAATATCCCCTGCTAGCAATATGCCATCAATTTTTTCATCTTTCAAAATAGTAAAGAACTGATTCTCCAACACATGAGCTTGATCATCTGTTAAGTACTGACCATAAAAAATACGTCCTAAATGCCAATCAGCAGTATGTAAAAAACGCATTTTATCCCCCTTTCCAGCTCTCCCTATATCTTATGTAATGTAGTTATATAAATAATTATATAACTAAGACTGCGTTTTAGCTTAATTATTGATTCTCTACAATAGAGCGCAACATAGCAATTTCTTTTGCATAACCATCTAATTCGTTTGGCGTTTCTAAATAAAACGGCAAGTTCGTCAATTTAGGATGTGTCACAATACGAGCAATGGCATCGATACCGATGTGACCTTCACCAATTTTTTCGTGCCGATCTTTATGAGCGCCCATAGGATTTTTAGAGTCATTCAAGTGAATGGCTTTCAAACGATCAAGGCCAACGATGCGGTCAAATTCATCAATAACACCATCAAGATTATTGACGATATCATAACCACCTTCGTGAATATGGCATGTATCAACACATACGCCCATGTATTCTTTTAATTTCACACCGTCGATGATGCGAGCAATTTCTTCAAAGCGAGAACCAATTTCTGTGCCCTTACCTGCCATGACTTCTAAGAGAACTGTTGTTTTCATGCCAGGGAATAAGATTTCATTCAAGCATTCCACGATATATTCGATGCCTTGATCTACACCTTGCTTTACATGGCTACCAGGGTGAAAGTTATACATTTGGCCTGGTAAATATTCCATACGCTCTAGATCTTCTGTCATGGCTTGTTTTGCAAAAGCTCGCAAATCTTCTTTTGCTGCACATGGATTATACGTGTAAGGTGCATGAGCTAATAAGGTGCCAAAGTTATGTTCTTTCATATACGCACTCAAGCTATTCATATCCTCTACATCGAGGGCACGCATACTACCCCCACGAGGATTGCGCGTGAAGTATTGGAATGTATTACCCCCAATTTTGGTAGCTTCCTTCCCCATGTTTAAATAACCTTTACTAATTGATAAATGACTGCCGATGACAAACATAATACTCCTTTATATATGATTCTAAAAATCTTATTGCTAAATACTTATGAAATACTAATTAAATACTAACTAAAACGATGACCAATAGAAATAACTAATATAACCCCTACCGTGAAGGAGCCCTTCGCGACAGGGGTTATGTATTAATGGCTTTCTTTTTTAGCACACTCAGGGCATACACCTTCAAAGGTAATATGTTGACCTGTGATTTGATACTCGCTACCTTGATCAGCAATTGTTTTGATAGCTTGTAAATCAATGCCCATCATATCCTCTACCTTGTTGCAACGGATGCAACGGATATGGGAATGAGCTTGTGTGTCCCAATCGTAATGAGCGCGCTCATCACCTACTTCTAAAATTTTTACAAGACCGATTTTTTCAAAAATCTCCATCGTCTTGTACACGGTTGCCAAGCTCATGCTTGGATGTTCAGGGCGCAACGTATGATACAACATTTCTGCTGTTGGATGATCATGATGACCACGCAATGCATCATAAATCGCAATACGTTGTGGGGTCACTTTAAACCCTTGGCTACGCAGAATTTGTGCGATATCCATAATACTCTACTCTACCTTTCTCCACTTGGAAATCTATAAGGCATCGACCATTATCGGCCATTCACAAGAAATAATTATTATCTATTATATCAGAATTCTCAACACTTATCAAGATAGATAGTATTAACTATTAAGTAATAAAAAATGTGGATTGCTCGTAAGCAATCCACATTTTATTAGTCTTTAAAGTAAGGTTTGAAACCTTCACCTTGATGACGAGGTTTTCTATCACCACGTGGACGATCAGATCTACGATCATCTCTGCGGCGGTCATCACGACGTTCACCTCTGCGATCATCGCGGCTGCGACGAGGACGATCATCACGACGACGATCCCCATCACGACGGCGATCACCATCTCTACGACGGTCACCACGGCGTCGGTCACTACGGCCACCTTCACGGCGACGGCGTACGCGCAATGGTTTTTCTTCTGTAATATTTACAGGAGTTGTATCTGGTTCTTTTGTTAACAATTTAAGAGCTGCCGCCAAAAGTGTTACGGAATCTGTATCATTCAACAATTCCTCTGCACTAGATTTGAATGGCGCTAATGCTTCTAAATTATCTGTCATTTCAACGAGGCTTTCAATTGCCAAACGTTGTTGACCTTCAAGAACTTCACCTAAGGAAGGTGCACGGCGGCGTGCAATTTTACGTTTTGTTAAACGCTCGATAGCATGTAAATGCTCCATTTCACGAGGGATAACGAACGTGAAAGCTTGACCAGCTTTACCAGCACGGCCTGTACGACCTACGCGGTGTGTGTAGCTTTCAGGATCTTGAGGCATATCGTAGTTATATACGTGAGATACGCCAGAAATATCAAGACCACGAGCTGCCACATCAGTAGCCACGAGAATATCGATGGTACCTTCGCGGAATTGACGAATTACGCTGTCCCGTTTTTGTTGAGACAAATCGCCATGGATGCCTTCCGCCATGTAACCACGTTTCTTAAGACCTTCAGTTACTTCATCAACACGACGTTTTGTACGTGTGAAGATAATAGCAAGTTCAGGTGTTTGAATATCGAACAAGCGGCAAAGAACATCGAATTTTTGACGGTCTTGCACTTCGATATAATATTGTTCAATTAAGTCCATCGTAACTTGAGTCGGTTTCATACGAATCAATGTTGGCTCTGTCAAATATGTTTCAGCTAATTGTTGGATAGCTTTAGGCATAGTTGCGGAGAACAACAATGTTTGATGGTCTTCTGGGATAGCACCCAAGATTTTATTGATATCATCAACAAAGCCCATATTTAACATTTCGTCGGCTTCGTCCAATACCACAACTTTCACATGGTCAAAGTGGATAGAACCACGATCCATATGGTCCATCAATCGGCCTGGAGTGGCAACGATGATTTGTGGATTTTTTTTCAAGGCACGGAACTGACGATTAATATCTTGACCACCATAAATAGGTAGTGCTGTGATATTCGTGTATTGAGCCATTTTATTGAGCTCTTCAGCTACTTGGATAGCTAATTCTCGTGTAGGGGATAAAATAACTACTTGAACGTGACGCTCATTCCCGTCTACGCGTTCCAATACAGGCAAGCCAAATGCGGCTGTCTTACCAGTACCTGTTTGAGCTTGACCGATCATGTCTTTACCGCTCATGGCTACTGGGATAGCTTCCTGTTGAATTGGCGTAGGCTCTTCAAAGCCCATATCGTTTAACGCTCTTAGAACAGGTTCGCTAATCATTAATTGTTCAAATTTTTCTAACATCTAAATGTGTTTCCTCCTATCGCGCACGAATTATGCGCGTTAGAATAGTATATCATATTTCGAAGGTGAGCGCTATAAGAGTAATTGCCAATCTAAACTAAATAGACTTTCTTCTCTCTCTTAACTGTTCTATTAAAACAATTCCACCTGATACACAAAGGAAAACAAGGTATGATAAATGAATAGGCGTATACAAGCATTCAACAAGAACAACCCATAGAAGTAATAATAATTTAGAAATCCATTTTGTTGTTATTCTATCAGCTATCATAAATATAGATAAATTGATAATTATTTTAATGATTATCGCAGCAATAATAACGATTGACGTAAATTCTTCTCTATAATCTGTCAGTTCATATAAGGGATATAATAAATAACTCAAAAGAGCGCTAAGTATTATTAAGAACCAAATATTGAGTCCCTTTAAAAGTTTAGCTTTACTATAGTAAAAGACTCCAACCAAAAGAAAGAGTAAAACACTAAGTAATATTCCTATAACTAATAGATAATCTAAATGAATCATGGTTTATACTGTCCTTTAATCATTTTCACCAGTCTCTTTTACAATACACTCTTAAATATTCTTAATTATAGCATACGGCAGCTCCACACTTATTAGATACTGATCCTCTATATTATGCACAAAAAAGGCACCTCAAAGGAGGTGCCTTCTTATTATGGTTTATTGAAGAATTCTATATTATTAGTCTAAGATAATAAAACAATATATATTTTTTATTTAGAATAATACCTTCCTAAACGCATAGATGCAAACAGTAATAAACATCAGCATCGAAAATGCGGCAATGAGTCCACGATTGTAATATATACTATCTCTTTTTTGAAAATATCCTGTACACAGTGTAACAAGTGTAAAAATAGTCCAAATACTTCCATAACTCACAATTACTGTATAATTTCTATCAATTATAATTTTAAGAATCAGTAGAACTAAACTTATAAGAGAAATAATAGACAAATATTTTGTTAAACTACCAAAAACTCTATGTTTTTTTATATATTCATACTCTTCATTAATTGAAGTCTTACGAATTTCAAGTTTATATAAGGCTATTCCCGATATGATAGATGCAAAAACAAACGTACTACCTAATATTGTTAATCTACTCATCTTTTACCTCATTTTTCATCGACGATACTTTTCTCGTATTCAAGCTTTCTCTTTACTACTTAAAGAATATATCTTTAAACGCATAAGCAGAGCCTACAGCACCGAATAATATTGAAGCAATAGCAATAATCCCACGTTTATAATACAAACTGTCTCGCTTTTGAAAAAATCCTGTACACATTATAAAAAGTAGAAAGAATGCCCAAGCCCCTCCAAATCGTGACATAAACTCATAATCTTTATAGACTAAAAAGTTAAGGTTTAATAGCAATATACTCACAATTGCAATTATTGTTAAATACTTGGTTAAATTACCAAAAGCTCTATGCTTTTTGATATATTCATATTCTTCATCAATGACACGTTTACTAAGCTCAAGTTTATACAACCCTATACATAACGATATAGATGTGAAAATCCAAAAATATCCTAATATTTCAAATTTGTTCATTTTTTACCAGTCTCTTTTACAATACACTTTTAGATGTTCTTTATTATAGCATACGGCAAATCCACACTTATAAGATACTGATTTCCTATATTATACACAAAAAAGGCACCTCATTCGAGGTGCCTCATTGTTATAGTTTATGAAAGAATTGTATGGTATTAATCTACTATATAAGTAAAAATATAATTTAGGTATAATATGATTAAAAGAACGCACTTCAAAATACCGCCAATAATTAAGCAATGCCTGTTAAGAAATTACGATTTAATGAACTTTCTAAAGTAGTATAAAAGGAATATACAATGAAACCATTTGCCCTAAAACGATTCGTATTATTGCCGCTGATTATACTATCCCTCATACTAACAACGGGTTGTCATCTTCTATCACATTATAGTGAAGATGAGGTACAACAATATATAAATAAGAATTATCCTAATCTAACATATCACTTGGAATCTCATAGGAACAATACATGGCAAGTCACCTTTGACAAGTATCCCCAAATGCCCATTGAAATATCTGAAGTCTTGCACACCTCTGCACCTGTTGTACCACAAGTTGATCGAATACTGACAACCAACATTCCGCTGATAACTGCATTTCCATTAATGAAAAACTATCTAACGGCAGAGGAGTTATCCTATGCCACATATGATACATCTTCTTTGTATATTGAAATACCTATCCCTTATTCAGCCATACAAAACCAAGATATAACAAATTTTTACAATCGCATGGATCAATTCTGCAAAGAATATGCTAAAACATATCCAGATTTCAAAAAAGAGATATTTATTAGGATTATCATAAAACCTGCTGATGGTTCTGATTCGCCGGAAGAATATAGAAGAGTATTCCGTTTATCCCACTATTAATAAAACAGGTGCCTCCTAAGAGGCACCTGTTTCATTTATGAAACAATATTGCCATTTGATATTCTAGAAATATTATATGTGACATCATTTCACACTATCATCAACAATTCTTATAATCCTCCTAAAGAAATCATATCCACCATTTATATAATCGCCCATTCCCACTTCCCTATCTTTAAAATATGGTGAAATAGGAAGATAGCCCCACACAACACCTAATCCTCCACATAAATTGCGGCCACCGTCTCCACCTTTATAGGAAAATTCATCTTCATCATATACGATTTCTCTACAATACGGATCATCACCTATAATCAAGCCAAAAAAGTTTTCCTTTTCTAATGTATACTCTCCATCATTATCCATCCATTCCATATGCTTTAAATTCATAGAGAAATCTATATTGTTGCCCCATGGAAAGATAGTTCTACACCCCTTGCCAGCTAAATACTCCCACTCTCTTTGTGTAGGCAAAGAATATCTATTATCTTTTATATCCTGTAAAAGTTTCTTAAATGTTGTTTCTTCATAAAGTTTGCCACACCAATTGCTATCGTCTGTTTTATATAAACAAACAGTGTTGTGCACCATCACTTCAGAAACACCTTTTTCCTCAGCTTTTTTTATCATGTTTTGCCATGCTTTATTTTGTGTAAGCATATCATCTGGAATAAGACTCCAGCAGGTCTCACTATACTCTTTTTGTACCAATAATGGATGGATTACAAACTCATCTTCTTGAGTAAAATTATGTTTAAAATACGTTTCTATGTTGGATAGTACTTCTTCATCTTCTAGTGTTTCCCTAATCTTAGTTTGAACATCGTCTTCACTAAAGATTTCCTCTTCATATCCCTCAACAAATGGATAGGCAAGCTCCGCTAAATTTTCATCATTAAAAATATCCTGAAATGGTTTATTTTTAAAATCAAACCCTAACGTAACAGTATCTCCAGGAACAAATACAAAGTCTATACCATCATGTGAACGATATACCGCCGTATATATGGATTTCCCAAAGGCAGTAAATTCTTTAAAGCATATTAATTCTAAATTATACATTTTCCCAATCTTATTTAATAATTCCATTCTATCGCTAGTAGATAACAAATCATATTGGGGATTATACAATTTTTTGATGGGAATAGGATTCATTAATTTGATACTCCTTATTTTTATCTAGTACAAATATTCTTTACTATGCATTTACTCTATTTACTTAAGTATTGTCTTAGGGTTTGATTTTCTAATGGCCCTAATTGTAGCGCCTTCCTATTTTTAATCGCATTAATAGCTAATGCTTCAAAGGTATCTTTATCAAAATCAGAAAACTCATTAAAGGAATTAAACACTATAAATTGTTGATTCAATAAGTTAGGTAATACCTCTAAGTCTTTCGTTCTTACTGTATCTAGTTCATTTCGTGCATAAGATTCATATCTCTCATCACCTGAATTATTCTTGCTAAACCGCCCTATATCAAGATTATTAGAATAATAGCTATATATAGCTTTCTGAGAGAAATCAAGTTTAGTCAATTTTCCAAATTCAAAATTATAATAAGCGTTGTTTCTATAAATATGTTCACTACCATACTTACCAATAATAGTTCCTGTAGAAAGATCAACTATATCATTATGCTTAACCATATCTTCCTTTCTATACGATACATAGAAAGGTAGCTTTATAGTATATCCAGCGTGTGGGCCTGTATATCGTTTCTCACTATCAAAAAAGATCTCATGCCATATATCTCTATCATTTTCATCAAGACTAGAAATATTAGGGTATAACTCATCAAGACTCACATTAAAATGTGTTTCTTTAGCATCTATTCGAGGAATGAAAGTATTATATTTATTAAGATCTTTATTCCAAGCATCTAACAAACTTACATTTTCATCAAAAATACCAATACCGTCTAACGTTATGTAATAAAGTTTATTATCTACCTCATGAACAGCAACTACATTATCAGCAATCTTATGTTCTTCATCGTCATAAAATAATGCACTATTACGAAATTCAGTTAAATGAATGGAGCTATTTTTAAAATCACTACTACCAGCTAACAATAAAATTACTATTACCATTAAAGTAATATAAATTAATAATATGGCAGCAACAACACAACCAATCCATTTCAATACTCGCTTTGAATTCATAGGCACCCTCTCAAAACAATATCTATATTGATATTACCTAATAGTTTTCTATTTTTGGTTTACTACTAAAAAAATACATCACGAAATGCATACATATATACAGCAATAAATATCAATATCGATAATATAGCAATAAGCCCCCGTTTAAAATATACACTATTTGTCTTTTGTAAAAATCCTGTACAGATTGTGAGAAGGCCCATAACAACCCATCCACCCCCATAAGTCATAATGAATTCATAATCTTTATAGATTATAAACCTAAGATCTATTAAAACTATACTTATAATACTGATTATAGTTAGATACTTTGTTAAGGGACCAAAAATTCTATGTTTTTTTATATATTCATAGTCTTCGTCAATGATATGCTTACTTATTTCAAGTTTATAAAGTATTACACTCAACACTATAGATACAATAATAAACTCAATACCTAATATATCTAATTTACGCATTATCTCTCCAGTCTCTTTTACAATACACTCTTAGTTGGTCTTAATTATAGCATACAGTATACATCCATATTTAAGAAACTACCCTAAAATTAAACGTAAAAGAGGCACCTCTTACGAGGTGCCTCTTTGTTATAGTTTATAGGAGATTTGTATTTTATTAATCTAAATCGTAGAAACCAGATGGTTTATCGCTCAAGTTAATAATGATATTTTTCATTTGAGTGTAGTGTTCAAGGATAACCTTGTGAGTTTCACGGCCTATACCAGATTGTTTATAGCCACCAAATGGTGCACCTGCTGGGATGGAGTTATATGTGTTAACCCACATACGACCTGTTTCGATTGCTCGAGCTACGCGGATTGCACGGTTAAGATTTTGTGTGAATACACCGCCGCCAAGACCGTATAAGCTGTCATTAGCTTGTTCGATCACTTCTTCTTCGCTGTGGAACTTAATTACAACAGCTACAGGGCCGAAGATTTCTTCGCGAGCTACGCGCATATCGTTTGTAGCATCTACGATAAGTGTAGGTCTAATGAAGCAACCTTTACCAAGTTCGCCGTCAGTAACGCGTACACCACCAGCTGCAATGCGAGCGCCTTCTTCTTTAGCAAGTTCTACATAACTAAGTACTTTTTCAACTTGAGCTTCGTAAATCAAGGAGCCTAGTTGTGTAGATTCTTCCCAAGGCAAACCAACTTTTACTTTATCAAATAATGCGGAAAGTTCAGCTACGAATTTATCATAAATTGTATCTTGTACGAAGATACGAGAACCTGCACAGCATACTTGACCTTGGTTGAAGAGGATACCAAGCATTGCCCCATCAAGAGCTTGTTTCCAGTTTGCATCTTCAAAGAAGATATTCGCAGATTTACCACCTAATTCCAATGTAGCTGGAATCAAGCGTTCAGATGCTGCTTTATATACATCAAGACCTACTTCTGTAGAGCCTGTGAAAGCAAGTTTACTGAAGCCAGGATGATCAAGGATATATTGACCAGATTTAGAACCTTTACCAGTTACGATGTTCACAACACCTGCTGGCAAGATGTCTTTCAAAATATCGCCCAATACTAAAAGGCTAAGGGATGTATGGCTAGAAGGTTTAATAACAACTGTACAACCTGCTGCAAGAGCTGGTGCCAATTTCCAAGCAGCCATTAGGAATGGGAAGTTCCAAGGCACGACTTGACCTACAACGCCAATCGGTTCGCGAACGATGAGGCTCAAGGTATTTTCATCAAATACTTGTGCAGAGCCTTCTTCGGAACGAAGTACACCAGCGAAGTAACGGAAATGGTCAGCACCAAGTGGAATATCTACGTTCAAAGTTTCACGGATTGGTTTACCATTGTCATATGTTTCAACTTGTGCCAAGTACTCTTTGTGCGCATCAATAGCGTCAGCAATTTTTAACAAGTAATCAGCGCGCTCTATTTGAGATACTGTTTTCCAAGTTTTAAAAGCTTCTGTTGCAGCGTCTACCGCTTTATCAACATCGTCTTTCGTAGCCTCTGCACAGATAGCGAGTTGTTCGCCATTAGCAGGGTTATATACATTAAATTCAGCGCCGTCAGATGCAGCTACCCATTCATTATTAATTAAAAGTCCATATCTTTCTTTAAGGTTCAAGCTCATAGCATTACCTCCTATGTAGGAATATAGATTGAGGAAGATTTCCTCTGTGATTTCATCATACGCCTTATATCTAAATATTTCAATCAGATATATCATTTTCGATATATCTGTTCTGCATTATTATACATAGTTTTAAGTTATATAGAAAAACCGCACCCTCAAAATCCATAGAGAGTGCGGTTTTGTGTACAATGACTTTTAGTCAAGTGTATTTCTCAATAATATAATTCAATTGATACTAATTGTTTTGTCGACCACCATTGTTGCGGCCATTATTACGGTTATTGTTACGACCGATGTTTCGACGTTGTCCGTTGTTATTTCTGTTTCGGTTATTATCGTTATTCTTTGGCTTTTCTGGTTGTAATGCTTTTACAGATAAACCGATACGATTGCGTTTTACATCAACAGAAATAATTTGAGCTTCAATGATATCGCCTACAGCCAGCACATCAGATGGATGTTGGCGACTGTTACAGAGTTCACTACGATGTAAAAGACCATTAGTTTTAAGACCAAAGTCTACAAAGGCACCAAAATCAACTACGTTGTGAACAGTACCTTTTACCACAGTACCAACCTTGATATCTTCAAGGCTTACTACATGTTTTCTAGTAAGTGGTGCAGGCAAATCTTCACGAGGATCACGACCTGGTTTTGCCAAAGCCCCTAAGATATCTCGTACAGTCGGTACACCTGCATCAAGTTTTGCAGCCATTTTTCCGGCATCTACAAGCGGTAATTTCACTTGTAATGCTTCTAGTTGCGCTTTATCTTGCAAATCTTTCAAGGTAAATCCTAATTCACCAATTATGCGTTCTGCCAATTCATAAGACTCAGGATGGACAGATGTATTATCTAGTGGATTTTTACCGTGTTGCAAGCGAAGGAAGCCCGCACATTGTGTGAACGCTGCAGGACCTAAGCGAGGTACTTTCAACAATTCCTTACGGCTTTTAAATACGCCATTCTCTTGACGGTATGCAACGATATTTTTAGCCACTGTACTAGAGATGCCCGCAATATGTTGCAAAATAGCAGGAGATGCCGTATTGAGCTCTACCCCAACGTGGTTTACTACAGTTTCAACCACTTGATCTAACGTATGGGTCAATTGTTTTTGGTTTACGTCATGTTGGTATTGACCTACGCCGATAGATTTAGGATCAATCTTAACAGATTCCGCCAATGGATCTTGCACACGCCGTGCAATAGATACGGCACCGCGTATGGTTACATCTAAATCTGGTAATTCGTCGATAGCCAATTTAGATGCAGAGTATACAGATGCACCAGCTTCATTGGTGATGATGTAGTGACAATCTAATTTTTCCTCTTCAATCATAGTAGATGCAAACTGCTCTGTTTCGTAAGATGCAGTACCATTACCAATGGATAAGAGCGTAACCTTGAATTTACGGATTTTATCAGCCAATACCTTTTGCGCTTCTTTGCGAAGCTTTTCACTATTCGTTAAGTAGTAGGCACCATAATCTAGCACATTACCTTGTTGGTCGATGATAGCCATCTTACAACCAGTACGGTAACCAGGGTCAAGACCCATGATAACATGACCGGCCAAAGGCGGTTGTAACAATAGGTTCTTAAGGTTTACACCAAATACCTTGATAGCTTGCTCATCTGCATTTTCCGTCAACTCATTGCGTATATCACGCTCTAGAGCAGGGAAAATTAGACGTTTGTACGCATCGGCTACTGCAGCCGCTTTATAGTCTCCGAAAATAGACTTTGGATTTTTCTCTAACTTTTGCACCATATAAGCAACATATGTATCACCTGGTACTGTAAGGGCTAATTTCAAAGCCCCTAATTTTTCACCGCGATTAACCGCCAAGATACGGTGAGATGGCATTTGACGAACCGGTTCAGCATATTCTGCATATTGCAAGAACTGTTGTTGCACCTCTTCATCACCAGTCAACTCAGCTTGAATAAAGCCTTCGTTCCACATCTTTTTGCGCAAGTAAGCACGGAAGTCTGCACTATCACTAACGATTTCCGCTACGATATCAGACGCACCTTGAATAGCATCCTCTGGTGTGGGCACCTCTTCCGTTACAAAGTCTTTAGCAATCTCTAAAGGATCACCAGCGGTAACCGTATCGTTAAGGATCATGTCCGCCAACGGCTCTAGGCCTCGTTCACGGGCAATCATAGCACGTGTGCGTTTCTTAGGACGGTATGGTAAATACAAATCCTCTAACTCTTGAAGCTTTGTTGCGGCTTCTAAGGATTTCATCAACTCGTCGGTCATCTTTTCTTGCTCTGTAATAGATGCAATGATTTCTTGGCGACGTGTTTCCAAATTGCGCAGATATTTAATGCGTTCTTCAATGGTGCGCAATTGCTCATCTTGCAATTCGCCTGTTACCTCTTTACGATAACGTGCAATAAATGGCACCGTATTGCCTTCGTCCAATAATTCTACGGCAGCTTGCACCTGCTTTGGCTTAACATTTAATTCACTGCCAATAATGGCAAACATTCTTTCACTCATTTAGATGCCTTTCTGCGATAGGTTACAAAACGATGAGGATATTTGTTCTTTTCATCCACCACGCCGTCTACTACGGAATCAATGGTGAAAGCCTCCTCTGGAAACTCTGGGAAAAATGCATCCCCTTCAAATTCGTGGTCTACTTCTGTAATGTACATCGTATCCACGTAAGGCAAGAAAGCCTCATATACTTGAGCACCACCAAGGACATAGGCCGCATCAAGAGCACGTGCTGCTTCTGCAGCCGCCTCAGGACTATGGAATATCTTAACCCCTTCTGGCGCATCAAAGCCCTTATCACGAGTAATCACCCAGTGCTCACGATTTGGCAATAAGAACGGCAAACTTTCAAAGGTCTTACGGCCCATAATGATGACATGACCTGTCGTTTTTTCTTTAAAGAATTTCAAATCATTCGGCAAGTGCCAAATCAAGGTATTATCTTTACCAATCACACGATTATGTGCTACGGCTACGATTAATGCTAACATACTGGCCTCTTTCAATTACTACTATACGGCAACAGTCATAAATGGAATACTATTTAGCAATGGTCATGAATACACTGCTATACAGCAACAGTCATGGATAATTTACCTAAATGTTCATACCCATCTAATGTAACGTCCTCTGGTGTGAAATCATAAAAGTCTTTCACCTCAGGGTTTACAACAATCTTAGGTGCTGGCAACGCTTGATCGCGACGTGCTAACTGCTCGCGCAATGCTTCTACATGGTTTTCATAGACATGAGCATTGTTGATAACATGAGTAAATTTACCAGGTTTAAGACCTGTTACTTGGGCAATCATGCATTGTAATGCTGCATATTGAGCGGTATTGAATGGAACGCCAAGGCCCATATCGCCACTGCGTTGGATGAGCATACAGTTCAAGTGTCCATCAGCTACATCCCATAATGTTTCATACGCACATGGTTGCAATGCCATATCATCTAAATCTTCAATATTCCATAAAGTGACAATCATACGACGGCTATCAGGATTTTCCTTGATTGTCTTGATGAGATTATCAAGTTGTTTATACTTTGCAATTTGGTAACCATAGGCCTTACCAATGGTACCATCTTCACGCATCCACTCATCCCATACACGCACGTTCATTTCTTGCAATTTGCGTACATCGTTGGACTGCATTTGCCAAATCCACAACAATTCTTTTACTGCCGTTTTGAAAGCGACAAACTTTGTAGTCAAAATAGGAAATTCCTCTTGCAAGTCAAATTGCATAATTTGATGTGGCAATTTATAGGTTGCAACACCGGTACGGTTTTGACCATACGTGCCGTGTTCTAAAATATTTTCAATAATACCGAGGTATTGTGTATCTGCTAGACTCATATATCCCCCTAAATCTATATATAATACGTCGAATAATACTAACCTATATCTTACAATATATAGTACTATCATACTAAAAAATACATAGTACTACCATATATACAGTAAAATTTATTATCCCTTATATTCTGCAATGGCCTGTAAAAAACTGAGGCCATATTTTTTCAATTTTGCTTCCCCTACACCCTTAACATTGCCAAACTCACCTAATGTAGTGGGTCGTAAATTGGCAAGGTCAATAAGGACTGTATCGGGGAAGATAAGATATGGTCGAAGCCCTGCCTCTTCGGCTAAGCGCTTGCGATGTTGTCGTAAATGTTCAAATAAACCACCCGGGCCGGAACTAGATTTTCCTCGTGATGTAGTAGACGTAGACCGACTAGTTCTAGATGGTACAGACACATGTTGTCTGATTTCCTCCACCTCTTTATGCCCTCTGAGGACCTCCTCAGCACCAGCCGTCAAGGATAGTACAGGATATTTACCGGACGAACTACGCAAATAACCAGAAGCTACAAATTGTTGGATGAGCCCTCTAATAGATTTCTCGTCTACATTACTTAGTAAACCAAATACAGGGAGCGCGTCGTGGCCTGCCCGCATAATACGATCAGTTCGCTCACCGCGCACGATAGAGGTAATCATAGAGGCACCATAGCGCTCATCAGTGCCCATAATAGCACGGAAGATAGCCTTCGCCTCTTTCGTTACATTTACCTTATCACCGGAGCCTTTACAGGAACTACAATTATCGCAAGTAGTCCAAACGGTGCTTTCACCAAAATAGTTAAGCATATATTTACGTAAACAATTACTGCAGAAACAGTAATCAATCATAGACTGTAACTTGCGGAGTTCCACCTCTTGTCGCTCAGGCGTCTCGATGGACTGTTCAATCAAATACTTATGAACCTGTACATCCTGCCCACTGTAGAGCAAGATACATTCTGCAGGAGCCCCATCGCGACCTGCACGGCCTGCCTCTTGATAGTAAGACTCCATATTGCGCGGCATCTGGTAATGCAACACATAGCGCACATTACTCTTGTCGATGCCCATACCAAAAGCATTGGTAGCCACCATGACCTGCAGTTTATCATCTGCATAAGCATTTTGCATCTCACGGCGCACCTCATCGCTGAGCCCCCCATGATAATGGCCTACCTTAATGCCTGCACGGGTTAGATTTTCGTACACTCGATCTACATCCTTACGCGTCGCACAATAGATAATACCATTTTCGTTGGCATGTTGGCGTACATAGTGAACCACATAATCCATACGCTTTGGTGTACGGATGACAGAGAAAGACAAATTAGGCCGATCAAATCCCGTTACATACACATTAGCCTTATCTAATCCTAATAATTTCTTGATATCATTTTCTACATATTTTGTAGCCGTCGCCGTGAAAGCCCCTACGATAGGACGCTTCGGTAGTGAGTTGAGCCACTCACCGATAAGGCGATAGGACGGTCTAAAGTCATGGCCCCACTCGGAGATACAATGGGCCTCATCCACAATGACTTGAGCTATAGGCAACGCTCGTAGCACATTGCAGAAGAAATTAGAACCTAGTCGCTCCGGCGCAATATATAAGAGTTTAATCTTACCGCTACGCACTTCGTACATCGTTTTATTAAACTCCGCTTGCGTAAGCGTACTATTGATCAGCGCTGCTGGTATATTCTGCACTAACAAGCCATCTACTTGGTCTTTCATAAGAGAAATCAGCGGCGAAAACACGATAGTAAGCCCCGCCTTGCAGAGTGCAGGTATCTGAAAACAGATAGACTTACCAGCCCCCGTCGGCATGATGCCAATTACATCTTCATTGCGTAATAAGGATGCAATGGGAGCCTCTTGAGCCGGTCTAAAGGAGGTGTACCCAAAGTAAGTTTCTAGCATGCGTAGTGCTTGTTGTTTTGTCACAACTGGTTGTTTTAGATTTTCTTGTTTTCTTGTCCCCTGTTGATCCATGAGTACCTCCTTTCACGTGTCATTTTTCCATTCTATTATTTTATCATATTTCGAGTATTTTCGGTTTATTAGTATATACGATTTATAGGTTAACCGTCTAATGCCCAAGATGAAAGTATATGCTTAAAATTCGTATAGAAATCAATAGAATCTCACAAAATTTTTACACTCTAAAGTGCTAATATATGATACAATAAGAATTATTTATAATACTATAGAATGAAAATTTAACCTAAAATTTAATCTAAAATTTAACCTAAGGAGGTCTTATATAGGCATGACACAAGACAACTTAATGATTATCATCGCCTTTGCCTTATACCTAGGACTCATGATGTATATCGGGGTCTACTATTACAGGAAATCTAACAGCATTGGTGATTACATTCTCGGTGGCCGACAACTAGGTCCATGGATTACCGCGCTTAGCGCGGAGGCCTCTGATATGAGTGGTTGGATGCTCATGGGTGTGCCTGGCCTAGCGTATACTACGGGGATTTCTGGTGTATGGATTGCCGTAGGTCTCACATTAGGTACATGGGCAAACTGGAAGTTTGTTTCTAGACGCTTGCGTAACCATACTGAGGTAGCTAGTGACAGTTTAACTTTACCGGACTATTTGAAAAATCGTTTCCACGATCAATCTCATTCGGTAGCCGTTATCTCCGCCCTATTTATCTTGATTTTCTTCTTGATTTATACATCATCAGGATTCGTAGCAGGTGGTAAACTGTTCAACACCATCTTTGGTCTTGATTACACTGTATCTCTATTTATTACAGCGGGTATCGTCGTATTCTACACATTCCTCGGCGGCTTCCTCGCCGTATCTTGGACAGATTGTATTCAAGGGGCATTGATGTTCTTCGCTATCTTAGCGGTACCAATTACAGCTGCCATGTTTATGGGTGGTCCTATTGAAACATTCCAACTCATTCAACACGAGTTTCCTCAAGGACTTAGCCTATTCGGTGATCCATCTGATTGGTTCACTTGGATTATTGGCTTGATTTCTTCTCTTGGTTGGGGGCTTGGCTACTTCGGTCAACCTCATATCCTCGTAAGATTCATGGCTATCTCTGATGCTAAAGAGCTCAAGAAATCTACAAACATCGCCATGGTTTGGGTTATCTTATCCCTTATGGCGGCCATTGCAGTTGGCCTCATCGGTCACGTATATATGCTGCCAGATAAATTGGTAGGCACTGATGCAGAAACTGTATTCCTTATCATGACAGAGCGTCTCTTTACACCATTTGTAGCAGGTCTCATCTGGTCTGCAGTACTCGCAGCTATCATGAGTACCGCATCTGCACAGTTATTAGTAACAGCCTCTGCCATTTCTAATGACTTCTATGCGAATATCATTCATCCTAAAGCGAGTGATAAAGAGCTGGTACTAGTAAGTCGTATCGTAGTACTACTAGTTGCATTAATAGCCATCTATATGGCAATGGATCCAGATAGCTACATCTTAACCATGGTTGCCTATGCATGGGCAGGCTTTGGTGCTGCTTTTGGTCCAGCTATCTTGTTCTCCTTATTCTGGAAACGTATGACACGTCATGGCTGTATCGCAGGTATCGTCGTAGGTGGTTTAACCGTTCTTATTTGGAAACAATTTGGATTCCTTGGCCTTTACGAAATCGTACCAGGCTTCATCTTTTCTTCCATCGCTATCTATGTAGTGAGTATCATGGGTAAATTACCTCCTCGTCCAGTTCTTAAGGACTATCGCGAAGCAGAAAAAATGCATGTTCTATAAATTAGAAATCGGACGTTTAAAATAGCATACATAAAAATAGAGCTAGTTGATTCAACGATCAACTAGCTCTTTTATTATGAGTATTGTTCTAAGCCTTCCTTAATAGCTTCTTTCACTTCTGCTACCAAGGATGCTGGTGAAAGTACTTTCACACTTTGCATATATTGAAGTGCCCAATACTTAAAGGCATCATGATTTACACGTACACGGCATACAACATCATCAGATGTGACGTTGGTGAATTCCACATTGCCATCAAACCAATCTAAAATTTGGTTTACAATAGACCGCTTTGCCTTAAAACTTACCGTAATGGATTCACCGCCAAACATGTAAATATGTTCTTTTACATATTGTGATACATTAAAGGTGCGTTGCTGATTATAGCCCTTTATCTCCCGTAAAGGTTTTCTGCGTTCGCTCAGCACCGTAATGTGTGCAATTCGATCGACACGCAATGTAGACATGTCATCATAATTTTCATGGTTCCCAACTAGGTAATAGTGTCCCCGATTCATAACTAGTTGGAATGGATTGAATACATACTTTCGCTCCTTATTATCTGGACCTAGATTGATATGTAATCGTTTATCCACGTCAGGTTGGCAATAAGCCAAGGAAATTTTTCTCCCCTTTTGTATTGCTTCCTCTATGAGATCAATATTAAGGAATAAGTCCTGACTTCTATGAAGGTAACCCGTAGCACTTTCAATATCAATACCATGGGGCTTGAAATGAGAGCTACCCAATTTAGCAACACGACTAATTAAATCCTTACGTTGAGATGCGGTGATATGACGAGACGCCAAAATACCGTCAATTAATAATCTCAATTCTGAATCTTCAAAGGTATGAATCATATAGAAATCAGTACGGCGAATAGTACCATCTGCTCCTACGGCAGACTCTTCACATTGAATACCAAAATCACCAGATTCATATAAATCATTTAAATGACGGCCTAAGGTCTTCCGATCGACGGATACCTCGTACCGCTCGGCTAATATACTGCGAATCTCCTCTTGAGATAAAGTATGATTAGCATCCGTTTCACTTTTCAGGATTTCTAGTATATATACTAGAACGGCCTTCTTAGATGCCATAAAAGACTCCTTTTACAAATAATACAATAAAAACAACATTGTAACTAATACAATTTATAATATCATCCACAACACATCGGATGATGTTCACAAAAATACCCATACATAGTATACCATACTTTTCATATATGGTTCATTTATTTCTCATTAATTTTATCGATTTACTATACTTTTTTGGCAATATTAAATAACTAAATGTAATAATTATTAAAAAAGATTAAATTAAATTATATAAAACAAAAACCCATTACTACTTAATACACATAAATGTTATAAGTGTAATGGGTTTTACATTCATTCTGAAGATTATATGAATCACTAAAATATTATCTTAGAAATTTTAAAAGAATTACGAAAGACCATTGTTTTTCTTACTTCTAATAAAGCCTAATTGCTCCATACGCTTCGTCAATTCATTATAGAATGCTTCCGCCATGGCATTTTGGTGTTTACCAGTTTGGGCCTTATCAGCGCTAAAGAGAGAATCTTTAATCTTCTTAATCATCGTAGACTTGGCTTTAGGCTTATTCAATAATTCCATGAACAATAAATCTTCTTCAGAAATATCACCAATAGCGTCATTGAACATATTTGCACCATAAATATATTCACTACCACCATCAGCAATAGCTTTTACAAAGTTTGTAAAACGAGCTGGTACATAGGATAAGCCCTCCATATATTCCTGTTTATCAGGGAATGTTTTATAGAATCGAATACCACCGCGTACCATATGTTCAACGATAGCTTTATATAAACTACATACAGCTGGTTCTAAGTCATCTTCAGATGCATTAGCAGTATCATGAGCAGCTTTTAAAATGGCAAGGGCTTCGATCATATTGAAAGTGCCACCATCTTTAATGAGCGCTTTGAATGTATCTCGTACAAGCTCATTTTCAAACATTTCTAATGCTTCTTCATCAAAGAGGATTTGGAATACAAAACTATTTACGATAGACCGTACAGGTACTGTATTCACCTTAACAGGATTAGCTACATCATAGCTAATATCCTTTGCAGCACTTTCTTTGCAAATAATAGACTTGCGGAATGTTGTATCAAGCATAAAGTCTAAATATTGTTCTTGATCTGCTTGGCTATTAGGAGCCAATTTTTCAAGTTTATCGGCGATGCTGTCATCATAGGTACGAACCATGGATAATGTTAAATCTGCATCACATACATAGCTAAGATTGTGAGCTTTCAAATGATCATTGAATTGATAGAAATAACATGGATCATTATGAGGTTCTAAATGGTCATGACCTACATAATAATCATCCTTTTGCATAACGGAACGCAAGGCACCTAAGAATTTACTATTACGCTCTTTAAGGTTATCGTAATTAAGAATTTGAGCGCCTACTAGACTCCCTACAGTTTTACCGCGTAATACCTTTTCCTTATGAGTCAACTCATCATAACCACTATTAGCAAATAGCATAAGTTGACGAACCTCTTCCATCGTATGCCAACCTGGGTATGTATTATAGGATACATATGCAATGCCATTATCAGCCAAATGATGGGATATAATATCAAGCAACTTATCCTTCATTTCATCGCTAATCCAAGAGTAAAAACCATGGGCAATAATATAATCAAAGTTTCCTAAGGATTCATCAAAGTTCAAAATATCCCCTTGTAATAGAGATACATTTTCTAACTTAGCATCACTAATAATTTTGTTGCCCTTCTCTACTTGATCTTGGGAAAGCTCAATACCTACAAATGTTGCTTCTGGATTATGCACAGCTTGAGAAATAATATTTCCCCCATACGTAGCACCTAATTCAAGTACACGTGCTGTTTTAGCCGTTGGTGGCTTAAGACCTACAAGTGTACCATACGCTTCCAAATAGGCAGGTGTAGTAAAAGGAAATGGATAGGATTTATAGCCTAACTCTTTATATATTGTTTGTTGCATATCGTCTGTTGCAATCTGTTGATTATCCTTAGCCATAAGCACCTCTATGTTTACTATTAATGTTATCAAATCATATATCTGTACAATATACCTATTAGTATATGCATAACTATTTAATATTATACCAAATTCCTAGTATATTACCTATTGTAAAAGCACTAGTAATTCAGGAACTAGCTATTCAGGAAATGACCGCATTAATTTAAGGTACAATAAAATAAATTCCACATATAGTTAACTATATTATATACAAAAGAGGCACCCTCGAAAGGGTGCCTCTTATTAGTTCTTAGTCGTTAAATAACGAATTATTTTACGTCTTCGAAACCTTTTTGTAAGCGAACGTAGCTTAAGCGACGATCTTTTGCATCTTGTTCAGTTTTAGCGAACAATTCTTCTGCAACATCTGGAGCTGCTTTAGCCAAGGAAGCGTAACGAACTTCACCTTTAAGGAAGTCTTGGAAGCTTTCAGTTGGTTCTTTGGAATCCAAGGAGAATGGATTTTTACCTTCTTCTTTAAGTTGAGGGTTGTATCTGTAAAGATCCCAGTAACCAGCTGCAACTGCTTTACGTTGTTCTTCTTGAGCTTTACCCATACCAGCTTTGATACCATGGTTGATACATGGGCTGTAAGCGATGATCAAGGAAGGACCTGGATATGCTTCAGCTTCTGCAACAGCTTTCATCAATTGGTTTTTATCTGCACCCATAGCTACTTGTGCTACGTATACATAACCATAAGACATAGCCATCATGCCAAGGTCTTTTTTCTTAGTACGTTTACCAGAAGCTGCGAATTGAGCAACTGCTGCGATATTAGTGGATTTGGAAGCTTGACCACCAGTGTTGGAGTATACTTCAGTATCGAATACGAAGATGTTGATGTCTTCGCCAGAAGCTAATACATGGTCAACACCACCGAAGCCGATATCGTATGCCCAACCGTCACCACCGAAGATCCAGTGGGAACGTTTAATCAAGAATTGTTTTTTCTCAAGAATTTCTTTTAATTCTGGAGTTGTAGCGCCTTCAGCTTCGATAGCTGCTACTAAACGTTCGGAACGTTGACGAGTTGCTGCACCAAGGTTAGCAAATTCAATCCATTGTTCCAAAGCTTCTTTCAATTCGCCTGTAGCAGTTTCTACAGCTTTAGAAGCTAATTCTACTAATTGTTGACGAATTTTCTTAACGCCAATGTACATACCATAACCATACTCAGCATTATCTTCGAACAAGGAGTTTGCCCAAGAAGGACCTTGACCTTGTTGGTTAGTTGTGTATGGAGATGCAGGCATGGAAGCACCCCAGATGGAGGAACAACCAGTTGCATTGGCAATCATCATGCGGTCGCCGAACAATTGAGTTAACAATTTAGCGTAAGGAGTTTCACCACAACCTGCGCAAGCACCGGAGAACTCGAACAATGGTTGTTCGAATTGGGAACCTTTAACAGTTTCCTTCTTCATAGGGTTTTCTTTTACAGGAAGGCTAACACCGTAGCTCCATGCTTCAGCTTGTTCGATTTCGGAATCGATGGAAGTCATTACGATAGCTTTGCCTTTAGGAGCTGGACAGATATCAACACAGTTACCGCAACCCAAGCAATCTAATGGGGATACTGCGATACGGAATTGAAGGTCTTTAGCGCCCAATGCAGGGATTGTATCGAAATGTTCTGGAGCCGCAGCCACTTCTGCTTCAGTTGCCAAGATTGGACGAATTGTAGCATGTGGACATACGAAGGAACATTGGTTACATTGGATACAGTTTTCTGGTAACCATTTTGGAACGAACAATGCAGGACCGCGTTTTTCGAATTTAGCAGTACCAGCAGGTAATGTACCATCTTCATAACCAGCGAATGTGGATACAGGAAGATCATAACCAGCTTGTGCATTGATTGGTTGTGCAATATTTTGAACGAAGGATGGGCAGGATTCGCAACCTGGTTTAGCTTTGTGACCACCTTCATCGACAGCGTTTTTCCAGTCAGCAGGAACATCTACTTTTACCAAAGCGTTAACGCCTTGATCGATAGCAGCGTTGTTCATGTCAACGATATTTTGACCTTTTTTACCGTAAGAAGTTACTACGGATTCTTTAAGGTATTTAACAGCATCATCTACAGGGATGATTTCAGTCAATTTGAAGAATGCAGCTTGAGTTACCATGTTGATACGGCCGCCCAAACCGATTTCAGAAGCGATTTTCGCAGCGTTGATGATGTAGAAGTTCAATTCTTTTTCTGCGATTTGACGACGCAATTTAGCAGGTAAATGTTCGTTTAATTCTTCAGGAGACCAAGTACAGTTCAATAAGAATGTACCGCCTTTTTTGATACCGCGGATCAAGTCGTATTCATGTACGTAAGATTGACGGTGACATGCTACGAATTGAGGTTCAGTTACCAAGTATGGCAAGTTGATTGGGTTTTTACCAAAACGAAGGTGAGACATTGTTACGCCACCAGATTTTTTGGAGTCGTAGTCGAAATATGCTTGAGCATACATATCAGTGTGGTCACCGATGATTTTGATAGCAGATTTATTCGCACCTACAGTACCGTCAGAACCGAAGCCCCAGAATTTACATTCAGTCAAACCAGGAGTTTCAATATCTACGCCTTCAGCACGATCCAAGGACAAGAATGTAACATCATCATTGATACCCAATGTGAAGAATTTCTTGCCGTTTTCAGCAGCCAAGTTATCGAATACAGCTACGATGTCTGCAGGGATAACGTCTTTGGAGCTCAAACCATAACGACCAGCGATAACTTTTACGTTACGGCCACCGTCGATTACAGCAGCTTGTACGTCCAAGAACAATGGTTCAGCCAAAGCGCCTGGTTCTTTAGTACGGTCAAGAACTGCAATGCGTTCTACTGTTTGAGGAAGAGCTTTCAACAAACGATCTGTTGCGAATGGACGGAACAAGTGAACGTTGATGAAACCAACTTTACGACCCAATTTATTTAAGTAGTCAACAGTGGATTGTACTACTTGAGCGGAAGAACCCATAGTAACGACTACGTCAGTTGCATCAGGAGCACCATGGTAGTTGAACAATTGGTAGTTAGTACCAGCCAATTTGTTAACTTCGTTCATGTAATGTTCTACAACGTCAGGAACGTTCAAGTAGAATTTGTTGGATGCTTCACGATGTTGGAAGTAAACGTCAGGGTTTTCTGCAGTACCACGAGTTACAGGAGCATCTGGGTTCAAAGCATTTTTACGGAAAGCTTTAACAGCGTCCATGTCTACTAATGGTTTCAAATCTTCATAGTCCCAGATTTCAATTTTTTGAATTTCATGGGATGTACGGAAACCGTCGAAGAAGTTGATGAATGGTACACGAGTTTTAATAGCTGTCAAGTGAGCTACAGCGGACAAGTCCATTACTTCTTGTACGGAGGATTCAGCAAGCATAGCGCAGCCAGCTGCACGAGCAGCCATTACGTCTTGATGGTCACCGAAGATAGCCAAAGCGTGTGCAGCCAATGCACGAGCAGCTACTTGGAATACACCTGGAAGTAATTCGCCTGCTACTTTGTATAAGTTAGGAAGCATCAATAACAAACCTTGGGAAGATGTGAAAGTTGTTGTTAATGCACCAGCTTGTAAAGAACCGTGAGTTGCGGCAGCAGCACCTGCTTCAGATTGCATTTCTACAACTTGAACAGTGTTGCCGAAGATGTTTTTACGACCAGACGCAGCCCATTCGTCAATGTGTTCTGGCATTGGGGAAGATGGAGTGATTGGGTAAATCGCAGCAACTTCTGTAAAACCATAAGAAACGTGAGCAGCCGCTTGGTTGCCGTCCATAGTTTTAAATTTACGACTCATGTGATTATTGCCTCCTTAAGCATTTAGCAAAAATAGAACACTTGCTTAATCTATCATTATGTTTAGGAATAACAACCATTACAAACTTGCGCACATGAAAAAATAATGCAATAATATATATGTTATATATAATATGGCATTATGTGTGAACATACTTTTGTATTGGGCACAACCATAATTCCTAATATCATAACTTGATATAGCCCTATATGCACATTATAACGTGCTGGGCCCTATCAACGCAACACATACAGTGACTGTCGCTTTGCCAATATTGCTATCCATGCTTTACATAAAGTAATAGCTAATTGCGTTATAGTAATAACTATTCTCATTTAGTATAGGTCACTTCCCATAACCAGATTTTATTTTTAGGGGGTTAATTATGGATTTTCATCATTTGAAATACTTCGTTGAAGTAGCTGATCAAAAAAGCTTTAGTAAAGCTGCGCGGAATTTGCACATCTCCCAATCCGCTATCAGCCGTACTATTAAAGCTTTAGAAGACGAACTTGGTGTTGTTCTCTTCATGCGTAATGCTAAATCTGTAGAACTTACTGATGGGGGTACCATCTTCTTAACCCACGCAAAACGCGTAGTATTCATGTTTGAACATCTAAAAACTGATTTTGAAAACGAGTTTCGTTTGGAGCAAGGTTCCATTAGAATTGGTATTCCACCAATTACCGATGCACCTATCTTCGCTCAGCTTTTAGGGGAGTTCAAAAAAGTATATCCACAAATTGAATTAGAACTTTATGAACAAGGTTCTAAAAAAGTTGAGATTAGTGTTCAAGAAGGCTTGATTGATATTGGTATCATTTGTACGAAACCAAATCCAAAAGAATTTGAGTCCTTCTACCTCACTAGTGATCCGCTTTCCGTTATCGTTCCAATATCTAGCCCTCTTGCGAAAGAAAAAGAGATTCGTTTAGAAATGCTAGCTGATGAGTCTTTCGTATTACACAAAGATGACTTTAATTTGCATGACGAAATCATCAAAGCTTGTAAACATACAGGTTTTCAACCTCATATCGTATTTGAAACTAGCCAACGTGATCTTATGTTGCAAACAGTTAGTGCAGACCTTGCCATCGCATTGTTACCATCTCGTCTCTGCCCTGAGGCAGGTGAAAATACAGAGGTTGGTTCCAAGGTCGTTGTACGTCCACTTGTACCAGAAATTATTCATACACTTTATGTTATTTGGAAAAAAGGTCATTACCTCTCCCACGCTTCTCGCTTGTGGTTAGACTTTGTAAATTCAAAATTACCATTACCTGGATTACAACTTGAGGATCGTCAATAATGAATAAACCATCTGGGCTCGCATCTAAATTGCGGGCCCTTTTGAAAGCTAAAGAAACACCCATGTGGGGCGTTATTATCGTGCTGGTCATTGTTATAATCTTCCAGCAAATACAAATTTCAGAACTACAATGGCGTGTCGATGAAGACCACGATGGTTCTTCCGTTGATAGTGTAGCTGGTCGTCTTTACATCCTAGAAGGGATGGCTAATAAACATAGCGACCAACTGGATAATATCTTTAAAGACATTCGCCAATTACAAAACGACGGTGCCAAGTACGACTGGGAACTGAAACAACTACAATGGTTGCACCCAGAGCTTAAAGTTCAACCGCCAGAAGCTAACCCTTCACCATTCAAATCGACGGATTTAAACCTCGATATGAACCCTGGGAAAGTACCGGATGTAAAAAAATAAATAAAAGCCAGATACAATACATACTAAAAAGTATTTACATTGTATCTGGCTTTTTATTATATCTGCCTTAATCCGTTTGAATCACAGTAATAGCTTTTATCTTTTTATCAAGAGGAATGTACTTATATAAACTAAAATTTTTATCATAGGATTTTTCCCATTCACGCACAACAGAATAGTGCCTATGATGGAAATTACCTTCATCATCTATATAAAGGAAGAGATCTTTTTGAGCCATAACACCAAAGCCCATGGCATCCAAAGTGTACCCCTTATGAACACCATCATTTGTATTTAAATAATCTCGTAACTCTGCTTCACGAGATGTATCAACCCAGCCTAATTCCAATACTCTACTAACTAACGTATCTTCAGCAGCCTTATAAGCTTTATTTGCAGCTATAAGTCCCTTATCTGGAAAACCCTGAACATCCTCTTGATATCCAAAGGCTGTCACAACTATAAGTTTTCCCGTTCCATACTGATTCTCATAAGAAATAATCGGATCTGCTACTGTAATAACTTTCTCTACAAAAGGATTCCATAATATTGAATCAACATAATGCTCTTGAGTCTTATACTCTATGATATATTTAGTCTCACCTACTTCATCAATACTCGGTTTTATTTTAATACTACCATCGTCATGAGTGAGAATATTAGAATCTACGTAATAAGCTGATACATAATAACCGCCTAACATAGGCTTCAATTGACTCTGTAAGTTATCTATCGCCTTATATTGTTGTAAATCATCAATATATTTAGCGCGTCCTAAATTTTTAACGGCTAACTCCCATGAATCATAAGGACCTGAAACTTTAACAATGTCACGGTTGTACACTGCAATTTTCTCAAAGGCAGCTCTACCTTCACCCGTCGGATCATGTAATGATATCGCATTTACAGATACGCCTAGTGTAAAAGTTGTTAATATGGCCACTAAAAATAACTTTCTATACATATTGTCCTCTCTTAATTTTATCCTGTAGATTCTATTACTTTTATTATACATAAAACAACATCATTACTAAAGAAAAAGAGCTATACCTCATACATTCGTTACAATGTGAATGCATTAGAGATATAGCTCGTTTCAATTTGTAATTTTCATATGTTAATAACAATTGTCATAACTTGTAAATTACATAATTTATGAAGTTATACTTAGTCTTCTTTGTGTTCCATAGATTTAGGTAATGTCAAGATTAGTAGGCCTGCTAGGAACATACAAGCCCCCATTACATAGTAACCGTAAGTAAAGCTACCAGTGTGACCATTGATGAAACCAAGCATGTATGGTCCTACCCAGCCACCCATATTACCAGAGGAGTTAATAAGGCCCATCGCCCCCGCTGCTGCCGCACCGGATAAGAAGGTTGTTGGCATGGTCCACCACACACCCATACCACCGTAAACACCTACAGCAGTTAAGCAGATAAAGAATAAGCTAATTTCTGGAGATGAACTATGTGGTGTTGCCAAGAAACCAATTGTACCAATGAACAATGTAGTAGCAACGTGCCAACGTTTTTCATTGCGCTTTTCAGAGGAATAACCACAATATACTTGCACGAGTAATGCGGCAGTCATTGGAATAGCAATAGACCATGCTACTACACTTGGCGGCCAACCAGATAAGCTTTTAAGAACTTGAGGCATCCAGAAACTAAAGCCCCAGAACCCGATAACCCATAAGAAGTAAATTAACGCTAAACGTAATACTTTTGGATCTTTTAAAGCTTGCCATGTAGTATATTTCTTTACAGCTTGCTTTTGTTGCTCTTCTTTTTCAAGCTCTGCCTTAATATACGCTTTTTCTGCATCACTTACCCAAGAAGCTTGTTCTGGTTTTTCTTTCATCCAAAATGCGAAAATGAAAGCAAAGATTACAGCAGGTAATGCCTCTACGATGAAGAGTGTGCGCCACCCATGTAAGCCAAAGAACGTTGTATCTAGCAATACACCTGCTAACGGGCCACCAATAATATTAGAGAACAATAAGGATGTGAGCATTAAGGAAATCGCCTTTGCCCTCTCCTTTGGTAAGAACCAATTAGGAATCAACAAGGAATAAATTACTGGATATAAGGACGCTTCACACAAGCCTAAGAGGAATCGATACAGGTAGAATTCCCACACTGTAGTCATAGTCGTCATGAGGACACATACAATGCCCCAACTAAACATAATACGTGCTACCCAGTGCATAGCATTACAGCGAGCAGCGATTAGGGATGCAGGAACTTCAAATAAAACATAGCCTATAAAGAAGATACCGGCGCCCATACCAAATACCTCTGGTGTCAGCCAAGGCAAATTTTCTTTCATCGTTAAACCTGCATAGGCAATGTTAACACGATCTAAAAAGGCAATAATAGAAACAATAAATAGTGGTAGGATTACGTGCAGCATACGCCGTTTCGTAAAGCCCTTAACGTCGATAGCCCCACTTTGAGGCTCTGGTGTAGATGAGTTCATATAATTCCTTTCTACTACTTAAGATATTACATACCTTACTATCTTAAGAAAACAAAAGTCCTCTGTCAATGGAATTATATAGAATATAGAAATAACAAATAGGAATAGTAACACCAAAATAATAGCCTTTAAAAATAGAAAAAGGATATTTGCTAGGAATGACTGTATAAAACAAAAAGCACTTTATAGTATAAATATATCTCTATCACAAGATAAGAAAATACTATAAAGTGCTTTCATATTAATTTGTACTAACAGGATCATAATCAGCAGGCACAGGAGCAACGATACTTACAAAGATAACATCTTCTGTCCCAGTATTCTTTGCGCCATGACATTCACCCTTTTTAGATACTATAACTTGTCCCTTTGTAAAAGGCACCTCTGTATCAGGCGTTGGATAAAATACCCCCTTACCTTGCAATATAACCCATATATCATCAGAGTTATGATGGTAATGCTTTGGTAAGGTTTGCCCAGGTTTAATAACCCATACTGAGCCACCTGTGGAATCAGTTTGATAAAATGGAGTCCTAACAGCTTTCTCCAAACTTTCAACTTTCACAAGTTCCATGTCAAAAATACGTTGATTACTCATAATGCTCACACCTTTCATCGATTAACAACTAACGAGTACCCGATGCATATTCTCCCATATTAATATCTATAACAGTTCGAACAGGTTGAATTAAGGAGTCCTCATACTGAACCGCCCATTTAATATCTGGATTCATATCTCCATTTTCTAAGCCTGCAATCGTTTGCCCGTCATCAATAGGATTATCGTGCTCAAAGATATAATACAATACACTATACGCATGATTTACAATTTCATCGGGGTTCATACCGTGAAAGTGATACTGCAAATCAGGGTAGAATAAGGTGTTCATACCTATCGTATCAACCATCATGTCATCTGTGCCTTGAATGCTAAAATATCGCACATTTACGGCATAATAAATAAAACGTGTTACAGCTTTATCAGGATGATTTTCAATGGTTTCTCGACTTAAGAACTTACGAGATGGACCAAAGACAACGGCCTTACAGGATGGATATAACTCTAACAACGCATCTACATATTTCACGAGCATATCAGCTCGTTCTTTAGGTTCTAAACCCGAAGCTAACATGTCTGTAGCAAATACTCTATATTGGCACTCATCTAGCAAGTCATCTACATTTGGACAATCCCAAACCTGACTACGTGTAAAATCATCTAGTACAGGTTTGTCGATTTTTTCACAATTCGTCACCATCAAGGTTGGTGAAATATCTGCATCGTTATCCTCGTAATGAACCTTATAATTCTGAGGTGCAAAACCAGCAGATTCAACGCCATAACTAAAGCAATCAACAGGACCTAAATGCTTTGTGAATACCTCTACCATTGTATCTCGATTAGGCATATCACACTGCTTTGGCATTAATAACTCAACGAAAAACAAACCGCCAGGGCGAACAGAGTTATCTGTTAGATCTTGTTTAAATACTTGAGTCATACACGCTCTCCTAAATTAAAACATAATGTAAAATATATCTTTCACTTTATAGTATATCAGATGTTTATAAGTACTACAATTACGTAACCACTGTTTCATAAATAATAAATAATCTATATTTCTACTACATGTTAGCGTAATATCGATATACTGTGGCATCACGATTATATAATCTAAAGATAATGACTCATACTCAAGTTCAAACGTCTTATTATTCTCCAAGGTTTGTAGAAATCGCGCATATAAATAATCAATACTTTCAGAATGATTACCAAGTTTGCAATTTCCCATATCAAATAGGTTACGATAGGAAGTGTCCCCTGGTAGCACAGACATCCAATCTAAAGCATATTCTGATACACCGAACACCGTTTTTTCAGGATTAGGTCCATCTAAATCATCCTGTAACCAAGCAGATATTATTTGGTACATATTTAGTGTTTCATATTCGCTTACATCACTATAAAACTCACTTAGCCCCTCTAGGTCAATCTCTAACTTAGCAATACAACGATACATAGAAACTACCTCCTAAAGATCTCCAATCTTCTTATAGTAAAAGTATAACTATATCTATGTACCATTTTTATCTCATTAAGTTTTGACCCTGTATCTAAAATTAACACTAAATCATTTATAACTACAAAAAGACCCTCTCCATAAGTCCGAGAACTATGGAGAGGGTCTTTATATTATCTAATCAGCATAGGATGATGAGCCGATGGCCTACCTGTTACGGTTTCCCTCGAACTCTCAGCACTACTTAATTATAGAGGTTTACGAACCACGTCAAGGATGGAACCATCGCGGTATTCTACGATTGCGATGATGTCTTCGTCTTTGTCAGACACAGGAATGTCTTGTGGTTTACCTACTAAGTCGAATGCTAATTGTTGTAATTCTTCAATTGTGAAGATAGGCAAGTTGCTATCTTTGAAGCGTTCAATTAAATCAGTACGAGCTGGATTGATTGCGATACCGTATTCAGTAACAAGTACGTCAACGGAGGAGCCTGGTGTAATTACAGTAGCTACTTTATCACGGATCATTGGTAAGCGGCCGCGGATCAATGGACAAGTAATAACTGTGCATTTAGCACCTGCTGCTGTATCGGAGTGACCGCCGGAAGCGCCCATCAATACACCGTTGGAGTCAGTCATTACGTTTACGTTGAAATCAAGGTCGATTTCAGTAGCACCAAGGAATACTACGTCTAGGTAGTTTGTAGTGCAGTCAGTCCATGGGTTAGCGTACATGGAAGCAGACATTTCGATGTGTGCAGGGTTTTTATCCAAAGATGCTGCTGCAGTAGTATCGAATGTTTGAGTATCGTAAATGGCACGGATTAAGCCTTCTTCAAGCATACCAGTCAAGATACCAGTAGCACCACCGATAGCGAAGCCACCTACTTCACCGCGTTTGCGAAGTTTTTCAGCAATGAATTTCGCTACAGTCAATGGAGCACCACCAGCGCCCAATTGGAATACGAAGCCATCTTTAATGATGCCAGCTTGGTCAAGGAATTCACCAGCTAATTCAGCAATTTTAATTTGGATAGGGTTTTTAGTGAAACCTACCGCACCAGAAGCGATACCTTCTGGATCACCAATGCTTTCAACCTCAACAACATAATCTACGTCAGTTTGAGGGATTGCATAGTTGTGTACATAGTCAACCAAGTTATCTGTGATAATAACAGTTGTATCTGCATAATGGGAGTCAACTTTAGCATAACCAAGAGCACCACATGCGGATTTACCCATACGACCAGTAGCATTACCACGTGGGTCAGCTGTAGGAGCACCCATGAAAGCTACGTCGATATGAACTTCGCCAGATTCGATAGCACGAGCACGACCACCGTGAGAACGAATCACTACAGGGCGTTTCAATACACCTGGGTTTTGAGTTAAGAATTTACCAAGACGATCGCGCAAGCCAGATGTTTCAATAGCTGTTACAGTACCGTCTTGAATCATTTCTACCAAGAACTCATGGCATGGAGACAAGGAAGAAGACGCAATTGTAATGTCTTTAATACCTTTTGCTTGAACGCGTTCCATAACCATTTTCATTACATAGTCGCCATTGCGCAAATGATGATGGAAGGACAATGTCATACCATCTTTTACGCCAGCTTTTTCGATTGCTTCGTCAATAGAAGCAAGTACTTTATTAGTACCCACACGGCTCATGTGTACAGGTTTACCTGCGCGATGAGCTTTAGGTTCAATGGCGAATTCACCTTGATATACTTCGCGACCTTCTAGTGCTGGGATATTTGTTGGGATATCGCGACCTACTTTATTTAACATCGTATTCTGCTCCTTCCTCTAATTCAACTTTAATGCCTGCTGCACGTGCTTTATCAACAACGCGTTGTGCACGAACTACGATAGGACCATCGATCATTTTACCATCTACAGAGATTACGCCTTTATTGTTGCGTAATGCATCTGCATAGCTGTTCAATACCTTAACAGAATGAGCGATTTCTTTTTCGTCAGGAGTGAATACTTCGTGGATAATTTTAATTTGGCTTGGGTGGATACAAGATTTGCCATCGTAACCCAAAGCTTTAATGAATTCAACTTCTTCGCGGAAACCTTGAGGGTCTTTCACGTCGGAGAATACAGTGTCAATTACGCGGATACCTGCTTCACGTGCTGCGTGAAGAATTGTTTGACGAGCGAATAACAATTCAACAGCTGGTTTATGTTTACCTGTACGAAGGTCAGCACGATAGTCTTCAGCGCCAAGAGCAATAGCTACTACTCGAGGACCATGGCAAATTTCACGAACATTGTACAAGCCACGAACAGATTCAATAGCTACAATAATGTTGATTGTGCCTTCTGGCCAGCCATTAGCTTTTTCTACTTCTTCAATTTTCTTCGCTACGATTTCAACTTCAGATACATCTTCAGTTTTAGGTAAACGAATCATATCAGGTTTAGCTGGAACGATTACATCAAGGTCGTCATAGCCGTAAGGAGTTTGTGTAGGATGGTTGATACGAACAACTGTTTCTGCACGGAATTTACGAGATTTCAAAGCTTCTGCAGTTAAAAGACGAGCTGTATCTTTTTCTGTTACAGGAACGGAGTCTTCGATGTCGATCATGATGGAGTCAGAACCGTGAATATCAGCACTGTTAATCATTTTAGGTGTATTACCAGGTACGAACATCATGGAACGAGACAAACGTTTTTTAGCAGCCTCTGTTAATGGATTTGTTTTAACTTCTGGGAATGTTTTATCGTTAGCCATTATGCTTTGCTCCCCCTTTCCAATGCGCCTAATACGCGAGCTTTAATTGTGTAATCCCAAGCATTTTTATCTTGTACAATTACTTTTACGCCGTCAAAACCAGCTTCTTTCACTGTGTTCAAGATAACTGATTTAATTTGGTCGCCATATTGGCGGATAACTTTGGATGTTAATTCAATTTCGATACCGCTAGCAATCGGTTCAACCGTTACTAATGCATCATTTTTTTCGTCGAAGCCAGCTTGTGCAGCTTTTACTAATTGTGCCATGTTGCATCCTTTCACTAAAAATATATCAAATGGCAAAGACCAGACGTGTCGCGAATGTCTGGTCCGTGCCGTTAAAACAATATTGATTATAAAATCATATGGTGATTAAATCATACCGATGAAAGTCCACCAAGGGATACCTACTACAAAGAGTAGAATCCAACTCAATACTGCTAAGATTGCACCAGCAGTCCACCAATCTTTCAAGTTATTGTAACCTGCAGAGTAGATGATTGGACCAGGAGATGCACCATAGTGAGTTACGAGACCACCAAATGCATTTGTTGCAAGCAACACAAGACCGAACATAACAGGATTTGCACCTGCCGCCATACCTACAGTTAAGAATACTGGAAGCATAGATGCAATATATGCAGTACTGGAAGCAAATAAGTAACGAATGACTACGCTAATAGCAGAAAGAATCAATACAACTACGAGTGGAGATACATCGAGTGCCAAGTTTGCTTGCATAAATGCTGCAAGCCAAGCAAAGAATTTAGCTTTTGTTAAAGCAGTGGATAAACCAAGGATAGCACCGAACCAGATGAATGTATTCCAAACAGCTTTAGTTTGAACCATGTCATCCCAAGTGATGATACCAGAAAAGAACACAATAGTCATAGCAACTAATGCTACTGCTGTAGGACTCAAATCAAAAGCAATAGCTGGGAAAAAATATCCAATAGAAGGCCATGCCCAACCAAGAAGAGCAAGAATGAATACAACAGCCAAGATTTTTTCAGACATTTTCATAGGTCCTAATTTGGCAAGGCCATCAGCAGCTAATTTCTTATTGTCAATTTTTACTGCTTCAGGGCGATCAATCCAGTAACCTACAAGTGGTACAAAAATCAACATAATAAGACCAGGTAAGGCCAATGCTAATGCCCATTCAACCCAGTTCATAGTAAGACCAGTAATTTTAGTAACAAAGTCCAACGCCAACACGTTAGGAGCCATTGCTGTTAAGAACATGAAGGATGTAATTTTTGTTACGAAATAACCATTCATCAAGATGAAGGAACCACCGCGTTTAGCAGTGTCACCAGGATAAGAACCGATGGATTCAGCAATGGATAAGTTGATTGGATATACGATACCAGCCGCACGTGCTGTGTTAGAAGGTGTAGCTGGAGATAATACTAAATCAAGAAGTGCTGTTACATAACCAAGACGTAATACAGTAGAACCGAATGCATTAATCAAATGGTATGCAACGCGATGACCAAGGCCAGTTTTACCAAACGCAACGCTCAAAGAGAACGCAGCGATGATCATCCACAATGCTGTGGAGCCATAGCCTACCAAGATATCTTTTGCATTGTCTAAGAATAATGCAGAAGCAGATAATACAGCTAATAAAATAATTTGAATTGGGTATGGTTTTAAAATCAAACCTACGATACCTGCAATGTAGAAGCCTAAGAGGCGCCACGCTTCCGCAGAAAGCCCTGCTGGTGGAGTTGTAAACCAGAGGATAATTGGAATTAGCACGATAAGTGCTAGTTTTAAGAATTTTTCCATGTTTATTCCTTTCTTAAAAACATAGGCATGTATATCATCCTAACACTCCCCTAAAGATTCGTGATACGCGACTATCATCTATTGAACTCTAGGAGTCTTTGTCTACACTCATTATATATGCTAAAAAGAATTATGAATAATAGATTACCTTTATAGGGGTTATAAAAACTTTTATATCTACCAATCATACTTTTTATGCATTTTGAGCATAGATTTACAGCCCAAAATGAAAAAAGTGCATGTATACGTCCCCAAAGGGGGTATACATGCACTTACATGGTACTGCCTTGCTCTTTCGAGACACTTTCATTATGAGATATTATATCGAAAAAGTCCAATGCTGAAATAGCATGGATAAACAGTGATACAATCTCATAGATTCTCTTTATCTCAAGGATTCTTATGATTTATATTCTCTAAAAATACTATCATCTACAACAGTGTGTTCTTTGTAGTAATTGCGGACATACTCGATAAATGTCTTTACTACTACTAGATTTTCTGCATCCTTTGTGTACACCATGTTCGTATCGCGACTAATGTACTTACCATCTTTACTACGCAATGGACTCACATAGATATCTCTATCCTTACAAGATCCAAGTCCCATATAAGTTAAGATAGACCAACCAAGACCGGCGCGCACAAAGTGACGACATGTACTCATAGAGTTTACATCCATTGCAACACTCGGTGGTTCTTCAAAATGTTCCGCACACCAGGTTTCAATGATATTAGCTACGGATGCATCAGTTTGGTATTTAATGAACGGTACCTTCTCCAGTGATTCCGGTGGCACCAATTCTTTATAGACCAAGCAATACGGTTCAGCTAGTAGTAATTCAGACTTACCGGACACATCATAGCCACCACGAGCAAAGGCAACCATACAATCACCAGTATTAAACATCTTAACCACTTGATGGCTGAAAGCAGTTTTAACTTGAATATGCACATCAGGGTATTGTTCTCGAAAGGATTTCAACAAAGCTGGTAGTTCATAGTCTGCAAAGTTAATAGATGACGCAATTTTCAAAGTCCCTTGAATCTTACCAGACGCTGAGTTCATGGCATTTTCTAAAGCCTCTTGATCTTGCATCATTCTCTTACAGTAGTCATAAAATATCTCGCCTTGAGCCGTAAGAGCAATCCCTTCAGCAGTACGCAACAACAGAGAATGGCCCAAGGCTTTTTCCATATGGCGCAACCGATAACTCAACGCCGGTTGCGATAAAAATAATTTTTCTGCCGCCCTTGTAATATTACCTTCATCCACAACGGTTACAAAGGTTTGCCATTCTCTATCGTCCATGATATCTCCTTTTATCGCTTATTGCCAAAGATGCGCAATAAGGATAAGAATAAGTTAATGAAATCCAAGTATAGGCTCAAAGCACCTGTGATTTCAATGCGGTCTAAAATGGTTTCATCCTCCAAGAGCGCTACTTGTGTCACATTATTTTTAATGCGGTTCACATCGATAGCTGTAAATATGGAGAATACTACAACCCCTACATAACCTAGAACCAAGCTAACAGTGTCGCTAAAGCCACTGAGTACAGCCCAGTTAAAGTAGCGAGCACCCATCATCACCAAGGATACGATGATCATACCGAACAAAGCGGCCATTACATACGGTGTAAGGGATGATAAGTTACGTTTTGTAGTAGCCCCTACGATAGCAAAGCCAATGAAGAACGCTAACGTGCCGATTAACGCTGGAATAACTACTTCAAATACATTATATCTCAAGGATATAAGTGTCAATGTAAGGCCATTCAACGCACTATAGAGGAAGAACATGCCTTTTAAAGTCATAACATTAGCACTATATGCACGAGCACTAAATAGGAATACTACGCCTAGTTCAACGAGTAGGATAATATTAAAGTTTTGGTACGCAAAGCGTAACCAATCAGGATTTGCCAACGCGGCCACTCCAACACCAATAGTAGTAAGTAAACCTACAACCATCCACAAGAAGGAGCCTTTTAATCGTTGTGATACGATACTTTCAACCTGTGCAACCTCAGTTGCAGTAGGACCTGTTACATTATATGGATTCATACTATCCCTCCTTATATTTAATTATCTTTTACTAAAACTAGCGAGCGTTAGCAATACCTGCAAATACCTTGCCTCGTTCGCCATCAATTGTTACTTCTTGGCCTTCTAAAAGTACTTCATGAGCGTTTTTCGCGCCTAAAATTACAGGAATGCCATAGGTAATGCCTGCAATAGCACTGTCAGAGGTATAACCATCTTCAACAGCGATAATACCTCCTGCACGTTTTGCAATAGCCATCAATTCAGGTTCCATTGTGCCCACCACAAGGATGTCCCCATCTTTGAAGCTTTCATAATTGCCCTTATGATTAGCTGCAATGAATACAGTGCCTGTAACGGATTTACGCAAAATACCATTACCAGACAAGAGTACTTGGCCTGCAATATGAACGCGAATCATATTTGTAGTACCTGTGGCACCAGATGGTACGCCAGCCGTTACCACAACTAAGTCACCAGACTCAATGGCCCCTGTGCCAAGAGCACCTGTTATGGCTTGTTTAACCATTTCATCAGAGTTAACGATTTCATGACCTTTAATAGCCTCTACGCCCCAGCATAATTGCATGCGGCGAATTGTTTCTTCATGCGGTGTTACAGCAATAATTTTGCAAGCCGGACGATGACGAGCAGTGCTAAGCGCCGTATGACCAGATTCAGTACATGTCAAAATAGCAGCAGCCCCAAGGTTTTGAGCGATGCGCACGCTTGCTAAACATACAGCACTGGTAGTCGTCATATCCACATCTTGACGAGCACGGCTTTTGCTATCGTAAATAGCAGCTTGTTCTGTTACCTCAGCAATGCGTGTCATAGTCGTAACCGCCTCTACTGGGTAAGCACCATTTGCAGTTTCACCAGACAACATGATCGCATCCGTACCATCTAAGATGGCATTGGCTACGTCACTTGCTTCCGCCCGTGTAGGACGTGGATTTTGAATCATGGACTCCAGCATTTGGGTTGCCGTAATAACGGGTTTACCCAAGTCATTACATTTTTCAATCATCATTTTTTGAAGTACAGGCACCTCTTCGGCAGGGATTTCTACACCGAGGTCACCGCGAGCCACCATGAGGCCGTCCGCTACTTCCAAAATTTCATCGATATTTTTAACGCCTTCTGCATTTTCAATTTTTGCAATAATCTTGATATCTTTTTTCTCAGACTCAAGAATGCGACGAATGGCTACAATGTCCTTACCGCGTTGCATGAAGGATGCGGCTACAAAGTCTACACCCTGTTGACAGCCAAAGCGTAAATCCGCTTCGTCCTGTTCAGATACAGGTGGCAAGCTAAGCGCTACACCTGGCACAGCCACCCGTTTACGGTTACCGATTTCACCACTGTTTTGAACAGTAGTAATGATGTTATTTCCTTCGATGGCATCGATGTTAAGTGTTACAAGGCCATCAGCCAAGAGGATTTTATCCCCTACGGACACGTCGCCTACAAGACCTTTGTGGTTCACGGAGCTAATCTCTTTTGTACCTTCCACATCATCGGTAGTCAATGTAAACTTTTGACCTGCTTCAAGGAATACCTTGCCCTCTTTAAATAGACCGAGACGAACCTCAGGACCTTTTGTATCGAGCAATAATGCGATTGGTTTATTAACAATCATCGCCGCATCGCGCACCATTTGCATGCGCTCTGCTTGCTCTTCATGAGATCCGTGAGAGAAATTAAAACGAGCCACGTTCATACCCGCTCGCATCATATCTTCTAAAATACCAAATTTATCCGTTCCCGGACCTACAGTACATACGATTTTTGTACGTTTCATCTTTCCTCCTATGAAAGCAATTTCTATATTAAATCTTTCATTTCTTATTGTAGTAATATTGGTGAAAGCTAGCTGTGCTTCACGCAACATAAGTTATTAAGTAGTAAATATATTTATTCGTGCCTTAATATCTACTTATGCATATATTATTGCACCTCTACGGAGCCATCACCTAATATAGCTTCAATAGCCTTGATGGATTCATCGCTAGGATCAAAGCACATGTTCGGTGGCAAGTTAATGCGTTTCCGTTGACGGTGTAAGTATAGTGATGTTGGTACAGAGCCTGCGGTGCTAGTTAACACCCGTTTTAAAGCCTCACTATTTTCTGGCGTGTCATATTGGCTATAAATATGGATAGCCACATGTTTCGCCTGACTATAGTTTACCTTTAACGGCATAATGCGGTCTGCAATAATTTGCACACCCTTTTCATCCGCATCAACGCGGCCTTTTACCTTAACGATCATATCGACCGCAAGGAACTGTTGACTTTGACTAAAGACCTTAGGGAACGCCACTACATTAGCCGCACCAGAATAATCTTCGATACGAAGAATGGACATAACCTCGTTCCGTCTTGTCATACGGTCCGTCTTATTTTCAATCAAGCCCCCAAAGGTTATGGTTTGTCCATCGTATTGCTCTGGATTTTCTACGAGAGCACCCAGTTCAAAGAGGCCCTCTAGCTCCTTCGCATAGCCTTGCAATGGATGGCCTGTAATGTAAAAGCCTGTATATTCCTTTTCATCCTTTAATTTATCGTCTTCCGATAAATCCTCCACATTCGGTACAGGGATGAAATCTACAGACTCCTCTATATCGCCAAAAAGACTCATGGTACCCATAGCGGCATCCTTTTGCTCTTTAGCACCTACGGCTTGAGCGCTTTCATACATGTGCAATAATTGGTTTCGGTTTTCCTTGAAACCATCCATGGCGCCGCATCGAATTAGACTTTCAAGAAGTCGTTTATTAACAACCTTGTTGTCCACTCGCTTACAGAAATCTACGATATCCGTATAGAGGCCGTGCTCATTGCGCTCGCGAATCAAGCGATCGATGGCATTATCCCCTACGTTCTTGATGCCCCCAAGGCCGAAACGAATAGCATCACCTTGCACGGCGAAGCTGCGTTCAGAATAGTTAATATCTGGTCCCAACACCTTAACATTGTGCTTCTTGCAAGCATTAATGTAGTACGTCAACTTTTGCATATTCTGCATGAAGCTCGTCATGGTAGCAGCCATGAATTCTGGGAAATAGTGGGCCTTCAAATACGCCGTTTGGTATGCGATGTACGCATAAGCCGCACTATGTGATTTATTAAAGCCATAGCCAGCAAAGTATACGAGTAAGTCGAATACTTCGTTTGCGATGGACTCTTCTATACCATTATTTATGGAACCTTGAATAAAAGACTCGCGCTGCGCCTTTAGAACAGATTCCTTTTTCTTACCCATGGCACGGCGCATCAAGTCCGCTTGACCAAGGGAGAAACCACCCATGGCGGACGCAATCTGCATAACCTGTTCTTGGTACAAGATTACCCCAAAGGTGTCTTTCAATATGGGTTCCAAAATGGGATGTAAATAGGTAACCTCTTTTTTACCGTGACGGCGGTCGATAAAGTCCGCCACCATGCCAGAGCCTAGTGGGCCCGGACGATACAAGGCTACCAACGGAATTAAGTCTTCAAAATGTTCAGGCTTAAGGTCCATAACAAGCTTGGTGATACCTTCCGACTCGAGCTGGAATACACCAGAGGTGTCGCCTTTTGTGAGGATATCACACGCCGCTTTATCATCGAGTGGAATAGCATCTAAATCGAGGTCGATACCACGGTTCGCCTTGATGAGCTTTAAGGCATCCCCCATAACCGTTAAGGTACGGAGGCCCAAGAAGTCCATCTTTAAGAGGCCTAGTTCCTCGATGTTATCCTTATCATACTGTGTAACAAAGCCTTCTTCGTTGGCATTTTGTACCGGTACGTGGTCATCTAGAGGGTCTGCAGAAATTACGACACCCGCTGCATGAGTGGACGAATTGCGCGCTATGCCTTCTAGCTTTTTACCAAAATCAAATAACTCTTTAACATTTGAATCGGTTTCGTATAAAGCCTTTAACTCTTTGCCTTGTAGAGCCTTATCTAAGGTAATCCCCAATTCGTTGGGAATCATCTTAGCAATGCGGTTTACCTCAGCCAGTGGTAAGTCGAGCACGCGGCCTACGTCGCGGATAACGGCACGCGCTGCCTCAGTACCAAAGGTAATAATCTGGGATACACGAGCTTGACCGTATTTTCGCGTTACATATTCGATAGCTTGACTGCGCTTTTCATAGCAGAAGTCAATATCGATATCGGGCATGCTTACCCGCTCTGGATTCAAGAATCGTTCAAAGAGCAAATCGTATTTTAATGGATCAAGGCCTGTAATTCCAAGTAGATAGGCTACTACAGAACCGGCCGCCGAACCACGGCCTGGACCTACTAAGATATCGTGCTCACGAGCATAGCGTACATAGTCCCATACGATGAGGAAGTAGTCCTCAAATCCCATCGTACCGATAACGTCTAACTCGTAGTCTAAACGCTTTTGTAACTCTTCAGAGGTCTCACCATAAAGGCGTGGGATTTCTCGTTCACAAACCTTACGTAAATAAGTCTTAGACGTTTCCCCTTCTGGTACATCAAAGTGTGGTAAGTGATGTTCGTCGAAATTGAATTCTACATTACAGCGGTCTGCAATTTTTAAAGTGTTTTCGATGGCCCCAGGAATATGTGAGAATAACTGCGCCATCTCATCCCCAGATTTTAGATAGAACTCATCATTAGGGAATTTTAAACGGTCTACCTCGGCACGACGACGGCCTGTAGAAATACATACCTTAATATCTTGCGCGTCCGCATCCTCTTTTAAGACATAGTGGAAATCATTAGACGCTACGATGCCAAGACCGTATTCCTTGCTGAGCTTAATGAGCTCCTCTTGAGCCTTTGCCTCCTCTGGTAGTCCATGATTTTGGATTTCTAAGAAGAAATTATCTTTCCCGTAGGTCTCAATATACCATTCGATGGAACGCTTGGCACCTTCCATATTATCTTGCAAGATATACTGAGGAATTTCCCCTTGAATACACGCACTGAGGGCAATTATACCCTTGCTGTATTGACGCAATAAATCGCGATCTGCACGAGGGCGATACAACATACCTTCTGTCGATGCTTTAGACACGATTTTTACGAGATTACGATACCCTTCCATTGTCTCCGCCAACAAGATAAGATGTTTTAATCTTTCACGGCTGCGACCTTCGGGACGATCGAATCGACTGTTTTCCGTTACATATACTTCACAACCAATGATAGGCTTAACGCCTTGGGCCATACATTCTTTGTAGAAATAAATGGCGGCGTACATATTGCCGTGATCTGTAATGGCAAGGGCCGGCTGATTTAGCTCCTTCGCACGACGTACCATGTCAGGCAAACGACTGATGCCGTCCAGCAAACTAAATTCTGTATGACTATGTAAATGTACAAATGGCTGCATGGTACACCTCCTTTAAGGGCGATGAGCAAAATACACGTTCAATGACTTCTTACGAGCCTTCCAATCTGGCAAAAACTGTGCCACTAGATTGTGAAAGTTCTTGGAATGGTCTAAATATTTAAAATGAGCAAACTCATGAATCATAACGTACTCAATATACGCCTGTGGCCCCTCTAATAAACGGGTGTTCATCTTGATGAGCTGCTTGGCTGGCGTACAAGAACCCCAACGACTCTTCATACGCTGCTGTTTTATGGTTGGCATAGGCACATCAATACCTTGCTTGTGGTAGCGTTGATACACAACCTTTGCCCAATGGACAAAAACCTTCTCCCCTAAATTACGCCAATAACTTTGCATTAATTTATGCTTCGTATCAAAGGTCGTACCACGAGGCACTACCATGGTAAGGATGGCTTTACCATCAAAGCCAATATGAGGCTTTCCGTCCTGCTCAACTAAGCGCAATGTAACGGGAATACCGAGGATTGATAAGCTTTCACCATTCACATACTGTAACGCATCGACGCGCTTGGCATTCAATGCATCAATCTTATAACGAGCCCGCTCAATGAAGGGCATATTCTCGATAACAAACTTGTCCACCCTATAATCCGGCACATACGCATTCGCCGACACATGGATCACGCCATCCTTTGTAATGCGCATGTTCATGTTCTTCACACGCTTGATGGTTAACTCATATTCAATTCTGTTGCCATTATAGGTAATAGACCTAGTTGTTGAAGTATTCATACCTTTTATTTTATCATAAAACACTCATAAAAACGTAAAATTCTGGTGATTTTAATAGAATTACTTCGATTTTAATCAATACTGATTTTTATTAGTTTTTAGTATAAAAATGACACCTATACCAATCTCTTATGAAAGGTATAGATGTCATTAAAATAAGCTTATAACATTTAACACTAAATATTATTAAGGATAGAAGTTAATAAAGGTTAATCCCAAAATTAAAAATAATCATAAGTATAGAACCAACTCAACAATCTTCTAGAATCTATAATCCCAAGTCTATAAACTTCCCTGAAACTTTAATCTGCCAGAACATCCCTTTAGTGGCTTTTAAATCAATGCCTGTTTCTAACTTGTCAGAACTCACATCATAAAATGGTAATAATACCTGTAATGATGCTAATTTTGCCTTCATAGTAATTAAATCTTTACTTAATTGCCCTGATATATTAGTATCAGCTATCTCTTGTAAATTGGAAATACATGCTTGAAGATCTTCATTCTGAATACGTTCACACGTATATATTTCAGACAAATAGGTCTGTTTAATACAACTTAAGATTGATTCAGAAATAAATTCAGGTTTTTGTAAGACTTCATATAATCCTAACAAAAACAACGCCCAAAATATATCCTCTACATAATCGGTAAAGAAATAGATACCGAGCTTCTCTTCATCATGTGTAGAAATCTTTAACGCTTCAGATAAAGTATTACCCTCTAACTCCCGTTCTATTAAAGCAATCCAACTACTGCATTCAATATCATCTAACGTATCATTTAATGGTGGTATAGGAATCCTACGAGCCATCCACTCATCAACATCCTCTAAACTCATCCCATCTCCAATAATATTTAACAGTTTATCGGACAGATGTGCTTTTCTGCACATTAATCGAATTAACATACTAAATATGTAATATTCTAGAATGGTCAAATCAATATAATTTCGTCTATATGCCTTAACAGCACCTAATATAAAGACCACTAAAAATGTATCTAAACATTTTTTATTTTTAAAATAAATCATAGTTATACCTCTGTCCACTAATTTATTCTAGCTTAAAATCTATACGTTCATCATTAACCCGTTTTACTTAGTGAATTATAATAGTCCATTATCCATCAGCAACCCCAACAAAGTAAATATAGCAAAAATCAAAAGGATACTTAAAATAATCCTTACTACACGTCTCACTATAGGCTTAGCCGGAGTAAAAGATTCTATGCTATCATGATTACCAATCAACTCAGGGATACAAAGAAATGCAATAGTAAGACCTATAGACTGAATTGTATCTTTAACCTCATAATTAGTATTATATAAATTTAGTAAAGAATCAAAAAACTCCATTTATACACTAAATCTCCTTATAGTTAAAATGATACATACTAAATATAATATTAACTTTACCTATCTTTTTCTAATTTAACGATGACATCCTTTGTGTTTATATCATGAGTAATATCAACCCAAATATTATCATCTAAATCATATCCTATAATATGACTCTTATTTACTTCACGCCAGTTTATCTTTTCTTCTGAAAGTATATTCTTTACTGATTCCAAAGTAACACGTTTATAGGTATTTTTAAAAACATAAATTTGTCCGTTTCTACCTGTAGCAAAGTGCTCTTCACCTACTTTATACGCAGATATACCTACTAACTTTTGCTCATATACTGTTAGTTTTTGTATTTGTCCCGGTCTATTAATATACGCAAGCAAAGTAACAAGTCCCATTATGAAGAATCCGAACAAGATAAAACCAATATAAAATTTTACCCTAAAAGGTGTTCGATCTAATATAGATTTTACACCACTCCATACTTTCATAATGTCTCCTTTAAGACTAGTTAATATTCAATTCACTTCTATATTTCAATTATATATTAAACTAACTTATATCACCAACTGATATTTTAATATTGTTATATTTTATTTATTTTTATAGTTAGCCTTAACAAAGATTGCCAGAGCTTTAGCACGGGCATTTGCACTAGGGCAATAGAAAAGCACCATCTACCTAGGTCCGACTTATGTGTCGTTTCCTATTAAGATAGATGGTGCTTTTATAATTGCTCTAATTCAGTTGTTCAAATAAACATGTTCCACTCAATATACAAAGTAGTCTATTCCACTACTTTATATTTCGTCGTGCTGCCAGACTTCCAGCACTGCTGGCTAGGCCCACTCGATTGATATGTGGGTTCCCATGTTTGTATGTTTTTGGCTTGCTACTTTTATCTTCTACCTTTGATTTCTCAAATTTAGTAAATAGATTATCTAGCTCGCGCAAGAGCGCACGTTTTTGTGAGTCTTTCAACTCAAATACTTCACCTTTATAGGCGATGTATTTATTTTTGAGTACAGGACTGAGATCATAGATGGGCTCGTGTTGTTCTCCATTTACATCTAACAGCTCATCCAAGGTCAATCCATAATAGCGAGACAGGGCACAGAGTGTATCTAAATCTGGTTCGCGATACCCTGTTTCGTAATTTGAAAGCGCCGCATTACTGATACCTACGGCCTTTGCTACTTCGATTTGGCTTTTGCCCATGCGCACGCGAGCACGCTTTAAGTTCTTATAAAACTGCATGTTCATCACCTACATCGATACATAAACAACTACAAACTATATATTTTATAATAATGTATCACTGATTTTTATAGTAGAGTATCACTCATTTTTATAGTAGTGTATCACTGATTTTTTTGAAAGCTTCATCAGCTACGGCTAATGTGCGTTCGATTTCACTGCTCTTATGACAGATAGATACAAAGTTACTTTCATAAGGGCTTGGCGCATAGTAAATACCATGGCTCAAGTTATGATGGAAGAACATTTTGAATTGTTCTTCGTTGCACGCTGCTGCATCATCAAAGTTCTTAACTGGTTTATCAGTGAAGAAGATTGTGAACATGGAGCCTACCCGTTGTACTACAACAGGCACATTGTATTGAGCTGCCAAGCGTTCAAATCCTTCACAAAGGGCAATAGTTGCATCTTCTACTTGTTTGAAAATAGTTGGATCCCGTTGCAAAATAGAAAGCGTTGCAAGACCAGAGGTAACGGCAATAGGGTTACCGCTTAATGTACCGGCTTGGTAAATAGGACCAGCTGGCGCAATTTGGTTCATAATCTCACGAGAGCCACCAAATACAGCAAGTGGCATGCCACCGCCAACGATTTTACCTAGGCATGTAAGGTCAGGTTTGATGTTATAACGTTTTTGTGCACCGCCACTGCTAGCGCGGAAACCACACATAACTTCGTCAAAGATCAACACTGCGCCATGAGCCTTAGTCACTTCGCGCAAGGTTTCAAGGAAGCCTGGTTCTGGAGGCACACAGCCCATATTACCTGCTACAGGTTCTACGATGATAGCCGCAATAGTATCGCCGATCTCGTCGAATAGCTTGCGAACCGCATCAGAGTCATTGTACGGCAAGGTAATGGTGTTTTCTGCTACACCTTGAGGAACACCAGGGCTATCTGGCACGCCAAAGGTAGCAAGGCCAGAGCCAGCTTTCACCAAAAGTGCATCACTATGACCATGGTAACAACCAACGAATTTTACTATGCGATCGCGACCAGTATAGCCACGAGCTACGCGCAAAGCACTCATAGTCGCCTCTGTACCGGAGTTAACGAGGCGGATAACCTCCATAGATGGCATGAAGGCTTGTACCTTTTTAGCCAATTCTGTTTCTAGCAATGTAGGCGCACCGTAGCTAGTGCCACGAGGAATCGCCTCCTGTAAGCTAGCGATAACTTCAGGGTTCGCATGGCCCAAAATCATAGGGCCCCAGCTCAACACATAGTCGATGTATTCGTTGTTATCGATATCATAAATACGACTGCCGCTAGCACTGCTAATAAACGGAGGGTTAGAACCTACACTGCGGTAGGAACGAACCGGACTGTTTACGCCGCCTGGCATATAACGTTTAGCCTCTTCAAAGGCCTTTTCAGATTTACCGAGTTGGAACATGGTTTCTCCTTACTTTTGTAACCATTTAGCAATATCTATAGCATGGTACGTAATGATGATTTTAGCACCAGCGCGCTTCATAGAAAGCATTGTTTCCATAACGAGGCGTTCTTCGTCGATAAGACCAGCTGCAGCAGCGGATTTAACCATCGCATATTCGCCAGACACATTGTATACAGCTACAGGTAATTCATAGCGGTCACGTGTTTCACGAACGATATCCAAATAGGACAAGGCTGGTTTAATCATGATAATATCTGCACCTTCAGCGATATCGAGTTCGATTTCTCTGAAAGCTTCCAACCGATTAGCTGGGTCCATTTGATAGGATTTGCGGTCCCCAAATTTAGGAGCAGAGTTAACGGCACCACGGAACGGACCATAGTAAGCGGATGCGTATTTTGCAGCATAGCTCATAATAGATACATTAGTATAACCTGCCGCATCAAGGGCTTCACGGATAGCACCTACACGGCCGTCCATCATATCGGATGGCGCCACCATATGGGCACCTGCTTCCGCTTGGCTTACCGCTACTTTACAAAGCAATGGCAATGTTTCATCATTTAAGATTTCATGATCATCAATCATGCCACAATGGCCTGTTGTTGTGTATTGGCACAAGCACACATCAGCTACCACCAATAGGTTTGGCACCGCTGCACGGATGGCTTTGATAGCTTGTTGTACAGGTTGGGACATATCCCATGCAGAGGAACCTTGTTCGTCCTTATATGTAGGAATACCGAAGATTTCTACGCCAAGAATACCAAGATCATATACCTCTTGAGCCATTTTTACAGCTTCATCAACGGATAAGTGGTATTGGCCTGGCAATGTATCGATTTCTTTTTTGATACCTTCACCAGGAACAATAAATAATGGATAAATTAAGTCAGTTACGTCGAGTGTCGTTTCGCGTACCAAATCACGCATTTCTGGATTGATACGCAAGCGGCGAGGACGGTATGTTAAATCGTACATGTGATCCTCCTAAATGTCCTTTATAATAGCATTGACTAAGCCATCAGTTGTATATACATCGCTGATAACAGCTGGTTTAAGACCTGCACTCATAGCTGTAGCAGCTGTGATAGGTCCAATGCAAGCAATCTTAGTATTGCCTAATAGTTTCAATGCATCATCGCCCAATAATTGAATTGTATTCGTTACAGTAGAAGAGCTTGTAAAGGTAATGTAATCTACAGAGCCTTCTGTTAAAGCATTTACCAAAGCCTCTTGTTGAGATGTATCTTGTGTCGTTTCATATAAACGCAAGATATCTACATCTATATCGTGATGACGCAAAGAGCGTGGAATTACGTCGCGAGCTACTTTTGGTTGAATAAGCAATACGGAGTCCCCTGCTTTGAGTTCTTCTTCAAGAGCCTCTACAGCAGATTCAGCTTTATAGTCTGCAGGAATAATATCTGGAACGATACCATATTTTTGAAGTTCACGAGCTGTAGCACAGCCGATGGCTGCTACTTTAGAATTACCTAAAGCACGTGTATCCTTGCCTTCTTTATACAGAGCATCGAAGAAGTAACGAACCCCTTCACCAGATGTGAATACGATACATTGGTATTGTTTTGTGTTATTAATGATGCGTCGATCTTCATCAAATAACTCCAACGGAGATGTTTTAATAGCTGCCGCTTCAACTACATTAGCACCTTGAGCTGCTAATTTTTCACGGAATGCACTAGCTTGAGAACGAGCGCGTGTAACTACAATAGTTTTGCCGAATAAAGGTTTATTATCGAACCATTGTAATTTTTCACGAAGATTAACTACATCACCTACTACGATGATAGCTGGCGCTTTTAGTTGTGCCTTTTCTACGTCTTCTACTACATGTTCAAGGGTAGATACGAGAACTTCTTGAATCGTTTTTGTACCCCAACGAACAAGCGCTACTGGTGTAGAAGCTGGGCGTCCATGAGCCATCAATTTTTCTGCAATGGTAGGCAAATTGCCAACCCCCATTACAAAGCAAAGTGTATCTACTGCCGTAGCAAGGCCTTCCCAGTGAATACCAGATACTGCTTTAGTTGGATCCTCATGACCGGTTACAACCGCAAAGGAAGTTGCCATAGCGCGTTGTGTTACAGGTATGCCTGCATAGGCAGGGGCTGCAATAGGAGATGTTACGCCAGGTACAAACTCAAATGGTACACCAGCTTCGCCAAGAGCCATCGCCTCTTCACCACCGCGACCGAACACGAGTGGATCACCGCCTTTTAAACGGGCTACGACTTTCCCTTCTTTACCTTTTTGAACTAATAGCTCGTTGATTTCCCATTGGTGCATCGTGTGATCTTTACATTGTTTACCCGCGTAGATCAACTCTGCATCTGGGCGCGCCCATTCTAATAGATGTGCATCAGCTAAATAGTCATATACAATTACATCTGCTTTTTCGATGCATTCACGGCCTTTTACAGTAATGAGTTTAACATCGCCAGGGCCTGCACCGATTAGATATACCATACCTGTCATTTTATGATTCCTTCCTCTATGAGAGCATCCACAATATGTTTGCCACCTTCTTCGTATAAGGCTTTTGCTAGATTTTTGCCAAGGATTTCACCCTTCTTAGCAGGACCAGAGATTTCCCCTTCGTATACAGTCTTGCCATCGAGAGAGGCAATCATGGCCTTCAAGGTCAATTGACCTTTATTGATAATGCCGTGTACGCCCATTGGCACTTGGCAACCACCGTTTAGTTGTCGCAAGAAGCTGCGTTCCCCTTCAACGGCATAGCGCGTAGCTTCATCGTTAATAGGAGCCAGCATTTCAAGCATCTCTGTATCATCGGCACGACACTCGATAGCCAACGCCCCTTGACCAACAGCAGGAATCATTTCATCAGCCGTGAAGACTTGTGTGATTTGGTCTTCTAAGCCTAACCGTTTTAACCCTGCTTGCGCCAAGATAACGCCATCTAATTTTTCTGTTTCAATCTTGCTCAAACGAGTTTGTACATTTCCTCGAATCACCTCTACCTTAAGGTCAGGGCGGACGTGTAATAACTGCGCTTGGCGACGCAAGCTACTCGTTCCAATACGAGAGCCTTGCGGCAATTTATCTAATGTTTTGTACTCTGGGCTCACAAGCGCATCGTAAGGCACTTCACGAGCAGAGATAGCACCAAGGGTTAGCCCTTCTGGCAACTCTGTAGGCATATCTTTCAAGCTATGTACGGCGATATCAATGTCGCCTTTGTGCATAGCTTCTTCTAATTCAGCTGTAAACAACCCTTTACCACCCACTTGAGCCAGTGGTTTTTCTAAAATACGGTCACCCTTTGTATTAAAGTGAACTAACTCGACCGTAATGTTTGGATACAGACGTTGTAACTCTGCACTAATATGTTCAGCCTGCCACAGGGCAAGGGCACTTTTTCGCGTGCCGATTCTAATATGATCTCTCATGGCCTTAGCCTTCTTTCTCAAGATTAAACATATCTTTGAATAAATCCCAGTACAAACCTTCTTCCTCTGTACCAGCGATTTCGTTAAAGTGAATCATCGGTTCACGCAACATTTTGCGGATGATCATGCGACTCATAGAGTCCATAATGCGGCGCTCCTTATCAGAAATATCAGGCAATTTCGCTAATGCGCGATGTAACTCACGACGGCGAATGCGTTCTGCTTTTTCTGTAAGCAATGCCATCATAGGACGCACCGTTAAATAGCTCAATTTATCTAATAACTCTTCAATGGCGTCGTGGATAATAGGTTCTGCACGACGAGCTTCCTCTTCGCGCTGTGCCTTATTTTCTTCGACTACACTTTCAAGAGAGTCGATATTAAACAGGTAAATACCTTCCATATCTGCTACGCCGGGATCGATATCGCGTGGTACCGCAATATCAATCATAACGATTGGTTCGCCCTTACGAAGGGAGGTAATTTTCTTTGCTTCACGTTCAGTAATAATATAATGTGGCGCCCCTGTAGATGTAATGAGGATATCCGCATCTTTAGCGTAATCTACAAAGTTATCTAGCTTAACAGCTTTACCATTAAATCGCTCTGCTAGAGCCTCTGCCTTGGTAAAGGTTCTATTGGATACAAAAATCGTTTTTACACCCTTGGCTTGTAGGTGCGTTGCGGTCAACTCACTCATGGTACCTGCCCCTAAGATGAGTACAGTTGCTTCAGATAAAGGTTTATCTAAGCTATCCTCAGCTAGGTTAACAGCGGTGTAACTAACGGATACAGGCGTATTAGCAATGCCCGTATTAGTACGCACCTTTTTACCAACACTAATAGCGCGTTGGAATAAAATATTAAAAATTGTGCCCGTACAGCCTGCGCTATAAGCCTGAATATAAGCTCCTTTTAATTGGCTCAAGATTTGGCCTTCCCCTAACACAAGGGAATCAAGGCTCGCAGATACGCGGAATAGATGTTCAATGCAATCTCGTTCTTCGTAGAAGAAGAATGCATCTTCATCGATGTGGTCGGCACCTTTTAAATCCTTTAACACTGCCAACATATATTCTTTAGGGAACTCTACACCTTCTAAGGCCGCGTAAATTTCGGTTCTATTGCATGTAGACAAAATAACGCATTCTGCTACACAGTCAAATTCATAGAGGCGGTTCAGTGCTGATGCGACCTCGTCCTTATCAAACGAGAAACGTTCACGCACCTCTACAGCGGCACTTCTATGATTTAGACCTAATACCACTAATTTCATGGTCAAGTTTCTCCTCTATAGTCGTCCACTCTCCCTTGAGAATGGCTTCAAAAGTTTCTACGGTCAGATGATCTCGCCAAAATTTCTGTCGAGCCTCTGGGGTAGGAAGTAGTAACTTTACTTCTTCTCTAAATATTTTAAGTCTAGGCATAGCCTTTTGCAACTGACCATAACGATTCATCATATCTTGCCTTACGAGACGATTAATACGAGGCCCTATGTTATTAGCACTAATAGCGATATGAAGATCGCCTAATTCAAAGGACGAAGGAACAGTAAATCTGCACGCCCTAGGGTCATCACTGCGATTCGTCCAAACGCGGTGTTTTTTCCCCATCTCATATAACGTATCGTTTAATTCGCCATTATCTGTGCAGATAAAGAACAAACTGCTCGTTATAATGTGTTTTTCATCGTCCTTTGTGAAAGCACGGTCGTACCAAGTGATACGATTATCTTTTGCCCATTGGCTAATCCTATCTGTTACAGTGGGAGCGATCACCACAATGTTGCAAGGCTCATCAATAAAGAGCTGCATTCGTCGCTCTGCGACCTCTCCTCCACCAACGAATAGGATTGTATCTTCAGTTGTAGGTTGAAATGTTATAGATACCATGGCTGTCCTACTATATATAAAAAAATCGGCTTGATGGTCAAGCCGATTTTCAATTGCCTACATGAATCGTTTCAGATATACGCCGATACGCCCCTTACGAGATGTACCTGTAATGGCTTCTACCTTCATTCGGCCACGACCACGCATAGAGATAACATCACCTTCTTTAACTTCTTGGGATGCCCCCTTAGCTGGTTGCCAGTTTACTTGCAATAATCCTGCATTAATAGCGCTTACCAATTTAGTACGAGACACGCTAAAACCAGAACTTGCCACCGCATCTAAGCGCAAAGAAGCAACTGTAGTGCGGACTTCTTTAATTTTTTCTTCTTTTGGTGCAATATCTGATAGGTCAATAGCCTCTACAGATACGGAAACCATAGCGATTTTTGTGAAGTTTTGAATCACAAAGTCTGCTACGCTTTCATCCACCATAATTTGAGCGCCCCCTTGTTGAACGATAACGTCCCCAAATTTGGAGCGATCAATGCCAAGGCCCATCAAGGAGCCCAGCACATCGCGATGGGTAAGCAATCGGAACCGTGGGTCCCAATTCACCTTAAGGGCGCGAATGCCCATGTCCACAGTACCGTTAAAGTCGCTATCTACAAAGGCGATACGGATACGTTCCGCTCCTTCATAGCCACCGTCTGTCTTAACGATAAGCTGTGGGTAGTTAGCCTTGATTGCGTCTGCAATGACAAGGCCTGCAGGGCTCGTAAAGTCTGCCACGCGATAAGGGCGACCTTTTACAACCTGCTCAGCCAAGTCAAGCATGCGACGAGCTTCCTCACCGCTGCCACTGGCTTCAAAATATCGTATTAATTTACTAGTATCTGCCAAAATTATTTCCCCAATTCATTCGACCGAGCAAGACATGCTACTACGCCGTCTTGGAGAGCACTGCGAAGTCCACCTTTTTCCATGGCACCAATACCGGCAATGGTCGTGCCACCTGGACTTGTTACTTGATCTCGTAGTACTGCTGGATGATTGCCACTTTCAAGAGCCATCTTACCAGCACCATACATCGTTTGAGCCGCTGCCTTGATTGCTAAGTGACGAGGCAATCCAATGCGAACGCCCGCATCAGCCAAAGCATCAAGAATGACAAACATATAACCAGGGCCTGCACCAGATAGTGCGCCTAAGCGATCTAAATCGGCTTCGCTTACCACGGCCACTTCGCCGACAGCCTCAAACAAGGCTTGTACAGCGCGACCTAAGTCGGTATTTACATCATCCCCAGCAAGAGCGGTCATGCCTGCACCAATAGAAGCCGGTGTATTTGGCATAGCTCTAAACCAGTTAGCTTGTGGAATTGCTGCATCAAGGGTTTCTAAGGTGATACCTGCTGCAACGGAAATCATAACAGTCCCATAAGGTACTTCTTTTAACGTCTCTAATACAGATGGTAACACTTGTGGTTTTACGGCCAATAGAATGGTATTGTACTCGTTTACATTAGGCAATGTAGTAAAACCTACTACACCGAGTTCCTCAGTTAGAGCCTTACATTGTTCTTCGCGACGCACGAGAATGTGTGTATCACTTGCTTTCAACACGCCATGCTGTAATGCACCGCGCAATAAAGCGCCACCCATTGAGCCAACGCCTATACATAGGGTTTTACCTAACATCGTTGTCACCACCATTTATAGAGAAATTATTTATTGTCCCAAGCGTATTCGTTTTGCTCAGTTTTGTTGCTGTCATTATCAGAATAATCAATGGAAATGTTTACAGGTACGCACATGAAAATGTCTTTACCTACTTTTTCCAATTTGCCATCCAATGCAAAAGTCGCACCAGATACGAAGTCCACAATACGAGCTGCTTCATGAGGATCTGTATTTTCAAAGTTAATCAATACAGGACGCATGTCGCGCAATTGATGTGTAATATTTTCAGAGTCTTCAAATACTTTTGGTTCAATTACAACTACTTTCATAGCTGTTGGACGTTGTGTCATCGTAGATTGGCCTCCTACCTTGCGTGGATGAAATTCAGATGCACCGGATACTGGAGCTACTGGAGCTACTGGTGTAGGTTCCGCTTCATATTCCTCTTCATCTTCATAGTCATAATCATCATATTCATAGTCATCATCATTTTTGCCTAAGAATAAGTTTTTTGCTTTGTCTAAATAATCTCCCAATGCCATTTGGATTTCCTCCTAATACTTAACGCTATCGATTGTCAGGCAACCCGAGCCTTAATCATATACACGTTCCCCAAAAATTGCTGTGCCTACACGAACAATGTTAGCCCCTTCTTCTAAAGCGACTTCAAAGTCGTGAGTCATCCCCATAGATAAATATTGAATCTGCCCCTCTTCAAAGTAGCCCTTCATATCCTCATACAAGGCATTTGCTACGCGGAAGATTGGACGTGCTTCCTCTGGATCGTCGAAAAATGGCGCCATACACATCAAGCCCCGTACACGTACATGAGGTAATGTCTTTGCATAGTCTCGTATTTCTGGAAACTCCTCTACGGACATACCCGTTTTGGAGGCTTCTCGAGCCACGTTAACTTGCAATAATACGTCTTGTACCTTGTCGTGCTTTGTAGCGACCTTTTCGATTTCATCTAATAATTTACGGCTGTCTACAGAATGAATTAAATCAAACATAGGCACCGCTTGACGCACCTTATTAACCTGTAAATGACCAATCAAGTGCCATGTTAATGCTGGACCTTTATAGGTGAGCTGTTTTTCTTTAGCCTCTTGTACTCGATTTTCCCCCACATGAGTAACACCGAGACGTGCGACCTCTTCCACCGCTGATACAGGGTGGTTCTTAGTAACAGCTACTAATAATGCTGTATCTACGCGACCAACGCGCGCCATAGCATCTGCCATGCGCTGCTGTATTGCGTGTAGGGATTCTTCAATCATGTGATCCCCCTTCAATCTATATTTAAAAACCATAAAATATATTTGTATAGACTATTCTATTATATAGTATTTATTATTGATTGTACATCATTTAGGTCTTATAAAGCGCATAAATCCATGTATGTATATACTACCGTTCTTGTAGCATACCAAATAAAGCCATGCGACCTGTTTTACCAGATTCCCGACGATAGGAATAACAATCTCTATCTGTTACTGTATCGGTACTGCCAATAGCGATATTTTCTTTAGGCACACCATTCACCATAAGTCCTTCGGCGATAAAGTTCCATAAGTTGATATAGGCTTTATCTAGTTTATCACCTGGATAGTTTACAATATCAGCCACACTACGGTCCGTCATACCACGCCAAGCTGATTCAAAATGTTTCCCTAACTCTACATCGACTTCAAAGGATTCTGGTCCAATGCTAGGTCCAAGATAGATATAACAATCTTTGAACTCCGTACCGTAAGTTTCTTTCATAGCCTCAATAGTAAGGACTGGCAAATGACCAATGGCTCCCCGCCAGCCTGCATGTACCGTAGCGATGGCATGATGCTTAGCATCATAAATACCTACAGCCACACAATCGGCAGTAAACAAAAAGAGTGGTACATTAGGTAATTTTGTAAATACAGCATCACAATCGGCGATTGCTGTATCCTCTCCAAAGGCTCCAGCACCAACGAGATCTTCTGTGATTTCTACAGCTTTTAAACCATGTACTTGATTACCACAAGAGATTCGCTCTGGTTCAACACCTAAATATTCAGCAATAATAGCACGGTTTTCACGAACATACTTAGGCTCATCCCCTACGTGAAATGCTAAATTTAGTGATTCATAGGGCTCTTGAGATACGCCACCATGACGATAGGTATCCCCCATAATGATAGGAAATTGATTCGCCCAATTAGGTGCTTCATAGGACCAAGTACCATGAGGTCCTTTTACATCTATACGTTTTACAGATTCATTCATGAGTACCTCCTATTTACAAACACCACATCGTTTACAGCCTTGTACACACGGCGGTGTATACGCTTCATCGACGGAGCGCTTCCATTCCATTTCAAGATAACCCTCGTCCATCCCCATGTCGAGATGACTCCATGGTAAAAATTCATCAAAGCTACGTTCACGATAGTTCATCTCGTCCATATCTAGGCCTGCTGCCTTCATTTCAGCCTTGAAGGACTTACTGCCACGATCTGCTGCACATGCCGCAAGAACAGCGCCAAGACGGCGATCACCACGAGCTAGTACACCTTGGATATATGCCTCTTTAGGTGATTCAACGAGCACCTCGATACGACGATTCTTTTGCAATGCTTTTTTAATATATTGCAGTTTTTTCTCTACCGTTTTTTGATTATCCATAGCCATCCATTGGAATGGTGTAAAAGGCTTCGGAATAAATGGATTGATACTGAGCGTTAAACGACCTTTACAGCCTACCTCAGCCATATGGGCTTGTGTCCGTTCTGCAAGTCCTACAATTGCTTCAATATCCTCGTCAGTTTCCGTTGGCAACCCAATCATGATGTAAAGTCGCATATGTTGAATACCAGACTTAGCTGATAAAGTGGCAGCATTTTTTAAATGCTCTTCGCTAATTCCCTTATTAATTACGCGCCGCAACCGCTCACTACCTGTTTCTGGCGCAATAGTAATCGTCTTTTGGCCACTGTCCGCTAAACCGTCTACTACGGCTTGTGTTAAGGAGTCCGCCCGCAAAGATGCACAAGAGTATCGCATATCTTTAGAGCGAATATAATTAACTAATTCATCTACCTCTGGATAGTCGGAGATAGCAGCCCCCATGAGGCCTACCTTTTTACCTAATTTCTCTGCTCTATCTACGCCTTCTTTTAATATTTCCAAAGGTCGTACGCGAGGTACACGGAAGCAATAGCCTGCCATACAGAATCGACAATGACGTCCACAGCCACGGGCCACCTCGATGATGTACATGGCTCCAAACTCGGTATAATTTGTAGCCACTACGGTTTCACCACCGCTAGTGAGCATTTCAAAATGACGTTTAATCGTTTTCGGTACACCTTCTGCGATATCATAACCTTTAAATTCGCCCTCTTCACTGTAAATTGGCACGTACAAGGACGGTACATACACACCAGATTCATTTGCTAATTGGCGTAAAATAGCGTGGCGATCTAAGCCTTCTAGTTTGCCATCTCGAATAATATCGAGCACTCGACTAACGATGCCTTCCCCTTCACCGATGATAAAAGCATCGATAAAGTCCGCAAAAGGCTCTGGATTAAAGGTAGCACAAGGGCCACCGGCAATGACGATAGGATCGAACTCTGTACGGTCTTTCCCCATAATTGGTACACGACCATGACGCAACATAAGAGGAATGTTGAAATAGTCCATCTCAAAGGTCACGTCAAAGGCCACTACATCAAATTGATGCATAGGCCGCTGTGTTTCAACACTCATCAATGATGTCTTAGTTTTATCGTACGCTTCCAATTCCTTCTTCTCAGGTAAAAAGATGCGTTCGCATACGCTATCATGACGTAAGTTGATTTCCTCATAAATAATGTGGAGGCCTAGATTACTCATGCCAACGAAATATGTATTAGGATAGACGATGGCAACCTTTTGCTCTGCATGCGGGTTAATAGTTACGCGGCTATCTTCATCTTTATAAAGTTCTTGTAATCGATCAATTAAATCTTTACGGTTCACTAATTTCCTTTCTATATAAGCCCACTACGAATAGTGGGCTTAAAAACATTTTATATATCGTTTGTATGTCTATATTTGTATGTCTATAAGAGTAGTATATAATACTTATCTTAACTATACTATAAGACCAAGAAACATTACAATTTAGATTTCAATTTATCCTTTGTATGAGAGGTCTTATCTTTAAGTGTTTTTACAATTTGAGGGCGATGTTTTTTTTCATAAGGGTAAATAACAACTTCCCCATCTTTGTATTCTGCAATGTATACATCCTTAATTTTATAGCCTTGCTTTTCAACTTCTTCTTCTAGCCAATCCTGGCCTTTTTCAATTATATCTAATGTAAAATGGTTAATTTGACCATCATCAATAAGGTCAAATTTAATATTCTCATCACCAAATTGAACTACGCTGAGCTGACCATTTTGCTCCAATACAGCACGCTTAACATCCGTAACATATTGAACACCTGCTGTACGAAGCTTTAACTTAAGCTCCGCCGCTTGAATGCCATAACGCATACATTCTTCTGTTAAGATATGACCATTTTCAATAACAATTACAGGATGTCCATCCAAAATAGTTTTAAAGAATCGGAAATTTCCTTTTAAGAACTTAAGCGTCATTACAAGTATAGTCCATAAAATGAGGACTAACATAAACTGTAAAATACCGATTTGGTCATTGTAAATAATGGCACCGATAATACCACCAAGTACATAGTTTTGTAATTGGTCCAAAGCAGAGGTTGGCGCTAAGTTGCCCTTCCCCATTAAGTTGATTTGTAAGATAATCGCCAAGAGACCGATGGCGAGTTTGGCAAAGACCATTCCATAGACGGCCATAGCTTCTGTCATTTACGCTCCTCCTTATGGTAATACGTCCGCTTTATCATGAATACGCTCTGTTGGGCTCACCTTATACACACGAGTAATTGTATAGGTTGAAAATTCTGGATTAAACTGAACCTCATAATAATCATCGCTTACCTTTAAAATCATACCATTGCGAATTTTTAAGGAGTTGACTGCTAATTGCTCACTTGGTACAGAACGATCAGCACTAAAAGAATGTAAAAATTGAGCCATACGAGAGGAGTCTTCAGAATATGTTTTCATTCGATTATACTCTTGATACTCAAGGCCTAAGAAAAATACCACTATCAAAGACAAGATGACCATTAGGTCACGATAACGACTGGTAAAGCCATTTCGCAGAACTTGTATGCCCAAAACGAGTAGTGCTAATAAAACAGCAACAAAGATAATAAAGCCCCATGTTTGGCCCCCTACAGCCAAACTTTCAACATAGGATAATGTGTAGAAATCCATATCGTTCTCCTTTCATAGATTACTTTTTATTATACCATACCTTATGCCAATATTTTCGATATAACAATGTATAGTACCAAGAAATATATTATAAAACGATAAAAAAGCGACCCCCTTAGGAGTCGCTTTGGTATGCTTTATCTTACAAGAGATTACTATATAATACTCTTATTTTAACCAGCTCATCAAGTTGCGAAGTTCTGCACCAACTGGTTCGATTGGATGGTTAGCAGCTGCTTCACGGTGTTCTTTAAGGAATTTTTGACCATTTTTGGAATCAGCCAAGAATTCGTCAGCAAATTTACCAGATTGGATATCAGCCAAGATTTGTTCCATAGCTTTTTTAGTATCTGCAGTAATTACGCGAGGACCTGCATGGTAGTCACCATATTCAGCAGTGTTGGAAATGGAGTGGCGCATTTTTTGGAAGCCACCTTCGTAGATAAGGTCTACAATCAATTTCATTTCATGCAAGCATTCGAAGTAAGCATTTACAGGTTCATAACCAGCTTCTGTTAATACTTCGAAACCAGTTTTGATCAATTCAGTAACACCGCCACACAATACAGCTTGTTCACCGAAGAGGTCTGTTTCAGTTTCAGATTTGAAGTTAGTTTCCAAGATACCGGAACGGCCACCGCCGATACCAGATGCCCATGCCAATGCAACTTCTTCAGTGTCGCCAGATGGGTCTTTTTCTACAGCGTACAAGCAAGGAACACCGGAGCCTTCTTGGTATGTACGACGAACTAAATGACCAGGGCCTTTAGGAGCTACCATGAATACGTTTACGTCTTCACGAGGAACGATTTTGCCAAAGTGAATGTTGAAACCGTGAGCAAATGCCAAGTATGCGCCTTCTTTTAAGTTAGGAGCAATATCATTTGTATAAACGTCAGCTTGTAATTCGTCTGGAATCAATACCATAACGATGTCAGCGCCTTTAACTGCTTCAGCAGTTTCTTTTACAGTAAGACCAGCTTCTTCAGCAGCTTTCCAGCTAGAAGAACCACCGCGAAGACCGATTGTTACGTCCATACCATTTTCTTTCAAGTTCAATGCATGAGCATGACCTTGGGAACCGTAACCTAAAACTGTAATTTTTTTGCCTTCCAATTTGCTCAAATTACAATCTGCATCATAATAAACTGTAGTACCTAAAATTTTACCTGCCATACTAGACAACCTCCAAAATATATTCAATAGAATATTTAATATATATACTGTACACAATCTCACAAATAAATGCAAGATTTGTAGTGTATATCGTAATTTATCGAATAGTCAAATAGACTAATCTACAACTTAAATTTGTACCCTTTTTGTATTAAGAAAAAATGAATTATCCCAATTTTAGCTCTTATTTAACTATAATCCATGGGCGATTTTTCTCCCATACAACAGATACATCAATACCAAATACGTCGCTTAGAATTTCATCTGTTAAGATGTCCCGCTTCTTGCCTTTATACACAATGAGGCCATCTTTAATAATAGCTACATGTGTAATACTGGGCATAATCTCTTCAATTTGATGAGATACATAAATAAAAGGCTTATGTTCCTCTCGTGCCATATTCTCAACAGTTGCTAAGAATTGCTCGCGAGCAGGCAAATCAAGACCAGAGCAAGGCTCATCTAAAATAAGCAAATCTGGATTAGCCATAATAGCGCGTGCTAATAATACGCGGCGCTGTTCACCAGCGGACAAGGTATGAAATCTATGGCCTTCCAAATAGGACAAACCAAACTCGGATAATAATTGCAGTCCTCGTTCACGCACCTCAGGCTCTACCTGTTGATAAATACCAATACTATTAAAAGCACCAGAAATAACAACATCTTCTACCACTTGTTTATCCAGTGTAGACTGGAATTGTCCAAGCGCCGAACTAACAAAGCCTAATCGAGCCTTGATCTTAGGCCATGCATATTTGCCAAATTCATGACCAAATACGCGTAATAGACCTGTTGTGGGAATTTGATACGCTGGAATCATGCTGAGCATCGTCGATTTACCAGCCCCATTGAGACCTAATAAGGCCCAATTCTCCCCTTCTTCAACATGCCAATTAATGCCTTTTAAAATTTCTCGGCCGTCACGACGAAACTTGACGTCTTCATAATGGAGTAATTCACTACTCACACAATCATCTCCTAAATCTTTTCTCCACGGCTCATTGCGGTAATGCCAGTTTTGGCAATTTCAAGGACACCATAGGTTTCCATAATTTGAATGAAGCCGCGCAATTTTTCTACGCTACCAATTACTTCGATAATCATAGAAGTAGGAGAAATATCAAGCACATTGCCACGATATACATCGGCAATTTGTACAATTTGAGATCGTGTTGCAGCAGTTGCTTTTACCTTGATAAGCATTAACTCACGGCATACCACATCATGATCTTCAAAAACTTTAACTTTTACAACATCAATGAGCTTGTAAATTTGTTTTTGAATTTGGTCTAAGATGCGATCATCTGCCTCAACGGTGAGGGTAATACGAGCGTAGCCTGGTGTATTTGTAATACCAGATGTCATCTTTGTAACATTAAAACCGCGACGGTTAAAGAGTGCCAATATACGTGCACCAATGCCTGCTGTATTTTTTGCAATTACTAAGACTTGATGTTCTCTCGCCATTATAGCACCCCTTTCTTGCCCATCATACCACTTACGGTACCGCCAGCTGGAATCATCGGCAATACATTATCTTCTCTTGCTACACGGCAATCCAAGATGATACTTTCATCAGATATAATGAAAGATTTAAATTCTTTATTGAAATCCTCTACATTATCGATACGAGCGGCTTTCAAATCAAAGGCATCTGCCAGTTTCAAGAAGTCTGGGCTCACTTCCAAATCTACATAAGAATAACGGCGATCATTAAAGATTTGTTGCCATTGACGAACCATGCCAAGGTAACCATTATTAATGATAACAATCTTAATTGGTAAATTATATTGGCGAACCATCATGAGTTCTTCGAAGGTCATTTGGAATCCACCATCACCAACAACAAGGATAACTTGTTTATGAGGTGACCCCACTTGAGCCCCAATTGCAGCTGGTAAACCATAGCCCATGGTACCTGCACCACCAGAGGTAACAATGGTATGAGGTTTTTTATGAGTTAAGAATTGAGCCGCCCACATTTGATGTTGGCCTACGTCAGTTACAATAACTGCATCCTCTTTGGCAATCTTGTTAAGTTCAGATAATACGTATTGTGGATGTAATACACCATCTTTAGATTCAGGAATTACCATAGGATATTCCGCTTGCCATTCACGAATTTGTGCAATCCACGCTTCATGAGTTGTAGGTTCTACAAGCGTATTAAGTTCAGATAAAACTCGCTTCAAGTCACCTACAATTGGTACGTTAATAGTAACGTTTTTATCAATTTCTGCTGGGTCGATATCGATATGAATAATTTTAGCTTTTTTACAGAAGAAATCTGGATGACCTGTAATGCGGTCGTGGAAACGAATACCGGCTGCAATAACAAGGTCTGCTTCTTCAGTACTATTATTAGCCGCTACAGAGCCATGCATACCCACCATACCAAGAGCAAGCTCATGGTTCCCTGGGAAACCACCAAGGCCAACCAATGTATTTGTTACAGGAATTTGAGCCTTTTCTGCCAATTCCTTTAACTCATCCATAGCGCCAGATTTCAATACACCGGCACCGGCAATGATGAGCGGACGCTTCGCATTTTTAATAAGTGTAGCCGCTTTCTTAATTTGCCCTTGATGACCTTTATAGGTTGGATCATACCCTTCAAGATGGATAGGTACTTCATATAATTTATTGTATTCTGTCATGGATATTTTTTCTGTTTGAACATCCTTAGGAATATCGATAAGAACTGGCCCTGGACGACCTGTACTAGCAATAAAATACGCTTCTTTAATGATGCGAGGTAAATCGCGAATATCTTGAACAAGATAGTTATGTTTTGTAATCGGCATGGTAATACCTTGGATATCTGCTTCTTGGAAAGAATCCTTACCAATAAACGGACGACCAACCTGACCAGTAATGGCCACCATAGGTACAGAATCCATGTAAGCAGTCATAATACCTGTAACAAGATTAGTTGCACCAGGACCGGATGTAGCGAGGCATACCCCTACTTTTCCAGATACGCGTGCATAACCATCTGCTGCATGGGCTGCACCTTGTTCATGGCGAACAAAATAATGTTTAATTTCAGGGAAGCTATAAATTTCATCATAAATTGGAATTACCGCGCCACCTGGATAACCGAACATGTCGGTTACACCAAGGCGATGCAATGTTTCAAGGACAATGCGTGCCCCATTGATTGTTTCTGCGCTCATAGGAACCCTTTCGACCAGCTATTCAGATAAAATCTCGCTGGAATTTAATCGTTTAATAATGTAACCATTATTTTTGAAAGTATCAATAATGTGTTTGATGTGTTCTTCACCATTTGTTTCTACAGTCACTTGCAATTCCACTTCGTGGAAGCGATCAAGGTTTTTAAACTGATTATGATCAAGTTTAATAACGTTTGCATCTGCATCTGCAAGCATTTGAGATACAGCAACCAATTGACCTGGTTTATCTGGAAGGTTTACAGAGAAAGTGAAGATACGACCACGCAATACGAGACCTTTATTGATCATAGAGGAAATTGTAAGTACGTCGATATTACCACCACTAACAATGGCTACTGCCTTTTTGCCTTTACAGTCTAATTTTTTTAGACCTGCTAATGGTAAAATACCGGAGTTTTCTGCTACTAATTTATGTTTTTCTACAAGCAACAAAAATGCTTCCATCAATTCGTAATCAGAGACAGTAACAATTTCATCTACATATTTCTTAATATATTCTAATGTAGTTTCGCCGATTTGACGTACAGCTGTACCATCTGCGATAGTTGCCACCTCACGAAGTGGTACAGGATGATCTGCTTTTAACGCAGCAATTGCACTTGCTGCACCTTCAGGTTCTACACCAATAATTTTAATGCTAGGATTTTTTAATTTTGCAGCAGCTGCGATACCAGAAACAATACCGCCACCACCAACAGGAACTAGCAATACATCCGCATCAGGCAATTCCTCAAGAACTTCTAATGCAATTGTACCTTGCCCTTCGATAACATCTTCGTCATCAAAAGGATGGACGAACACATATCCGTGCTCTTGTTGTAATTCCATCGCTTTTTGGTAAGCTTCATCATAAATTTCACCATGCAGAACGACTTCTGCACCATATTGTTTTGTGGCATTCACCTTAATGAGAGGCGTATGCTTTGGCATGACGATTGTCGCTTTAATGCCTAGACGTTTTGCAGCAAGAGCCACACCTTGCGCATGGTTACCGGCAGACGCGGCAATAACACCGCGCGCCTTTTCTTCTTCTGTTAATTTTGCAATTTTATTATATGCACCACGAACCTTAAAGGAACCTGTTATTTGCAAGTTTTCTGGCTTGATATATACATCATTGCCACTTTCATCGGAGAACACATCACTGTGAAGCAGTTTTGTTTTTACAGTAATTGTGCTAAGTCTCTCACGAGCTTCCATAAAATCATACAACTTATGCATGTGTACCATCTCCTCTAGTTAGTATTAATGAAAGTCTACTATTAGTCTTCAAATACTTCGATAGCACCTTGTGCTGCAGAGGATACGTGAAGAGCGTATTTTTTTAGATATCCAGTTACATTGGATTTGAATGGTTTCAATGCTGCTTTACGGCGAGCGATTTCATCGTCAGATACAGCTAATTCCAATTTGCCATTTGGAATATCGATGTTGATGATATCACCATCTTCAACAACAGCGATTGTGCCACCAGCCGCAGCTTCTGGAGATACGTGACCAATGGATGCACCACGTGTAGCACCGGAGAAACGACCGTCAGTCAACAATGCTACATCTTTATCAAGACCCATACCTGCGATCATGGATGTTGGTGTTAACATTTCACGCATGCCAGGGCCGCCTTTAGGACCTTCGTAACGGATAACTACCACATCACCTTTTACGATTTTACCGCCTGTAATAGCTTCAACAGCTTCTTCTTCGCTGTTGAATACTTTTGCTGGGCCAGAATGAACGAGCATATCTTCATCTACGGCACCTGCTTTTACAACGGAACCGTCTACAGCAAGGTTACCTTTAAGAACGGCAATACCACCTGTTTCATGAACAGGATTATTCCAAGGATGAATAACATCTTCATCAGTTACATGAGCTACCGCTGCAATTTCACCTTGTGTTTTAAGAGCTACAGTTTTGCAGTCTGTATGTAAACGACCATTTTCTGCTAAACGTTTCAACACAGCAGATACGCCACCTGCAGCATACAAGTCTTCGATGAAGTATTTACCAGATGGAGAAAGTTTGGACAATTGAGGTGTGTTTTGTGCAATGCGATCGAAGTCGTCCAAGGACAATGGTACACCTGCTTCGTGAGCGATAGCTGGCAAATGAAGTGCTGTATTAGAGGAACCACCCAAAGCCATATCTAGAGCTACTGCATTTTCAAAGGCTTCACGTGTCATAATGTCTTTAGGACGAAGGTTTGCTTTCAATACCTCTACGGCTTGCATACCTGCTAATTTAGCAAGACGTAAACGTTCAGAGTATACTGCTGGAATTGTACCATTGCCAGGAAGGCCCATACCAAGAGCTTCTGTTAAGCAGTTCATTGTATTAGCTGTGTACATACCAGAGCAAGACCCACATGTAGGACATGCTGTATTTTCGATTTCAGCTAACTCAGCATCACCCATTTCACCAGTTTGATGTTTACCTACTGCTTCGAATACATCAGACAAACCGATTTTTTTGCCATTATGTACACCTGCAAGCATAGCACCACCAGACACGAATACGGATGGAATGTTTAGACGAGCTGCAGCTATCAACATACCAGGTACTACTTTATCGCAGTTTGGAATGAACACCATAGCATCAAACGGTGTTGCCATAGCTGTTGCTTCGATGGAATCAGCGATGATATTACGAGTTACCAAGGAGTATTTCATACCGATGTGGTTCATCGCCAAGCCGTCACAAATACCAATTGTATTGAACTCGATTGGCACACCACCTGCGTTGCGAATGCCGTCTTTTACGGCTTGTACAATATTTTTCAAGCCCACGTGACCAGGGATAATTTCATTGAAAGAGTTCGCAATACCAATGACTGGTCTGCCCATTTCTTCATCAACAAAACCAAGAGCTTTTAGCAAAGATCTATGTGGTGCACGTGCTACGCCTGTTTTTAAATTGTCACTTCTACAACTCATGTTAATCTCCTCACTTTTCTTGAAAGTATCCACTTGGATGCCTTTCAACTGAATAAAAAAAGACGATTCATATGAATCGTCTTAAAAGTTTACAAATGATATTCCTTTTGTTTACAGAATTCCTATATACATAAACGACCTATGTATCCCTTGGAATAAATACACATAAGAAACAAACCGTATAGTCAATTCTTATTGATTGTATATTAAACCATTCGTGGAACTTCTAAGACAAAAACGTGTTAAGTTGTTGTTCATAATTCGAATGTCTTTAATAATCACGACGAGCGCGATAATCAACAAGCTAATGACTAAACCCAACATGTTTCCTCCTAAAGTAATCTGTAATCATAAAATAATAATAACACTTTATATAATGTCGTGCAATAAATATTCTATAGATTTATTATATAAATTTTTAAAGTTTACCATATATAAAAACTATAGCAATAACAATAATACACTACCTATCTAATACACATAGAAAATAAATCGATAACAAACTACTAAACAGATAGCGCAAACAAAAAATCCCCCACTACCGTGAGGGATTTTTGAATATTATAGAATACCGAATAGCCACATGCCAAGGGTACCGCCCCAGAAGTGAATTAAGAAGCTAACCACAGAAATAGCAAGACCTACACGCCACCATGTTCCTTGCGGTACATAGCCTGCACCGAAGAAGATTGGTGTTACACCAGAGCTGTAATGCGTTAATGTACAGCCAGGGCTGTTCATCAAACCAAAGAGCAAAATGGTAAACGGAATTGGTGCCCCCATTGCTACCAAGATAGCTGCAAAGGCGGAGAATAACGCTGTAATACGAGCTGTACCACTGGCAAAGAAATATTGAGAGTATACAAAGGTTGCAGAGATAATGAAGGATGCCCAGAACCAATCAATACCTACAAGATGTTGACTTACAAAATCAGCAAATACTGCAACAACACCGAGCTTGCCAAGTAAACCAGCCATACCAACGAGGGTACCCATCCAGATTAGAATATCCCAACCTGTGCGTTCACCTAGAATATCTTCCCATGTAAGGGAGCCTGTAACTACACAAGCAAGTACGCCCATCATAGCAACTACAGTAGGATGTAACTTCGTCCAAATCGCTGTGGACCACAGCAAAATACAAAGTACAAAAATAATAGCCACTGAAATTTCAGCCTTTGTAATAGGACCTAGTATATCTAGCTCTTTTTGGGCCATTACCGCTGCTTGAGGTGTCTCCTTGATTTCAGGTGGATAGATTTTATAAATAAACCAAGGCATCAAAATCATGCAAATTACACCAGGGATGACACCTGCTTGGAACCATTCCCACCATGAAATATCATAGCCAAACAATTTTGCACCTAAGGATGTAATCAATAAGTTACCACTACAAGCAGTTAAGAAGATTGTTACAGTAATGGTGTTTATCGTATGAGCCGTTGTCATCAAGTATGCCCCAATACGACGTGCCGTACTACCATTTGGCTCAGAATCAAAGGCTAACGAAATGTTTTGTACAATTGGGAAAATAATACCGCCTCCACGAGCCGTATTAGATGGCGTGGCAGGAGAAATAATAAGATCCGTACAAGCCAATGCATAAGCTAACTTTAAGGAACTAGTACCAAAGGACCGAATCAAAGTATACGCGATACGCTTACCAAGGCCAGAATTAATAATGCCTCTAGAAAAGAATACAGCTGCTACGATAAGCCATACATTGGCTTCAGCGTAACCACCTAATGCTTGCACCATGGTAATAGAATTTGTTGCTACCGCAGCAACAATACCAAAGAGTGCCATAATACCTGTTGGCCAAGGTCGTAAAATAAAACCTACAATTGTAGCCGTGAAGATAGCTAATAAATGCCATCCTTCAGGCTTAATCGCCTCCGTGTGAGGCAAGAACCAAATTACAAGTCCTACCAGTACCGTCAGTGCGGCGCGTGTAAAGGTATTCATAGAACCTCCCTATCAAACTACACATATCAATAGTTACTGTTGATTATAAAAAACTATATGGCGGTCATCACACATAACCGCCATATAAATTAGCAACTTTCCAAAAATTCTTTAATCTTTGGATTAGAGCGCAATGTATCCATCTCTTCAGGGGTTAATAATTTTACCTTGTCCCGATCTTGGTTAACTAAGCAAAGGAACCCGATATAATCGCCTTTATTAGCCCGAAATTGATGTATCGTTTTACCTGGAATTTCAATAAAATCACCAGCTTCTACATCATGGATTTCATCGCCTAATAAGACTTGCCCCTTCCCACGGAATATCATAACCATATGTGTATGTTCATGATATTCAAGCGTAGAATACCCACCTGGCAAGCATTCAAAGTAGCGGAATTGGCATGGAATATCAAAGGCCCCATCGTATAAAACTTGACGTGTTACATCTTTAAAAGGGCTACCATCTTGTTTATATACCAAGGTATCGACGCCATCCCACTTGAAATTTTTAGCATCAAACTTGCGTATCATTTTATTACCTCTTTATGAAAAAAGGCTGCATCGAAACAGTGTTTCAATACAGCCCTATGGGTTCGATTATTTGAAGAAACGTTTCAATGTTCCTAGTAAACCATGACTATGTTCTTGTACACCATCTGCAACGCTTTCTACTTCAAAGCCTGTACGTTCAATAGCTTTTGTAATAACATCAACAGATGCTTTTGCTGGATCAAAAGAAACAGTCGCTGTTTTCTCTGGCAAATTTACCTCTGCGCTCAAAACGCCAGGTAAACCAAGGGATGCACCTTCAACAGTTTCTTTACAGTTATTGCACATCATACCAGGTACAGTAAATACCTTTGTTACAACGCCATTATCTTCACCGCAACCACAATCTTTACACATAGTGATACCTCCTATTAATCATTAGATTCTTTATGTTTATCGTCGTTTTTAGCCCCTGCTGTTACGTCGATAGTAGTCGCCTTTTTAACGGCTTCTTTCGTTTCATCAACAGCTTTTTTAGGGCCCGAAATAGCATCTTTAAATTCATTGATGCCCTTACCAATAGCTTTACCTACTTCAGGTAATTTACCAGGTCCGAAGATAACTAAAGCGATCACTAATATAACTATTAATTCAGGTGTTCCTATAGATCCCATATGTATCTCCTTTATATTTACTAAAACTTACATCTTTTAGTGTACATCATTATAGGCTGCCTTGTCCACATACCAGGTCACAGCTTCTTGTGAAAGCACAGCACCAGGCAATGTACGACCAATGCGTTTTTCCCACGTTAAATCCTCGTAATCTTCGCGTTGGTATAATACCTTTGTCAATGCAGTTCGCTTGCTTTCACCAGTCACAGTAAACCAGACAGCATCAGATTTTGCTAGGAAAGAAAATGTCATAGAAATGCGTTCCCATACCTTGCCATCTTCAACGGCCACTACATCTTGATCAGCTACACGCAATGCGTGAGAGCCTGCAAATAATCCTGCCGTATGACCATCCTCGCCTAAATCAAGCAACGCTAAATCAAGACCAGATTTTTTACATGCCTTTAGGACATTGCGAACCTCTTTTTCATATTCTTCAGCCGCTTCATGTACGGTTTTAGAATCCGTATTAATAGGCAAGAAATGAGCAGCCCCCTTTGCCTTGCATAGCAAATGAGGTTTTACGCGATTGAAGTAATTATCCTCATGCGATTGTGGCAAGAAACGCTCATCAGTCCACAAGAAGAATATCCGTTCCCAATTAAGGCGCTCAATATATTCAGGAGAGTTAAGTAATTCTAACAAACCATTTATAACAGTACCCCCAGTAATACCAACGATGCACGTTTCAGTACGGCTAATTTCATCATTAGTAAAATCAATAAAATCCTCCGCCAATGCTTGGACTACATCACTAGGACCGTCATAACATTTAATTGTATCTTGAGCCATGTAATAATGACCTCCTAAAACTATTATAATAGTACTATTATATACACTTTTGCTTTTTTATGAAAGCAAAAACCGATGTAACTCAATATATAGAGCCACATCGGTTCGAATTATATTAGTAACTGCTTATAAAATACATGATATTCCAAAGAATTACAAGAGAATAATTATTATTTTTGACCAAATTTAGGGCGACGGCGTTCTGTGAAAGCTCGTACACCTTCCTTAAAGTCTTCAGAAAGACCTAAGGAGCATTGATTTTCTACTTCAAACTTCTTGTACTCTTCCCAGCCAGATAAGAAGCTATTCCACATCATTTCTTTCATAACGCGGTAAGATTGTGCAGGACCTTTTGCTAATTTCTCTACAAGACGTCTTGTAGCAGTTTCTAGATCTTCTAATTCACAAACTTTATATACAAAGCCAAGTTCTTTACCTTTTTCAGCAGATACGGCTTCACCAGTCATAACGATATGCATAGCACGGTTCATACCAATGGAACGAGTTAACAAGAACAAACCACCTGCATCTGGAGCAAGACCTACGTTTACGAAAGCTTGGATAAAGCGTACATTGTTAGCCGCTACAACAAAGTCTGCAGCTAACGCCATGTTGAACGCCGCACCTGCTGCAGCGCCTTGAAGGCTCATGATAACAGGTTTAGGTAAGCGTTTCATAGCCATAGAAATTTGGGCTACTAGTTCAACAATTTCAAATAAAGACTCTGTATCACCATCGTTTACAGCCCGTTCCATTTCTGTTAAGTCACCACCAGCAGAGAATACCTTGCCTTCAGCATTGATGAGCAATGCACGAACACTTTCATCATTATGTGCTTTATCTAAAACCTCAAGGATCTCCTTGCACATCTCGATATTAAAACCATTCGCCACTGTAGGGCGATTAAATGTCAACGTACCAATGCCGTTGTCCACTACGTATTGAATTGTATTATAAATCATATGAGTTCTCCTATATGAAAATCTGTTTTCGAAAAAATTCGATTATATATTTCTATTATAGGGGAATTAATTATAGATGTAAACGTAATCTTATAATCACAAAACAATACTATATACCCTTTAGCAACCCACGTTAGTATAACAAACCTTTAGTGCGTAAGTATCGCTCAGCAACATCATGAGGTTTCTGTCCTTCCGATTCCACTTCATAGTTCATATATGACATATCCTGATCCGTAATCGTATGTGTCAATTTTAGTAATACCGCTTCTAGCTCAGGATGCTTCTTTAACACATCCATTCTGACGACATTACCACAAAGATACGACGGATATAAATGTTTATCGTCCTCAAGAACAACAACAGACGCATGGCTCAACTGACCGTCAGTAGTAAATATAGGCATAGCATCTACATGTCCGCTTTCAATAGCCTGATATTTCAAACCTATATCCATATCCTTCGTATCTTTAAAGTCCATGCCGTATACTCGCTGTAATCCCGAATACCCATCTTGGCGCCCGAAGAAATCATATTCCCCACCTAAAATCAACTGTGACGAAACCCTCGCTAAGTCTGAATATGTTTTTAAATTATATTTGTTAGCAATATCCTTACGTACAGCCATTCCATATGTATTATTGAAACCATACATACCGACCCATTTAAATTGATATGTATCCTCGTAAGCGCGCTGTAATTCATCAAATAAATTTTCACTATATTGCGTGTCTCGTTTTAGTACTGCATTCCAACCGGTACCTGTATATTCAGGGTAGATATCAAATTGACCGGACTCCATGGCCGGTTGAATATTGGAGGTTCCTCCGCCTACTCCGGCTGTTACTTCAACAGTTAAATCTGTATCTTGTTCAATAAGAAGTTTCAGCATATCGCCCAAAATCAACTGTTCTGTCATCGGTTTTGTAGCTACATGAATTACATTGGATTGTTGCGACGGCCACATAAATACACCAATACCACCAATTATCACAATTGAGGCTACAATACCAATACGTTTAAAAGTACGTTTGCAATGCCCTCTATATAGTATAATTTTCTCAAAAAAGCCCAATACACCATCCATAATCAATGCTAAAAAAGCAATTAGTAAACTGCCAGCTACAGTCATAGTCGTATTATTTGTAGTAATACCTCGATAAATAGCTACACCAAGACCTCCGGCACCAATAAATGATGCTACCCCAGTAAGCGCTATAGTCATAACTAGCATATTTCGTATACCGACCATGATTACTGGAAAGGCTAAAGGCAATTCAATATATCGTAAACGTTGTACACGAGATAACCCCAGTGATGTAGCCGCTTCAATCATTTCCTTGTCAATACTGCTTAACCCAGTATATGTATTTCTCACCATCGGCAATAATGCATATATCACAAGAGCAATCACTGCCGTTGCGTTACCAATTCCTGAAAAGGGAATCAAAAATCCCAGCATGGATATGGATGGTATAGTATACAAGAAATTAATAACCATCATGGTCGGATTAACTGCTCGCCGATACTCGTTAAGTAAAATACCCGCAACTACTCCTAGAATAATAGCAATTATACTAGAAAGCAAAGCTATGCCGATATGTTCCCATAATAGACCTGCGAAAAAGCTCCAATTCTCCACTAGTAAATGATATATATTTTGTACCATACAGCCCCCCTATACACAGGTAAATATATTATGAAAGAACGACTACCTTTTTACCTGCATTCTTACCAGAATCAACATCACTGAATCCATCATAGAAAATATCGCTCAAAGCATCACTGATTTCATTACCTACAATCTCTTGTTCTCGTCCAAGAGCGGATACACTATAAATACGCTTTCTTTTATCATTATAATCATCATAACAGATAATTATTAGTGTCACCATAATCTAAGCAACAAAAAACACCTGCAGACATTGTCTGCAGGTGTAATAACCTGTTTTCCAAATATTAACGTTTGGAGAATTGGCTTGCTTTGCGGGCTTTTTTAAGACCGTATTTTTTACGTTCTTTCATACGTGGGTCACGAGTCAAGAAGCCAGCTTTTTTCAAAGATTGACGAAGTTCGCCATCTACGTCCAATAACGCACGGGAGATACCGTGACGAATTGCACCAGCTTGACCGGAAGGACCGCCACCAGCTACAGTTGCGATAACATCGTATTGTTCAACTGTGTTAGTCAAGTTCAAAGGTTGTTTTACGATCAATTCCAAAGTTTGGCGACCGAAATAATCATTAAGTTCACGTTTGTTAACAGTGATTTTACCTGTGCCCGGTACCAGACGAACTCTAGCAACGGAAGATTTTCTACGACCAGTGCCGTAATATTGTGCTACTGCCATTATATGTTCCTCCCTCTAGATTATCGTACGGAAATTTCTAAAACTTCTGGTTTTTGAGCTGCATGTGGATGCTCAGGACCAGCGTATACGTTTAATTTACGGTATTGTTGTGCACCCAATTTGTTTTTTGGAAGCATACCACGAACTGCCATTTCAACAACACGTTCAGGTTGTTTTTCAAGCATCATGGACAATTTAGTGAATCGGGAACCACCTGGGTAACCAGAGTGACGGAAGTATTCCTTTTGTTCCAATTTTTTACCAGTTACGCGAATTTTTTCTGCGTTTACAACGATCACATGGTCACCAGTGTCTACGTGTGGTGTGAAAGTTGGTTTATTTTTGCCCCGAAGAACTTTTGCAACTTCGGCAGCAAGGCGTCCTAAAGTTTTACCTTCAGCGTCAACAACATACCATTTCCGTTCGATTGTGTTCGGATTGGCCATAAATGTAGTTTTCATGCTGCATATCCTCCTAATAACGTCATAATTCTACCAAAATCAGCTTGTCCTTTGCTTCCGGGGCTAATGGAAACACGACTAAAGCTTACTCAAAATAGTATACAGATTTTGGTGTTCTATGTCAATTGTTTTTTGCACTGTTTTAGCCCTTTAACAGTGACATGTCATAAAGAAAAAACCACCCAATTCTGAGTGGTTTTCCCATAAGCGCCAAATTATTTGGAGTACAATTCGACGATAAGTGTTTCGTTAACTTCGATAGGAAGTTCTTCACGTTGAGGAAGACGAGTGAATGTAGCTTTGAAGCCTTCCAAGTCTTTTTCAATGTAAGGAAGTTCGAAAGAACGAAGTTCTTGGAAGTTAGTTTTGAACATTTCGTTGTCACGAGATGCTTCGCGCAATTCGATTACATCGCCTGGTTTGCAGGAGAAGGAAGGAATGTCTACACGACGACCGTTTACCAAGATGTGGCCATGGTTTACCATTTGACGAGCTTGACGAATGGAGTTACCGAAGCCGATGCGATATACAAGGTTATCAAGACGTTGTTCCAAAAGGATCAACATGTTTTCACCTGTAACACCTTGCATTTTTTTCGCTTTATCATAATAGCGTACGAACTGGCGTTCTAGCAAGTTGTAGTAAGCTTTAACTTTTTGTTTTTCTAATAATTGTGTGCCATACTCAGACATTTTTTTCTGACGTTGGTCTTTTTTGACGCGATTCAAGGCTTTTGCGTGACCGAATACGTTCACACCAAAGCGACGACAAAGTTTGAATCGAGCCTCTCTTCTCGTTGCCATGTGATTATCACCTCATAAGATTAATATAAACTTGTACCTACACATAATGGTACTCATGTATAATATCATTTTCATTTACTTATGTCAATTATTGATAATGGTGAAAGTCATTGAAATAAGTGCATAATAGCGAACTTATATTACACTTTTTTGCGATAATATTGCTCACTATATCGATTGTGCATGCTTCATCATATTTTATAGATTTAGATGAAAAAACAATTATAGTATGCTACAATATTAGTAAGAAAGGTAATAGGTATCATTGGAGTTTTATGTCAATATTGGGGGAATACTATGAAAGAGTTACCTACAATGCAAGAGCTACAAAGTTTTATTACCTATAATAAAACAGGAAGCTTTACATTAGCTGCACAATCTATGAACATTACACAATCAGCTTTCAGCGCTCAAATGAAAAAATTAGAGCGTTTAGTTGGTGTGAAATTAATTTCCCGCTCTACACGAGGTAGCCGTTTGACACCAGAAGGTGAATTATTCCTACCAGAAGCAGAACAAGTTCTCGACACATTGGAACGTGCTATTCAATCGATCCGTTTAGCCAGCAAGGTAGAACGTCCAATCTTAAATATTGGTGTATTGCGTAGTTTAGGGGACATTCGCCTTAACGGATATGTATCCCACTTCTTCCAAAACCACCCTGAGTTCTCTGTCAGCATTTATGACATGGAAGAAGAAGAGTTGATGCTCGACTTACGCGAAAATCGTATCGACATTGCCCTCCTCTACTTACCAAATAACAAGGATATGTCAGCATATGAATCTACAGCCCTTCGCGAGGACGAATTCGTATACTATGCACCAAACATTATCGATAATATGGAAGTTGCTAGCTTGAAAGCAATTCAACAACAACCATTACTTATGTATCCACCTAAGTACTTTATGTATCGTACATTGAAAAATTATGTTGGTAACGGTCAACAAAATCTACACATTAGAGGTAGCCGCTTATCTAACCCATATACAATGATCGACTACTGTCAAAAAAATAAATCAGGCTGCATCGTAGCACGCCAAATTCTAAATTCTTTAAATATCAATGATGGCTACATACCTTTAGAAAAACCATTTAAACTACAAGTGTGCTTCGCCTTTAAGAAAAACAATTCTAAATCGGAAACAATGCATACCTTCATGGATTATGTACACAGCGAATCACCAGCTCGTTTATAAGAACGAAACAAAACCCGTACACATATACGTGTACGGGTTTTAATTTTATTATATCCTCTATTAATGTCTATATTTAACATTTTTACCTTTTAATATCTTTGTCTTTTAACATTCTTCTCTTTACCACTAGTAACGATTCATCTTGGTCATTAAATAATTGCTCTCTACTGTAACAAGTTGTACAATAGAGAATAGATTTCAATTAATACTGTGAGGTTATTATGCTCTTATCTATTTTCTTCTTTATATTAGCCGGTTTAGCCGAAATCGGTGGCGGTTATTTAGTATGGCTCTATATGCGCGATGATAAAAGTCCTGTATATTTACTGGCTGGTGCTATCATCCTATTTTTATACGGCCTTATCCCTACCTTCCAACCAGAAGCAAGCTTTGGTAAGGTTTATGCAGCCTACGGCGGCGTATTTATTGCCCTCTCCATCCTATGGGGTTGGCTCATCGATGGTTTACGACCAGACACATATGATATCATCGGCGGTCTCGTCTGCCTTGTGGGCGTTTATATCATCATGTACGCGCCGCGTTAATAGCTATTGTGTTATATAACAAAAAGCGGCCATCCGAAGATAACCGCTTACGTTGGTGGACGATGACAGGATCGAACTGCCGACATCCTGCTTGTAAGGCAGGCGCTCTCCCAGCTGAGCTAATCGTCCTATGTGGTGACCCGTCCGGGAATCGAACCCGGGATACCGCCGTGAAAGGGCGGTGTCTTAACCGCTTGACCAACGGGCCATATGAAATTGGCTCCTCGAGTAGGACTCGAACCTACGACCGATCGGTTAACAGCCGATTGCTCTACCAACTGAGCTATCGAGGAAATTAATGGAGCGGGAAACGAGATTCGAACTCGCGACCCCCGCCTTGGCAAGGCGGTGCTCTACCGCTGAGCTATTCCCGCATGTGGTGGACGATGACAGGATCGAACTGCCGACATCCTGCTTGTAAGGCAGGCGCTCTCCCAGCTGAGCTAATCGTCCATATGTGGTGACCCGTCCGGGAATCGAACCCGGGATACCGCCGTGAAAGGGCGGTGTCTTAACCGCTTGACCAACGGGCCAAAATGGTGACTCACCCGCGACTCGAACGCGGGACACCCTGATTAAAAGTCAGGTGCTCTGCCAACTGAGCTAGTGAGTCATAAATGGCTCCTCGAGTAGGACTCGAACCTACGACCGATCGGTTAACAGCCGATTGCTCTACCAACTGAGCTATCGAGGAATGTATGGAGCGGGAAACGAGATTCGAACTCGCGACCCCCGCCTTGGCAAGGCGGTGCTCTACCGCTGAGCTATTCCCGCATACAGAACCGATAATTAATATAACATAATCATCAATCTGTCGTCAAGAAGAATTTAAGTCTGTCCTGACTGCCCTATAATAATATCAATTTACACATATAGTGTCAATGGTTTTTCCATGAAATTCTCAGTTAATTTCGGATAATTGAGCATAAAACATACAAAAAGAGGGATTTAATACTCCCTCTTTTATATAGATTACTCTTTATTCTTTTGTCTACCTTTACCGGCACCATCTTCAGCTGCTTTAACCTCAGCTTCAACGAAGGTTTTCATATCATTTAACATATGCATAGATGCATCGATAATAGATAACCCCATTGTGGAACCCAATGCTTCATCAATTTGTAAATTGTAGTGTAAACATGGTTTTATTCCAAGGAATCGACATTGTTCCTTATGAATTGGTTCCTCATAGGCAGCCGATGGAAATACATAGTCTTTTACTAATGGCTCAATGGTAATAGCAGCCAATACAGCAGCACCTGTTACGGCATTATCAAAAACGATAGCCATACGCTGACTTGCGGCACCTAAGATAAAACCTGTTAAGAATGCAATATCTAGTCCCCCTGCTACCTGAAGTAAGTGTAATACCACATCACGGCGCTCACTTTCACTCAAAGCAGACCAATCATCCACAGCGATATTAAAACGATCTACAAAAGAATGAATATGAGCAGCCCGTTGTTCTACCGTAGGTCCACATTCGGTATGAACGAGAATATCGTCATAGGCACAGCCCGTAATTGTAGCCGTCGTTACGAGGGAGTCAAGGAATGCCCTTTCCCCTACATTACCAATCGCCACCACTTGTAATCCATCAGCATGTAATTTATCAGCATAGGTAAAGCCAAGCTCTAGAGCTCGCTCAAGTTCATCTCGAGAAATAACAGGTTCTACACCAAAGAAATGAGATCCTTTACGAATGACTTGTTGATCAATATATTCTAGATTACTAGTATCTTGCTCAAGACCTACATTTACAACATGTACGTCTGCATTTAACTTAAATGCCGCCCCCTGCGTAGCCGTTCTACCTTCATTGAAACGTTTGATAGCGGCGTAGCTTTCACTACCATGCTGACTATTTTGAGGACCATCTACCAAGTGGTCCGACGCCACCACAAGTACGCCATATCGTAAATGATTTGGTTGAGGATCTGCCAGAATACCTGCAAAACGCTCAGCTATTAACTCTAATGTTGCAAGGCTATAAATAGGTTTTGTTAAATTATCGATACGTAATCGGCATGCTTCCATGGATGGTGCATGTAATGGTTCAATTGTAAAAGTTCTCATGCCTTACCTCCTGTAACAGCCAAATACATATGAACGGCAAGATCTAGCATTCCCATTTGAATGGAACCACCAGAGGCCTCACCGAGACATAGCCCTAAATCAACATAGGCTTCAAGGCCTAAATTTTCTAAAGAAGATTTAGCCGCTTTTTCAGCAGATAAATGAGATGCCATTACATAATCCATCGCCTGTGGAACTAATGTTTTAGCAACCAATGCACAAGCAGATGTATTAAAACCATCAATAATAACAAGTGCATTATTCGCTGCAGCACCTAGAATAACACCTACGATACATGTAAATTCAAAGCCGCCCACAGAGGATAAAATTCCGATTGCATCATCTTTCGGAATATTTTTATATTTTTCTAATACATCATGCACAATGCGTTGCTTTAATTTTAGACGTTCATCGGAAATATTAGTGCCTCGCCCTGTAGCTTCCTCTGCAGTGAGTCCTGCAAACTTGGCAGTCATAAGAGCACTAGCAGTAGTATTGGAAATACCCATTTCCCCTACTAAGAAAACATTAAAACCTTCGTCGATTTTCTCTTTTACAAGGCGGATACCTGTTTCAATACCTTCAATAGCTTGTTCACGTGTCATGGCCGGTTCTTCTACAAAGTTTTTTGTGCCCATACCAAGTTTATGACTACGGAGTCCTGGTACCCAGCTCATATCTGCATCAATGCCCATATCGATGACTTCCATTTGAGCACCACAGTAATTAGCTAAGGAATTGGCGCCCGCCCCTTTAGGAATTAAGTAGTTTTGTGTCATCCCTACAGTTGTTTCCTTTGGGTACGCACTTACGCCCATATCGGCCACACCATGATCGGCAGAGGCAATAATCATACAAGGCTTTGGAACCGTTAACTGTTTCTGGTTTGTAGCCGCGCCATATTGAGCCACCACGTTTACAAGTCGCCCATATTGTTCTACAGGTGAACCTGCATTCCAATTATCGATTATATGTTGTTCAATTTCATGACTGCGACCTCTAATAGCGTCACAAGTTTCTTGTAACAAACTCATGGTATCTCCTTAACTAAATAATATGTTAAATGTATATTCTTTACGAACCCTAGTATACACATTATACTGCATAAACCGCGTTGCTTCAGCTACATAAATATACATCAAGCTCAAATGAATGTTAATTATTCATTGTTAGTACTCTATGAGTGCTAATCAATGTATAGCCTTAGCTAATAATTATTTATCATTAGCTATTCTTTATTTGTCCTGTTAAATATGGTAATTTACCGCGAATTTCTCTTCCTCGTTCAAGATAGGATTCTAAAGCTTGACCTTCATCTTCTTGTGAAAGTATCTCTTTTACCCGTTTGATTTCGGATTCAATCTGTGAAAGACCTTCAATTACATTATGTCTGTTACCGTAGATGATTTCACGCCACATAGATGGTAACCCACCGGCAACACGTGTACAGTCTCTAAAGCCCCCTGCAGATAATTTCATGCGCAACTCGCCTAGTTCATCACCACCGGAAACTTGAGTTAAAATGGATGCCAATAAATGTGGCATATGACTCACCATAGCTAAATACGCATCGTGAGCATAAATATCGACGAATTCAATACGTGATCCTACAGCGCGTCCCATTTCAGCTAGTTCTTGAGCAACCTCTTCACTATATACATCAGAGGCCTTATCCTCTAGTACAATCCAACCCATACCTTTAAATAGGTTTTTATGAGATACTTCGTAGCCACCCTTTTCAGAGCCAGCCATAGGATGAACAGACACAAAAATTGTCCCTTTCGGAATAGAATCATATACAGCTCGTACAAAGTTTTCCTTTGCACTAGATACATCAGTCACCACTTGTCCTGGTCTAAAAAGATGTGCCATTTCTGTAAATAGTCTTGCATTTGTATCTGGAGGCAATGAAAATACAACGATATCTGAATTTTCAATCAATGGTTCTACCTCAGTCCAAGCAGCTTTTACCACCCCATCCTGAATGGCCGCATCACAAACCTCTTGGCGACGAGCATACCCTACTACCTCATAATCGGTATAGGCCTTTAAAGCCTTCGCCAACGAACCACCTAATAGACCTAAGCCAATAATGCCTACTGTCTTACTCATATAAACCTACTTTCACAAATAATTAGCCTTACACTCTCTAATGTAAGGCTAACTATATCTACAAACTACTAAAAGTATATTGAAATCGTGTAAATATAAGACTATGCCTCTATGAGGCGTCTATTTTTCCACTTCCCACTATACCAGCGATATACAAATAATAAACCTCGTAAAATTTCATCTACCGCCATGGCAATCCAAATGCCTACGAGCCCCCATTCCCAGTAAATTCCAAATAGATAGGACAATGGTACAGCACATAACCACATGCCAAAAATGCCTACGAGCATCGGTGTTCTAATATCCCCTGCTGCTTGTAAGCAGCCAACCATAACAATATTAACGGCACGACCTAACTCAAGAAAAATCTCAATCAGTAATACATTATGTGCTAACGATAGGATTTCTGGATCCGTAGTAAATATGGATAGTACAATATCACTGGTAATATAAAAGAACGTAGCCAGTCCTACACTAATGGCAATGGCTAACAACATAGAATGCCATACGCGATTTGTCACCTCAGCTTGTCGTTTAGCCCCCATCAGGTAACCCACAATAACTTGAGATGCATTTGCTAATGCTATGGTATATACATAGCAAAGCATGGCAACAACTGATACATACACCTTTGTATTAATAACAGCTAGCCCTAGGATATTGACCATTTTCATAATCGTTGTCTGAGATAACTGATAACTTAAGGTTTCACCACCAGAGGGAACACTGATATTCAGTAAAGACTTAACCGTATGCCACGGGAATGGTTTTAAAAATTTGAAGCTCACCTCTAAAGTAAGCAACTTCTTAAAGGTATAGCCAATAATTACGAGGCCTACCACCTTAGATAACCAGGTAGAAATTGATACCCCTAGTACACCAAGGCTTGGTATGGGACCATGACCAAATATTAATACATAGTTAGTTGTGATATGGATAACATTCATAACCAGTGCAATATACATGGTAATACGTGTTAATGAATGCCCCCTAAATACTGCTACCAATGCATAGTACATAGCTTGAATTGGTAATCCTGCTGCTACAATGGTTGTATATACAGATGTATCACTCATCGTTTCTGGCGGAATACCAAGCCACGTAAAGATCCATTTATGACAGGTGATAAAGAATACGGCCGCTATAGACGAGAAGAAAAAGTTCAGCACCAAGCTAACCGTACACACCTCTGATAACTTCGACTGATTACGGGCCCCTAAATATTGAGCAATCAAAATCGTCGTAGCTGTACTCATAACAATGATGAGCATAATAAAGATATTTAAAATTTGATTGGCATTAGCCACAGCTGCTACCGCTTGAGGAGAGTAATGGCTCATCATCACTTGGTCTATATTACCTACTAACAGCTGTAGGAACACTTCGATAAATATAGGCCAACTCAAAGTCCAGATGGACAAGCTAATCCCTTTTTCATAAGACTTCATAGTATCCCCTTATATACTAATGTCAGATTTCATGGTATGCCCTTTATACACTAACACCCAATTGCCTATCACTTAAAAGAAAACGCCTTTAGCTTTTTCTTTAGTTTCTTGATCTGCAATAAATGGAATTCTAGTAGTTCTACCTTCTTTTGCAGCTACAATCTTTTTAAATGGGAATTCAAAGATTTCTCTATTCCAAGTATTTACAGCATCATTATACAACGTTCTAGCTGCAGTAATTTCTTTTTGTAAGTAAGAATTTTGTTGCATTGCATCACGAATTGTATCTTGGCTTTGTAATTCAGGATAATTTTCTATAGCTACGTTGAGGGCTCTTGTAGCCTTGTTAAGTTGTGCATTCACATCACTTCTAGATTCTTCAGAAAAATTACCACTTCTATACTTAGCAATGTCTACAAGGATATCCTTATCAACTTCAATAGATTTTTCCACAAGTTTAGCCGCATTAGAAAGAATCACAACACGTTGCTCCATATAGTTATCAATTTCGGATGCAGCATTTTGAATTCTTTGTTCCATCATATTAAACTCTGAGCTAATTTGTTTTAATCGCCACCATGGATAAATCAATACAATGGCGCCAATAATAGATACTAGATACTTGTCTATAACTATGCCTAAAACGATACCGATAACACCAACTGCCATAAGGATCGTTGGAAGAAGTTTTTCAAAGCCACTAGTTTCAACAGGGATTACCTTAGCGATAACATGCACATCTCTGCCTTCAGACATAATTTCCGGATTCATTTCGTCGAGTTGGTTAGCCATTTTGGGTACCTCCAAATTCTTTGTAAATAGTATTTAATAAATCGTCGAGAGACTGATTTTGTCGATATAGTTTACCTGCCATAAAGTGATCGTATGCAAAAGACCTATCTCTATTATTTTCAGATTTTTGATACTGATCTAGACCTTTAATATGCTTAAAATCCTCTCCAGCAGATTTAATTTCTGAAACCTCTATAAATTCATGTTTTGTAACAGGAACATACTCGTCCCAGCGGACTGGAACATAATAGGTTCTACCATTACCAGCTCTTACCGGCACTTCATCTATATGCTCAATCGTTCTATAAGAATAGGCATCTACCTTAATTACCTCAGAGTCACCTTCATTTTTATGGTGGCTAGTCTTAAGAATTGTTTTTACATTATTCCGCTGAGCCGCATCAGGAGGAACAAATAAATTAAGTCCCATTTTATTTGCTAGCATTTCTGTAATGTAATCATTATATTTGAAATTATAAGACTTGCCATAAATATAATCATTAGAAGCCATTTGTTGATACACAGGAATCGCTAAAATTGGTAGGAATGAGAAATACATGTGATCAAAGTAACTGCAGTTGTAATTAATGAACTTCTCTTTAATCTTTTGGAATGAAAAATCATAATACTGAGATGGTGATGTATCAAAGTCCCAATTTTGAGAATTGTCAGCTTTAATCTCATTAATTTTACACTCTTTATTAAATATAAAATCATCTCCATATGGAGAGTTTTCAAAAATATCCTTATAGTTGTTTTGTGCTAATGGCGTAAATAGTACGCGGAACTCAACCTCATTGTTGCGATCTAATGCATTAAATTGTGCATCAAACTCTTCATTGGCTAAAGCTTGGAAGCTACCGCCATTCTCCAATGAATCCTGACTCTTCTGTCTAAGACTAGCAATACCTTTTGCTATCTTACTCTTAGCGCTACCGAAATTAAAGAATCCTTTTTCCGGTGGCTTCCTATGGAATGTTAGGTTAGGTGCTGCATGATTACCATACACTAAAGATACTTTATTGGCATAATAAGGACCTGGTTGTCTTATAACGGCCCGTAATGTTTCGTTAACATCACGAGTTTTTAGATTCCCATTAGAATCAACATACTCTTCTGTATACGTAACATTTAAGGTGCCTTCATACGTATAATCATCCATCCAGTGGATTATGCGCTTCAGAAAAACAAAGGGGTTTCCTAAAATATCACCAGACGCAATATCTAAGGTGGAATGATTTACATCACCTTTTTCTAAGAATCCATAATCTTTAACGAGCTGTTCATATCGTTCAATATTAAAGTTAGAATCCATATGAATAAAAGGAATCGCCTTTTTTATAAGTTCTACAGTCATTTCACTATGAAATAGATCGTTTAAAGGGGCCATCATCTCATAGCCTTCTTGACGCATGTTAGCTAATGTAGCATCTAAATCATTAAGTTTTTCTTCAAGGCTCTTACTATTAGGCTTAATCCAATATAGGTAAAGCCCTACACATAGAACTAATATAAGTATAGAAACAATAACCGCTACAATATCAATATGATCTTGTGAAAACTGATAAATACCATAAATAATGGCACCTATACCAATAACAATATCAACCTTTTTAATAAGACCAAATCGTTTATAGGATGTGTTTGATTGATCGCGATTTTCTGATACCTCAGTATACTTATCTATTAATACTTTGTTGTTATCTATATCAATCTTTGATTGATCTACTAATTGTTGAAAGTATTCTTCGGTTACTTGTTGAAACGCGTCCTTTAACTCTTCCCGATAATACTTAAGTGGCTCTAGTAATGCTTCATTATATTCATTCGACACGTTACTCATTCCCTCTCCTTAATGAATCGCATAGTAAATGATACTTCTATACGTTTCCATTATGCCTCATATTCTGAAATAATAGCCTCTTATATTTATAAGCGTTCAAATTTTACTTAATTATAAATATCCTAAATTATAAATTAGTATATCAATTAAGAAAACCTCCGTAAAGTAATAATACGATTCATACCACTATAAAATAACCATATCATTCATAACACTATAAAATAATCATATCATTCATAACACTATAAAATAACCATATCATTCAGAACACTCTAAAGTAATCATACTATTCATAATGTCATAATGTAAAACCCCCTCTTTACCAGACATTCAGTAAAGAGGGGTTCAGATTATACATGATTCAATTTAGATAAGATTATTTAAATTGATTGCAAAGGCTATCGAATAGCGCTTGATCTGGTTTTACAACATCTTCAGTTAATGGACGAGGATGTGGACCACCATTTGCTGCTGCCAGAGCTTTTTCGAAGGAAGGTTTAGTAGTATCTTGATAGATAACACCTGTTACCAAGCCATCAGTTTCACCCAATGTTTTAAGTGCTGCTGCACGATCTGTTGGGTCATAACCTTCTGGCAATTCTACCAAATGTTCTTTGAACCAGTCATAGCTGTTGTGTTTATTGTATGTAACACATGGGCTGAATACGTTGATGAAGGAGAAACCTTCATGATCCATTGCTTTTTGAATCAACTCTACAAGTTGTGCACGGTTAATCATGTAACCTTGTGCTACGAATGTAGCACCTGCAGCGATTGCAGTTTCACAAACGGACAATGGAGATTCGAATGCCCCACGAGGTGTTGTTTTTGTAACAAAACCGATATCGGAACGAGGGGATGCTTGACCTTTAGTCAAACCATATACATGGTTATCCATTACGACGTATGTCATATTTACATTACGTTTGAAAGCATGAATAGTATGACCCATACCGATAGCGAACGCATCACCATCACCAGAGCAAGCGATAACTTCTAAGTCTTGGTTAGCAAGTTTAACGCCTTGTGCGTAAGGAAGCGCACGACCATGAGTTGTATGTGCACCATATGCGTAGAAATAACCACCGATACGGCTAGAGCAACCGATACCGGAAATTACTGCTAATTTTTCTGGTGGAATATTTTTCGCTACTACAGCGTCAGTAATCGCTGCTTGAACCCCATAATGGCCACAGCCTGGACACCAGTTAGGACGAATATCGTTTCTGTAATCTTTAGCTGTTGTCATATTATAGGACCTCCTTAATCGCATTTTTCACATAACTTTTTGTGAATGGATTACCATCGTATTTCAAGCAGCTGGAAATTTTAGATTTCTTATGCATGTTGATTTTAAATAAGTTAGTCAATTGACCTGTTGCATTGTGCTCAACGATAACCACTTTTTTCGCAGCATCCATGAATGGTTGTAATTGTTTTGCTGGGAATGGTTTAATCAAGCGCAATTGCAAGTGGTTAACTTTAACACCTTCTTGATCGAATTCAGCAACAGCTTCTTCGATAGCGCCACGGCTAGAAGCCATACCTACAACGAGAACATCTGCTTCGTCGTATTTAGCGTTATTCAAGAATGGTTCGTAGTTATCAGCTACAGTTTCCAATTTGCGGAAACGTTTATCAGTTTGCGCTACGTGCATTGTAGGAGCTTCTGCTGGTTTACCTTCTTCATTATGTTCTAAACCAGTGGAAAGGAATAGACCATTTTTCATACCAGGAATTGTACGTGGAGAAATACCATCTTCAGTCAATTCAAAGCGTTTGAAGTATTTAGGTTGTTCCAATTCAGGAAGATCAGCTTCTTTCATCATCTTACCGCGGTTAATAGGTACACGGTTCAAGTCGAAGGAAGGAACGGATTGTTTATTCAAACCTTGTTGCAAATCAGGCATGAAGATAACTGGACATTGGTACATTTCTGCCAAGTTGAAAGCTTTTTGAATTTCATAGAAGCATTCTTCAATAGATGTTGGAGAAATTACGATACCTGAGTAATCACCATGTGCGTTGTAGCAAGCCGCATCAATATCGGATTGTTCAACCTTTGTAGCCATACCTGTAGATGGGCCAGAGCGTTGAACATCGATAACAACCATTGGCAATTCTGCCATGGAAGCCATAGATAAGGATTCTGCCATCAAGGAAAGACCAGGGCCAGAAGTACATGTAAAACCACGAACACCTGCGTATACGCCGCCCATAGCTGTCATGCATGCTGCAATTTCGTCTTCTGTTTGAACGATTGTAGCACCCAATTTATCCATATTTTTAATCATATATTCCATTACTTCAGATGCTGGAGTAATAGGATAAGATGCCATGAAACGAGAACCCGCAGCAATAGCACCTAAAGCACATGCTTCATTACCTAATAAGAACATTTGATCTTTCTTACCAGGAGCTGGCAATGTATCGATTTCCACATCACCCAATTTTTCCATTACAAGGCCATGACCGTCGTCAAAGGCAGCTAAGTTTTTATCCACGATTTCTTGGGATTTTTTCGCAAATTTAGCAGCAATCGCATCTTTAAACATCTTAGTATCGAAACCAAGAAGTGCAACAGACATACCAAGTGCTACGATATTACGCATCAACAAGGAACCTTGTTTCATTGCGGTTTCAGAGATTGGCAAGGACAAGCAATTAACCTTTGTACCTTCAAATTTAGAGAAGTCAGGATTTACTTTGCTGTCACAGATGATGTAACCGCCATCGCGAACTTCGGAACCATGCATATCAACTGTTTCTTGATCAAGAGAAAGCAAGAAGTCTACGCCTTCACCAATAGACATAATTTGTTCTAATGCAACGCGCAATGCGAATGTAGTATGACCACCTTTGATACGAGATGCAAATAAACGTTGGCTATACAAGGAATAACCTTCTTTAGCGAGGATTGTCGCCATGATTTCGCCACAACTCTCGATACCTTCACCTTGTTGGCCGCCCATTTTCCAGATAAAATCTTTACGTTTTTGCAAGAGATTCACCCTCCTTAGGATAAAAATTACACTGCTGACAAGAGTCTACCTTACTATGTTAATGTTTTATAGTACGAACCTGTCCATATCGTCATTGTATCATGTATATATTGGGTTTACAATGTATCATTTCACATAATAATAGGTATAAATTAAGGCATTATAACTAAAAATTATAAGAAAAAAGGATACTACATGCTAAGTAGTATCCTTTTAGTATTAATAGTTATCGTTTTAAATAAATTCTAGGAGAATGCAGTCTATACAAAATTATATAGAATATTTATTCTGTAATACCTCTTGCTGACGTTCTTCCGTAAAGAATATCTCCTCTAAACATAACCCTTGGGCTGGCGCCGTTTTGCCTATAACACGACGATCATTAGCAGCCAAATAGCCCTTAATATCCTCCACCTTGCGTCTTCCAAGGCCTACATCGACGAGAAGCCCTGCAATATTGCGAACCATGTGGTATAAGAACCCATCTCCCACTACAGAAATGGTAACATGAGAGCCTTCTGCCTCTACATGAATTCCTATAATTGTTTTTACCGGATCAGCGGGCGTTGAATTCGTCCCCTTTAAGGTTGTAAAGTCATGGGTGCCTAATAATTCATTGCCTGCAGCTTGCATGAGGTCGATATTAAGAGGCTTCTTAACATGCCAATGGTATCGTTTTGTCAAAGGATTGGCAATGAGCTGATTATGAATGGTATATACATATTCCTTACCATATATATTCCATCGAGGCTTCCAATCAAGAGGAATTTCCACGGCTTCAAGAACGACTATATCCTTTGGGATATGCGCAATCATAGCGCGAGGAATATTTTCTACCGGTATAGATCCAGATGTTTGGAATGTACAGACTTGAAACTTCGCATGTACCCCTGCATCCGTACGAGAAGCACCGTAGATTTGAATAGGCTCATTACAGATTTTTGATAAGCCATATTCTAAACAACCTTGTACGGTTAAGCCCTTATCATCAGGTTGTTTTTGATAGCCCGCTAAATCGGTGCCATCATAAGCAACTATAATCCGTATATTCCTCATAGATCAAGCCACCATAAAACGATGAGTACGATGGTAACCAAAATGACAGCTCCTACGCCGATATAATCTACATAGGTAACTTGTAGTTCTTTCATGCGCGTACGGTTTACACCACCTCGATAGCAACGCGCTTCCATAGCAATAGCCAGTTCATCAGCACGTCTAAATGCACTGATGAATAAAGGAACCAATAAAGGTACCATATTTTTTGCCCGTTGAATGATAGACCCGGTTACAAAGTCTGCACCACGAGCAGATTGAGCTTTCATAATACGATCTGTTTCATCCAATAAAGTAGGAATGAAACGCAATGCAATGGTCATCATCATAGCCAATTCATGGGCAGGTACGCCAATACAACGGAATGGGTTTAGCAAATGCTCAATACCATCGGTCAAACGAATTGGTGATGTCGTATAGGTCAATAGGGATGAGAACAAGATTAAAAAGATTAATCGTGCTGCCATTTGTAGACCCATAGCTAAGCCTTGATCTGTAATATTAATAATGCCCCATTGGAAAAGTGAATTACCTGGGGTCGTAAAGATATGAATACCCATAGTAAATACGATGATAATCCAAAGTGGTTTAATAGCTGACCACATCAAGCGTAATGGCAATCTTGATAACAACATAGCAAAGATGGTAAATGCCCCTACCAAGCCATACGCAAGAGGAGAATTTGCTAGGAAAATAGCTACCACAAAGATAGTTGTAGCAATAATCTTGGCACGAGGATCCATGCGATGCAAGAAGGAGTTTCCTGGGAAGTATTGCCCAATAGTAATGTTATTTAACATGGCTACCTCCTTCTAGAATGGCTTGTACTGCATCATCTACAGATAATACACGATTAGATACATCTAAGCCTTGTTCACGCAAATATTCCATAGTTACAGACACTGGTGGTACGTCTACACCAACAGCTTGCAATGCATCTCGATGATTATTAAAGATATCCATCGGTTCCCCATCGAGAACGATACGACCTTTATCGAGTACCACGAGGCGAGATGCCATGCGAGAAATATCCTCCATGTTATGTGATACAAGGATTACAGTAATGCCCTTTTCTTTATGAAGTCGAATGATCTCTTCAAAGATTTCTTCACGACCAAATGGGTCGAGGCCTGCAGATGGCTCATCAAGAACTAGGAAATCTGGATTCATAGCCACTACACCAGCGATGGCAACACGGCGCATTTGTCCACCAGATAGATGAAATGGAGAGCGCTCCGCGTAGGTGTCGTAATCAAGACCTACAAATTTCATTGCCTCCCGTACCCGTTCATCTACTTCATCAGCACTGAGGCCTAAGTTTTTAGGGCCAAAGGCAATATCTTCAGCAATAGTTTCTTCAAATAACTGATGTTCTGGGTATTGAAAAACCATGCCTACCTTATGGCGCATCTTTTTAGCTTCCTCCGTAGAAGCACTAATATCTACACCATTAACGGTAACCGTTCCTGTTGTAGGGTGTAATAAGCCATTTAAATGTTGTACAAAGGTAGATTTACCAGAGCCGGTATGACCAATGATGCCTAAAAACTCACCGTTTTCAACAGTAAGAGATACACCGTGAAGGGCTGTCTTTTCAAATGGAGTACCTACACCATAGGTATAAGTAATATTATCTAATACAATCGCCATTAGTGTGTGCCCTCCCCTCTTACTGCATTTACATCTTCATTGGTAGGAGAACTTATAGTGTTAGCCCCTACATTATGATTATCTAGTAGTTGGTCAGCTAATTTAGAATGTTTAAGACCTACAGCTAATTCTTCATTATTGATGATACTTTTACCGACCTCATAACCTTTTTCATTTAATTTAAAAGCAATTTCAGATGCAACTGGAACATCGAGGCCAAGGCCTTTTAAGGTATCTACATGACTGAAGATTTCACGAGGAGTGCCATCATGTAATTTCACACCATTTTTCATAACTACCACACGATCAGCTGTGACAGCTTCCTCCATAAAGTGTGTAATGTACACGATAGTGATACCTTCTTCTTTATTGAGTTTATGAACTGTCTCTAATACCTCACGACGACCTTTTGGATCGAGCATAGCCGTTGGTTCGTCAAGAACGATACAATCAGGTTTCATGGCAAGTACGCCAGCAATAGCAATACGTTGCTTTTGACCACCAGACAACAAATGAGGACCATGCTCTCTATATTCAGTCATATTAACAGCCTCTAATGCTGCATCGACACGTTTTCTAATTTCAGCACTAGGAATTCCAAGATTTTCTGGACCAAAGGCAACATCTTCTTCTACGACAGCTGCCACTATTTGGTTATCCGGATTTTGGAACACCATACCTACATGTTGGCGTATATCCCAAATATGTTCTTCATCACGCGTATCATAGCCACATACATTGATATAACCTTCACTAGGTTGTAATAACACGTTGAAATGCTTGGCTAGTGTACTTTTACCACTACCATTAGTACCGATAATACAAACAAACTCACCACGCTTGATGGATAAACTCACATCATTTAGTGCATGTACATCATTGCCATTTTCATCAGTATAAATATGACTCATATGATTGACCTCAATCATAATGTCCTTTTCATTCATGGATAACCTCATATCTTTCTAGTCAATTTCGTTTCTATGAAAGTAAACCCCTTTGCGGTTAACAATACATATTCAATATTTACGATAACTGCTAACATATTACGATATTATACTAATCGATTGTACCATAAAATTGACAATAAAAAAACGGTGCTGCAACATAAGTTACAACACCGTATGAGTTTGATTAAACTAACTCGATAATAGCCAAAGGTGCAGCGTCACCTTTGCGAAGACCAGTTTTGATTACACGAGTGTAACCACCTTGACGGTCTGCATATTTTGGAGCAATTGTATCAAACAATTTTTTTACTACGCTTTCATCCATGAGGTATGCAAGAACTTGGCGACGTGCATGAAGATCACCACGTTTAGCCAAAGTTACCATTTGATCAGCTAAAGAGCGAAGTTCTTTCGCTTTAGCTTCTGTAGTTTCAATACGCTCATATTGGAAGAAAGATGTTAACATGCTACGGAACAACGCTTTACGAGCGGAGCTGTCGCGGCCTAATTTTCTGTACATTCGTCTTCCTCCTTATTCGCCTTTTTGTTTAAGGTGAAAACCACCTGGATGATTGTTGAGTTTTTCCTCAATTTCATCGATGGATTTTTTACCTAAATTGCGAACTTTTCCTAAGTCATCAATGGTTTTGTCTAGCAAATCTGCAATTGTATTAATGCCAGCACGTTTCAAGCAGTTATACGCACGAACAGAGAGTTCCAACTCATCGATGGAAATCTTTGCTGGGCCGTCATCTACAGCTGGTTCTTCATTATCGGAACCTACTGGATCAACAACGATACCGCCTTCACCTGTGTTTACATCTACAACATCTGCAGAGTGCGCTAATTTAGTGAAGTTCCCTAAATAACCAATCATAATGGCAGCAGATTTTGCTACTGCATCAGCAGCAGTAATGGAACCATCAGTCCAAACTTCTAATGTAAGTTTGTCAAAGTCCATTTCATTGCCTACACGAACATCACTCACTTCGTATTTGGCACGAAGAATTGGAGAGAAGATGGAATCGATTGGAATACAACCGATTACATCTGTATCTTTTTTATTCTTCGTGGAAGGAACGTAACCTTTGCCACGTTCGATTACTACGTCCATTACGAGATGAGCTGTCTCATCCATTGTCGCAATCACTAGTTCAGGATTCAATACTTCTACTTCTGGTGGGAATTGTTCAGCCAAGTCAGCAGCTGTCAATACGCCGTCCTTTTGGAAGTCAAAATGAACTTCCAAAGGTAATTGAACATCTTCTTCAACTTTAATGCACAATTGCTTTAAGTTAAGGATGATATCCGTAACGTCTTCGCGAATACCAGGAATAGTAGAGAACTCATGAAGAACTCCATCAATTTTGATAGAGGTGATAGCTGCCCCATCCAAGGATGAAAGCAAAATTCTGCGTAAGCTATTACCGAGAGTGATACCATAGCCACGGTCTAATGGTTCACATACAAACTTACCATAGCGACCGCCTTCGGCGATGTCCACTTTCTCGATTTTAAGTTTCTTTTCTTCGCTCATCAGGAACATCCTCCTATACAACACACGTTCATAGTTTAATTATAGCACCGTATCAAATCGGCCGCTATTAATTATACACGACGGCGTTTTGGAGGGCGACAACCATTGTGAGGAATTGGAGTTACGTCTTTAATGGAAGTAACTTCAAGACCTGCAGCTTGTAAAGCACGGATTGCAGCTTCACGGCCGGATCCAGGACCTTTTACGAATACTTCAACAGTGCGAAGACCATGTTCCATTGCAGCTTTAGCAGCTTGTTCAGCAGCCATTTGAGCAGCGAATGGAGTGGATTTACGGGAACCACGGAAGCCCAAGCCACCAGCGGAAGCCCAAGACAACGCATTACCGTTTGTATCTGTCAAAGTTACGATAGTGTTATTGAATGTAGAACGAATATGAGCCGCACCGGATTCAATATGTTTCTTTTCTTTTCTTTTAGTTCTAACAACTTTTTTAGCCACGCTTTATCCCTCCTTTATCTTATTTCTTTTTACCAGCAATTGCTTTTCTAGGACCTTTGCGAGTACGTGCATTCGTTTTAGTACGTTGACCACGAAGTGGTAAACCCATACGATGACGTTTGCCTCGATAGGAGTTGATTTCAATTAAGCGTTTAATGTTAAGAGCTTCTTCACGACGAAGGTCACCTTCAACTTTGTAATCAGCATCTAACAATTCACGGATTTTCGCTACTTCATCTTCAGAAAGATCACGAACACGTGTGTCAGGATTGATGCCAGTTTTAGCAATGATTTCAGATGCTAAAGTTGGACCAATACCATAAATATAAGTTAAACCAATTTCCACTCGTTTATCACGAGGTAAATCTACACCGGCGATACGTGCCATCTAATCATCCACCTCCTATCAGATTATCCTTGTTTTTGTTTATGTTTTGGATTTTCGCAAATAACCATTACACGGCCTTTGCGTTTAATGATTTTACATTTTTCGCATATCTTTTTAACTGATGGTTGAACCTTCATTAGTACCTCCTTTGTGGACCCTATGCTTATTTGAAGCGATAGGTGATGCGACCACGATTTAAGTCATACGGTGTCAGTTCCATAGTAACTTTATCACCAGGAAGAATACGGATAAAATTCATACGCATTTTACCTGACACATGAGCCAATACGATATGACCATTTTCCAATTCAACTTGGAACATGGCATTCGGTAAAGCCTCAACTACCGTACCTTCCACCTCAATAACGTCTTCTTTTGACATATCTTTTCCTCCGGTTACCTGTTTTATTTAATTAACCGCGGTTCATCACGCATGGTTAATATTTCAGGGCCGTTTTCTGTAACAACCACTGTATGTTCGAAATGAGCAGCAGGTTTACCATCTACGGTAACTGCTGTCCAGTCATCCCCTAATACACGAACACGATGCGTACCTAGAGTAATCATCGGTTCGATACACAATACCATACCAGGTTTCATAAGAGGTCCTTGATCAGGACTACCATAGTTTGGTATTTGCGGATCTTCATGCATTTCGCGGCCTAAACCATGACCTACGAAGTCGCGAACGACACCGTAACCATGTTTCTCACAATACGTTTGAACAGCATGACCGATAGCACCGATACGGTTGCCAACTTTCACTTGTTCAATTCCCTTGAACAGACTTTCTTCTGTAACTTTTAACAATTTCATCACATCTGGTTTGACGTGACCGATAGGAATCGTCACAGCCGAATCGCCGTGATATCCATCAATAGCTGATACAAGATCAATACTGAGGACATCACCGTTTTTAAGCTTACGCTTAGCGCTCGGAATACCATGAACAACTTCATCATTGATAGAAGCACAGATTGTAGCAGGGAATCCATAGTACCCTTTACAACTTGGTATACCACCGTGGCTGCGAATATATTCTTCGGCAATTGTATCTAACTCAAGCGTCGTGATGCCAGGTTTAGCCTTTTCTACTAACAAGGACAACGTGTCTGCTGTAAGCTTACTTGCCTTGCGGATACATTCAATTTCATGGGGCGATTTCAAAATAATCATGGATTATTTCTCCAAAGCCTTAATGATGTCAGCAAATACTGCGTCTACATCTTGTAAACCATTAATTTCTTCATATAAACCGCTATTGCGATAGTAGTCGATTAATGGTTTAGTAGATTCTTCGTACACAGCTAGACGTTTCTGTACTGTTTCAGGGTTATCATCAGCACGATTTTCTAGAACAGCTCGTTCGCTAATACGTTTAACTAATTCCTCGGAAGGAACGTTTAAGTTAAGTACAGCGTCCAAAGAAATTCCTAATTCTTTAAGGATTGCATCCAAGGATACAGCTTGCGCTGTAGTTCTTGGGAATCCATCAAGAATAAATCCAGATTTGCAGTCATCTTTCACCAAGCGATCACGTACGATACCAACAGTTACACTGTCTGGTACCAATTGACCAGCATCGATGTATTTCTTAGCCTCAACTCCAAGAGGTGTTTCGTTCTTAATCGCAGCGCGGAACATATCACCTGTTGAAATTTGGGGAATACCGTATTTTTCAATAAGTCGAGCTGCCTGAGTGCCTTTACCAGCACCAGGAGGTCCCATTAATAGAATATACATATTGTTTCCCTCCTATTTCACAAAGCCTTTATAGTGGCGTGTTACCATGAGCGACTCAATTTGTTGCATTGTATCAAGCGCTACACCTACAACGATGAGGAGAGCCGTACCACCAAAGTATACGCCTTGGACGCCGGTAATGCTACCGAGGAAATTCGGTATAATAGCAACGACAGCTAAGAATACAGCGCCAGCCAAAGTGATCTTGGTCATCACGTTATCCACATAATCAGCAGTTGGTTTACCCGCACGAATACCTGGGATAAAACCACCGTATTTTTTCATATTATCTGCCATATCTGTAATGTTGATAGAGATTGCAGTATAGAAATACGTAAAGATAAAAATCAATAATGCATACAATGCCGTTTGTAACGGCGTACCCCATGTAAAGAGATCCGCAGCTTTATGAACATATTCATTATCAATAAATTGCGCAATCGTCACAGGGAACATCAACACAGATGACGCAAAGATAATTGGGATTACACCTGCCTGATTAACTTTCAACGGCAAGAATGTAGAGTGACCACCGTACATTTTACGACCTACTACGCGTTTAGCATATTGAATCGGAATACGACGTTGGCCTTGTGTAACTGCAACTACGACAGCAATCATCGCAAGAGCAATTACAGCAAATAAGAATGCTTGGAACATATTGATTGTTCCGTTTTGGATATATTGATAAATAGTTTCTAAACCATCAGGTAATCGAGCTACGATACCAGCAAAGATGATCAAGGAAATACCATTACCTATACCATATGCTGTGATTTGTTCACCAATCCACATCAACAAGCATGTGCCTGCTGTTAGGATGATGGCCACAACGAATACACTAAGGAAATCATTATTTACCAAAGCGTTGTTTGCTCTAAGAGCAAATGCCATGCCTGCGGCTTGTACAAAGCCGAGAACTACGGTGCCATAACGAGTTACCTTCGCTATTTTCTTACGCCCGTCTTCACCATCTTTACTCCATGCTTCAAACTGAGGAACCACAGCCTGAAGTAGTTGCATGATGATGGAAGCATTGATGTAAGGTGTAATACTCATCGCAAAGATAGAGAACTTACTAAGCGCACCACCAGCAAACAAGTCTAATAGACCGAATAGGTTACCGGATGTAAACAAGGATTCGATAACAGATGCATCAACACCTGGAACAGGAATGTGAATACCAGCTCTAAAGATAGCAAACATCATTAATGTATAAAGAATCTTATTACGTAGTTCGGTAATCTTAAAGATGTTCGAGAGGCTATCTAGCACCCTAGATCACCTCTACTTTTCCGCCTGCTGCTGTAATTTTTTCTTCAGCAGATTTAGTGAAGCCATTAGCGATAACAGTTAAGTTTTTAGTTTCCAATGTACCGTTACCTAAAATACGAATGCCATCGCGTACATTTTTCAAAATGCCAGCTTCAATAAGAGCTACTGGATCAACTGTTGCACCGTCTTCAAAACGGTTCAATTGTTCTACGTTAACTTCAGCATATTGTTTAGCAAAAACGTTGTTGAAACCACGTTTTGGTAAACGACGATAAAGAGGCATTTGGCCGCCTTCAAAACCGGAGCGAACGCCACCGCCAGAACGGGAGTTTTGACCTTTTTGACCACGACCAGATGTTTTACCCAAGCCAGAACCTAAACCACGGCCTACACGAGTACGAGCTTTTTTGGAACCAGCAGCTGGTTGTAATTCATGAAGTTTCATTCAGTGCACCTCCTTATCAGTATTAAACTTCTTCAACTTTTACTAAATGTCTAACTTTGTGAAGCATACCTTCGATTTGAGGTGTTACTTCTTTTACAACTTGAGAATTAGTTTTTTTCAAGCCCAAAGCTTTAACTGTCGCGCGTTGATCTTCAGGACGACCGATTAAGCTTCTTGTTAATGTTACTTTAACTTGTGCCATTTCTTGTCTCCTTATTACGCGTTATAGATTTCTTCAACGGTTTTACCACGAAGTTCTGCAACTTCGCTAGCGCGTTTCAAATCTTTCAAACCTTCGATTGTAGCGCGAACCATATTGTTAGGGTTAGAAGAGCCCAAAGATTTAGTCAAGATGTTACGAACACCTACTAATTCCAATACGGCACGAACAGGGCCACCAGCGATAACGCCAGTACCTTCAGCAGCTGGTTTCAAGAATACGCGGCCTGCGCCGAATACGCCTGTTACGCTGTGAGGGATTGTACCATTTTTAATTGCTACGTTTACAATATTTTTCTTAGCATCATCGATACCTTTGCGAATTGCTTCTGGTACTTCCGCTGCTTTACCTAAGCCAACGCCTACATAACCGTTGCCATCACCAACAACTACAAGAGCGCTGAAGGAAAAACGACGACCGCCTTTAACTACTTTGGCTACGCGGTTGATGAATACTACTCTTTCTTTAAGATCAAGACTGGTGTAGTCAATTCTCGCCATGTCTATAGTTCCTCCTTCTTAGAATTTTAAGCCTGCTTCACGAGCACCTTCTGCAAGGGCTGCTACGCGGCCGTGGTAAATGTAACCACCACGGTCAAACACTACTGTGTCAATGCCTTTAGCGATAGCTTTTTTAGCAACTGCTTCACCAACAGCTTTAGCAGCAGCTACGTTACCACCATAGGACAAGTTCAAATCTTTATCTAAAGAGCTAGCAGCTACCAAAGTTGTACCTGCTACGTCATCGATAACTTGAGCATAGATGTTGCCTAAAGAACGGAATACGTTCAAACGTGGGCAAGTTGCCGTACCAGAGATGTGACGGCGAATACGAAGATGACGTTTTGCTCGAGCGATGTTTCTACTAGATTTACGAGGCAAGATATTCACTCCTTTCATTCATATAGATGATATTACTATTTACCTTTTGCACCAGCTTTACCAGCTTTACGACGAACAACTTCGCCTTCATAGCGGATACCTTTACCTTTGTAAGGTTCTGGTTTTCTCCATTTACGGATATCAGCTGCTACTGCGCCTACAACTTCTTTGTCTGCACCAGAAACAACGATTTTGTTAGGAGCTGGAACTTCAATTGTAATACCAGCTGGAGCTTCCATTTCTACTGGATGAGAGAAGCCAAGTGTAAGAGCTAATTTATTGCCTTGTTTAGCCGCTCTGTAACCAACACCGTTGATTTCAAGAGTTTTTGTGAATCCTTCAGATACGCCTGTTACCATATTAGCAACAAGAGCGCGAGTCAAACCGTGAAGGGAACGATGAGCTTTATTGTCAGAAGGACGAGCTACTGTAATTGTGTTACCTTCAACAGTGATATTCATATCTGGATGCAAATCGCGAGATAATTCACCTTTAGGACCTTTTACGTTCATATGATGGTTATCATATGTAACAGTAACGCCTGCAGGGATCTCGATAGGCATTCTACCGATACGTGACATTATTTCTACCTCCTATTGCTACTATTACCAAACGTATGCGATTACTTCGCCACCAAGACCTTCTTTACGAGCTTGTTTGTCGCTCATAACGCCTTTGGATGTAGAAATAACTGCGATACCCAAACCACCAAGTACACGAGGAAGTTCTTCCTTTTTCGCGTAAACACGTAAACCAGGTTTGGAAATACGTTTAATTCCTGTAATAACTTTTTCGTTATTGGAACCATATTTCAAAGTTACTTTTAAAGTGTTTTCTTCTTTTTCTACGTTCTTTACGAAACCTTCTTGTAAAAGGATGTCAAGAACAGCTGCTTTCATTCTAGATGCAGGAATGTTTACCGTTTCATGAAGTGCAGCATTTGCATTACGGATGCGCGTAAGCATATCCGCGATAGGATCGGTCATTACCATAATCTAAAAACCTCCTCTCGTCTAATATTACCAGCTGGCTTTTTTAACACCAGGAATTTGTCCTTTGTACGCCAATTCACGGAACGCAATACGGCTGATACCGAATTTGCGCATATAGCCGTGAGGACGACCAGTTAAGTTGCAACGGTTGTGTAAGCGTGTTGGGGATGCATTTGCTGGTAATTTGGACAAGCCTTCATAATCACCTGCTGCTTTTAACGCTGCACGTTTAGCTGCATATTTTTCAACGATTTTAGCGCGTTTCTTTTCGCGTTCAATCATAGATTTTTTAGCCATCTATATGTTCCTCCTATTATTTTTCAAAAGGCATACCGAATTGAGTCAACAATTCACGAGCTTCTTCATCTGTTTTAGCAGTTGTTACTACGATGATATCCATACCAGTAACACGTTCTACTTGATCATATTCGATCTCAGGGAAGATGAGCTGTTCTTTAAGACCCAAAGCGTAGTTACCACGGCCATCAAATGCTGTTGCGCTGATACCGCGGAAGTCACGTACACGAGGTAATGCCGCATTGATCAATTTGTCGAGGAATTCATACATGCGTTCGCCACGAAGAGTAACTTTTGTACCCAACGCCATACCTTCACGAACTTTGAAGTTCGCAATGGATTTTTTAGCTTTTGTGATTACAGGTTTTTGACCAGCGATGATAGTCAAATCATTAACTGCTGCTTCCAATGCTTTTGCATTGCCTACTGCATCACCAACGCCGATGTTGATAACGATTTTTTCCAATTTAGGGATTTCCATAACGTTGCCGTATTGGAATTTTTCTTGCAAACTCTTTTTAATTTCAGAGTTGTATTGTTCAAATAAACGAGACATTTATTTAGCTCCTCCTTTCCTGATTATTTAAGTACTGTACCAGATTTAACTGTAGCGCGAACGAATTTACCGTCTTTGCCTTCAACTTTTTTGATACGAGTAGCTGTTTTAGTTTCTGGGTCAACAACCATTACGTTAGAAACATGGATACCAGCTTCTTTAGTAACGATGCCGCCTTGTGGGTTAGCTTGAGAAGGTTTTGTGTGACGTTTTACAGTGTTAACGCCTTCAACAAATACGCGTTCTTTTTTAGGTTCAGTAGCAATTACTGTACCTTGCTTACCTTTATCTTTACCGGAGATAACAACAACTGTATCGCCTTTTTTGATTTGTAGTTTAGCCATATGCTGCGTTCCTCCTTCTTATAATACTTCTGGAGCCAAGGAAACAATTTTCATGAAGTCTTTTTCACGAAGTTCTCTTGCTACAGGTCCGAAAATACGAGTACCACGAGGGGTTTTATCGTCTTTAATTACTACTGCTGCGTTTTCATCAAAACGGATATAGGAACCGTCTTGACGGCGGATACCTTTTTTAGAACGAACAATAACAGCTTTGACTACGTCGCCTTTCTTGACAACGCCACCGGGTGATGCATCTTTTACAGAAGCAACGATTACGTCACCGATATTGCCGAATTTGCGATAAGAACCGCCCATGACTTGGATACACATAATACGTTTTGCACCAGTGTTGTCGGCAACATTCAAAATTGTTTGTTGCTGGATCATCGTCTATTCCTCCTTACATCACTCTTATTTTTGTCTTTCAAGAATTTCAACAACTCTCCAACATTTATCTTTAGAAAGTGGACGAGTTTCTACAATTTTAACTGTATCGCCAATTTGGCACTCATTGTTTTCATCATGAGCTTTGAAGCGTTTAGTGCTAACCATTGGCTTGTTATATAATGCGTGAGGTACTTTACGTTCTACAGCAACAACAACAGTTTTATTCATTTTGTCGCTAACAACTTTACCTACGCGGACTTTACGTACGTTTCTTTCTTCTGCCACGATTTTAAGCCTCCTTTTCAACCTTTAACAAATCTGTTATTATGCGTTTTCAGATTTAAGTTCAACTTCACGTTGTACAGTTTTAATACGAGCGATTGTCTTCTTAACTTCACGAATGCGCATAGGATTTTCTAATTGACCTGTTGCAAGCTGAAAACGGAGGTTAAATAACTCTTCCTTAAGACCGGAAACTTTTTGTTCCATTTCGGCAGCGCTCATATTGCGAATGTCATTAACCTTCATTTACGTCACCACCCAATTCTTTACCCTTAACAACAAATTTGCATTTGATTGGAAGTTTATGGCTTGCAAGACGCATAGCTTCACGAGCTGTAGCTTCTGGCACACCGTCCATTTCAAACATTACACGACCTGGTTTAACTACTGCTACCCAGTATTCAGGAGAACCTTTACCGGAACCCATACGAGTACCAGCTGGTTTAGCTGTGATTGGTTTGTCAGGGAAAATTTTAATCCATACTTTACCACCACGTTTGATATAACGAGTCATAGCAATACGGGCAGCTTCGATTTGACGGTTAGTGATCCAAGATGGTTCGCATGCTACCAAGCCGAACTCACCATGAGACACTGTATTACCGCGCATAGCACGACCTTTCATACGGCCGCGGAATTGCTTACGATGTTTTACGCGCTTTGGAATAAGCATTACTTGCCACCTTCTTCCTTCTTAGCAGGTTGTTTTGCTTCTGGCAAAACTTCACCTTTGTAAATCCATACTTTAATGCCGATACAACCATATGTTGTATGAGCTTCAGCAGTACCGTAGTCGATGTCTGCACGAAGTGTATGCAAAGGAATAGAACCTTCACGGTAGGATTCGCTACGAGCGATTTCAGCGCCGCCAAGACGACCGCTTACCATGATTTTAATACCTTTTGCACCTAAGCGCATTGTACGACCTACAGCTTGTTTCATTGCACGACGGAAACCAATACGGCGTTCCAATTGGCTAGCAATGTTTTCTGCAACCAAGATTGCATCCATGTCTGCTTGTTTAATTTCTGCGATGTTAACGTCCACTTGTTTGTCAGTGAAACGAGTCATTGCTTTTTTGATATCTTCGATACCAGCACCACCACGACCGATAACCATACCTGGTTTTGCAGTGTGGATAGTCAATTTAATACGTTTATTTGTACGCTCGATTTCAATGCGGGAAATACCAGCAATGAAAAGGGTTTCTTTCAAGAAGTTACGAATTTTTACGTCTTCATGAAGATTAGCAGCGAAATCTTTATCTGCATACCATTTTGCGTCCCAATCTTTTACGATACCGACACGCAAACCGTGTGGATTAACTTTTTGACCCACTCTGTTTCCCTCCTTCTTAAGCTCTTTCTTTAACTACTACTGTTACATGGCTAGTGCGTTTCAAAATTTTGAAAGCTTGACCACGGGAACGAGGATGAATGCGTTTTAATGTAGGGCCTTGATCAACGAAGATCTCGGATACGTAAAGATTGTCAACATTCATATCGAAATTATGTTCAGCGTTTGCGATTGCAGAACGCATAACTTTTTCTACTACATCAGCGCCAACTTTCGGAGTGAACTTCAAGATGGCAAATGCTTCGCCGATGTTTTTACCGCGCACTAAATCTGCAACGATACGGATTTTACGAGGCGCGATTCGGATATGTCTAGCGATTGCTTTTGCTTCCATGTATTATTTCCTCCTATTTTTTGCCTGTAGATTTTTCGTCCTTACCATGACCTTTAAAAGTACGTGTAGGAGCGAACTCACCTAATTTATGACCTACCATATCTTCTGTAATGAATACAGGTACATGTTTGCGACCATCATGCACAGCAATTGTGTGGCCTACAAAACTTGGGATAATAGTAGAGGCACGGGACCAGGTTTTTACAACTTTCTTTTCGTTAGTTTCGTTTAAAGCTTCAACTTTCTTAAGCAAATGATCTGCTACGAAAGGGCCTTTTTTAATAGATCTGGACACTATTTTATCTCCTTTCCTTTATCCTATTTTGTACGACGTTTAATGATTAAGCTGTTAGAAGCTTTTTTCTTGTCGCGAGTTTTAACACCATGTGCTGGTTTGCCCCAAGGTGTAACAGGATGTTTACGACCAACAGGAGATTTACCTTCACCACCACCATGTGGATGGTCACAAGGGTTCATTACAACACCACGGTTGCCAGGGCGAACGCCCATCCAACGATGACGACCAGCTTTACCAATTACAAGATTGCTGTGGTCAGCGTTACCAACAACACCTACTGTTGCACGGCACTCTTGACGAACACGACGCATTTCACCAGATGGTAAACGAAGAATAGCATAGCCATTATCTTTACCCATCAATTGAGCAGATGTACCAGCGGAACGAACGATTTGGCCACCTTTACCGATTTTCAATTCGATATTATGGATTTGTGTACCGTCTGGAATATTAGCCAATGGTAAGCAGTTACCAGGTTTAATATCGGACTCAGGACCGGAGAATACAACGTCACCAACTTTTAGACCGTTAGGAGCTAAAATGTAGCGTTTTTCACCATCAGCGTAGTTAAGCAAAGCGATACGAGAAGAACGGTTAGGATCATACTCGATTGTTGCTACTTTAGCTGGAATATTATCTTTAGTACGTTTGAAGTCAATAATACGATATTGACGTTTATGACCGCCACCTTGGTGACGAACTGTCATTTTACCAGTATTGTTACGACCACCTTTTTGAGAAATCTTAGCTAGCAAAGATTTTTCTGGTTTGCTTGCTGTGATTTCGTCGAAGGCGGATACTGTCATAAACCGGCGACCAGCGGAGTACGGTTTAAATGATTTAATTGCCATTAGTGGGCCTCCTTACAACTAGACTCTTAGACACCTTCAAAGAATTCAATGGATTCGCCAGCTTTTAAAGTAACGATAGCTTTTTTGTAATCGCTACGTTTACCTTGTGTACGACCCATGCGTTTAGTTTTACCTAAAACGCGAATAGTAGCTACTTTTTCTACTTTTACATTGAAGATTTTTTCAACTGCTTGACGGATTTGCACTTTATTTGCAGTCAAAGGCACACGGAAAGTGTATTTGCCTTCTTCCATAAGCATAGTGGATTTTTCGGTAATAACCGGGCGGATTAGTACATCATGTAATTGCATTATCCAAGTACCTCCTCGATTTTTGCGACAGCACCTTTAGTAATGAAGAGCTTATCGTAATGAAGAAGATCGAAAATGTTCATACCTTCGCAAGCCAATGCTTTAACACCTTGGATGTTGCGAGCGGAACGTTCAACATTTACATCACCTTCTGTGATGAACAATACTTTTGCATCACCAACGTTGAAGCTATTGATAATGTTCAACACTTCTTTAGTTTTAGGAGCTGCTAATGTGATTTCTTCCAAAACGTATAATTCGCTATTATTCACTTTATCGCTAAGAGCAGATTTAACTGCCAAACGTCTAGCCTTACGAGGCATAGCTTTGTAATAGCTGCGAGGTTGTGGACCAAATGTAGTACCGCCACCAATCCAGATTGGAGAACGGCTGGAACCGGAACGTGCACGACCAGTACCTTTTTGTTTCCAAGGTTTGCGGCCACCGCCACGAACCATACCTCTAGTTTTTGTTGCATGTGTGCCGAGACGTTCGTTAGACAATTGACGAACTACGGCTTGATGCATAACGGCTTCGTTTACTTCAACGCCGAATACTGCATCGTTTAACTGTATTTCACCGACTTTAACGCCGGATTGATTATATGTTGCTACTGTAGGCATTACATAATCCTCCTTTCGACAAATGATTATTTAACAGGTTTAACCGTGTTGCGAACCATAACCAAGCTACCTTTAGCGCCTGGGATACCACCTTTAACCAACAAAAGGTTACGTTCAGCATCAACTTTCACAACGGATAAGCGTTGTACGGTAACTCTGTAACCACCCATTTGTCCAGGGAGTTTTTTACCTTTGTATACCTTACCGCCGCCACCGGAGATCATAGGACCGATGGAACCAGGTTCACGGTGAGATTTGGAACCATGAGTTTCAGGACCACGGGAGAAGTTATGGCGTTTAATTGTGCCAGCAAAACCCTTACCTTTACCTGTACCCACTACGTCCACCAATTCACCTTCTGCGAAGATATCAGCTGCCAGAGTTTGGCCTACTGTGTAGTCAGCTGCATTAGCTACGCGAACTTCGCGAAGATATTTAACTGGAGCTACGCCAGCTTTGTCGAACTGACCTTTTACAGGTTTTGTTAAATGTTTTTCTTTAATGGAACCGTAACCAATTTGTACTGCTTCGTAGCCGTCTGTTTCAACAGTCTTAACGCGCACTACAACGCTTGGGGTAGTTTCCACTACTGTTACAGGAACTAATTGGCCTTCTGCTGTGAAGACTTGAGTCATTCCTAATTTTTTACCCAAAATAGCTTTAGACATTATCGCACCTCCTTATAGTTTTATTTCAATAGATACACCAGCTGGTAAATCTAAACGAGTGATAGCATCTACTGTTTTCGAATTTGGTTCAAGAATATCGATTAAGCGTTTATGTGTACGCATTTCGAATTGTTCACGAGAATCTTTGTTTACGTGTACAGAACGAAGAATTGTGAAGATATTCTTTTCTGTTGGCAATGGAATCGGACCAGATACCATAGCGCCATTTCTTTTTGCAGTGTCTACGATCTTAGCAGCGCTTTGATCGAGAGCTTTGTGGTCGTATGCCTTAAGGCGAATACGGATTTTTTGCTGTTTAGCCATTATTAATAATTCCTCCTGTCGTCCATTTCGTGAATGGGCTGCTCCATAGAAATTCTCCTCCGCAGAGGCAACCTTCTACTTCATAGTTTAAAAACACAACACTAGAGCGGCATTACTGCCGCTCTGAATGCTGCATGTATTGTGCTCAACGCATCACTACGATGAGCATAAAAGGTTAAATTAACCTTCGATTTCAGTTACAACGCCAGCGCCTACTGTATGGCCACCTTCGCGGATCGCGAAGCGAAGACCTTCTTCGATAGCGATTGGAGTGATCAATTCGATATCCATTGTTACGTTATCGCCAGGCATACACATTTCTACACCTTCTGGAAGGTTTACAACACCTGTTACGTCTGTTGTACGGAAGTAGAATTGTGGACGGTAGTTGGAGAAGAATGGAGTATGACGGCCACCTTCTTCTTTAGTCAATACGTAAACTTCTGCTTTGAATTTTGTGTGTGGTTTGATGGAACCTGGTTTAGCCAATACTTGACCACGTTCGATGTCTTTACGGTCAACACCACGAAGCAACGCACCTACGTTGTCACCTGCTACTGCAGAGTCCAAAGTTTTGCGGAACATTTCAAGACCAGTTACTACGTATTGTTCAGCTTTTTCTTTCAAGCCTACAACTTCTACTGTGTCGCCTACGTTTACTTGACCACGTTCAACACGGCCAGTTGCTACTGTACCACGACCAGTGATTGTGAATACGTCTTCCACAGGCATCAAGAAAGGTTTGTCAGTATCACGAACTGGAGTTGGGATGTAGGAGTCTACAGCTTCCATCAATTCGTCGATTTTAGCTACATATTGAGCATCGCCTTCCAAAGCTTTCAACGCAGAACCTACAACGATAGGTACTTCGTCGCCAGGGAATTCGTAGGAAGAAAGAAGTTCACGAACTTCCATTTCTACTAATTCGATCAATTCTTCGTCATCAACCATGTCAGCTTTGTTCAAGAATACTACGATTGCAGGAACACCAACTTGGCGAGCCAACAAGATGTGTTCGCGAGTTTGAGGCATAGGGCCGTCAGCTGCGGAACATACCAAGATAGCGCCGTCCATTTGAGCAGCACCAGTGATCATGTTTTTAACATAGTCAGCATGGCCTGGGCAGTCAACGTGTGCATAGTGACGGTTAGCAGTTTCATACTCAACGTGTGCAGTGTTGATTGTGATACCACGTTCACGTTCTTCTGGAGCTTTATCGATCATGCTGTAGTCTTGGAAGTCAGCTTGGCCTTTTTCAGCCAATACTTTAGTGATTGCAGCTGTCAAAGTAGTTTTACCATGGTCAACGTGACCGATTGTACCGATGTTAACATGCGGTTTCGTACGTTCAAATTTTTCTTTTGCCATTTTAAATTATCCTCCGAGGAAAATAGTAATTCTATTAATCTAATGTAAGATTAACCGTTTTTCTTTGCTTGAATTTCTTCAGCAATTTTCTTAGGAACTTCTTCGTAATGATCGAATGTCATGGAGTAGTTACCGCGACCTTGAGTTTTGGAACGAAGGTCTGTTGCGTAACCGAACATTTCGCTCAATGGAACATATGCTTTGATATGTTGGTTACCATTACGAGCTTCCATGCCGTCCATGCGACCACGACGGGAGTTCAAGTCACCGATAACGTCGCCCATGTATTCTTCAGGAACGTCTACTTCTACGGACATATATGGTTCAAGCAATGCAGGATCTGCTTTGCGAGCACCTTCTTTAAAGCCCATGGAACCAGCGATTTTGAAGGCCATTTCGTTGGAGTCAACGTCATGGTAGGAGCCGTCAAATACGATAACTTTGATGTCAACCATTGGATAACCAGCGATAACACCGGATTCCATAGCTTCTTTAACACCATTTTCAACAGGTCCGATGTATTCACGAGGAATTGCACCACCTACGACCTTATTTTCAAATTCGAAGCCAGCACCTGGTTCTTGAGGAATTAATTCCAACCAGCAGTGACCATATTGACCACGACCACCAGATTGACGAACGAATTTACCTTCAGCTTTAACAGCTTTACGGATAGTTTCGCGATAAGCTACTTGAGGTTTACCTACGTTACATTCTACTTTGAATTCACGGTTCATACGGTCAACGATGATATCCAAGTGAAGTTCGCCCATACCGGAGATAATAGTTTGACCTGTTTCTTCATCAGTACGAACTTTGAAAGTAGGATCTTCTTCTGCCAAACGAGCAAGAGCTGTACCCATTTTTTCTTGGTCAGCTTTTGTTTTAGGTTCAACAGCAACGGAGATAACTGGTTCAGGGAACTCCATGGATTCAAGAATTACAGGATTCTTTTCATCACAAAGAGTATCACCAGTAGTAGTATCTTTCAAGCCTACAGCTGCAGCGATGTCGCCAGCGTAAACCATGTCGATTTCTTTACGAGTGTTAGCGTGCATTTGAAGAATACGGCCAATACGTTCTTTCTTACCTTTTGTGGAGTTGAAAACGTAGGAACCGGATTCCAATGTACCGGAGTACACACGGAAGAACGCTAATTTACCAACATAAGGGTCAGCCATGATTTTGAATGCCAATGCGGAGAATGGCTCTTCATCGGAAGAAGGACGAGTTGTTTCTTCTTCAGTACCAGGAACTACACCTTTAATAGCTGGAATGTCGATAGGAGCTGGCATGTAATCTACAACAGCGTCCAACAACATTTGTACACCTTTGTTTTTGTAGGAAGAACCACAAAGAACTGGGAACAATTGGTTAGCGATAACCGCTTTACGCAATGCTGTTTTCAATTCTTCGATGGAGATTTCTTCACCTTCCAAATATTTCATCATGATATCGTCATCAGTTTCAGCGATAGCATCGATCATCATTTCGCGACGAGCTTCAGCTACTTCTTGATATTCTGCTGGGATATCAGTGATTTCATATTCTTTACCGTCATCGGATTTGTAAATTTCCGCTTTCATAGTCATCAAATCGATGATGCCTTCGAAAGTATCTTCAGCGCCGATTGGCACTTGGATAGCTACGGAATTTGCACCCAAACGGGATTTCATCATATCAACTACGTTGAAGAAGTCAGCACCTACTGTATCCATCTTATTTACATAAGCGATACGAGGTACGCCGTAGTTAGATGCTTGACGCCATACTGTTTCGGATTGAGGTTCAACGCCACCTTTAGCACTGAACACCGCTACGGAGCCATCAAGTACACGTAGAGAACGTTCTACTTCTACAGTAAAGTCAACGTGACCAGGAGTATCGATGATATTGATACGATGATCTTTCCAGTGACATGTTGTCGCCGCAGAAGTGATTGTGATACCACGTTCTTGTTCTTGCGCCATCCAGTCCATCGTAGCAGCACCTTCATGTACTTCGCCGATTTTGTGAACAATACCTGTATAGTAGAGGATACGTTCTGTAGTTGTTGTTTTACCAGCATCGATGTGAGCCATGATACCGATATTACGAGTTTTTGCTAGGGAAAACTCTCTTGCCACAGTTGTCACCTCTTATTACCAACGATAATGAGCAAATGCTTTATTAGCTTCTGCCATTTTATGAGTATCTTCTTTTTTCTTGATTGCAGCGCCTGCATTGTTGAAAGCGTCCATCAATTCGCCTGCTAAGCGTTCTTTCATAGTGCGTTCACCACGAAGACGAGCATAGTTTACAACCCAGCGAATACCGAGTGTTTGACGGCGATCAGCACGAACTTCAACTGGCACTTGGTAGTTCGCACCACCGATACGGCGAGCACGTACTTCAAGTACAGGCATAACATTTTTCAATGCTTGATCAAAAACTTCCATTGGGTCTTGACCCATTTTGGAACGAATAATTTCGAATGCATCATATACGATAGTTTCAGCAATGCCTTTTTTGCCATCGTACATAACTTTGTTAATGAAACGTGTTACTAATTTGCTGTTGTACACCGGATCTGGAAGTACATCACGTTTCGGAACAGGGCCTTTTCTTGGCATGTTCAATTCCTCCTTTATAATGATGTGTGTTAGTTTCGTTTAATGGCTAAAATTATTTTTTAGCTTTTTTCGCGCCGTATTTGGAACGACTTTGCATACGGTTTTGTACGCCAGCTGTATCCAATGCACCACGAACGATGTGATAACGCACACCTGGAAGGTCTTTTACACGACCGCCTCTGATAAGTACAACACTGTGTTCTTGTAAATTGTGACCAATGCCTGGGATGTAAGCAGTTACTTCAATAGCGTTTGTCAAACGTACACGGGCAACTTTACGAAGCGCGGAGTTTGGTTTCTTTGGAGTAGCTGTGTACACACGAGTACATACACCACGTTTTTGTGGAGATTCTTGAAGTGCTGGAGCTGTAGATTTTTTAGTCAAGCTCATGCGACCTTTGCGTACTAGCTGATTAATTGTTGGCATTTGGGCACCTCCTTTCCAAATTTGAGATTTATAATTGATCCGTCATAACAAAGTGTTACATCGGATATTACCAAGATTAACGTAGGATACCTACCGCTGTGGCCCGCACCTTAATGCGACACGCACGACCAAGGTCATCCATAGTGTGCTTGTCATTCACAGGTATTCCCTGTTCAGCACAAGCATTTCGTATAGGTCCAACTACACTTTCATCACTATCATGTCCTACGAACACATACTTCACAGTCCCTCGTGCAATGTTTTTCAACGTTTGCTTGGCACCGATTGTTTTGTTCATCGACTTCAGATGGGCAATGTCCATAGTAAAATTCTCCTTACGAAATTATGCTACTTAGGCATACTTGCCCCTGAGCACTATGTAAGTATACCAATTACACAAGCACATGTCAAACGTTTTTCAACGCTCTACACCGCTATACAACTGCATTTTATGTGTACACGTTTCCGTGCGTTTCACAACGGCGAATCATATAACAATATATGTAATTTTTATGCAAAAATGGTTGTTTTATTCTCATTTTTATACACTACTTTCATATTATTTTAATTAATCACATTTTATGTATGCATAATTGATATAACAGAAAAATAAATAGTCATTTTTTAGTTCAATTTTATTAACCATATTCAATATATCTATATTATTAAACTTATAGGTTTATTTATTCTATCCGAAAATTTCATCTTAACAGAGAAATTTAGTATTTATAAAAAAGAGCGTGCCCTAAGGCACGCTCTCTTCTATTGCAATAGATTATTCTTCTACAGCAGTTTCTTCTGTAATATCGATGATTTCAGGTGTGTTTTTAACAACCTCAATCTTACGGTAACGGCTCATACCAGTACCAGCAGGAATCAATTTACCGATGATTACATTTTCTTTTAAGCCCAATAATGGATCGATTTTACCTTTGATAGCAGCGTCGGTAAGAACACGTGTTGTTTCTTGGAAGGACGCAGCAGACAAGAAGGAATCCGTAGCCAATGCAGCTTTAGTAATACCCAACAATGTACGTTTGCCTGTAGCATTTTCACGGCCATTAAGAGTAAGTCGACGGTTTTCTTCGTCAAAGGTATTAACGTCGACCATATCCCCTGGAAGCATATCTGCATCGCCAGCTGTTTCAACTTTTACTTTATGAAGCATTTGACGAACGATAACTTCGATATGTTTATCGTTAATTTCTACACCTTGAGATTTATATACTTTTTGTACTTCGTAAACGAGGTAACGTTGAGTTGCTTCAGTACCCATTACGCGCATAATATCGTGAGGATTGATAGAACCTTCAGTCAAACGAGCGCCCAAGGATACAACATCACCGTCTTTAACGATAATACGAGAACCATAAGGGATTAGGTAATCGAGTTCAATACCGTCTTCACCAGTGATGAAGATAGTATTAGTACCTTTTTTACCTTCGTTAGGTACAACGCGAACTGTACCTTCGTTTTCTGCGATGATAGCATTACGTTTTGGTTTACGCGCTTCGAACAATTCTTCGACACGTGGTAAACCTTGTGTAATATCGTCACCTGCGACACCACCTGTATGGAATGTACGCATTGTCAACTGAGTACCAGGTTCACCGATGGATTGCGCTGCAATAATACCTACAGCTTCACCAACTTGAACTTGACCACCTGTACCAAGGTCGCGACCATAGCACTTGCGACATACGCCATAAGGGCTGCGGCAAGTTAATACGGAACGGATTTTAACTGTTTCATAGTGTTTTACAACTTCATCAGCCAATGGTTCTGTGATTTCACCGTTAAGAGGAACGATAACTTCGCCAGTTTCTTTATTAACCAATTCTTCAGCTGCAATACGACCTACGATACGATCTTTTAATGGTTCAATAACGCCAGTACCTTCAACGATGGCTTCCACTTCGATACCGTGAATTTCATTGTTGCGTACTTGTACTTCTTTTACATCGGAGTTAAGGATAGCTTCGATGCCTTCTTCAGTAAGGCGTGTGTTAGCAGGGAAGATTTCTACACCTTCGCTGTCAACGATGGCATTAACAGTATCTTTGTTCAACATATTTTGAACCATAGTTTCTTTTAATGTTGCACGGATGCTGTCATCGCTTTCACCAAGAATAATTTTTTGAACCAAATTAGTATGGTTGATATCGCTATCAGAGCCTAAGTGAGCACCGCGCAATGCAACAGATGTAACACCAGATTCAGCAATATCAACTAAGCATTGTTCGTCCAAGATAGTTTCAGCAGGAACAACAAGTTCGCCTGTTTCTACGTTCACTACATCTTTATCTAGCACACGGCCAATAAGTTTATCTTTCAACAATTCCAATGCTTGACGTGGAGAAGTAGCCAAACGAGCGCGTTCACGAACGAGATCGATACCTACAACATCACAATCGTCCTCACGAACGATAACGTCTTGAGATACGTCAACAAGACGACGAGTCAAGTAACCGGAGTCAGCTGTACGAAGAGCTGTATCGGCCAAACCTTTACGAGCACCGTGAGAGGATGTAAAGTAATCCAATACAGTCAAACCTTCTTTAAAGTTTGCTTTGATTGGCAAGTCGATGATACGACCGGATGGATCGGCCATCAAACCACGCATACCAGCAAGCTGACGGATCTGTTGTTTGTTACCACGGGCACCAGAGATAGCCATCATGTAAACAGGGTTGAAGCCATCTTTATCGCGCGCCATATTATCCATCATGGCATCAGTAACATCTTCTGTTGCTTGAGTCCACAATTGAATAGTTTTACGGTAACGTTCTTCTTCTGTAATAAGACCACGACGATACAAACGAGATACTTTTTCTACCTCTTGTTCCGCTGTGTCTAATAAACCAGTTTTTACTTCTGGTACTTTAATATCTGCAATAGCTACAGTCATACCTGCGCGACGTGCGAAGGAGTAACCCAAGGATTTAATACGGTCCAAGAGTTCTGCAGTCTTTTCATTGCCAAACAATTGGAAGCATTGGTCAACCAATTTACCAACTGTTTTCTTATCCATAACCTTACCTAAAGAGTAAGTGCCATCTTCGCGTTTTTCATATTGCCACAATTCTGGGAATAGCGCATTGTTGAAGATCAAGCGACCTGCAGTTGTTTCTACACGGCCATGGTCAGGCAAACGAATATAAAGAATATCTTGCAAGCCAATAATATGAGATTCGTATGCAAGCATTACTTCATCATAAGTAGCAAATGTTTTTGCTTTATCACGAGTATCTTCACGTACAACTGTTAAGTAGTATGTACCCAAGATCATATCTTGAGATGGTACTGCTACTGGCTTACCGTCCTTAGTGGACAAGATATTATGGCTGGAAAGCATCAATGTACGAGCTTCCGCTTGTGCTTCTACGGACAATGGTAAGTGACATGCCATTTGGTCACCATCAAAGTCGGCGTTGAAGGCTGTACATACTAATGGATGCAATTTGATAGCACGGCCTTCCCAAAGGATTGGTTCGAAGGCTTGAATACCAAGTCTATGCAATGTAGGGGCACGGTTCAAGAGAACCGGATGTTCTTTGATTACCTCTTCCAAGGCTTCCCATACACCAGGACCGATTCTTTCTACTTGGCGTTTAGCAGCTTTAATGTTGGATGCTTGACCACGTTCTACCAAACGTTTCATAACGAAAGGTTTGAACAATTCCAATGCCATTTCTTTAGGCAAACCACATTGGTGCATTTTAAGCTCAGGACCTACTACGATAACGGAACGACCAGAGTAGTCAACACGTTTACCAAGCAAGTTTTGACGGAAACGACCTTGTTTACCTTTAAGCATATCGGACAAGGATTTTAATGGACGGTTACCAGGGCCTGTTACAGGACGACCACGGCGACCATTATCGATCAATGCGTCAACAGCTTCTTGAAGCATACGTTTTTCATTGCGCACAATGATATCAGGAGCACCTAAATCTAACAAACGTTTTAAACGGTTGTTACGGTTGATAACACGACGGTACAAATCATTGAGGTCAGATGTAGCGAAACGACCACCATCTAATTGAACCATAGGGCGCAATTCAGGTGGGATAACAGGAACAACATCCATAATCATCCATTCTGGACGGTTGCCAGATTGACGGAATGCTTCTACCACTTCTAAACGACGAACCGCACGGATTTTACGCTGACCACTTGCAGTGTTCAATTCTTCGCGCAATTCAGCATTCAATGCTTCAAGATCAAGTTCTGCTAAAAGAGCTTTTACAGCCTCAGCACCCATGTCGATACATGCGAAGAGAACTTCTTCAGCAGCACCTAATTCATAGCGCTCTTCACGAGTTAGTTCTTCGTATTCTTTATCTGCTTCTGGGATTGTTGCATCATCGCGAAGAGCAGCATTATAGCGCTCTTTGCGTTGTGCTTCACGAACGATAGCTAAACGTTCGTTACGTTGAGCTACTGTTTCGATTACGACGGATTTACCACCGATAGTATAACCGTCTTCGTTAAATTGAGCTTCATATTCGCGGTACTCTTGCTCGGACAACAATTGGCGTTTTGCCAATGGAGTACCAGCTGGATCTACTACGATGTAGGAAGCAAAGTATAATACGCGTTCCAAGGAACGTGGGGATACATCAAGGATAAGGCCCATGCGGGATGGGATACCTTTAAAGTACCAAATGTGAGATACAGGAGTAGCCAATTGGATATGGCCCATACGTTCACGACGCACTTTTGCACGTGTAACCTCTACACCACACTTATCGCAGACTACGCCTTTATGGCGAATGCGTTTATATTTGCCGCAGTGACATTCCCAGTCCTTTGTTGGTCCAAAAATGCGTTCGCAGAATAGACCATCACGTTCTGGCTTCAACGTACGGTAGTTAATAGTTTCAGGTTTCTTAACTTCCCCATGAGACCAAGCTAAGATCTGCTCTGGAGAGGCTAAACCGATTCGCATGGAATCGAATTCATTTACGTCTAGCACTACTATCGCTCCCTTCCTTATAGATAGTTTTAGTCTTCATCGTTAGAGGAATCGCCCATTGGGAATGCCAATTGGCTAAGGATATCGTCTTCACCGCCGTTATCAGCTGGTGCTTCTTCCTCTACTTCTGGCTCTACTACAGTTACTTCATCAGTTTCTACTGCACTGCCATCCATAACTTCTTCAATACCAGTTTCTACCACTTCATCTTCGTCATCAAGTTCTTTCATAACAACTTCTTCTTGATCTTCATTCAAGATTTTTACATCAAGACCAATACTTTGAAGTTCTTTGAGCAATACCTTGAAGGACTCAGGTACACCTGGTTCAGGGATGTTTTCGCCTTTAACGATTTTTTCGTATGCTTTCACACGACCAACAACGTCGTCAGACTTAACAGTTAATAGCTCTTGAAGTGTATAAGCTGCGCCATATGCTTCGAGAGCCCAAACTTCCATTTCCCCGAAACGTTGACCACCGAACTGAGCTTTACCGCCCAATGGTTGTTGTGTAACAAGGGAGTACGGACCTGTGGAACGAGCATGGATTTTATCGTCAACCAAGTGATGGAGTTTAAGCATGTATACGTAACCAACAGTTACACGGTTATCCATAGGTTCACCAGTACGACCATCGTACAATACTGTTTTACCATCATCGGAACGACCAGCAATGCCTAATGTTTCAAATACGTCTTTTTCGTGCGCACCATCAAATACAGGTGTAGCAATATGAATACCTGCTACATCTGGTTTTGGCATGCCATATGTTTCATAGTCGTAACCAAGGCCTTCGAGTTCTTGACGAATTTCAACGCGTTTAGCACGAGCAGATTCAATATGGTTCAATGTAGTTTTAACTTTATTAATAGCTTCTAATTCTTCTACAAGAGCTGGATCCATTTCTGGAGCATCTTCTTCAGAGTCGAAGAATTCTACATGAAGTGCATTGTATTTAGCTTCAATAGCTTTAAGTTCTTGATAACGAGCTTCGCCGCCAAGAGCTTCAAGTTTCTTTTGCGCTGCAGATTCTACATGGCCAAGAATTTGAGATTTTAAGTCGATGATTTTTTCATCGATGTCGAAATGAGGAACTGTCACATCTTCTTTAGCTTTTGCTTCTAATTCTTCAATTTCAGCATATAAGCCGCGAATAGCGTCAATTTGTTCCCAATAAGATGCATCAGTACGAGCTTCTTTCAATACATTTTGAATGTGAAGGTCTGTAGCTTTGATTTTCATACCTAAGCCTTGAACAGCCCAACCCAAGTGAGTTTCAAGAACCTGACCGATGTTCATACGAGAAGGTACGCCCAATGGGTTCAATACGATTTGTACTGGAGTACCATCTGGAAGGAACGGCATATCTTCTTTTCTCATAACGCGAGAAACGACACCTTTGTTACCATGACGGCCCGCCATTTTATCGCCTTCGTGAATCTTACGTTTTTGAGCGATATATACGCGAACAAGTTTATTTACCCCTGGTTGTAATTCGTCGCCGTTTTCACGAGTGAAGACTTTAACGTCTACTACTTTACCAGATTCGCCATGAGGTACGCGCAAGGATGTGTCGCGAACTTCACGTTCTTTGTCGCCAAAGATAGCGCGCAATAAACGTTCCTCTGGAGTAAGTTCAGTTTCACCTTTTGGTGTTGCTTTACCTACGAGGATATCACCAGGATGTACTTCTGCACCAATGCAGATGATACCATCTTCATCAAGGTTTTTAAGAGTGTCATCACCAGTATTAGGCAATTCGCGAGTGATCTCTTCAGCGCCTAATTTAGTGTCGCGCGCATCACATTCGTATTCTTCAATATGAATGGATGTATAAATATCTTCTTTGCAAAGTTCTTCACTAAGCAAGATCGCATCTTCGTAGTTATAACCTTCCCAAGGCATGAACGCTACAAGAACGTTATAACCTAATGCCAATTCGCCGCCATCAGTAGCAGGACCATCAGCCAATACTTGACCTTTTACAACATGGTCACCACGATTAACGATTGGTTTTTGGTTAAAGCATGTGGATTGGTTGGAACGAAGGAATTTGTTCAAACGGTATGTATCTACACGACCATCGCTATCGCGAAGAACGTGGATTTCATTACCCCAGCAACGTACAACTTTACCAGCTTCACGTGCAAGTACGCAAACACCGGAATCAGTCGCTGCTGTATATTCCATACCTGTACCAACAAGTGGAGCTTGCGCACGCAAGAGTGGTACCGCCTGACGTTGCATGTTCGCCCCCATCAAGGCACGGTTAGCATCATCATTTTCAAGGAATGGAATCATAGCTGTACCGATGGATACAACTTCTTTTGGACTAACGTCCATGTAGTCAACCTTATCAGGTGTAACTTCTAATACATCATGACCACGACGACAAGCTACGTGTTCATTAGTAAAGTAACCTTCAGCATCGATTGGAGAGTTCGCTTGAGCAATTGTCATGCCTTCTTCTTCATCAGCTGTCATATATACAACGGAATCAGTTACACGAACCTTAATAACTTTGTCTGCATCTTCGCCTTTACCATAGATTTTTTCAACCTTACGGTATGGAGCTTCAATGAAACCGAATTCATTTACTTTCGCATAGTTAGACAAGGAGTTGATCAAACCGATGTTTGGACCTTCTGGAGTTTCGATTGGACACATACGGCCATAATGAGAATGATGCACGTCACGAACTTCGAAGCCTGCACGCTCACGGGATAAACCACCAGGGCCAAGGGCAGATAGACGACGTTTGTGAGTCAATTCTGCTAATGGGTTTGTTTGGTCCATGAACTGAGACAATTGGGAAGAACCAAAGAATTCTTTGATCGCTGCCACTACAGGACGAATATTAATCAACGCTTGAGGCGTGATAGATTCAATTTCTTGAATTGTCATACGTTCACGAACAACACGTTCCATACGAGTTAAACCAATACGGAATTGGTTTTGCAACAATTCACCTACGCAACGAAGACGACGGTTACCCAAATGGTCGATATCATCTGTGTGACCTGCACCATCCATAAGGTTGAGCAAGTAAGAGATGTTAGCGATCATATCTTCCCGTGTTACTGTACGGTGATCGAATGGCAAGTTGCAGTTATTACAGATAACTTTGGACTCTACACCATCGTTATTTACGATGTAGAATTCGGCGAAACCTTCGCCATCGAATACATGGCTATTAGCAACGATATCAAGTTGTTCTTCCCCAACTTGTACACCTGCATCAAGGATAATTTCGCCAGTCTCTGGATCTACGATTGGTTGTGCCAATGTTTGACCCAACATACGTTGACGCCAGCCAAGTTTTTTATTCAATTTGTAACGACCAACGCGCGCTAAGTCATAACGGCGTGCGTCGAAGAACAAGTTGTCGAACAAGTTACGAGCGGACTCTACAGTAGGAGGCTCGCCTGGACGTAATTTTTTATAGATTTCAACCAAGGCTTCATCAGCAGATTGAGTTGTATCTTTTTCTAATGTACGAACGATGCGTTCATCATATACTGGTAAACCATCTTCATCAGTTTTACCATTCCAGAAGAGGTCAAGGATGCTTTCATTAGTATCCCAACCTAATGCACGTACCAATACAGTAGCTGGTAATTTACGGTTACGGTCTATACGAACAGCAACAACTTCGCTTGCATCAGTTTCAAGCTCGATCCATGCGCCACGGTTAGGAATAACTGTAGAATCGTACAAACGGTTACCCATTGTATCGATTTCTTTATTGTAGTAAACGCCTGGAGAACGTACCAATTGGGATACGATAACACGTTCTGCACCATTGATGATGAAAGTACCTGTATCAGTCATCAATGGGAAATCGCCCATGAATACTTCTTGTTCTTTAATGTCCATATTTTCGGGATCATTATTTACCAAGCGAACATTTACACGAAGTGGTGCTGCATAAGTAGCATCACGGTTTTTACATTCATTAATATCATACTTAGGTTCACCTAAGCTGAAACCTTCGAAAGAAAGTACTAGATTACCTGAATTGTCTTTAATCGGAGAAATATCGTTGAAAATATTTTGTAAACCACTCTCCAAGAACCACTCATACGATTTACGCTGAATGTCCAATAAATGCGGCATCTTGATAACTTCGTTAATTTTAGCGTACGTATAACGAGTTCGTTTGCCTACCTGTTCAGGTTTGAACATATTTGCTTTCACCCCTATCAAAACACACTGGTCTACCATTTTCTATAACGGCATGGAAAAGACATCTTACAGGTCTCAGTTTTCCTGCTCAGATAACGCCAAATAAAGCAAGGCCCATTTTATTTTTAAAATAACCTTGCTTTCCATTAACCAAGCACAACCTTGGAAGAAAACCTCATCACTATTCAAGTTATAGTTTTTATATCCAAAAGCAGGAAACGCTACTTTTGCAATATATAATTTTATCAGTATTAAAAAAGACTGTCAACCAAAAGGGTTGACAGTCTTTCATTTTCATGCTTTATTCATGTATCAAAACAAATTACTATATTAGTTGCCTTTTTGTTTTAAAAGATTGGCACCAGCAATACCAGGGCGAGTCATTTCCTTAGGAGAAAGAATATGATTGATTTCATCTTCAGTCAACAAACCTTTTTCCAAGATGATGTCACGAATAGCACGGCCAGTAGTATAAGCTTCTTTCGCAAGTGAAGATGCTGTTTCATAGCCAAGATGTGGCAACAATGCTGTTACGATACCAACGGAACGATTCAACCAGTATTCGCATTGTTCACGGTCTACTTCAAGATCGATAAGCAATTTATCAACAAATGTATTTACACCGTTTTTGAGGTAGCAAAGATTATTGAACAAGTTGTATGCCAATACAGGTTCCATTACGTTCAATTCAAATTGACCATTTTCTACAGCCAATGTAATTGTAAGGTCATTACCGATAACTTGGTAACAAACTTGGTTCAATACTTCGGCGATAACAGGGTTAACCTTACCAGGCATAATGGAAGAACCAGGTTGACGAGCTGGTAATTTCAATTCCCCAATACCACAACGAGGACCAGATGCCATCAAGCGGAAATCGTTAGCCATTTTAATCAAAACAAGAGCTGTTACTTTTAAACCACTGGAGATATCTGCAAAGATATCTGTATTATTTGTAGCATCAATTAAGTTTTCAGCTGTATAGAATGGTTCACCTACTACTTCGCTAAGTTCGTAAGCTACATCATGAATGTAGCCAGGTTCAGCATTAAGACCTGTACCAACTGCAGTAGCACCCATGTTGATTACGTGTGCCCCTTCAACAGCAGATTTAATACGTCTAATACCACGGCGGATACCAGATGCATAAGCCCCCATTTCTTGACCTAATGTAATTGGTACCGCATCTTGTAAGTGAGTACGACCCATTTTCAAGATTTCGCTGTATTCTTCAGCCTTTTTCTCGAGCTCATCAACGAGGCGTTGTAATGCTTCAAGTAAAGGTTTAGATTTCAAAATAGCACATACCTTAATAGCTGTAGGGAACGCATCGTTTGTGGATTGCGCCATGTTACAGTGGTTGTTAGGGCTTACGATATCGTAGCTACCTTTTGGATGACCTAAAATTTCACAAGCTCGGTTAGCCAATACTTCGTTCATATTCATATTTACAGAAGTGCCTGCACCACCTTGGATTGGGTCAACTGGGAATTGATCAGCAAATTTACCTTCAATTACTTCGTCTGCAGCTTGTACGATTGCTTTACCTATAGATACGTTTAAGCGACCAGTTTTCATATTCGCTAATGCAGATGCTTTTTTAACCATCGCCAATGCTTTGATAAAGTCTTGGTCCAAATGTTTACCTGTAATATGGAAGTTCTCTAATGCACGAATTGTTTGTACACCATAATATAATTCATCAGCTACTTCTAATTCACCTAAGAAATCATGTTCTTTTCTCATAATAAATCCTCTTTCTACTATTTTATAGTTAAAATAGTACTTTAATGAAACGGTTTTATCTTACGCGCTCATTATAGCATGTATTTTGTATACATAAAAGTCATTTCATGTATTCTGTACAAACAATATTCTATACAATATATTATTTCATAAATAATTCTTTTGTAGCTATTTCTATTTCATAAATAATTCTTTTTGTAACTATTTCTGTATTGTAAAAGATCCAACTTTAACTTTCATCGGTTTAATTATTACACGCCCTATAGTACAATAATATAAACTATGTAAGTAAGGAGTCACTATGATTAACAATCACATGCTGCGCATAGGTGCGCTTTTTTTATTGACCGTACTGAGTTACGGTTTCTATAACGCCTATCTTCCCATAACAGATCCGGTAGAATCCAACTATGTGTTATCTGCTATTACAATGTTAAAACATAACTCATGGATATCCCCCATGATATATGACCAAGTTTGGTATGATAAACCGCCCCTCACCTATTGGGCACTCATGATCAGTTATAAACTATTTGGCATATCTGACTTTACATCACGTATACCGAATACGCTTATTGCCGGTAGCAGTGTAGCACTTATGTATCATCTTGTATATCGCATTAAAGAATCTAAGCATATAGCTCTTATAAGTGCTCTGATTTTACTTAGTGCCTTACAGTTTTGGTACATTTCACACGCAGTCATAACAGACGGCTTTCTCTTTTTCTTTTCATTAGCCATCTTTGGCTATTCCTATCTAGCCTTTGCCAAGAACGACAAATATTCTATGGTAAAAGCTTACGGAGCAGCCGCCTTAGCAGTGGTAACTAAAGGACCGGTCGGTATTGTTCTGCCTGGATTAATACTACTACTATTTATTGCTATACGATGGTTTACCCAAAAAGATAATGATGACTACTCTCTAAATAAGGATATTAAATTACTATTTAATCCTTTTGGAATTTTCCTATTTATAATTCTTGCTAGTCCATGGTACATTGCCATGTATTCAATTCACGGTCAAGAGTTCATATCTGGTTTCTTAGGCCTTCACAATATGGAGCGAGCACTAGTTTCTGAACATCCGAAATTCAACGTTTGGTATTATTACTTAATCATTGTCCCTATTGCACTTTTACCTTGGACACCATCAGTTATTTATCAACTCAAAAGTATTAAATGGAAAGAAAATTTTTATCTTCTTGGGGCTATCTGGTTTATAGTGATTGTATTATTTTATTCTCTAGTAGCGACCAAGTATATAACCTATACTTTACCAGCAATAATCCCTTGTATTATCTGGGGAGCTGAGGCTATTACAAATAGCTTTTACAATAAGATTACTAGTTTTAAATATATTGTTACCATTCCATTAGCAATATATGTCCTCTTATTCCTAGTAGCCAGCATAGTAACACCTGAATTAAATTCAGTACCATTAATCGTTGCATTAATATTAATTGTGTTATTTGCGTTATTTGCGTTATTAGCAAAACAGTATAACAACAATAAGTTACCACTATCAATTTATTTAACTATACCTTTAACCATTTTATATACGGCAATCACTATAACTGTAACTCCTATTTTATTTGATCAATCCGGGATTCAATTCAAACCATATATTGAATCAAATACGCAACCTACCTATATATACAGTACATACTATACATCAATTTTGTATTATACCGGAGATACTCCAACACAAGTATTTGTACATACTACAGATAACCCTCTATGGACAGCAGGCAAAACATTAATGCCAACCATAACAGTAGAGGAGTTTGAAAAAAGAGTATCCATAGAAAAAGGTGCTATCATTATTGTGCCAAATAAATATATCAAAGAATTTACTAGTTCCCCGATCAATATAATAGCAACAGAAGTTGGTAAAAGCGGAGCTGCTAGAATTTATCAAATTCATTAACTACCGATTTGATGTAGCTATATCAGTTCAATACTATATTGTTATCTGGGTTATAGGACAAAAAGTGTTGCTATTTCAGTCCAAAAGATTGGTAAATAGGCGATCATAATTATGCAAATCACTCCAAACAATAGCATCACCCCAAGTTGGAATAGAGGCTTCTAACCTAGACTGTTCATGTATGGTATGATATATATCAGAAATACTCTTGTTGGTCGGCATAACCTTAAGTATTTCTGCATTAGAAAGCGGGTTCGGTGAGTGCATATAGCACCACCAGAACACCGCTTTTATTCGTCTTTCAATAGACATTCCTCTATGATTACGTAACATAGCGCGTAACTGAGCATTTACGCCACCTTCTATACGATTATTAGTAGCTGGACAGGTACATGTTAACGATGTATCTAAGTAAGTAAACAAACATCTTTTATTGATTAATTTAACTAAGGAATTTTCTGCTTTTATAAGTCGTTCGTGTTTAGGTCGTATCGTACCATTTTCATCAACGGTCATTTCTGATAGAAATACTCTATGTCGCACTTTCCATGACATAACGTTTTGTACCCACTTCACGGCATGATCTTGCGTGTGTATCGTTAATAAATCCCTTGCAATTCCATATAATTCACAGCCAGCAATTGTTTTAGGACGTATTGTTGTATAGCGTTTTACTTGTTGAAATGCGTGAAATAAGCATCTTTGTAGTTTGGCTTTCGGCCAAACTTTTTTTAATGCCTTTTGAAAGCCGGTACCACCATCGGATACAACTACTGTAGGTGATGAAATACGTCGTAATAAAGCCTCCCAAGCCTTAGAGTGTTCATATCTACAAACATACCATCCTAAGACATGCGTCTCATTACAACAGATTAAAACGCAAGCATTTCTAGCTAAATAAATACCATCAACAAATGCTACGCTACTTGATGATTCAACTTTTGGTGGTAACGGCCAAAGATCCCAAAACTGTGATGTTTTTCTCCGAAATGAACGTCCATCACCAGCCATATCTAACTGTGTGTGTTTACCAAATAACCAATCCAAAAACATCTGTAAATTATTGTTAGTTTTATTCACTTTATTTGTGAATGAGCAAGAACATTGATTACAATACCAACGTTGAGAACCCGCATTTGTTTTACCATTTTTCTTACAAACGAAACCACAACTAGGGCATCTGACTAGTTTCATAATTATACTCCTTCTAAAAAATATATCTTTCTAGAAAGATAAAACCTTATTTGAGCCAGTAAAATCAAGGGGGTTCAGACTTTTTAGCAACACTTTTTGTCCTATATTTAAAAGTTACTCAAAAAGATAAAATGCCGATAGAGCCAGTATTTAACTAGCTCTATCGGCATTAACAGCAACACTTTTTGTCCTATAACCCTGTTATCTTTAGGTAATTATAATTTTTACGTACTATAATGTACATTCATGACAATCTATACCATTTAATGGTAAACAAAAAAGGCGTACCCGAGGGTACGCCTTTTATTATGGCTAGAATTATTTCAATTCTACAGTTGCGCCAGCTTCTTCCAATTGAGCTTTCAAAGCTTCAGCTGCTTCAGTAGCTACGCCTTCTTTTACAGGTGCAGGAGCGCCGTCAACGATAGCTTTAGCTTCTTTCAAGCCAAGACCAGTTGCTTCACGAACAACTTTGATTACGTTGATTTTGGATGCGCCAGCATCTTTCAAGATTACGTCGAAGGAATCTTTAGCAGCGCCGCCTTCAGCACCACCAGCAGCTGCTACAGCTACAGGAGCTGCTGCAGTTACGCCAAATTCTTCTTCAATTGCTTTTACAAGATCATTAAGTTCAAGAATAGTTGCTTCTTTCAATTCAGCAACGATGTTTTCAATGTTCAATGCCATTTTAGTTTTCCTCCATAAAATAGTTTATTGTATCAGTCTTAAGCGACCAATTGATAATGCGCAGAAATTATTATTCTGCAGCTTCTGCAGGTTGAGCTTCTGCAACAGCTTTGACAGCGTATGCAACGTTGCGAACAGGTGCTTGCAATACGGAAAGCAACATGGAAAGCATGCCTTCGCGGTTTGGAAGAGATGCAATTGCTTTAACGCCTGCAGCGTCCATAACTTCGCCTTCAACGATACCAGCTTTAACTGTTACAACTTCTTTCTCAGTAGATTTGATGAATTGTTCAATTACACGAGCAGGTGCAACAGCATCTTCTTTAGAAGTAGCCAATGCAGTTGGACCTTCCAAATGCTCAGCGAAACCTTCAAGATTCAATTCATTTGCAGCAATGCGAGTCAAAGTATTTTTGATTACTTTGTATTCAACACCTTCAGCCAACATTTTGCGGCGAAGATCAGTTGCTTGCGCAACAGTCAAACCAGAGTAACCAATCAATACAGCGCCTTTTGCTTCAGAAAGAGTTTCTTTCATTTGAGCAACGATTGCTTTCTTTTGTTCAGTGACAGCCATTAGATTACCTCCTTGTAGATTTTTTGGTGCTCTATGTACTATCTTAGCGTAAAAAACGACCCCATCGCACGCGATGAGGTCGAACTAGTCCTAGATTGTTCTAGTGTCAGCCTCAGCGGGCGGATTTTCATCCATTATACATACCAGCCGTCTACAGCTAAGAGACATATGTGATTATTGCTCTTTTGTAACGTTGCTCAATTTGAACACGTTCAAAGGCACACCAGGGCCCATTGTAGCGGACAAGGTTACAGATTTAATGTATTGACCTTTAGCTGCTACAGGTTTAGCCTTGATAATAGTATCAACGATTGTACGGTAGTTGTCAAGTAATTTTTCTTCATCGAAGGACGCTTTACCGATGGAGCAAGAGATAATACCTGCTTTATCAGTACGGTATTCGATTTTACCAGCTTTGATTTCGTTTACTGCACGAGCAACGTCTGGAGTTACTGTACCAACTTTAGGGTTTGGCATCAAGCCTTTAGGACCCAAGATTTTACCAAGACGGCCAACTTGACCCATCATGTCTGGTGTAGCAACTACTACGTCGAAGTCGCTCCAACCACCTTGGATTTTAGCTACTAACTCTTCAGAACCTACGAAATCTGCACCAGCTTCTTCAGCTGCTTTAATATTGTCGCCTTTTGCGAATACAAGAACGCGTTTAGTTTTGCCAGTACCATGAGGCAATACTACTGCACCACGAACTTGTTGATCAGCGTATTTAGGGTCGACATTCAAGTTGAAAGCGATTTCAACTGTTTCATCGAAATTTGCAGTTGCAGTTTTCTTAACCAACTCGATTGCTTCTACTGGTTCGTAGAACTTACCAGCTTCAATAAGTTTTACTGCCTCAGCGTATTTCTTACCTACTTTTGCCATTATAATATCCTCCTTATGTGGTCAAACGGGAATTCCCTCCCACCGATTTGCGCCTTATGCGCAAGTCGTACGCTTATTAGTCAACGATTTCAATGCCCATGCTGCGAGCAGTACCTTCTACCATGCGCATACCTTGTTCTACGGTATTAGCATTCAAGTCAGGCATTTTCAATTCAGCAATTTCACGAACTTTATCGCGACCTACTTTTGCTACTTTATCACGGTTAGGTACACCAGAACCTTTTGGGATACCTGCAGCTTTTTTCAATAATACTGCAGCTGGTGGAGTCTTAGTGATGAAGTCGAAGCTACGATCTTCATATACGTTAATAACTACTGGGATAATTAAGCCAGCTTGTTTAGCAGTACGTTCGTTGAATTCTTTTGTGAAAGCAACGATGTTAACACCTGCTTGACCTAGTGCAGGACCAACTGGTGGTGCTGGAGTAGCTTTAGCGGCTTCAATTTGTAGTTTTACTTGTTTAACTAATTTCTTAGCCATGGGTAATTAAACCTCCTATGCTTATACTGTGGTGGTAACGGATATATATCCTCCCACTGGCAACCAAAATCGATTGCTCTTTTTTAGAGTTATAATATATATATTAAAGAGCTTTCTCAATTTGAGAGAACTCTACCTCTACCTCGGTATCTCGGTTGAACATTTCTACATTAAGTTTCAATGTTCCTTTTTCAGGGTTAAGTTCGGTAATAACACCTAGTTTATCTTCAAAGGCCCCGGACGTAATGCGTACCGTTTCACCAACTTCTACATCGATGTTGATGCTTGGTTTCTTATCCAAGCCCTGAGACTTAAGTATATGTTCTACTTCGGAATCAGAAAGTGGAACTGGTTTAGTGGCAGAGCCAACGAAACCTGTTACACCTGGTGTGTTGCGCACAACATACCAAGAGCGGTCGTTAACTTCCATTTCAACCAATACGTACCCAGGAAATATCTTACGTTTTACTACTTTTTTAACCCCATCTTTTTCGTCAATTTCGTCTTCAAGAGGTACCAAAATTCGGCTAATCACATCTTGTAGACCCATAGACTGAACTTTAAGTTCAAGAGTGGTTTTAACTTTATTTTCGTAGCCTGAATAGGTATGAATTACATACCACTTCTTATCTGCTTCCATGAAATGGCCCCCTTATCCAACAAAGTGCAACAACGTATTAAAAAGTTGGGCAAAGACTGCATCAAGTACATAGATAATAAAGGCGATGAAAATCGTCACTAAGAATACTACTATTGTGTAATTGATGAGTTCTTTTTTTGTTGGCCAGACTACTTTTTTAAGTTCAGCTTTCACACCGCGGAAGAATTTTCCAAATCCACCACGCTGCTGCACTGCTGAGTTAGACTTTGCCATTGTTTCACATCCTCAAATCAACAGGTAATGAATGATAAGAATTATTTTGTTTCACGGTGTAATGTATGTTTACCGCAGAATTTGCAATATTTCATCATTTCAATACGATCAGGATTGTTCTTTTTGTTCTTGTTCGTTTGATAGTTACGTTGTTTGCAATCTGTGCAAGCTAAAGTAATGGCATTACGCATCCGGATACACCTCGCTTTGTATTTACTAAATCTGTCTCTTGTACTCGAAAACGCTCGACTACATACTAAAGAAATATATCATACGTAGCAAGCTATGTCAAGAATTTTGAGCAACTCAAAAAAGCCAGGCACATGTACCTGACAGGGATAGTATAACAAAAAATGGCGTCCCTTGTCTATAAAGGAACGCCATTAATATGGTACTAAATCATCACATATTTTTCATACATTTTATGCCCTTAACTCATACAGTTAAATAGAATTAATAATATGATTTAATACCCATTAAATCATCTATTTATAGATTACAGATTAAGAAGTAATCCATTTATAGATTAAGATTTCTTTGGAAATAGAACTTTCACAATTTGCCAGAAGAATGCTACAGCACCAACAATTAGTATTGTATCACCAATCATACGAAGCCAACGTAAGTTTTGTAACAATGGTTGTTGCATGAATTCTTCGCTACGTGCAAACCACAAGCCATGTGTAATGCTTGCCCACGCTTGGATAAGACCTATTGGCAACAAGCTAATGAGCACCATTAAGGCAAGACCTATATTGAGAGCCCAGAACCCGAACTTCATCAATTTATCATTGAATTCTACTTCAGGTCGAATGTAACGCGCAATAAGGAATACAAAGCCTAAACTTAAGAAACCATATACGCCGAACAATGCTGTGTGGGCATGTACTGCTGTTGTATTAAGACCTTGAATGTAGAATAAGGATACAGGCATATTAATCAAGAAACCGAAGACCCCTGCACCTACTAAATTCCAGAAGGATACCGCAATAAAGCAGTACACAGGCCATTTTAGACGATGCATCCAAGGAGCACTATGAAGACGTGTATAGTTTTCAAAAGCTTCATAACCTAAGAGAACGAGCGGTACAACTTCTAATGCAGAGAAGGATGCGCCTGTTGCCACGATAGTAGATGTAACACCTGTGAAGTATAGATGATGGAATGTACCAGGGATACCACCGATGAGATAAATAGCCCCAGAAGAGATTGCCGCAACTGTACCAGCACGATACGATACAAGACCTAATGTAACAAAGATAAATGCCATCAATGTAGTGGAGAATACTTCGAAGAAGCCTTCAACCCAAAGATGGATTACCCACCAACGCCAATATTCCATAATTGCCAAGTGGCTATGTTCACCATAGAATAACCCTGGACCATAGAAGATACCTACCATGATAACGGAGAATATGAAGGCTGCAATGAGGTTTTTGTCCCCTTTTTGCTTGAAGGCACCAATAATGCTACGTATCATGAGTACAAGCCAGAATAAAATACCAATGTATTCAATCCACTGCCAAATACGACCCAACTCGATATATTCGTAACCTTGGTGTCCGAGAAGGAAATTCCATGCTGCTGGAATTTGATGTGCTACGCCTAAATATGTACCAGCGAAGGAACCTACTACGAGAACTACAAGAGCCCAGAATAAGATGTCCACCCCAAGCTTTTGATATTTAGGATCCTTACCACCATTAATGATTGGTGCCAAGAATAGACCTGCGCTTAGGAATGCCATAGCAATCCAGAACAAGGATGCTTGAATATGCCATGTACGCGCAATAGAATAAGGGAAATATTGCGCTAATGGAATACCATAGAACGCTTGACCTTCTACAGTATAGTGGGCAATAATCCCACCCATCCCCAATTGGAATAAGAACAATGCTAGGATTGTAAACAAATATTTACCTAATGCACGTTGAGATGGCGTTAACGTGATCTTGCTAATTGGATCTTCTGTTGGTGGAACCAATGCATGGTCATCATCCTTTTTACCAAAGGCCCATAACCATACAACTACACCAATGCCACATAATAAGATAATAACACTCACAACAGACCATGCGATACTTTCAGGTGTAGGATTATGATCCAACAAAGGTTCATGTGGCCAGTTGTTTGTATACGTTGCATCTGTACCAGGACGTTGTGTAGATGCCATCCAAGTAGTCCAGAAGAAGAAGCGTGCCATATCAATGCGATCTTGTAACTCAGGTAACGTGTTATCCTTCATCGCAAAATGATCACGAGTCAATGTTAAATCAGGATTATCACCGTACAACTCAACAAAATAACGACCAGTTAAATTCATTGCCGTAATTCGTTCTGGAGATAAAACAACAGTTCCATCTTCACGGACTGCACTACCTAAATACTCTTTTTTCACAACTTCTTTAACAGCTGCTTGTTGTACAGGTCCCAATTGGTCATAAAGAGCTCCAAAGGCCTCTTGAGATTTAATATCCAACATCACGGATACTTCTTTATGTAACCAATCTGCTGTCCAGTCAGGCGCTTGATATGCGCCATGACCTAAAACGGTCCCTACCGATTGACCACCTGTAGATTGCCATGCCGATTGACCATGTAAAATATCTTCCTTAGTGAACAAGACCTGTCCATCTTGAGATACATACGCAGTCGGCACTGGCGGTGCTTGATGATACACATCAGTACCTAGATAACCAAGAATAGAAAAACCAATAATAAGAACGGCTACTACGGCTATCCAATACTTTTTGTATTCACCCATCACATTACCTCCTTTTCTATAAAAACACAAAAGGAGAGCCTTTGCTCTCCTTGAGGTAATAATAGCACTATTAGTAGAATAATTCTGTATCTTTGGTTACAAATACAATAAACAATATATAAATTAATACAAAAATAGGACCCCAATTGGGGTCCTATTTACTACAAAGATTATGAATTAACCTTCGATTTCAGTTACAACGCCAGCGCCTACTGTATGGCCACCTTCGCGGATCGCGAAACGAAGACCTTCTTCGATAGCGATTGGAGTGATCAATTCGATATCCATTGTTACGTTATCGCCAGGCATACACATTTCTACACCTTCAGGAAGGTTTACAACACCTGTTACGTCTGTTGTACGGAAGTAGAATTGTGGACGGTAGTTGGAGAAGAATGGAGTATGACGGCCACCTTCTTCTTTAGTCAATACGTATACTTCTGCTTTGAATTTTGTATGTGGTTTGATGGAACCTGGTTTAGCCAATACTTGACCACGTTCGATGTCTTTGCGGTCTACACCACGAAGCAATGCACCAACGTTATCACCTGCTACTGCAGAATCCAAAGTTTTACGGAACATTTCAAGACCAGTTACTACGTATTGTTCAGCTTTTTCTTTCAAGCCTACAACTTCTACTGTGTCGCCTACGTTTACTTGACCACGTTCAACACGGCCAGTTGCTACTGTACCACGACCAGTGATTGTGAATACGTCTTCCACAGGCATCAAGAAAGGTTTGTCAGTATCACGAACTGGAGTTGGGATGTAGGAGTCTACAGCTGCCATCAATTCGTCGATTTTAGCTACATATTGAGCGTCGCCTTCCAAAGCTTTCAAAGCGGAACCTACAACGATAGGTACTTCGTCGCCAGGGAATTCGTAGGAGGAAAGAAGTTCACGAACTTCCATTTCTACTAATTCGATCAATTCTTCATCGTCAACCATGTCAGCTTTGTTCAAGAATACTACGATTGCAGGAACACCAACTTGGCGAGCCAACAAGATGTGTTCGCGAGTTTGAGGCATAGGGCCGTCAGCTGCGGAACATACCAAGATAGCGCCGTCCATTTGAGCCGCACCAGTGATCATGTTTTTAACATAGTCAGCATGGCCTGGACAGTCAACGTGTGCATAGTGACGGTTTTCAGTTTCGTATTCAACGTGTGCAGTGTTGATTGTGATACCGCGTTCACGTTCTTCTGGAGCTTTATCGATCATGCTGTAATCTTGGAAATCAGCTTGGCCTTTTTCAGCCAATACTTTAGTGATTGCAGCTGTCAAAGTAGTTTTACCATGGTCAACGTGACCGATTGTACCAATGTTAACATGCGGTTTCGTACGTTCAAATTTTTCTTTTGCCATTAGGATTGTATCCTCCTTCACAAAAACAAATTACATTCTAGTATTAATATAATATATTAACCCTAATTTATCAATGGAATATAAGATTCCCTTATACATTATTATACCATATATAGAAAAACTTCTAAAAATACAAATATTCTTCTAAAATAAAAAAACTGACAAATGTAATCCTTACACTCATCAGCTTCAATTTATATTTTATGGAGAAATAAAAAATCCTCACCAATGTGAGGTTTAATGGTGGCGGCACACGGATTTGAACCGCGGACACACCGGGTATGAACCGATTGCTCTAGCCAACTGAGCTATGCCGCCATGTATGGAGCTAGTGACCGGGATTGAACCGGTGACCTTATCCTTACCAAGGATACGCTCTGCCGACTGAGCTACACCAGCACAATGAACGATCATTTCACTGTGAATTTTTGTGGTTGCGGGGACAGGACTTGAACCTGCGACCTTCGGGTTATGAGCCCGACGAGCTACCAACTGCTCCACCCCGCTATAAATGGTGGAGGGAGAAGGATTCGAACCTTCGAAGTCGAAGACGGCAGATTTACAGTCTGCTCCCTTTGGCCGCTCGGGAATCCCTCCAAAATAAAATGGAGCTGGCGATAGGAATTGAACCCACAACCTGCTGATTACAAGTCAGCTGCTCTACCAATTGAGCTACGCCAGCATCATTACGACAAGATGTATTTTATCATCCGTCCCACTAAGTGTCAAGAACTTTTTAAAAACTTTTTTGAAGTTTTTTTCGTTCACTGCGGTATCCCTTAGTGCTTAATCATAATAACATGAAACGATACCCTATGCAAGTATTTTTTCTAAACTTTTTAAACTTCATTTTTTCCTCATCGGCAATCATAGATAAAGATAGATAATTGCAAATATAGCCACTATTATCCGATAGTACCCAAAGAGATACCCAAAATGAGGGCAATTATATATTGTTCCATGATATCCACCTACCTTTTATATGCGGTCATACTCATGGCAATATATAATGCCCTCAACAATCAATATAACTCTATTAATCAATAACCATAACACGATCAGGTTTAGTAATTGTTACAACCGCATGTTTTGGATCATTATTGTGTTCTAAGTATAATTGATCACCTTCAAGATGACCACGCCAACCTACAACAATCGGATATGTTTTACTAATAGTCTTTAATAGTTCAAGAGGATTTAAATTTAAAATTGGTGCAAATAACACATTGATGCCATCAATAAGAACCACTTCTGTATCACTACGACTTAATGCACGACGAATTACTTCTTCTGCAAGTTGTGGTCTTTCATCACGAGGCACTAACAAAAACTCTTCTTCAATAAGTTGTTTTGCTTCTAAGTACTTCCACCCTTTTTGCTCAGATAACTCACGGATTAATAAACTTTTACCAGAACCAGGACCACCAACGATAAACAATATACGTTCATCATCACCTTGAATTTGTTCCCAACGTTCTCTTACATCTTGAACTGTAACCATATCCCTTGCCTCCTCGCTGTAACCGTTCCTACTTAACTGGACGGTCAGATAACATAACGGATTTGATATATTGGTTTTTATCATCTAGGGCAAACTGTAAATATGAGTCGCTTGCCGCTGGATTTTTATATTCATATACAGTAGATGTGCCCGCATTTGTTGTAGATTCAACAATACGAGTAGGCATACCATATACAAAGAGCAATAAGTATTTAGTATCCCCCATCGCAATACCGCGACGAGTAGGCGTGTAAATATTTAATAGAACACGATTGATGAGATTTTTTTTATCAACACTCACGCCATATTCGTTATATCCAATAAATGTGGACCCAAACAACATACCTTGATGTTTCCAATCATTATTGGGATCATTAACAAAATAATCATTTAATTTATAGCCACGCAACACAAAATCATCAGCAGTCAATTTACCTGCTTGAAAATCATATACTGGAGCTTTAGGCAATCCAAATCTTGGCCATACTTGACCACTAATCATATCAACAGCCTCTACATTGCTTTGTTTGATGGTGAAAGCAATATATTCTTTCTGTTGTCCTAGCATAGATTGTTGTTGGCTATTATTATTTGTATTCTCTATCGAGCTATTAAATTCCTTTTTTCGAGACCATGAATTTTCGGAATGACCTTCATATAGGAAGATATAACTTTCATTTTTCAAATCACGCCACATCGCAATAGGGCTACCATAGGCAAATACCAATTCCATGCGCGTGCTACCAACACCAATATCGCGTACAGTGTGGACGCCTTTTTTCGTACTATGAATATTAGTAATAGTATTCGGTTCAAAGAAATAAGTAGCACCTTGACCGCGCAATTGATTATTTACTAAACGCTCTTGAGCAGGTCCCGTATAAACGGTCACCTCCAAGTCTTTCATATAGTACGTCGTAAAGTTATCACGAACCACTGTTTTTTCTACATCTTTAGGCGCTACAAACTGATCTCCTAAGCGATACCCATCAATAGCATAATCATCTTCAGACCCTAAAGCTGGCAAATTATTAGCCGTATAAGACTTACCAATATCAGCCAAGTTATTTTGCGTTACGCTAGGCAATGGACCTTCATTTTCGCTAGCTGCTTGCCAAAACTGTATGGAATCACCAAACTCGGTAACTGCCATTTGTTCAGCTAGCCATCCTGTTTTAGTGCTTTCCTTTTTTGTCTTTGTATCGATTTTAACAGCTTTAATCGGTGCATTATCTATATACGCAACAGACTCAGCCGCATCAGTTCCCGCTGCTTCTACAGTTGTCTTATCATCCGTATGTGCAACATCATTTGCATTCTCTGTAGATTCCACCGCAGTTTGTTTCACAGTCGAAATAGCCGGTTCTGCCGCATACCCTACCGTTGTAGCAGATAGGCCAACTAAAAGTGCCGCTACGATACGGCTCTTAATAGAATGATTCATCGATTACTCTCCAATTGCGCACGCAACCATGTCAACCATGGCTCTAACCCATTATGGGCCGTGCAACTTACTTCAAAAATCTCTCCTGTTGGATTCAAATTACGTATATCTTGTATTGCCTTGTCTTTTTTAAATGGTACATAAGGCAATAAATCTATCTTATTAATGAGAATAGCCTTTGACTCTTTAAAGATTAATGGGTATTTAAGAGGCTTATCTTCACCTTCAGTAACAGATAATACAGTTACCTTCATGCTTTCACCAATCTCAAATTCTGCAGGGCATACAAGGTTACCTACATTCTCGATAATGATCATATCGAGTTCATCAAGATTTAAATCACCTAGTGCATCTTGAATCATTTGTGCATCAAGATGGCAACCTCCCACTGTATTGATTTGAATAACAGGAACGCCTAATTCATGAATCCGTTCCGCATCCTTAGCAGTAAATAAATCACCTTCAATAACAGCAAGGCGGTAATCTTTTTTCAAATCATGTAAAGTTGCCTCCAATAGAGATGTTTTACCAGCCCCTGGAGAACCTAATAGATTAAATACAAAAATATTTTTTTCCTTAAACAACTGTTGTAAGGACTCTGCAATGGCATCATTTTTTGCCAATACATTAGTTTTAACTTGAACTTGCATGCCTAACCTTTCTATCAATCGATATCCATGGAGGTCACTTGTAGTTCGCGGCCACCAATGGTTTGTACGAAATGACTGTCACAATAGGGACAGATAAACTTATAATTTTCTACAGGAAATGTTTTATCACAATCCAAGCACTTTCCTTCAATAGGAATCGTATTAATTTCTATACGCGAACCTTCTGCTGCAGTCCCCTTTGTAACGGCTTCCCAGCAAAATAGGAGAGAATCTGGCTCTACTCCACTCATAAGGCCCAAATCGAGTTGAACGGAATGAATCACAGATGCATCGTGTTGGCGCAATGTATCGAGGGCTACATCAAGTATACCTTCTGCTATAGACATCTCATGCATGGTATGCCTCATATACAGCTTCAAGCATCATAGTAGTCGTTACAGAGCCTACACCACCAGGCACTGGAGTAATTGCAGACGCAATATCTTTTACCGCTTCATAATCAACATCGCCTACCGTCTTACCTTCTAGTTCATTAATGCCTACATCGATAACAACAGCACCTGGCTTAATCATATCTGCTGTAATCATATGAGCACGACCCGCTGCAGCAATAACGATATCGCCACGTTTTACTTGTTCTGCCAAATCAGGGGTTCTGGAATGGCACATTGTAACCGTACCATGTGCACCAAGTGTCATAAGAGCTACCGGCTTACCAATCACTTGGCTACGACCGATTACTACCACATGTTTACCCTCTACAGGAATATCATAGTGGTTTAAAATCGCCATGCACGCCTTGGCAGTACAAGGGGCAAAGCCACCTTTACCGGCAGTTACAAGACCAATATTATACGTAGTTAGACCATCGATATCTTTTTTAGGATCTAGCATATCGATAAGAGCCTCTGTATCAATGTGTTTAGGCATCGGCATTAACGGTAAAATCCCATGAACAGCCGCATCATTATTTAATTCTTGCAATGCTGTAACTACTTCATCCTGTGTAGCCGTTTCAGGTAATTGTTTTAACACAAAGCCATAGCCAAAGTTCTTGGCTGTCTTTTCCATAAATGTAGCGTACATATGAGCACCGTGGTCTTCACCAACGAGTAATACTGCCATAGTAATTACAGAGTCGCCAACTGCTGCAACTTTTTCTTGTAAAATCGCCTTGTGAGCGTCTGCTACTGCTTTACCGCGTAATTCGATCATAAGTATCTCCATTCATTCAAACTATCTATAAAATAAGGTGCCTCCGGAGAGGCACCTAAGTCTCTTATTCTATTATATAACGAACTGTCTATAATTTCTAATTATGACCGAATTCGTTTTATCTACGGAAATGAACAGTAATTGCTGTACCAGCCTGAACAGTTGTACCGCTACTTTCATCTTGAGATGTAGCCGTACCAGTTCCATCCGGTTTAAAGGCAAGTCCCGCCTTATGTAACCAATCACGCACTTCACCATAGGTAAAACCAGTAAAGTTAGGCAATGTAACAGAACCATCACTTCCCGGTTTTGGTTCAGGTAATGTATTAGCAGCTTTAACAGCTACTGGTGTACTTTCTTTAACATACGGACTCATTTGGTAATACCGTACAAGTTGAGATACGATGTCCTTAAATACAGGGGCTACAATTTGACTACCATAATAAGAACCCTTTTGTGGGTCATCAATAACGACAAGAACTACAAATTTTGGATCCTCTACAGGGCCAAAGCCAATAAAGGACGCAATGTATTGTCCGTCGAGATAACCGCCATGTTTGGTATCTAGTTTTTGCGCCGTACCAGTTTTACCGCCGAAGTGATAACCTTCTACCATCGCTTTTGTACCGCCACCTTCGGATACTTCTTTTTCTAGAATATCTACAATGGTTTTAGCGGTTTCCGCCGGAACTGGTTGTCCCACAACAGATGTTTCAGTCGTACTTGTAACATCGCCTTGAGAGTTACTATAAGACTTGATGATATGTGGTTTCATCATAGCCCCACCATTAGAAAGTGCACCAAAGGCGCGAACCATTTGTAATGGTGTAACCGCAATACCTTGACCGATGGACATAGTCGCAACGTCTAGCTTACTCATATCCTCTGGATTATACAAAATACCTGCTCCTTCACCAGGCAATTCAATACCTGTTTCAGAGCCAAAGCCATAATCACGTATATATTTCGAGAGAATATCTGCACCTGTTAATGTACCAATTTCAGCCATACCAGTATTAATAGAGTACTTCAAAATATCTAGCAAACGAACAGGACCATATCCCTCACCATTCCAGTTTCTAATGATATGTCCATTGGCAGCGAAGGCCCCTTTATCGTTATACACAGTGTCTAACTTCCATTTGCCTGCTGCAAGAGCTGCAGATGCAATGATAGGTTTGAATGTAGAGCCTGGTTCATATAAATTGGTAACCGCAATATTTTTGAAAGCCTCTTCACCACTTTGGTTGTAGTTATTAGGATCATAACTTGGACGATTGGCCATCGCTAATATTTCACCGTTCTTTGGATCCATAACGATAACGCTGGCATGCTTAGCTCCTGTATCAACCATCGCCTTATCAAGAGCGCGTTCTGCAATAAATTGAATTGTTGCATCGATGGTTAAGGTTACGCTTTTACCCTTATCTGGTAAAAATTTAGATAATACGGAACCAAAGATGGCATTCCCTTTATTATCAGTAGCTACAATTTCTTGTTGTACGCCCCCCTTTAATTCGTCATCAAGAACCATTTCTAGACCATCAAGACCTTTATCATCAGTGCCGACAAAGCCTAATACTTGTGCCGCTAAGACACCATTTGGATAATAGCGCTTAGATTCTTCAACGAAATTGAGGCCTGCAATATTATTATCCTTAATAACTTGTTGTACCGCTTTTGATTTGTCTGCATCCATCATACGATTCAACCAGACAAAGGCGGTATCCTCTTGCAAAGCTTTCACAATATTCTCTTTTGACATCGTTACATACGGTGAGATGAGATCCGCAATCTCTTGAGGAGACTGTTTAATCATCTTCGGATCCGCATATAAAGATTTTGTAACTACACTCATCGCCAAAGGCTTGCCATTACGGTCATAGATTGTACCGCGCGGCGATTGTAATTTTCTATCTACTTGAACTTGTAATAAGTTTTTCTTCTCTAGGTCAAAGGTATCAAAGACCTGTAACTGTGCTAAACGTCCGATAAGGACGAAGGCAACGGTCATGAGTATGGCAAGGCACCACGTAGTGCGACTCCAATCACTCATGCGTAATAACGCTTTATTTAATAACTTCATCATTTCTCCACTGGACGGCGTAACTTATGGTCTAATGCATCATATAATGCATCTGGTTCATTGGGAATCACCCCATTTTGTACCTGACCTAATAAATACTGCAATCCTTCCCCCACTTTTTTCCCTGCAAGCTTAATAACTCGTTCGTCATAATTTAAATCCTTTGTATGGATAGGCATCTCTAGGCTAAGATCTGCCATACATTCACCAAAGGCTAAGGTACCATCAGTCGATGCATAAGGCTTCCCACAGCCTAACACATCGGCAGCACAAACCTTAGATAATTGTTCCCATGCAATTCGCATAATTTGACTATCTCGAAACTCACCGCTGCGAGCCTCTTTACGGATCCACTTCTTCTCATTAGCTTCCCCATTTTGTACAAAATAGTGAAAGCGCATATGATTTTTTACAATCCAAGCTACACGGCGCACAAAAGCCTTAGGGTAACCTAAACGAGTAAGCAAGGTTTCTGTCATTTCAGCACCTAATGTATCATGGCCACGATCCGTCAAACGTCCGTTAATAACAGCTCGTACCGCCGGCATCCCCTTTGCTACATCGTGTAACAGTGCACCCCAACGCAATATTAAATCTGGTTCTGTATGAGATACAACGGCTAATGTATGATACCAACCATCAAATTCGTGAAAGTCTTTTTCTTGTGGTAAATTCACAAGATGGTATAGCTCTGGTAAAATAGGCACTTCACGAGCGATGCCATTTTCTACAACGCGACAAGAGCACTCGGCCAAGCGAGATTGTACTAATACATCAAGGCCCTTAGCCACAGCGGGCTCTAACATGAGTCGGTCCAGTTCACTACGGACTCTCTCAAGAGATAACCCAGGCACACGATAAAATGCCTTTGGCATAGCTTCTAATAAGTCTTCGGTAGGTAAGAAATCTAGCTTTGCCACAAAGCGGCATGCTCTAAATAATCGCAATGCGTCTTCTTCAAAGCGTTGCTGTGCATTGCCAATGGTTCGCAATGTCTTATGCTTGATATCTCGACGTCCACCTACTAGGTCTATGACCTCACCAAAACGATTCATCGCCATGCCATTGACCGTAAAGTCGCGACGCAACACGTCTTCCTCCAAGGTATCGGCATAAGCGACTTCTTCTGGTCGATGACTATCCGCTCCATATCGTTCAGTGCGATACGTTGCAATTTCATATTGCTTTCCTTCTAGTGTAGCTACTACTACACCAAAGGATTTTCCTACTAAGTCTGTCGTTTGAATATCTTGACCGCGTAGGACTTCAATTACCGTATCAGGGCGTGCAGACGTCACAATATCAAAGTCATGAGGCTTTTGATGCATCAAAATATCACGCACTGCTCCGCCAATGATATAGGCTTCATAACCTGCTTCTTCTAATACAGTCAATATTCGATTGGCTTGTTCCATCATGCACACTCCTTTCTGAACTAGTCTAACCTTTATTTTACTACAAATGAAAGCATGAAAAAAGTGCAATCCTATAAGGATTGCACTCGTTCTGCAATAGCTGTACCCGTCGGTGTTACCGCAAGGCCGCCATCACTTGTTTCACGCAATGCTGCTGGCATAGCGCGACCGATATTATTCATTGCTTCAATAACTTCATCTGGTGGAATTTGACTTTCAATATTCATCAAAGCCAATTCAGATGCAGTAATGGCATGAACTGCATAGAAACCATTACGTTTAACGCACGGTACCTCTACAAGCCCTGCTACTGGATCACAGGCAAGGCCCAATAAGTTTTTCATGCACAATGCGATAGCATGTCCTACTTGACGAGGCGTACCACCCATCATTTCTACAATAGCACCGGCAGCCATACAAGCGGCCGTACCAATTTCTGCTTGGCATCCGCCAACGGCACCGGCCACACAAGCGCGATTCGCTACGACATTGCCAATGCCAGAGGCAGCCAAGAAGCCCTTTACCATAGTTGCTCTATCTAGCTTGTAATGGTCCGCTACTGCTTTCACCGCGCCAGGCATAACACCACAAGATCCAGCTGTAGGGCACGCAACAATGCGGAACATCTTTGCATTTGCTTCATTAACAGCAATAGCATAGGTCATAGCCTTGTACGCAATATCACTCATAAATCTTGGTGCTTGGCCATTAAGCTGTGCCGCCTGACCGCCGGACATACCAGACGCTGTTTTTTCTGCATAGTCTATACCATCTTGAATAGAACCTTCAAAGATGTCTAAACGATGCTCTATTTCACGAATAACCGCTTCTTCACTGCGGTCATAATTTTCTAATTCATAACGCAGTACTACTTCACCAAAGGAAATGTTATTTTCCTCAGCTAAGCGAATAATATCTGCAATTGTATCGTATGCATAACTCATCATTCGCCCTCCTATAACGCTTCAAAGGTCATCACATCTTGAATGCCTGGACACTCGCGCATAAACTGAACGGTAATAGGATTTACTACTGTATCGGTAGTAATGACCATCACTGCATCCTTGTGCTTACCCTTCCGAAACACACGCATAGTAGCGATATTAATATCGGACTCACTCAATGCTTGGCTCACCAAAGAGATAGCGCCAGGTCTATCTTCATGGAATACAACAAGAGTAAACTCATCGCCAGTAATAGACATATCATTGCCATCTACTTCAGTAATCATAATTTGACCGCCCCCAAGAGATCGACCAATCACAGTCATATGACGATTATGTTCATCGTACATATCAAAACGAACTACATTAGGATGACCTACATCAAGAGGAGACTCGATAAAGTTATACTCCATGCCCTCTTTTTCAGCTAATTTATGAGCAACACGAATATTCGTATCATCCTCTTTAAAACCCAATAAACCACCAATTAAAGCACGATCTGTACCATGGCCTTTATAAGTCTTAGCAAAAGAGCCATATAAGGTTAAATCTACCTTTTTAGGTGTGGAACGGAAAATGCACCGCGCCATCTTACCTAGCCGCGCAGCACCAGCTGTATGCGAACTAGACGGGCCAATCATGACAGGCCCTATAATATCAAAAATACTATTCATACACGCCTCTATATACACATAAACAATGTGAAAATCTTACTTTACCTATAGTATAACAATCGATATTGATCAATGTCTATATGCACATTAGCAGTATTTTTGTACACATACGGAGGACTAAGTTGTAGATACGAAACTGGGCCCCATCAATATACAGCCACTAACAGATAGCTTTCACAAAATAGTAAAAAACGCACCTTAGGCGAACCTAAGGTGCGTTATTTATAACAACAGTCCTAAATCATAAAAGAGAGGGGAAGTAGGCCTGTAGTTAATAAGTTAATGGATCCTATTAGCCCAAGATAGCTTTCATGTCAGCTTCTGGAGTTGTAATTGGATGTAATTGGAATTTTTCTACCAAAATGTTCAATACATTGCTGGAGAAGAATTTAGGCAAGGAAGGTCCGATGTAGATGTTGCGGATACCCAATGCCAACAATGTTAACAAGATACATACTGCTTTTTGTTCGTACCAGGACAATACCAATGTTAATGGCAAGTCATTTACGTCACATTCAAATGCACCAGCCAAAGCTACTGCTACTTGAATAGCGGAGTAAGCATCGTTACATTGACCCATATCAAGGATACGAGGGATACCACCGATTTCACCGATGTTAAGGTCGTTGAAGCGGAATTTACCACAAGCCAATGTCAATACTACAGTATCATCTGGAGTTTGTTTTACGAATTCTGTGTAGTAGTTACGGCCTACTTTAGCACCGTCACAACCACCAACTAAGAAGAAGTGTTTGATTGCGCCAGCTTTTACAGCGTCGATTACTTTATCAGCAATACCCAATACTGTACCATGACCGAAACCAGTAGTTACTTCGTGACCACCGTTGATGCCAGTGAATTCTTGAGCTTCTTTGTAGCCGCCCAATTCGATTGCGCGTTCAATAACAGCGGAGAAGTCTTTAGTGCCATCAGCTTTTTCTTCTACGTGTGCACAGCCGTCGAAACCTACCATATCTGTAGTGAAGATATTAGCTCTGTAGTTTTCTTTTGGTGGCATAATGCAGTTTGTAGTGAACAAGAATGCGCCAGGAACGTCAACGAATTCTTTTTGTTGGTTTTGCCATGCAGTACCGAAGTTACCTTTCAATTGAGAATGTTTTTTCAATTCAGGGTAAGCGTGGCAAGGTAACATTTCACCATGAGTATAGATGTTTACACCTTTACCATCAGTTTGTTCCAACAATTGATTCAAGTCGTGAAGGTCATGACCAGTTACAACGATGAAAGGACCTGGTTCTACAGTCAAAGGTACTGTAGTTGGTACTGGAGTACCATATGTTTCAGTGTTAGCTTTATCAAGAATAGCCATGCATTTCAAGTTGATTTGACCGAATTCCATCAACAAGTTCAACCATTCTTCAGCACTGTGGTCTTTAGCGAATTCTACCATGCCTTTGATGAACCAAGCATCAACTTCAGGATCATGGAAACCAAGGCGTGCAGCATGCCATGCATAAGCAGCCATACCACGCATACCTAACAATAATGTGGAACGAAGGGATACGATATCTTCTTCACCTTTCCACAATTGTTCCCAATCGAAGTTTTGAGCTGCGCTATCGATTTTTGCATGATAAGCGTTTACTTCGTCGATGAATTCTTGAACGCGGTCTTCAGAGAAGTTTACGTTTGTTACACACATGAACAAACCACGCATTAAATAGTCAACGCCTTCTTTAGTTTGGCCTTTTACGTCTAAAGCGCGTGCTAAACCAACTAAAGCAGCAGTTAATTCGTCTTGTAAGTTAGCAACTGGTGCAGTTTTACCACATACACCTTGTACAGTACAGCCGCCTGGTGCTGCAGATTGTTCGCATTGATAACAGAACATGCTCATTTAAAAATCCTCCTTTGCGAGACTTCCTCGCATTCAAGCTAGATAATATAAAACCTATACATTACACTGATGAATTATCAGGTGTCTGATTGATTACATTTGAAAGTATAACGTAAAGATGATACAATTTCTGTAGCTTGAGCAACAAATAAAAAACTTTTTCAAAATTTTTACCTGACTCCCCTTGTGGAACAGGTAGGTCATTTGACCTTATACTATTATTATACAATAATCATTTAAATTTACTATAGACTTCGTCACACCGGAGGTGCTCATGAAGCAAATACTTTCAAACGATATTATCAACCAATATCTGCCCACTCTTATACACTGTCCTCTATTCAATAAATTAGGTGAGCCTGAATTAAAAGGCTATTTACATAATGCAAAGGTTATTGTTCATAGCTATAAGAAAAATGACTTCATCGCCCTCTCTGGGGATCCTATGGAAGGCATTGGCGTTATTCTCGAAGGTAGCGCTTTACTGACTCGAGAAAATGTAATGGGCCAACGCGTTATTATGGCGAATCTTGAACAATCTGATATTTTTGGTGAAGCATTACTATTTAGTAAGCAACCTCTATGGCCTGCTACTATTAAGGCTACGAAGGCTACAAAAATTATGTTCATTCCGCTCGAAACATTTATTGATACATTGCCAGATTGCCAACAATGCCAAACTAAAATCTTATCTAACCTATTAGAGGACTTATCTGAAAAAGCTATTCTCCTTACAAGAAAGGTTCATTATCTTACCTTGAAAGGTATGCGCGAGAAGATTTTCGCGTACTTAACAGACATTTATAAACGTCAGCAGTCTACAACAATCCATTTGCCACATAACCGTGAGCAAATGGCAGAAGTACTCAATGTATCTCGCACAGCACTTAGCCGCGAACTCGGGCGCCTAAGAGATGAAGGCATTATCGATATTACAGGCCGTACAGTAATACTAAAAGACGTGGAAGGAATCGAAGAATTCGGTTTTAATAGCTTCTAGCATATCTTTTAACCTATAATAAAACTAATAATATACAATAATCATAACCACCCGTAGAACGGGTGGTTTGCTCTGACCCTATAAGGGTCTTTCTCTAGTGGTGGCCCTCTAAAGAGGGCATTGAATGATCTGACAACCACTCTATTACCACTGGCTGCCCCCTACTCGGGGGCTTTTATTTTGCCTATTTTACTGGCTCACCCGTAAACGGGTCAGTATACTCTTTAAAGTTTAATGTATCTTGCGCTATATCTTCTTGTAATTGATTGCGAATATACTCTTTTATCGCTCCTTCATATCGTCCTACCGTATCCACATAATATCCTCTACACCAGAAATGTCTATTTCCATACTTATATTTTAAATTTGCGTGTTTATCGAATATCATGAGGCTACTTTTACTTTTTAAATATCCCATAAAACTCGATATGCTTAAATGTGGTGGTATTGTTACTACCATATGAATATGATCTGGGCAGCATTCCGCTTCTATTATCTCTACATTTTTTCTCTTACATAGATCTCTTAAAATTTTACCTACATCAGCTTTTATCCGACCATAAATTATTTGCCTTCTATACTTTGGAGCAAAAACAATATGATATTTACATCTCCATTTACTATGTGATAAGCTTTTTACGTCATTCATTGACATTGAACCTCCTATATTAAAATGTTGTGGTTGCCAGACCAACTTCATTTTATCACTAGGAGGTTCTTTCCTTTTCTCTAAGAATTTTTACCGACCCCCAGTTTAACTGGGGGTTTAGTCATGCCTATTCGGCGTACAAACGTAAAAAGGTCTCCCTATATAATCTAGGGAGACCTTTTAGTATACAGTTATTATTTCTTTAGTATTAATTCTTTAGTATTAATTCTTTAGTATTAATTCTTTAGTATTAATTCTTTAGTATTAGTTCTTAGCAATTAATTTTACACATTAGAACCAATGAGATAAATCGAATTCTTCACCAATCGTAGCTTTCACATGAGCACGACCTAAATATAGGCCAAGTAATGTTAAACTGATTTTAGACATAGGCGTATGATCAAATACATCTGCTAAATCTAAGAGAACTGGAGAAATATCATCCATAATATCACGTGCTTCTTGACCTCTGAAAGCAGTCGGTTTACTCTTCATAAGAGCGATGAGATCTCGTTGTACCATAGAATCGGAAATGCGTGTTTGTCTAAAGAATCGTGGTGCTAAAGACTCATCAACCAAAGCCAATTTATATAGATTGGAGTTCAAGCTACGCACTACATAGCGCGGATCCACACCATGACCATCGGTAGCACGGAAGAGTTCCTCCTTGGAGAAACCACGATAGTTGAACACGAATGGATAAGAATTGGATAATACTTGAGCTAATGTAATCGGTTCACGTTCCTCTTGTGTACAGCGTAAATAGTCTAGCTGACGGTAGAAAGAATTGTTTTGAGGCAAATCAGAAATGAATGGCTCAATATATTTTTCTACATAATGTTGGAAGTGAATTAATCCATAGTTATTAGAGTTTCTAGAATATTGTAGCAATAGGGTCAATGCCATGACTTGGAAATGACCTAATGTCAAATGTGGCAATACACGTAACGCATCAAAGGCTACAAGGTACGGAGTGCTAGACTTAGGTGATTGCACCACATCTAAGAACGCACCTAAGGCGGCGGATTTCATCCACTCTGTATTCGTAGCAGCATAGGCCTTTTGCATACTCATCAAGGCTTCTTGAATAACAATATTATCAAGAAGTGCGTTGACTTCAGCTAACTTTGTAATATTAAGAGCTGCTAATGCATCTCTTGTAATGGATTCCACATAATGTTGTGTATCTCCATGCAACACGCCGAAGGCATGAACAAATGGCGCCATTGCCAATTCAATACATTTATCTTCATGTGCCGCTTTAGCCCATTGCCCTGTTGGTACCTCTTCTTCAACCATACTAGCAGCTGCCAATTGAGCTTCTATTTCGGAAGCATCAAATAAGCGCGTTTCATCCAATACAGATGGGCCTTCTGCTGTTTTAATCTCATCGACACCACCAATCATTTGTGTTGCCTCAATATTTTCTGCTTCATCAGCTTCAAGAGCCTCTACAGATTCGCCCATGGCAATCGTATCCTCTACAGAATTAGCTCGATTGCGAAATTCATCTGTAACAGCATCAAGAACAATAGTCTTATCCATCAATGGAGTGGCATGATGCTCACCATTGGAGAGTCCCACATCAGAAACTGCAGGCATTACAATAGTTTCATCCATACTATGTTCTATTCTATTAGATTCTGTATTCTCTAGAGAATCAGAATTCTCTTGAACAGATTCATGCGGAATAGATTCAGCAGAAACAGATGTAGCTTGAATAGGTTCTTGTCCTTTTAAGCCAGCTTGACTTGATTTAGCCTCAGTCTCACCTGCATGATGACCTAAGGCCAAGGAATATCCTGTTCCAGAGTTTTCCACATGTAATTGATTACCATCTCGTCGGTTATAAGATGTATCTTCATGAGTTACCATAGATTCAGAAGCATTATAATCTTCATTATCCTCTAACACAGAGGCCGTATACACATTGGTTCCACCTTCATGTGTAACAGTTACATCGCCTACCCTAGATTCATTAACGGACTTTTCTCTATGATGTTCACCATCAGACTTAGTAACAGAATTATCACGATGCTCATGTTTAGTTTGGCTTTCACTATCATTACGATTAAAAACGGCGTAACAAATGGCAAAAAATCCAAGCGCCACAACAGCTAATACAAAATATGGTATTACGTTTGACATACTATCCCCCTACATCAACGCTTCATTATATGCAGCACGTTCACCACCAATACTCTTAGGTCGAACACGACAAGCAGTTACATGAGCCTCACCAATTTCTTTAATACTGAGGCGTACTGGTACAGTAACATGTTTCATATGCATACCTATGAAAGTGTCCCCGATGTCGATGCCTGCATCAGCTTTAATAAATTCAACCATCACTGGATCGTCAAAACGTTCATAGGCAGTAACGGCCATGGCTCCACCTGCATGACGTTGAGGTACTACATTAACCTCTTCCTCCCATGTTACTGCACTACGTTCCATAACAAGAGCTCGATTAATATGCTCACAGCATTGAACGGCCAAATTAAGGCCTTTAGCTTTAATAGCTTTATATATTTCATCAAATAGGATCTGAGCCACATCAATGTGGGAATCAGTGCCAATTTTCTTACCCATAACTTCGCTAGTGGAACAACCCACTACGAACAATTGACCTTCTCGAACCTTTGCCAAATCTAGCAATTCAGCCATCGCTGTACGCACTGACTGACGAATAGTTTCTACAGAAGTCATCATATCGCCTCACTCACTTTGAATGTATAAATCTATATGTATATTATCACAAAATGGACAGAATCGGTAGACTTTACTCTACTAAGCAAAGGTGAATCTAACATAATAATATATAAACTATAAAAGTAATTTCATATATTACTATCATACTAATAAACAATGTAATAATCATTAAATATATACATGTACAGTGATAATTATTGAATATCTATAGAAAAAAAGAGGCTTGCATTAGCAAGCCTCTTTCAATCACTCAACGGTGATATTAGATTTTTCTATAAGGTTTTTGGCCTTGTTCGTAGAAGTTGTTACCTTCAGTATCGCCAACTACGATGCAAGGGAAATCTTCAACTGTCAATTCAGCCAAAGCTTCTGGACCAAGTTCACCATAAGCAAGTACTTCGTATTTTTTGATGGATTTTGCAATCAATGCTGCAGCGCCACCAACTGCTGCGAAGTATGTGCAACCATTTTTCTTCATGGATTCAACTACTGCTGGTTTACGGGAACCTTTACCGATCATGCCTTTGATACCTTGATCAAGCATTGTTGGTGTGTAAGCATCCATACGACCAGAAGTTGTAGGGCCAGCGGAGCCAATTGGATCACCAGGTTTTGCAGGTGTTGGGCCAAGGTAGTAAACGAATTTGTTAGTCCAATCGATTGGTAATTTTTCACCACGTGCTAAAGCTTCAGTCATAACTTTATGAGCAGCGTCACGAGCGGAGTAAATTTTGCCAGTGATAAGAACGCTATCACCAACTTTTAATTTACGGGAAAACTCTTCATTATATTCTTCAGTATTAATGCGAATTGTTTCAGCCATTGTAATTACCTCCTACCGATTAAAGTACTACGTGTTTATGACGAGCAGCATGACACATAATAGTAACAGCAACAGGAAGGCCGGCGATATGAGTTGCACCCCATTCGATGTTTACACCGATACAAGTTGTTGTGCCGCCCAATTGTGGACCGATACCAGTTTTGTTAACCATTTCCAAAATTTCTTCTTCCAATTTTGCATACTCAGGATCTTTGTGAGGAGTGCTAATATCGCGAAGCAAAGCTTTTTTGGACATAACAGCTGCTTGGTCCATAGTACCACCAATACCAATGCCAAGTACGATTGGAGGGCATGGGTTAGGGCCAGCATGTTTTACGATTTCAAGAACTGCATTTTTAACGCCTTCAACGCCATCTGCAGGTACCAACATAGCTACGTCAGATTTATTTTCAGAACCGAAACCTTTAAGTTCTACGTTGATTTCTACTTTATCGCCAGGAACGATATCGATGTAGATGATTGCAGGTGTGTTGTTTTGAGTGTTTTTACGGTTGAACAATGGTTCTGCTACAACGGATTTACGAAGGTAACCTTCTACATAACCTTGAGCAACACCTTCATTGATAGCTTCTTTAAGATCGCCACCAACGAAATGAACATCTTGACCTACTTCTACGAATACCAATGTCATACCAGTATCTTGGCAGTATGGACGATCTTCAGCATCAGCAATTTCTGCATTTTTGATGATTTGATCGAGAACGATGCAACCAACTGGAGACTCTTCTGTTTCACGGCCTTTTTTCAAGCCTTCATAGATGTCTTTTGGCAAGTGGTAAGCTGCGTCCATACACATTTGACGGACTGTTTTTGTGATTTCAGATACTTGAATCTCGCGCAAGATAATCCCTCCTCAGGAACATAGTTGAATATTAATTCTAAATTACCGTGAGATAACTTTTAACTCTCAAGTGTATAAGACATATGTTTCTCATACACATCGAGATTAACTCTATGCATCAATCGTAACACACAACATACATGCTTTCAACGGCTTAACTATACAGTTTTCTCAATGCTTTTTCATGTTTTGAGAATTATTTTCATGAATATCGCTGTATATATTTCGGTATTTCAATAGTTCTTTTTCATCATATTTTCAACTATAAAAACTACATTTTCAATGTGATAAAAGTCATAGTTAATCATAGGTTAAAAGAATTTTTATACCCTATATCTTAATCCACTTTTAGAGGCCAAAATTAGGTTGAAATCACCGTATAAATGCAGAGTATATCTAAGATGATAAATACACTTTCAGGCTACTTGATATTATTTTTCAAATAAAAGGTTTAAACTTTTTTGTAATGCATATGTATACCGATTATATTCAATATACTTATATTGCTAACTCTTAGTAAAATATCCCTCAAGATATCTCTATAAACACAGTGTTTATCTATGTTTATTCATTTATATAGATTATATTAATTTTAATGACTTACTTATCAAAATTTTTAATAATTGATTTTTTGTATAACGTTATGTGTTTTAGTCATAGTTAACGTCTTTTGATTTATAGTAATTTTAAAAAAAACGCTTGCTTTTATAATTAATCTAACATATAATAACAATCGTACCATTCCTCGATAGCTCAGTTGGTAGAGCAATCGGCTGTTAACCGATCGGTCGTAGGTTCGAGTCCTACTCGAGGAGCCATTCTGGCCCGTTGGTCAAGCGGTTAAGACACCGCCCTTTCACGGCGGTATCCCGGGTTCGATTCCCGGACGGGTCACCATATGGACGATTAGCTCAGCTGGGAGAGCGCCTGCCTTACAAGCAGGATGTCGGCAGTTCGATCCTGTCATCGTCCACCAAACCTAGAAGCAAGCATAAAGCTTGCTTCTTTTTTTTGTATATGTGATATAATAGTACCAGTTGTTTTGTTTGTGAATTTTAAAGAGTCTTATTTAGAGGAGGAACTATGTTTTATACATTCGGACGCTATAAACGTTCGCTACTTACAGTACTAGGTGTATTATTAGCATCTACACTCGCTACAGCAAGTGCTGCCACTATTAATATGAGCCAGTTAACATCAAATACCGCTCAACCGGTAATCATTAACTCTATGCCATCCAATGTAGATACGACTACCCCTACATTACAAGCCGATAATAATGGTCAACCTATTTTGAAGGTTGCAAATACACCTGTTTCAACTCCAATTGTTGGAACACCTGAAAAAGCGACTATCAATACTTCTAATTCTAATTATGATGGTCACTTAGATAATTTCCCTAGTCGCAAAGTTACAATTGTTGTACCTGCAAAATTGCGCAACGAAAACACCGCCCAATTAGGTCGTTACATGACAGACCGTCTATCTAATACGCTTAAGTATCCATACTATGATACAGCAATCGTAAGTACTAATACGCCAACAGCTGAAATTAGAGCTGTTGACCTTGCACAAATTGCAGCTGCACAAAATTCTGAAATCGTTATTATGCCTGTACCATTACAAGACGTATATGTACAAATCAATGGTGTTAATAGCCCATATACATATAATAATGATGATCGTGAAATGTACATCGCCGCAAAGGTAAATGCACTTTTATATTATTACGATGTGAATGATCAAGTAATTCACACTGTACGCAGTGGATTCAATCAAACTGATGATTCCTTAACAATGCCAACACATAAGGCTGTATGGAACAAAGTTATGACTGTATTACTTGATAAATTACCATACAAACGCATTCCAACAGACCGCGACCGCTATCAAGCACCTGGTATTAACTCTGAATCTCCAGTAGTACTTGATTTCCAAGTAGAACAACCTAAGAATACAGCGTATTCCTTAAAAGGTGTTAGCGTATTATAAGAGACACTAAAAAGACCGTTAAGCAATTGCTTAACGGTCTTTTTGTATTCACCTATTAACGATACATAACTTAGTGAATCAAGCCGATTAATCTAAGTTGATGCTCTGTAAAACCAGCATTTCTTAAAAGTGCAGTAAATGAACTACGGAAGGAATCAGATAAATCGCTTACGTAATAAATTGAATCATCATCTTTTGCACTTGCTGTACTTGTATTAGTAGTCGCAGCATATTTAGCATTATCAGCTTCATTTTGTTTAACCATGTTAGCTCTAAAAGCATCATTTGTAGGAGTTTCTACTGGTGGACGAACCGAGTCAGTATATTTATAACCATAAGATGCGTCTACATGTGTTCCTAGTGTAGATGCACCAAAACAGCATGCTAATACAGCAAAAGCAATGAAAGATTTTTTTGATACGTTCATTAGAAAACCTCCAAATTAACACAATAAGTCATTAAATTTAAATGACAAATTTTAGTATAAGTAGATGACCTTAATGTTAGATGAGTGTTTCCTATAAACAAAATGAAATTCTATAGAAAAAGGCTAGCCCTATGGCTAGCCTTTTACTTTATAGTTGTTTAGTTACATGCAAGCGCAATAATGCACGTTTTAATGCAGCTTCTGCTCTTTCTACATCAATATCGGGTGTAGGATTAGATAACCGACCTTCTGCACGTTCTTTTGCTCGACGAGCACGCTCCACATCAATGGATGATGGATCTTGGCAATCTGGTGTTACAATACTCACCTTATTATGTTCGATTTCACAGAAACCACCGAATACTGCAAGTTCACGAGATGTTCCATCTGGTTGATCTATGCGTAACGGTGCTAAATCTAATGCAATGATCATAGGTGCATGATTTGGCAAAATACCAAATTGACCATCGATAGCTTTACCTACAAAGAATGTAGACTTGCCTTCAAAGACAATCGCATCAGGTGTAATGATCTGTAGGGTCATAGGTTCCGCCATGGATTATTCCCCCTTCTCTTGCATTTCCTTTGCTTTTTGAACGGCTTCATCGATGGTACCAACCATGTAGAATGCGCCTTCTGGCAAATCATCATGTTTACCATCAAGGATTTCTCTAAAGCCTCTCAATGTTTCGGACAATGGTACGTATTTACCAGGAGAACCAGTAAATACTTCAGCTACGAAGAACGGTTGACTCAAGAAACGTTGAATCTTACGCGCACGAGATACAGTCAATTTATCTTCATCAGACAATTCTTCCATACCAAGGATTGCGATAATATCTTGAAGATCTTTATATTTTTGCAACACTTCTTGCACGCCACGCGCTACTTCATAGTGTTCTTCACCAAGTACATGTGGGTCCAAAATACGGCTTGTAGAATCTAACGGATCCACCGCTGGATAGATACCAAGTTCCGCAATGGAACGAGACAATACTGTTGTCGCATCCAAGTGAGCGAATGTCGCCGCTGGAGCAGGGTCAGTTAAGTCATCGGCAGGTACGTATACAGCTTGTACAGAAGTAATAGAGCCTTCTTTAGTAGATGTAATACGTTCTTGTAATGCCCCTACATCATTAGCCAATGTAGGTTGGTAACCTACGGCAGATGGCATACGACCTAGGAGGGCAGATACTTCAGAGCCCGCTTGGATAAAGCGGAAGATATTATCGATAAACAAGAGCACGTCTTGTTTTTTCACATCACGGAAGTATTCAGCCATTGTAAGGCCTGTAAGACCTACGCGCATACGTGCCCCAGGTGGCTCATTCATTTGGCCATATACGAGAGCTGTTTTGTTGATAACGCCGGACTCTTTCATTTCATTCCACAAGTCGTTACCTTCACGAGTACGTTCGCCTACGCCGGAGAATACGGAGTAACCACCGTGCTCTGTGGCAACATTGTGAATCAATTCCATAATTAATACGGTTTTACCTACACCGGCACCACCGAAGAGGCCGATTTTACCACCTTTTACATATGGAGCGATAAGGTCAACGACCTTAATACCTGTTTCCAAGATTTTAGTATCTGGAGAAAGGTCATCAAATTTAGGTGCTGGACGGTGAATAGGCCATTTTTCATCGGCTACAACCGGAGCTGGATCATGGTCTACAGTTTCACCCAATACGTTAAAGATACGACCCAACACGCCTTCGCCTACAGGAACCGCAATTGCAGCACCAGTATCTTCGGCATCCATATTACGGGTCATACCGTCAGTAGAGCTCATCGCAACGCAACGTACAGTATCGTCGCCTAAGTGTTGCATAACCTCTACTACAATTTTTTGTCTATCATGTGCCTTATGATCATGGTAGATGTTGATGGCGTTGTAGATGCTTGGCAAATGACCAGCATCGAAGCGCACGTCTACAACTGGGCCAATGACCTGCACAACTTTACCAATATTATTACTCATCGACAAATGTCTCCTTATTTATTGCAAGGCATTAGCGCCACCAACGATTTCAGAAATTTCGTTTGTAATGCTAGATTGACGTAACTTGTTATATTCAAGACCTAAGGAATCAATGAGTTCCCCTGCATTATCTGTAGCAGATGTCATAGCTGTCATACGAGCACCTAATTCACTTGCTGCAGATTGCAACAATCCATTATAAACAGTAATCTCTAAATATTTTGGTAGCAACGCCTCCAAGACAGATACAGCAGATGGCATGAAATCATACTCTTCGCCCTTTACCTCATCTTGTGGTTGCTCTATCGGCAACAAGCGCTCAGCCTGTGCAATTTGCGTCATAGAATTTACAAAACGTGTATAGATCATGATGACTTCGTCAACTTCATGACGTTCGTATAGTGAAAGTGCTTCATGCATAATGGCACGGGCATGTTCATAAGAAGGTTTATCAGAAAAGCCTGCATAGGACTTATCGATATGAATTCCTCTAGATTTCATGCTATCTCTAGGCTTTTTACCTGCCGTGATAACACGGTATGTATCGGAAGATTTACCATGCAATTGTTCCATAGCAAACTTCAACACATTAGACGAGAATGCCCCTGCAAGGCCCTTATCGGCACCTACTACGATATAGCATGTGCGTTCTATAGGGCGTACCTCTAACAAAGGACTGCTAAAGCCTTCTAAATCACTATTAGATATATGACGCAAGATTTGCCCAATCTTCTCTGCGTAAGGACGAGTAGCTTCCGCTTTAGTTTGCGCCTTACGAAGACGAGCAGAGGCTACCATCTTCATCGCTTTAGTAATTTGTTGCGTATTGGTAACACTTTTTATGCGTTTTCGCAAATCTTGTGCACTAGCCATACATTACGCCTCCTTACGAGACACTAATGTATGTGTAGAACCAAATGCTTCTACACATTCTGGGATTGCTTGTTTCAATAGATTTTCAGTATCTTCGTCAATTTTCTTAGACGTTTCAATATTTGTGATGATTTCAGGATAGTTAGCTTTTATATAACGTAAAAGTTCAGCTTCAAACGCTAAAATATCATCTACTTGAATATTTGCTAAATACCCTTTTGTACCAGCGTAAAGATTAATAACCATTTCCGCTACGCTCATAGGTTCATATTGACCTTGTTTTAACATTTCAGTCAAACGTTCACCACGGTCTAATTGTGCTTTAGTAGCCGCATCAAGATCGGAACCGAACTGAGCGAAGGCGGCTAACTCACGATATTGAGCAAGGTCCAAACGCAATTGGCCTGCTACTTGTTTCATCGCTTTAGTTTGCGCACTACCACCTACACGGGATACGGACAAACCTACATCAACCGCTGGGCGGATGCCAGAGTAGAACATATCTGTACCCAAGAAAATTTGACCATCAGTAATGGAAATTACGTTTGTTGGGATGTATGCAGATACGTCACCGGCTTGTGTTTCAATGATTGGCAACGCAGTAATGGAACCACCACCAAGTTCTGGTGAAAGTTTCGCAGCACGTTCTAATAGACGGCTGTGTAAGTAGAATACGTCGCCTGGATACGCTTCACGCCCTGGTGGACGACGTAATAATAAAGACATAGCACGGTAAGCAGCCGCTTGCTTAGTTAAGTCATCATATACACAAAGTACATGTTTGCCTTTATACATGAAGTATTCACCCATAGCAACACCTGCGTACGGAGCGATGTATTGTAGTGGAGCCCCTGTAGAAGCACTAGCAGAAACAACGATTGTATACTCCAACGCACCTGTTTCTTCCAATTTTTGTACTACACGAGCTACGGTAGATTCTTTTTGACCAATTGCTACATAGATACAAATTACATCTTTACCTTTTTGATTGATAATTGTATCAAGAGCAATTGCAGTTTTACCTGTACCACGGTCACCAATGATAAGCTCACGTTGGCCACGGCCAATTGGCACCATCGCATCGATAGCTTTCAAACCTGTTTGCAATGGTTCGTTTACAGATTGACGATCCGCAATACCAGGCGCTGGATGTTCTACAGGACGACGTTCAGTCGCTTGAATAGCACCCTTGCCATCGATAGGCTGCCCCAATGGATTTACTACACGACCAATAAGAGCATCACCTACTGGTACGTCCATAATTTTGCCAGTACGGCGTACTTCATCGCCTTCTTTAATCAAGAAGTCGTCACCTAATAGTACGGCACCAACATTATCTAATTCTAAGTTCAAAACCAAGCCATATACGCCGTGTGGTAACTCTAACAACTCACCAGCCATGGCTCTTTCAAGACCATAAATATGGGCGATGCCATCCCCTACGTCAAGAACAGTACCCACGTCATCGACATTGAGGTCAACATCATAGTCCTGAATCTGCTGTTTAATTATAGCAGTGATTTCTTCAGGCTTCATTTTCATATATACCCATTCACCCCTATCTAATAGAGTTCGTTCTTAATAAAGATTTTTCTAATTCCTCTAAACGGCGAGCTACAGAGCCATCGATGCGTTTATCCCCTACTTGGATAACGATACCACCCATAATGGATGGATCTTGACGCACGGATAAGATGACATCTTTTCCTGTTACTTCTCTTAGTTTAGCTTGTACAGATGCTTCTACATCAGCTGTAATTGGTTCAGCTACTGTTACAGTAGCTTCCAAAATACCACGTGCTGCACGTGATTTCTTAATAAACGCTTCGATAGCCGATGCTATATAGCGATAACGACCGCGCTTAATCATCACATAAATAAAGTGTAGAGCAACTTTATCGATACTAGAGTCAAAAATTTTACTAATAAGCTTAATCTTTGCATCTTCTGTAACGATCGGATTCTCTAGAAATGAACGCAACTCAGGTTGATCAACCATTACGGATGCTACATAACCTAATTGCTCCTCCATGAGTTCCAACTTATTTTGTTCTTGAGCTAATTCAAACATAGCCGAACTATATTTATCTGCTACAATTTCTATGCTCATCGTATCACAACCCTATCGTTTTACTATCAAGTTGACGAATAGCGTCTTCGATCAATTTTGTATTAGTTTCGCTGTTCATATCTTTAGCAACAACTTTACCAGCCATAGCTACAGACAAAGAAACAACTTCATTGCGTAAACTATTCATAGCACGATCACGTTCGATTGCAATATCTTGGCGAGCACGATTTTTTTCTTGTTCAATTTGTTCGCGTGCTGTCGCTAATTGTTCGCGTGTTGTATTTTCTGCTTCTTGAACTGCTTTTTCAACAATTTGTTGTGCTTCTTGACGTGCTTTAGCAATTTGAGCAGCATAATCAGCTTTAAACCCCTCTGCCTCTACACGAGCTTTTTCTGCAGCTTCTAAGTCTTTAGCAATTCGTTCTTTACGTTCTGTCATCATAGCCAATAATGGTTTATATGCAAAACGAGCTAATAGCCAAACTAATATAAAAAAGTTCAACATTTGAGCAAGAATCGTTCCAAGGCTTAAGTCAACCAAGGTTATTCCTCCTCGTTATTATCTGAATAACAAAATAAATGCTACTACTACACCGATGATAGGCATCGCTTCGATCAAACCAATCGCTACGAACATAGTAGACATCAATTGACCACGCAATTCAGGTTGACGCGTAATACCTTCAATTACTTTGCTAGATACAAGACCGTCACCGATACCTGCACCAATGGCACCACAACCTACTGCGATTGCTGCTGCTAATGCGAATAAACCTTGAGCTTCCATAATATATCCTCCGTAAAAAATTAATGTTCCTCACTAAGAGCCATCCCCAAGTAGGAGGCAGTAAGAACGGTAAAAATAAAGGCCTGAATAATACCAATAAATAAACTAAAAGCAATCCATACCCATGGTACCGGTACAAACCAAGGCAAATTGTACAATACTTCTAACAGAATTTCACCAGCTACGATATTACCAAATAGACGGAAGGCAAGTGTAACAGGTCTAGCAATCTCTTCAAAAATATTCAGTATTAGCAAAGCCTTATAAGGTCGTACGAAATGCTTGAAATAGGATAAGCCTTTAACTTTAATCCCCATAACCCATACTACCAATGTGCTACATAGAGCTAATGCAACAGTAGTATTAATATCGGATGTTGGTGATGTTAAAGCCTTAAACGTAGGCATTAAACCTAATTCGTTTCCTACAAAAATAAATAAGAAAAACGTAAATAACAAGGAACTCACCATCGGCCAATGACGACCTAAGTTCGGAGCTAATTGCCCCTCTAAGCCTTCCAATATAGATTCAACTATATTTTGCAAGCCTACAGGCACCAATTTTCGTCCCCGGGTGGCTAGTACTGTTATCAGTATTACAATAGCCATAGTAACCCATGTAGCAATTAGAGTATCCAAATTAAATGTCAACCCTAACCACTGCACGACTTCATGGTGTCCCGCATGTAATTCCACGTTCTCAACCCCTTCCATAGACATAATAAAAAACTAATATACTTACAATAAATATAAATATAATATATATGTATCATCATACATCGTTATAGATATATAATCAACACTTGAAAGGTAAACAATTCAAATTACTCATGAATATATTGTGTATAATGCATTATTGGAATACATCTATAATTTAACACATCATAAGCTTAGAAATGTCGACTAAGCCACCAGTAAACAACATATAATGCGGGCTGAATAAGTGCGACACCAACAAACATGCTAATAGCCTCTATGCCGGGAATCTTTAATCCTAAGACTACTAATGAGCCTACTAACATAAGACGCCATATCATCTGTCTACGAGCTTTACGAACGGCTTTGTAAGGATCCCCTGATACAATGGATTGACCATGCAAAGCTAAACTTAGCAAGTAGAGTACCATTATAAAAATACCCCAAAACCATCCCCATAGATACTGTTCTAGGCCACATAAAACTTGTATTATACCGCCTAAAAAGGCAATAAAAAAACAAGTTAGTAGCACACGCACTATGAATTTAATATATTGATTCATATATACCTCACTACTTAACTTGTTTATATAACATATAAAAACCTGTTATAGCTCCAATAAGACCAAATATAATCATACATAACGGTTCAGTTCTAAACCAACCATCCAGTGTATATCCAATCCAAATGAAACCACCTATACAGAAAACGAGTGTGAGCCCCGCCGATGTTGCCATGGCGAGGGCTTTCACAAGGTCCTTATCCATATTATTTACCAAACCGTTCAGGACGATTAGAATCGCCTAAGAACTCATGGCGCAACGCTTGAATAATGCGTTCAGATGCTTTGCCGTCACCATAAGGGTTAACGGAGTTAGACATCAATTTATAAGCTGCTGCATTGCTCAACAATTCATGAGCCGCTGCGTGTACTGCATCTTTATCAGTACCTACTAGGCGAACCGTACCAGCTTCAACCGCTTCAGGGCGTTCTGTAGTATCGCGCAATACGAGAACTGGTTTGCCAAGGGCTGGCGCTTCCTCTTGAATCCCACCAGAATCAGTAAGAATCAAATAAGATTTAGCCATTAAGTTCGCAAATGGTTCATAATCAAGCGGATCAATTAAGGTAACACGTTCTACAGAACCAAGTTCCTCTTGTACAACTTGGCGAACCTTAGGGTTCTTATGTACAGGGAATACCACCTGAATATCTTTAAATTCATTAATCAAATCGCGAATAGCTTGATACACATGGCGCATAGGCTCGCCTAAGTTTTCACGGCGATGTGTAGTAACAAGAACTGTACGTTTTTCAGGATCTAATGCATTGATTGCAGCATCATCAAAAACATAATTATCTTGCACTGTTGTATCAAGGGCATCGATAACAGTATTGCCTGTTACATATAGATGATCTGTATTAATGTTTTCTTTTTTAAGATTGCTTTCAGAACTAGCTGTTGGTGCAAAATGATAGGTTGCAATAGAACCAGTCAATTTACGATTCATTTCCTCTGGGAACGGAGAATAAATATCTCCAGTACGAAGACCTGCCTCTACGTGACCTACAGGAATTTCTTGATAGAAGGACGCCAAAGCACCTGCAAAGGTTGTTGTTGTATCACCATGTACAAGAACTACATCAGGTTTAGCTTCTTCTAATACATCTTTGAGGCCCATCAATGCACGGTTTGTTACATCGTACAATGTTTGACCTTGGCTCATAATATTTAAGTCGTAATCAGGGGTAATATTGAACAAGTTTAGTACTTGATCGAGCATATCGCGATGTTGTGCCGTAACGGTTACAATCGGCTCCATATCTGGTGCTGCTTCTAGTGCTTTTACAAGAGGAGCCATCTTGATAGCTTCAGGTCTTGTACCAAAGATTGTCATAACTTTTAACATAGTTGCCTCCAACATAGTAGGATAGAAAAAATGGGGCGCTATGCGCCCCACATATGGTTATTTCTTATGGGAATCGTCAGATTCCTCTAAAGCTTTTGCCAATTCTTCACGATCAAAGGAAATAGTTTCATCTGAATCGCTGCGTTCAATTGTAGGACGTGGTAATGGATGTCCAGCCGCATCACTATGGGTAATAACACCAAGGCGACGAGCCACAAAAATACTGCCTAAGAAGATAACGAGTACCAATGCAATACCAATCCAAGCATTGACCTCTGCTACGATGACGGACACGCCACCAAACAAAGCTGTTACGGCATACATCATTAGCACCGCTTGTTTTTGAGATAAACCTTGAGCTAACAAACGATGATGCACATGGCCTTTATCAGGCTTAAAAATTGGACGACCGCTAATTTTACGGCGTACGATAGCAAATAATGTATCCAGAATTGGTAAGCCAAGTACTATTGCAGGAACTACTAATGCAATAGTAGCCGCTGTTTTAACAGCACCCATTACAGAAATAGCAGCCAATGTATAACCGAGGAGCATAGAACCCGTATCACCCATGAAAATTTTCGCTGGGTTAAAGTTATACCGCAAGAACCCTACTGTTGCACCTGCCAGTGCAAGAGATATACATGCTAAGTCAGTTTGGCCAAGTTGTAATGTCATAGCGCAAACTGCAATACAAGCAATAAAGGAAATCCCTGCGGCCAAGCCATCAAGGCCATCGATAAGATTTACGATATTCGTAAATCCTACGATCCAGAAAATAGTCAATGGAGCAGCCCAATATTTAAGGTACACTACACCACCCCAAGGAAGGTTGATAAAGTCCACCCGAATATCATAAGCCACCAAAATTGCAGCTGCTATGATTTGGCCCATTAACTTAGTCTTTGGCTCAATCTGTTTAATATCATCCCAAATGCCAACGAGCACAAGAATAACTGTACCAAGTACAAAGCCAAATAGTTTATGGTCATGTGGGATAGAGCCATTAAAGAGGACCGATCCTACATAACCGAGAAAGATTGCTAACCCACCAAGTCGTGGAATAGCACCATGATGCACCTTGCGGGCATCAGGTTTATCTATTGCCCCTACAGCAACGGCAAAGCGTTTTACCAAAGGGGTTAGTGCAAAGGTTATGATGAGCGCCAGAGCAAAGGCCCACACATAATCGAGCACATAATCACTCATAAGACACCTCCAACAACTGGGTTATAAACACAATTAATTAGTTAAGCTACGAATAGGTGCTGGAATACGACCACCACGGGCGATGAACTCAGCTGCACTATATGGACTCACTTCAATAATTGGAGCGTAACCTAAAAGGCCACCAAATTCAACAACCTCACCTACGGTTTTGCCAGGTACAGGAATTACACGAACCGCAGTTGTCTTATTATTAATCATACCAATAGCAGATTCATCAGCAATAATTGCAGAAATTGTATCCGCTGTTGTGTCTCCAGGAATAGCAATCATGTCAAGGCCAACAGAACATACGCATGTCATAGCCTCTAATTTATCGAGGGATAAACTACCACAAGATACGGCATCAATCATACCCGCATCTTCAGATACTGGAATAAAAGCACCACTGAGGCCGCCTACGTGAGAGGATGCCATAAGACCACCTTTTTTCACCGCATCATTAAGTAATGCAAGTGCTGCAGTCGTACCATGACAACCACAAGATGATAAGCCCATTTCTTCGAGAACGTGAGCAACAGAATCGCCTACCGCTGGTGTTGGCGCCAAGGACAAATCGATAATGCCGAATGGTTTACCAAGACGACGAGATGCCTCTTGTGCTACTAATTGGCCTACACGAGTAATTTTAAAAGCAGTGCGTTTAATCGTTTCTGCTACAACATCAAAGGACTGACCACGCACAGACTCAAGTGCGTGTTTTACAACGCCTGGGCCAGATACGCCTACAGAAATAGCACTATCACCTTCAGTGACGCCAAAGAATGCGCCTGCCATGAATGGATTATCCTCTACAGGATTACAGAAAATAACGAGCTTAGCACAACCAAGAGCATCATTATCCTTTGTAAGTTCTGCCGTTTTCTTAACGATAATCCCCATGTCGCGAACTGCGTCCATGTTGATACCGGTTTTAGTAGAACCAACACCTACAGAGCTACATACGATATCTGTAGTTGCCAATGCTTCTGGGATAGAATCAATCAAGATGCGATCAGCTCGTGTAGCACCTTTTGTTACAAGAGCGGAGTAACCACCGATAAAGTTAACACCTACTGTTTTAGCAGCACGGTCCATCGCTTCTGCAATTGGTACATAGGATGTTAAATCACTACCACCTGCAACAAGAGAGATAGGAGTTACAGAGATGCGTTTATTAATGATAGGAATACCAAACTCACGCTCAATATCCTCACCAGTAGACACAAGATGCTCAGCTTCTTTTGTAATGCGATCATAAATGCGATCACATAGTTCTTTACCAGAACTAGATGCGCATTCTAGCAAGCTAATGCCCATCGTAATAGTACGAACATCAAGCTTGTTGTCATGAATCATCTGATTCGTTTCTAAAATATTGTCGATAGATAACATAGTGCCTCCTATCCTACACGGTGCATGCTTAAGAAAATATCAGCATGTTGTGCACGGATTTCAACACCAAGTTCTTTACCAAGTGTAGTTAAAGCCTCTTGAATGGAGGTCAAATCTTTTATATCTTCAGACTTTGTTTCACACATCATAATCATATTGAAAACGCCGTCAAGAATGGTTTGATTTATAGACATAATATTTACACCGTGATTAGCAAGTACTGTACTAACCCCAGCAATGATACCAACGCGGTCAACGCCGACAACGGTAACAACTAATTTCATAACATCACCTTTTCTGAGCACTACAAACTATTTAGCCCCTATAGGGTATTCAATAAACTATATTAATATATTATATCATATTTATTACTTTTCTACGGTGAAATCTTCATGAGTTTTCACCCGAAAACAGTATTTTATACTTCGTCGGATAATGCAGCCGTTACAATAGCCTCTCCTGCTGTTAATAACGCCACTAAACCTTTATCCCCTTTATAGCTTTCACCATAGATTTTATACAAATCTTCCGTGCCAGACGGACGTGCTACAAACCAACCTGTTTCAGTTTCTACACGAACACCATCGATTGGCATATCCTTATACAAGGAAGTAGTACGTATATTAGTAATAGGATCTCCGTCTACCTCAGTAGCGGTAATGGAGCTTGCATTCAACTGCTTCAACTTAGCCTTTGCCGCCTTTGTACACGCCGCATCAATACGACCAAAGCGAGGATCTCCACAACCTTCAACAATGTTGTTATACAGTCTATCAACAGTAGCTCCCATTACGGCATACATTTCCATCGCCAATAAAGCCATTACCATGCCGTCTTTATCAGTAGTCCATACGGTACCATCCTTTTTGAGGAACGATGCACCAGCAGATTCTTCCCCACCGATACCAATCTCACCATCAAATAATAAGGAGCTAAAATATTTAAAACCTACTGGAACCTCATAAACAGGTATCTCTTTAAGGGCCGCCCATTTATCAATCATCGTAGTACAAACTACTGTTTTCCCTACCCCTTTATCAGTCCAACCACGGGTTGTAAACAAATAATCTGCAGCAACCGTAAGGAACGCATTTGGAGAAACAAGACCCTCTGTAGTAACAATACCATAGCGATCATAATCAGGATCATTGCCAACAGCAAGATCATAATTGCCAATTTGTTTAATTACATCCGCCATCGCATATTCAGAGGAACAATCCATACGCACCTTACCATCATGGTCATAAGTCATAAAGCTAAAGGTTGGATCGTACTCATCATTGATGATATCCATATTGAGATTATATCGTTCTTTAATGGCCCGCCAATAACCGAGACCACTACCACCTAATGCATTGACAAGAACCTTAGGCTTAGCACTTTGAATAGCTTCCATATTGATGATGGAAGACAACTCTTCAATATATAACCCCTTGTAGTCATACGGAACTTGTTGATCTGGTTCAATATTATCAACACTAATACGTTTGAACCCTTCTAATTCACAATAAGCACGAACGTACTCATTGGCACGGGTTTCAATCCATTTCGTTATCAACGTATCCGCAGGGCCACCATTGGTAGCATTATACTTAATACCCCCATTATCTGGCGGGTTATGGGATGGTGTAATAACGATACCATCCGCCTTATCAAAATGACTTTCATTATACCGAATGATAGCACGAGACACTGACGGTGTAGGCACAAAGTCCATATCCGCATCAACCATTGCAACCACGCCATTACCGGCAAGGACCTCAAGCACTGTTACTAATGCAGGCTGAGATAAAGCATGTGTATCTTGGCCCACAAAAATGGGACCTGTCGCACCAAATTGTCCACGACCATCACAGATAGCCTGCGTAATAGCTGCTACATGTAAATCTGTAAAGGTACCATTTAAAGAGGTACCACGATGACCAGATGTACCAAAGGATACGAGTTGTGTCGGATCCGTTACATCCGGTGCATTATCAAAATATGCATCCACCAATGTTTGCACATCAATAATATCTTGTTCTTGTACAGGCATACCTGCTAATTTATGAGCCATAGGAACCTCCTAATCTTTCAACTGTTCACATACTTCAGTCGGTATAATAGGCTGTGTAAAGCCTTGCCCAATAACCTCTTGTGCATCGGTTATCAAGATAAATACATTTGGATCCGCCTCTTGAATAACCTCTTTTAATTTATTTACTTGCAAGAGATTAACGGCTACCATAACGATTTGCTTCGGCGTCCGTGTATAGGCACCTACACCATTAATAATAGTGGCTCCACGGCCAACCTTTTTGATGATGCAATCGCAGACCTCATCGGTACGATAGGTAATGATGAAAGCTACCTTTCGTTGATTAAACCCGATAACCACCTTATTCGTAATGATGGTATATACATAGACACTAATAAGTGTGACCGCTACGGCTTCAAGGCCAACAACACCAATTGCGGCAACAAGGATAGCACAGTTTATGGCACTATTAATGGACCCCATTTGAAGTCCATAATATTTACGTACAATGAGTGCAATAGGATCAAGCCCACCTGTGTTACCGCCTACGCGGTACACAATACCAAGGCCTACACCAGTAGTAATACCAGCCATCATGGAACTCAACAAAGGATCCTTAATAATCATGTCATATTGCAAGAAGTTAAATACATCAACCATCCAAGACAGCATCAATGTGCCATACAAGGTTTTGATAACAACACGGGTGCCTAGCCATTTCCAAGCAGCCCAGAATATAGGAATATTTAAAATCATATTCCAAGAACCAACGGATAAGCCCGTTACATAATACAAAATCAAGCCTACCCCACTAATACCAGTACTCACCAATTTGTGTGGCAATACAAAGGCATCAAGGCCGGCACCAAATATGGCACATCCAAGAATGACCATAAGGCTTTCATAGATAACACTTTTATACTTAGCGAACATAGCTTCCTCCAAATTGCCATTTCACTATAAATATTCTATAATGAACTAACTAAAACATACGCTATTTACAATATATTTAGTAATAAAACAATATGCGTATACAAATTCATCATAAACCACTTAATGGTTATTTTCAATCACTTTATAAGAGTATAAAATAAACATATAAATTGCATATATTCTGTATGTTACAAACGAGGCTATCATGAGTAAAAGTTTTGAGCAACTCGGTTGCAGTAAAATCAATATTGGACTTGCTATTACGGGCAAGCGTGAAGACGGATATCACGATATCGACTCTATCTTCCAATCCATTCGCCTTAGCGACTCCATTTATTTTGCGAAGCATCATTCCGTAGTTTTCTCCGGTGGTGCTCCAGAATTACCTGAGTATATGCAAAAATTAGTTACTTACGGTGAAGAAAATCTTGCCCTCAAAGCATTACGGGCAGTCCAAGAATATACCGGCTGCAAAGCGGGAGCAGCCATTCACCTATTAAAACGGGTACCTATTCAAGCCGGTCTTGGCGGTGGTAGTGCTGATGCGGCAGCTATGTTAGTAGGTCTCAATCGATTCTGGGACTTACAACTCACCCAAGAGGAACTTTTACAAATCGGTGCTACTCTTGGATCCGATGTGCCATTCCTATTGCAAGGTGGTACAGCACGTGGCACGGGGCGTGGTGAAATATTAACGTACGGAAAATCTCCAGATCCACATTGGTTATTGCTAGTAAAGCCAAAGGTTTCTGTATCAACTGCCGCTGCTTATGGTCGCTTCACGAATAAGTCCGTAGCAACAAAACAAACTATCGATACAGTCCAACAACACCTAGAAAACAATGACTTAAAATCAGCATTCCTTACTAGTGCTAATACATTTGAAGAACTACTCTTCCCTGACCATGAGGAACTTGTCATTTGTAAAGAATTCTTCACTAGTCGTGGGTATCCAACGATTATGACTGGTAGTGGCCCTACAATGGTGGTATTGCTGGATAAACCAATGGAAGCATTACAACTGCAAGAAGAAATCAAAGCAGCCGGCCATGATTGGCTATCGCTCATTACAAAAACATGTACACAGGAGGACTTACCATGACAAAACGATTGCAACCTATACGCTTAGATGCGTATAAACCTCTACGCGAAGTCGTTAGTGAAACATTACGTCAAGCCATTCAAGACGGCGTGTTAAAACCGGGCGAACGCCTTATGGAAATTCCTCTAGCTGAAGAACTGGGCGTAAGTCGTACACCAATTCGCGAAGCCATTCGTAAGCTCGAGCTAGAAGGCTTTGTTGTCATGGTTCCTCGCCGTGGTACATATGTAGCCAATATATCGTTAAAGGATATTACTCAAGTATTCGAAATTCGATCTGCTCTGGAAGAACTCGCAGCAGGCCTTGCTGCTGAACGCATTACGGAAGAGGAAATCGAAACACTAGAACGAATGCTCGTAGAGATCGGCGACCATATGGAAAACAAAGATATGGAGTCCGTCGTAGCAGCGGACGTGGAATTCCATGAAGTACTATATCGTGCATCTCGTAACGAACGTTTAGCAGATATTGTACACAACTTGCGGGAGCAAACCTATCGATTCCGTAGCTTCTCTATGAATCAACCGGGCCGACTAAGAAAGACATGGGAAGAACATCGCCAATTAGTAGAGGCCATCGCTTCACATAACGCTACACAAGCTCGAAAACTCGCTAGAATTCATATGGAACATTCTGAACAAACCTTACTACAAGGTATGGAGGAATCTCAGGATTTCACTAAATCTTAAAGAAACATTCTAGTTGCTCATCTTGGTGGCTATACAATTATAAATTATTAATAAAATCCTTCACGCTTGTGAGGGATTTTTGTTTTACAGAGTCTATAGAAATTGATACAATATCATTAATAATTATATGAATTCTTTTTATAAGAAAGGAGCGTTTTTATGGAAGCAATGCTCAATGATGCTATTTCTACCATTAATGGCTATTTATGGAGTTATTTCATCATCTTTATCCTCATCGGCGCAGGTCTTTTCTTTACTATGACAACGAATTTTGTACAAATTCGTATGATTAAAGAAATGATTCGTCTCGTAGTCAATGGTGCAGGTAGTTCTACAGAAAAAAATCATGTATCCTCATTCCAAGCGTTCTGTGTTAGCACCGCATCTCGTGTAGGTGTTGGTAATATCGCCGGTATCGCCATTGCCGTTGTACTTGGTGGTCCTGGTGCTATTTTCTGGATGTGGGTTATCGCTCTTATTGGTGCTGCTACAGGTTTCATCGAATCTACATTGGCACAAATCTACAAAGAACCTGTTGCTAAAGGTGGCTTTTACGGCGGCCCAGCATACTACATTCGCTATGGTTTAAACAACAAAGCATTATCTGTTTTATTTGCTATTCTAATCAGTATTACATACGGTTGGATTTATAACTCAGTACAAGCGAACACATTAGCTGCCTCTCTTCAAGTATTTAACTTTGATGTATCCTACACCGGTGCCGTTGTAGCAATACTTCTTGGCCTCATTATTTTTGGTGGTATTCATCGCGTTGCAAAAGCATCTGAAATCATCGTTCCTATCATGGCTGTACTATATATTGCTACTGCATTATTCGTAGTCATCATGAACATCACCCAATTCCCACATGTTATTTATACTATTATTAGCTCAGCCTTTGAACCAGTAGCAGCAGGTGGTGGCTTATTAGGTGCCACTGTAATGAATGGTATTAAACGTGGTCTATTCTCCAACGAAGCCGGTGAAGGTTCTGTGCCTAATGCAGCGGCTACTGCGGCTGTTAACCATCCTGTTGAACAAGGTCTTGTACAAGCATTTGGTGTATTCCTTGATACTTTCATCATTTGTACAGCTTCAGCATTCATTGTACTCATGGTTGGCGACTATAGCACAACAGGTTTAACTGGTGTTGCGCTAGTACAACATAATCTAGAACAACAACTTGGTTCTTGGGCTCCAACAGCGGTAGCAATCTTTATCGTAATGTTCTCCTTCAGTTCCTTAATCGGTAACTATTACTATGGTGAAATTAATATTAGCCACTTAACAGAAAAGAGATTCTATCTTCATTTATTCCGTATCGGTGTAATCATCATGACATTTGTAGGCTCCATTGCCTCTCTTGATCTAGTATGGAATTTAGCCGATTTATTCATGGCCTTCTTAGTATTAACTAATATTAGTTCCATCGTACGTATGGGACGTACTGCAGGTCTTGCTCTTGATGACTATATCAAACAACGCAAGGCAGGCATCGAAACACCTGTATTTAACCGTTCTGTTCTTAATCATACATACGGTATCGTATGGTGGGGTGACGGTCAAACTACAGACTCTTCTGTACCTCCTACTCCAGTGGAAGATACAATGGAAAAATAAAATATATTCTCTTATGAGATCGGTGAAAGTATCTTTCATCGGTCTCTTTTTATTTTTTGTAAAAGTATCCATTTATACTGTAAAAACTACAATTTACCTCTAACTCCAGGAGTGACTATTATCACAGTAAACATCTATATTCTATACACTTTTCAAGCATTAAAAACTATAGAATATAGTTGTAAAATCATAGAGGGTATTCTGTATACAACGTCGAATACAATATGTGTAAAACTAACAACATTTTATGTACTCTGATATTCAGGAGGTAATTATGAGCACATATAACCCATATGAAAACATGTTAAACACATTAGACGTAGCCGCAGAAAAACTTGGCTATACTCGTAGCGAATACGAAGTATTGCGTCATCCAGAACGCGAATTAAAGGTAGCAGTACCTCTTCAACTAGACAATGGTGAAGTTCGCGTATACGAAGGCTATCGTTGTCAACACTCCACATTACGTGGCAGTGCTAAAGGCGGTCTTCGCTTCCATCCGGACTCCGATGAAAACGAAGTTCGTGCACTGGCAGCTTGGATGACTATCAAAAACGCTATCGCTAACATTCCTTACGGTGGCGGTAAAGGCGGTATCAAAGTTGATCCTAAAACTTTGAATCCTCGCGAATTAGAACGCTTAACTCGTAACTTTGTACGTCGTATTGCTCCAATCATTGGCGTTAATACTGACGTTCCTGCACCAGACGTAAATACTAATGCGCAAATCATGAGCTGGATTGCTGACGAATACAGCACATTAAAAGGCGAATGGAGCCCTGGTATCGTTACTGGTAAACCTATCGAAGTAGGCGGCTCCTTAGGTCGTAACGAAGCAACTGGTCGCGGCTGTCTCATCGCTTTACAAAGTTACTTAGCTAAGAAAAACTTAGACATCAAAAACCTTACTGTAGCAGTTCAAGGCTTCGGTAACGTAGGCTCCGTAGGTGCTCGCCTTATGGCTCAAGCAGGCGCTAAAGTTGTTGCTATCGGCGACGTAAGTGTTAACATCTACAACCCTAACGGTATTGATGTGGAAAAAGCATACGAATATGCTAACTCCCATGGTCGTTCCCTTGAAGGTTACAGCGAACCAGGTATGACTACAATTGGCGCTCAAGATTTATTGGCTCAACCAGTTGATGTATTGTACATGGCAGCTCTTGAAAACCAATTGAACAAAGATAACATGGAAAACATCCAAGCTAAAATCATCTTGGAAGGTGCTAATGGCCCTACCACTAATGATGCAGATAAATACTTCTATGAAAAAGGTATCGACATCATCCCTGACGTTCTTGCTAACGGCGGCGGCGTAGTTGTATCCTACTATGAATGGGTCCAAAACAAAGCTAGCTTCTACTGGACTGAAGAAGAAGTTAATGAACGCTTAACTAAAAATATGCAAAATAGCTTTGAAGCAGTTTGGGAAATGCAACATAAATACAATGTACCTCCTCGTCAAGCAGCGTACATGGTTGCCCTTGAACGTCTCGTAGTAGAAACTAAATGGCGCGGCTACAACTGCTAATACTTTCAACCTCCATAACATTTAGCCATAAAAAAGGCGTAAGCTCACATCGAGCTTACGCCTTTTTACCTATGTACTTTTTTATTTGAAAACACCTAATAAAGCAGCCATGCTAGGACGGCTGATCAATGCTTTCACCAAAACAGAGCCAAGCACTGCTGGAATTGTTTGACCTACGATGAGGTTCAATACCAATGGCCAGTATGGAAGGCCAAGTAATGGGCTGAGCCATAACGGTACACATAATGCTGGAACAAAGATAATTGGTAGAATCGCCCACCAAGCACTAAGGCCAAGCTTACGCATACCTACGATTATACCTGTTGTTAAAATACCAACGCCAAAGCCTCCCATCATATCGAGGATACCAAGACCACCGAATAGGAAGTTAGAAATGAGGTTGCCAATCCCCATAGGAATTACCAAAAACGGAAAGGCATAAGCAAGTGCATATAATGATGTTGCTATACGAATTTGGTACGCTCCGAAAGAAATGCTTTGCGTTAAATATAGTACAACGATGTACAATGCCACAACCATGGCAGAAATAGTCAATTTACGTGTAGTAATCATAACACTCACCTCCTCAAATAAAAAAAGCATGGCAAAACTACCATGCTATAAATGCTTATGAATTTCCGTAGTTTTGTTTAGAGACAGGATGGTTTCAAACTGTCTTATTTAGTTGTGCGCTTATAATATCATATATTTTCAATATTTTCAAGTCGAGGAACGTTGAAAGCGGCCTATTACAGTAACTACTATCGGTGTAATATTGGCAAGGACGGGGTGGTAGGAGATACCTTTCCTCATCGCTCCACTGGCTATACGGTCATCGGCCTAGGGCCTCGACCTGCCAAAGTCGCTCTTTGAAAAGGTATCTCCTGCCACTGCGAATTTAGGTAATCAACAAATAAGCTAATATTAGTGACTCGAAAGTCCGCCTGTTCTCAAATATGCTATCTTATATTTTAGAATATATGGCAAAGTAGCTGCCTAAAAGGCAGCTACTAATCTAAGCCAGTTTACGGGTATTATAGGGCAGGGTCTTCGATGCCATTGGCGTGAAAGGCGGCTTGTCTGTCGATGCAGGTACCGCAGTGTCCGCATGGTTTGTCGCCGCCTTCGTAGCAAGACCATGTTAGGTGGTATGGAACGCCAAGTCGTAGGCCTTCTTTTACGACGTCTGCTTTATTATGGTTAATGAATGGAGCTTCTAATGAACATTCTTTACCGGATCCTTCGAAGATGGCGTCACCCATGGATTTATAGAAGTGTTCTGTACAGTCTGGGTATGCGTTGCCCGCCGCATCATCGCTATGGGCACCGTAGTAGATATAGCCGCATTCCAGAGAGAGTGCTAAAGATGCTGCCGCAGATAGGAATAGACCATTTCTAAATGGTACATAGGTACTAACTGTGCCTTCTCCTTCTACCTCTTGTTGTTCCTTGTATGAACCTTGAGGTATTTCCTCTGTGGATTGGGTCAATAAAGAGCAATTGCTGAAGGCAAACAATTTAGTAACATCCATCGTTTTACCTTCAATTCCATAATAAGCGAGAATAGATGCAGCAGCCTCTAGTTCTTTACTATGTTTTTGACCATATTGAATGGATAAAGGCACTACATTGTCTTTGCCAAATCTTTCAATAGCTAGCGCTAAACATGTAGTACTATCTACCCCACCGCTGAATAAGACAACAGCCTTTTGTTTTTGAGCCATAAGGTCTCCTTTCACCTATTACAACAGCCCCATCCGTGGATGAGGCTGTGCTTTTACATTCACTAAAATTTTATAGATCAATTACCAATTCTACTGGACAGTGATCGGAGCCAAAGATTTGTTGGTGAATTTTAGCTTCTTGAATTTTGTCGTCAAGACGTTTAGAGGTGATGAAATAGTCAATTCTCCATCCCGTATTTCGTTCACGAGCCTTGCCCATATAAGACCACCAGCTGTATTCTTCAATAGCATCTGGATATAGGTGACGGAATGTATCAGTGAAACCAGCACCTAACAGTTCTGTCATTTTTGCACGTTCTTCGTCGGAGAAGCCCGCATTTTTACGGTTTGTCTTAGGATTTTTAAGGTCTATTTCTTGATGGGCTACGTTAAGGTCACCACAGAGAATAACTGGTTTTTTCTTATCTAATTCAAGCAAATAGTTACGGAATGCATCTTCCCAAGTCATACGGTACTCAAGACGAGCCAATTCACGTTGGCTATTTGGCGTATAGCAGCATACTAAATAGAAATTGTCATATTCAGCAGTAATAACACGGCCCTCTTGATCGTGTTCTTCAATGCCAATACCGTTAGTTACGGACAACGGTTTAATACGCGTGAATACAGCCGTACCACTATAGCCTTTTTTCACAGCGCTATTCCAGTATTGCTCATAGCCTGGCAATTCCAAAGAAATTTGATCAGGTTGCAATTTTGTTTCTTGTAAACAGAAAATATCCGCATCTAGCTCGTTAAAGGATTCCATAAATCCTTTTGTTACAGCCGCACGAAGGCCGTTTACATTCCAAGAAATTAATTTCAATGCTTACTCCTTATTCTAATAGTGCTTTTACATACTAATATAGTTTGTGAAAGCCTCTATTTCAACATTTTCCTTATATTTCAAAAATATTCTTATTTATACTAGTAATTATAGTATGTTATACAGTTCAGCCAGAAAGTTGTACATTACTATTGTTTGTGTTTCTTTGCATGTCTTGCTTCCGCACGAGCCTTTCGAGCGTTTTCGTTTGCTTTAAGATCACTTTCACGTTTTTCACGGAAATAATTAGCTATGGAAGATAAAACAAGAATTACCAACACCGTAACATTAAACATGCCGGGCCCGAAGGTATAGATGTGATAACACAAATAACCAAACGCAACAAGGGTTAGTAGATGTTTTAATATTTTCATTTGCCCTCCTGTATTATCGTAATGTTTCTACACCAGTCTTAAGTGGGAAACCGTCATAGGTTACCCAGTCACTAGAGCTCCCAACATATAAAGCCGATTCAAGCCCTACTTCGCTCATAGTTAACAGCGCATTACAAGCGGTTACCCCTGAGCCACAGTAAGTCACAACAGGTCTATTTTGGTAGATTTCATTATAGTACTCGGCTTCTAAATCTTTTACAGACTTAGGCCCATCTACGGTATAACCACTTTCATAAAAATGATTAACAGCACCAGGAATGTGACCAGTCATGCCATCCATCGTATCTACTTGAGACCCATCGTAGCGGAACGGCGCACGAGCATCAATGATAACATGATCCCCGCTTTCACTAGCCTTGAGAACCTCATCACGACTCATAACCATGTGAGTTTGCAATTCATAATTAAAAACTGTTGGTTCTGTAGGCAACGGAGTAGGATCTTTAGTAAGAACATGACCTTCTTTAACCCAACGTTCAATACCGCCCGACAATACGCGCACATCAGATAACCCCATATAGCGCAAAGTCCACCATAAACGTCCCGCCAAGAAAAGCCAAGAGTCATATACAACAACCTTGGAATCGCGAGTGATCCCGTAAGACTCAAAAGTATGAGCCAACTGCTCCATATCCGGCAATGGATGACGACCGCCATGCTCACCTACAGGACCTGTTAAATCCTTATCTAAATCTACAGGAAAAGCCCCCTTAATATGACCTTGTTTATAATCTTGATAGCCTCGAGCATCTAAAATAATGACCTCGTCGAGACAAGCTAATAATTCTTTAGGAGTGATAAAATTTGACATAAGTACTCCTTTCTTTTTATTATATCGAAAAATACAAATTTGATAATATTATTATATAACGATATGAAAGTATGGACAATGAATATCAAAATATAATTTAAACAATACTTATATATGCACTAATAATTCTTGTACATTACAAATAGGCTATCCATTAAAATAAAAGGTACACTTATATATCATAATAAGCATACCTTTATATATTATGTTATAAACGTTTAGAGATCGCATCTACTGCATCAATATCAGCAGGTAACCAATCTACTGAGTATAAATTCTCTTTTGAAAGCCATTTTGCCGCTTCGTGTTCTAATAGAGTAATATCAGAGTCATTTACTAAAGAACATAAATAGCAATGCATTGTTAAATCAAACTTCTCATATCCTGTATATTCAATAGTAATAATATGTTCCAGAACGGTAATCTCGGCTTCTAGTTCTTCATGTATTTCTCTTTTGAGTGCTACCTCGTGAGCTTCGCCAGGCTCAACCTTACCACCTGGAAACTCCCAACCATCTTTTAGATCACCATAACCACGTTGAGTAGCTAATATAGTATTATCTTTTTTGATAATTGCTGCTACAACTTCAATATGTTTTCGTTCTTCACTCATATATCCTTACCCATTAATAATATAATCATAAATATCATCCCGTACAGGCACTTCAAGTTGATACTCTAGCTCTACTGCCATAGTACCATTTGCCATAAAGATTTCTTTAGCTCGTTCTCGCCCTGTAGAATGAATAGGACCCAAATAGTAAAACTCTTTAGACTCTTCATCATCCTTATTCTTTCTCATAAATAAGTGCATAGAAACACCTAAGGCATCAGCATTAAATGCAGTCTGCACATCATCAGAAGAAAATGATCGTTTATTTTTAGAAATAGCTTTCAATAATCCTGGATTTTCAAATCTATCTTCATACTTAATAGTATCTTGAATATCATCTGCTTTATGATAATTGATGAATACAGGATATGTCTTTGTTTCCTTATGGAATTTATATCCCCCAATATTCAATGGCACTTCATTTTGAGGCCATTCTAATAATTGGCACACTTGTTCATAGGTATACTTTTCATATAAAGCAAAAGGAGTATTCGGATAAATCTTACCTTTATATTTATCATCAAACTGTTTCAAACCATAGGCGACAAGTTCTTGCACTTGCTCTTTAAAATTACTATTTTCTAATGCATCTTTAAATGCTTGAGATATTCCATAACGACCATTAGATAATTCAATAAATACACTATCTTCAAATGTTTTTTGTGCCGCTTTCACACCGAATTGATTTGTCATAACATTAATGAGATTAATTCGCCCATGCTCAGATAATTCTACATTATATGTATTTAAAAGCTCATTAGATACATATGTAATAACATCCTGCTTTTCTTCTAATAATGCTTGTAATACTAATAGCTCTCGTACACGTATTCCTGTTGTTAGTTTTTGAGATATAAAATGTAACATTCGTTCCTGAATAGGTGTAAATGATACATCATAGTCTTTATCTTTAATTTTTATCAAGAAATTATGATAAGACTTAAATTTATAAAAAATCCGACTTACATCAATAGAGCCATGTTCTGCAAAATCAGAAATTCTAGGAATACGACCTAATTTAAAGCGCAAATTAAAATAGGCTTCTTTTATTAATTTCATATCAGAAAACTTTGCTGTATCAATAGATTCGTAAATACGTTGTTTCGCAATTTTATCAAAATGTACTGTTGAGCTACCAGGGATAATACGATTACCTGCTTGTACATATCGACGCAATGTATCTTTGTTATAACTTCTATCACCAGATAGTGCCAAGGGAATCATAAAGTTATTTGTATAGTTCCCAATAAAATCAAGGATAACTACATATTCCTTATCTTCAAACTTACGAAGTCCACGCCCTAACTGTTGAATAAAAATTATTGGGCTTTCAGTTTGACGTAACATAATAACTTGATTGATTTCAGGTATATCAACGCCTTCATTAAATATATCTACAGTAAAGATATAATCTAACTGCTCATCAAGTCTACCTTGATACTCCCCAGTTCCTGTTAATCGGGCGATCGTTTTCTCTCTAATTTCTTGGCTATCCTCACCCGTCAAGCTTACCGTGCGATAAATCCCCCGCTCATTAAAAGCGTCAGATAAAGCCTTTGCTTCAACGCGATTACTGCAGAATACCAGGCCTTTTACTCGACTACCACTATGTCCAAAGTAGCGAATCTTTTCAATAATTTTATCTACACGCTCCTTTGTTGATAAATTAGAAAAAGTAACCTCCATATCACCAATCGGTTCGTCTGTATCAACCCATAAGTCACTAATACCAAAATAGTGGAATGGACACAATAAATCTTCCTCTAGAGCCTGTTGTAATCGAATTTCATAAATAATATTATGATCAAATAGCTCATATAAATCATAACCATCAGTCCGCTCCGGACTTGCAGTCATACCTAATAGAAACTGTGGTTTAAAATAGTCGATAATACGTTGATAACTTTCAGAGCCTGCACGATGTACTTCGTCAATAATAATACAATCAAAAGTTTTTGGATCGTATTGTTTCATTACATCATAACGCCCCATCATTTGCATTGTAGAAAATACATGGGTAGCATCATATTTTTTAACATTACCAGATACTAACCCAAACGTTATAAATGGATCATTATAAACCCGTGAAAAACTTGCCATTGCTTGTTTTGCTATTTGTTCTCGATGCACTATAAATAATATTCTTTTCGGATTCATTTCGCGCATCGCAAAAGCCGCTGCATAGGTTTTCCCCGTCCCCGTAGCAGAAATTAGAAGTCCTCGTTTAGCATGATTCGCTCTTAATTCATTAAAGTTGGCAATAAACTGCTGTTGCATCATATTAGGTTCTAAGGCCGGTAAATCTACCTTCTTAAATTGTTCCGCTACAGACCTTTGTGAAAAACGCTCTGGACGAACCCATCTAGGCTTATACCAAGGTATAAACTCTTCATAAGGAATGGCAAATTTTGAATTCCAATACAGATCAAATTCCTCATTAATCTCTCGAGCATAAGTATCGCTACCATGTACTTCAGAACGGGTATTCCACTCTCTATTGCTCTTTAGCGCATTAATAGTTAAATTAGAACTACCTATTATAATTTGATAGGATTCATCTTTCCTAAAAATATATCCCTTTGTGTGAAAACCATGTCCACTACCTTGAGTAGTACAATATACCTTCAAATCAATATTCTTTAGATTACCTAAATCTTCTAGAACTTGTGGACTATTAAAACCAAGATAATCTGTTGTTAATATGCGACCATGTACACCTCGATTTTCTAACTCTTTAAGTATTGGCTTTAATGTTAGTAATCCTTCTGGTGTTATAAATGCTACAGATATTAAAAACTCATCACAATTACGCAAGCCATCTTCTATAGCAGATAGCACATTGCGCCCTTCCCCATTTGCTATGAGTTCTGAAGATGTAGCAAAGTTGAGCAAACGATTCGATTCTGACATAAAAAACTCCCCATATTATGAATACTATACTTGCTATTATACCAGCCGCAGCTGCAGCGTCTAGAGAAATATATTTTTATGCAGAATAGCTTATTTATGTGAAAGCCTTTTAAGGCTATCCCTCTACAAATCACTAATTACAAATATTAATACATGTTCACATAACATAATTTCATCTATTCCTTATGATTCTCCGCTCTATACGTCTTTTTTGGGACCTAAGTTTATGATATAATATAACTAATGACTCTTAGGGGCGTAGTCCGCCCAAACGGATCCAAAAAGAGTTAGTGTGTTTTCAAGGAGCGTGCGCAGTTGAAAAAGGGGTACATCAAGTTAATAGCAGCCGTTATACTTGGCATCGCTATTATCGGTGGTGGGATCTACGGGGTGTATACACTCTTGTCATCCAATACAACGACAATTTTATATCGATCAACCGTTGACGACAAGATCAACGCTATCCGACCTTATATCGTCGCATTAGACTCATATAACGCGTACAGTGTAGCCTATGCAAATCAATTACAACCAACGCTTGAAGAGTTACGTAATGGGTCCCATAACACGACGATTACATTACCTAAATACAAAGATCTTAAAACAGCATTAGAGGCTGCAAAGCAAGATAGCCCTACTCCATACGAAGATGTAAATCAATCAACTAATGATGTGTTAGCAGTGCTAGATCAATTGATTCCTGTTGCGGATCAATTGCAAGCCTACTATGTAGAACGTCGTTTTGAAAAAGATAATTTCAAAGGTAGCGATGAGTTAGCGGCACAGTATGTACCTCTAGCTGAACAATTCTACGCTACATACAACGCTTTAGATTTAGCCTTAGATAATCGTAATAATGAGCTCTATACAGAACGCATGACTGAATATCAAGGTGAAAAACGTGAAAATGCAGTTAACTTCATCGAGTTAAATCTCATGACTGCTCAAACAATCGACCTTATCGATCCAGATGGAAATACGGATACCCAAAAGGTTGAAGCAAACTTGCAACAAATCACGCAACGCATCAACAAATTACAACCTGGTACAACATCAGAAACACAAAATGCGGTTCGCGAGTATCAAGATTCCGTAAAAGAATTTGTCGCAGAGGCTCGCAACTATATCATCATCAATTCTTCCTACGGCGAAGCATATACACAACTTTTTATAAAATATAACAAAATGGTTGGTAAAGCAAATGTCGTAAATATGGCAGAACTTGATGCAACAGAGCAAAAGAAAAAATAACTAACTACACAAAGAGGACTAGCCATGGCTAGTCCTCTTTTGATATGTCTACAATTACTTTAAATTATATTAACAAGTTTCATTACTATAGGTTTATATAATAAAATTATTTCCGTTTTAAGTCTTTCGTAATGATATAGTATTCAGATGGAGATATCTTAATACCATCGATATTATTATTCCCTACAATATTAATCTTAGGATATCCAAGGAAGAGTGCTATCGAATCATCTAGCATCAATTGTTGTGCATTAATCACCGCATTACGACGCACCAGTGGATCGTTAGCACTTTCACCAAGAGCTAACAATTCATCGAAACGTGGATTAGAGAATCCAGAGCCGTTTGCATCACTACCTGTCCCCCAGTATTGTTTCAAGAACCATACAGGTTGGCCAGTATTAGCAGTAACTACACTAGAGATGAGCATATCGTAATCTCCAGATTGCGCCAATGTATCGATCACAGCATAGTCTACGATTTTAATTTGTAAATCTACACCAATTTTCTTATAGTCCGCTTGTAATGCCTCTGCATATAATGGCAATTCAGGGCGAGATGTATAGGCATAGAAATCAAGTACTAGGTTTTCACCATCTTTATCTACAATGCCATCTCCATTTGTATCAATATAACCTTCACGTTTAAGTAATTCTTTAGCACGTTCAATATTATATGTATTAGGGTCCCGCAATTGATTGAATCCATAATCAATGGATGGTGGCAATGGAGCCTTACCGGCAACAAAGGTATCCTTCATAAGGTTCTTTGCATAAGACTCACGGTCTGCTCCGGCAATGAGGGCCGCTCGAAGATTAGCACTCTTAAGCTTGCCTTTTTGGCTCATCCGAACGAATACATCACGTAAGGATGATTCTTCATAAATAGTAAATTTCTTATCGTTTTGGAAGATACCATATTCGCCAGGTCCAATGCTAACAGCCATATCTACATCACCCGCTTGCAATGCCATAGCTCGTGTATTGGCATCGTTAATAGATGGAATTTCAACCTTACCGAAGCCTGGCTTGCCATCCCAGTAGTTATCATTCCGTGCTAGCTCAGCACGCTCTTTTGTAAATGATGTCACTACATAAGGCCCAGTCCCAATAGGACCTTCCTTTGCTATATCACGACCATTTGCTTCTGCAGTCACATCCATAATAAGGAACAATGGATCTCCCAACAAATTTGGCAAATTATAATAAGGCTTATCTGTCTTGATTGTAAGTTCTTGACCATTAGCCATCATTTCTGTGTAATTAAAGAACGTCTTTGCTCGTTTACTTTTTGTAAAAGTCCTTTCCAAGGATGCTTTTACGGCCTCTGCTGTAAGAGGATTACCATTAGAGAACTTAACCTTATCGTTAATGGTAAAAGTCCAGGTCAGCTTGTCATCACTTTGTTTCCAAGATGATGCTAACCATGGTTTAGCATTCATGTGATCATCAAACTTGGTGAGTGTTTCGCCAACACCGTACCGTACAACAGCCCAGCTAAAATAGTTTTCTGTTGGTTCTAATGTACCCGCAAAGCTAATAGCTCCTACCTTTAATACATCATTAGATGAATCAGAGGATTGATTTATGCAGCCTACAGTACCAAGGACCGTAACACCCAGCATCATGCTAATCAGTAACACCTTACGTAATCCTTTCATTCACACACCTAACCTTTCTCTATATCTATATCACTTCATATGAGCATATTTCAATTATACCCATGGGGGTATGTTGCTTAGTCAACTATACTATATAGTTAGTGTTAACACAATCATTTCTAAGAAAATTTTCGATATAATTATATATATAAGAAAATCTGTATAGATACGTAACATACAAAAATAGCAGTTAGCTCTAAAGCTAACTGCTATTATATATGTACCTATTGTATTTTATCCATATTAGTAGGCGAATCCTCTAGTCGAATACACTAGGCGATCGCTACAATGAGAAGTCGGATACGTTGTGTCAAAGTCCTATGCTTCTACAGCTGCTTCTTCTAAAGTAAGTGGCTTATGATCTTGGCCAATTTCAAAGATGGAGCTCAATAGAACTTTTGTATAAGGATGCTTCGCATCAGCTAAGTGAAATGCATCTAGTTCTTCAACAATAGCGCCTTTGTGCATTACGACCACCTTGTGGCACATAGTACGAATGAACGCAATATCATGAGCGATAAATAGGTATGTTAAATTTTTCTTTTTTTGTAAACGCGCCAATAAATAGGCAATGGAGTCTTGTACGGATACGTCTAGAGCACTAGTAGCCTCGTCTAATACGAGAATTTCAGGCTCTAATACGATAGCACGAGCAATGGCAACACGTTGACGTTGACCACCAGACATTTCATGAGGATAGCGATGCATAAACTCGCGAGGTAAATCTACCATTTCAAGATAATCACCAGCAATTTGTTCTTCCGTTCCCTTTTTAAGAAGGCCAAAGTTGTATAGTGGCTCAAGAATAATATCCTTTACCTTCATCCGCGGATTAAACGCTGCAGATGGATCTTGAAATACCATTTGAATTTTCTTGCGGTATTCTTTTGTTTGCTCAGAGTTCATATGTTGAATCTCTACACCATCTACATAAATCTCGCCTTCTGTAATAGGCAGCATCTTCATGATCATACGAACCAAAGTCGTTTTACCAGAGCCAGACTCACCTACAATCCCAAGGGACTCGCCTTTTTCTAAGGTAATATTGATATCCTTACATGCTTCGAGCTCACCACCAGTAGGAAGTGGGAATCGTTTACATACATTTTTTAATTCTACAGCGTAGTTAGTCAATGTAACGACCTCCTCCCAATGTTGGTACCGCATCTTTTAATTGTTTCGTATATTCATTAGATGGATTTTCCAAAATGTCTTGAGGCGTACCAGCATCTACGACACGACCTTTTTTCATAACGATAATATAGTCGGACATATAGGCCGCTACACCAAGGTTATGCGTAACCATTACGATAGCAGAATTATGCTCTTTAGCAAGTTCTAGCATTTGCATAACAACTTGTGATTGTGTTGTTACATCTAAAGCAGATGTAGGTTCATCACCAATTAATAACGCAGGATCCATCGCTAATGCCATAGCAATGCCCACACGTTGGCGTTGACCACCAGATAATTCGTGAGGATAACGACGTAATATATCTGCCCCATTAGGAAGAGAAACAGATTCTAATAACTCAATTGCTCGTCGATCACATTCATCATTGGTAATTTCCACATGAGATTTAAATAATTCTCTAAACTGTTTACCAATGCGAACTATTGGGTCTAAAGCACTACCACTATCTTGGAAAATCATGGCCATATCTTTACCACGTATGGCTCTCCATTCTGACTTAGATAGGGTGCGAAGATCTTGACCATTAAAGATCATAGTACCATCTGTGACCTCACCACCTATAGGCAACAAACCCATGAGGGCACGGATCACGGTAGTTTTACCGGATCCAGATTCCCCTACAATGGTCAATACCTTACCGCGTTCCAAGGTAAAGTTTACATCCATAACAGCAGGCACACCTTGGTACGCGATGTTAAGGTTCTCTACAGTTAGTATGTTTTCTGCCATTATAGCTCCTTATTATTTTGTAATTTTATTAGTAATCCAGTAGTAGTCACTTGGGTACATGACAGCACCTTTCAAGTAAGAACCAGTAACGATATTAGTTTTAGGGTAACCTAAGAACAATGCAGCACCATCATTCATCAATAATTGTTGAATTTGAATTGCATAGTCACGACGTTTTGCAGGATCGAATTCAGTTTCAGCAGCATCTAACAATTGGTCAACTTGTGGATTGGAATAACCAGAACCGTTTTGAGGGTTGGAACCATTGTCATTTGTATGCCAGTAGTTAGCCAAGAACCAGATTGGATCGCCTGTATTAGCTGTTACGATATTGGAAATAAGCATATCATAGTCGCCATCTTGACCCATTTTATCGATCAAGTTATAGTCAACCGTTTTAATTTTCATGTCAATACCAACTTTTTTGAGGTCAGCTTGAACAGCTTCTGCATAAAGTGGCAATTCAGCACGAGAATTATATACTACGAAGTCGAATGTTAATGGTTTACCATCTTTATCAAGGATGCCGTCCCCATCAGTATCTTTCCAACCATCTTCCGCTAATAATTGTTTAGAACGTTCAGGGTTATACGCATTAGGATCTTTTAAATCATTGAATCCATAGTCCATGGATGGTGGAATTGGAGCAGAACCAGGAATGAATGTACCTTTTAACAATACATCAGCATAGTTTTTACGGTCTGTGGCAGAAATAACTGCAGCACGTACTTTGTCATCACCAAGAATCCCTTTTTGGTTAATACGAGCCAATACTACGCGAAGGGATGCAATTTCATCAACCTTAAACTTATCGTTATTTTGGAATAAGCCGATTTCACCAGCACCGATGTTAACCGCCATATCAACATCGCCAGATTGTAAGCTCATAGCGCGCGTATTAGGGTCATCGATGGAAGGAATTTCTACAGTTTTAAATGGTACTGTACCATCCCAATAGTTTTCACTAGCAGCCATCTCAGCACGTTCTTTTGTGAAAGATTTAACTACGTATGGACCTGTACCAATAGGACCTTCCTTGGCAAAGTTACGGCCATCTTTTTCTGCTTGAACGTCAACGATTAGGAACAACGGATCCGCTAAAAGGCCAGGCATATTAGGATATTCTTTTGTTGTATGAATAACTAATTGTTGACCATTAGCTTCCATAGAGTCATATTCGAAGAATGTTTTCGCACGATTGGATTTTTCAAAAGCCCGTTCGATAGATGCTTTAACAGCTGCAGCATCAACTTTTTTACCATTGGAGAATTTCACCTTATCATTGATTGTGAAAGTCCAAGTTTTATGGTCTGGGGATACTTCCCATTTAGATGCAATCCATGGTTGAGGTTTCATGTGTTCATCAAACTTCGCCAATGTTTCGCCTACACCATAGCGCATGACAACCCATGCGAAGAAGTTTTCTGTAGGTTCTAATGTGGATGCGAAGTTAGTTACACCAACTTTTAAAACATCCTTATTAGCAGCACCATTATTATCAGAGCCGCAACCAGCGATGAAGGAACCCATCATTACAATGCTAAGACCTGCTAAGAGGGCCTTTTTCCAAGATTTTTTCATGTAAAATCTCCTTGTACCATTACATATAAACATAAAACATACACATCATGACCACTACAATCTACAATAGTCATAATGGAAAAACCTTATTACCGCCTATTTATATAACAACTTTCACAACATAACCTATAAATAAGCATCACACGTAACTAACCTTGATTTTTAGGATCCACTACATCGCGCAAGGAATCAGACCAAAGGTTAAAGATAGCAACTACGATAAGGATGGACATACCAGGGAAGGCCATCAGCCATGGACTGGTTTGTAAATATTGACGACCTTCGTTAAGCATAAGGCCCCATTCTGGTGTTGGTGGTTGAGCACCAAATCCAAGGAAGGAAAGACCAGCAACCTCAATCATAATAGCCCCAATATCTAGTGCACCTGTTGTAACAACAAGAGGCATAATATTAGGAATGATATGACGTCTAATAATAGTTGATGTAGATGCCCCCATCATGACAGCAGCCGTTACATACTCTTCGCCACGAACTTTCAATGTCATAGATCGTACCAAACGAGCATATTTTGCCCAACCTACTACAGATAATGCCAAAATCGTATTCATAATACTACCACCCAAAATACCTGCAATGGCAATGGCTAATACTACACCCGGGAAGGATAGCATAATGTCCGCAAAACGCATGAGGACCATTTCGATTTTCCCGCCGAAATAACCGGCTATGGCACCGATAATAGTACCAATGCTTACCATAATCACTACGATGGATACACCCATGAACAAGGATAATTGAGTACCATAAATGATACGAGACAATACGTCACGACCCAGTTTGTCGGTGCCAAACCAATGCTGAGCACTAGGGGCTTGTAATGCTTTAGACATATCCGATGTGAAAGCATCTCCCGGCGCAAGCCATGGTGCAAAGATAGCAATGAATACGATGACAAGCATCAATGCAGTGTAGAAAGAGAACAATTTATGTTTCTGAATAAATTCTTTCATTATGCTCTCTCCCTTTTCAATCTAGGGTCCAACAGAACATAGGATGCATCAACTAGAGCATTGACACACATATATGCTAAGGCAACCCATAACACAAAACCTTCGATCAATGGATAGTCGCGCATGGTAATGGCATATACCGCCATATTCCCAAGGCCAGGCCAGGAGAATACCATTTCAACAACTGCAACACCGCCTAATAGCCAACCGATGAGAACACCTAATATAGTGATGAGTGGTAATACTGCATTAGGCAAAATATGACCGAATAAAATTTTCATCTCACTCACACCACGAGCACGTGCGCCGATGACATAATCCTTTTGCATTTCTTCAAGAATAACAAGACGAACTTGGCGCATGTACTTGGACCCAACTACAACAGCTAATGTAACGGCTGGTAGAATTACACCGATTGGAGTTACACGAGAGGACGCAATAGGAACGAGCCCTAATTTAAGACCAAAGATATAAATCAATACAAGGCCTAACCAGAATGATGGCATAGACACGCCTACAAAGGAAGCAGTGCGCAACAGATAGTCGATCCATTTGTTTCGATTTAAGGCGCTTATAATCCCTGCCGGCAATGCATAGAGCAATGTAAATACTAATGCTGTACCCGCTAACATAACTGTTCCTGGCAAAGCCTCTAACATACGATCTACAACAGGCTTTTTAGCAGAGTAACTCATGCCCAAATCACCGTGTGCAGCATTTACAACCCAATTAGCATATTGTACTAAGAACGGTTTATCTAAGCCGAGTTGCGCACGCGTCTCATCAATAAGCTCTTGAGATACAATTGTATCTGCCGTTTCTAGTAACATCGTTACTGGATCGCCTGGTGCTAAATAAGTGAGACAAAATGTTAAAAAAGTAATGCCAAACAGTGTAACAATGAATTGACCTAGCTGTTTAGCAAAGCGTTTACCCATAGGCGCCTCCTATACTCTCTAAACACTAACAACAAATCAAATAAAAACTAATGTTACTATCCGCGCAACGCAGTAGTAAGAGCCGAAATCAAGGAAAAATATAGCTCTCTGCGGACCAAAAAAAGGTTAGTCCACCTGACTAACCTAAATTAAGTACGGTATATGCATACCATACATTTAGAGCAGGCTTTCTGACTCATGATTCATCGCAACATTTCGACCTTCCCAGTTTCCCAGTGACCCTATAATGAAACCTTGCTCCTCATTACAGCTATTTGCATAGTATGGGATTTACACCCATTTTCCTCTTTTACGCTCGGTATACACCGACACTCATTAGTTCATTCATTTTTATCGATTATAAATATACTATATTAATATTCTGTTTGCAATACATATACCCCTTATGGGTATTCGTACATCGTAGATTTTCAATGTAATTTTTATACTAATAAAAATTATCGATTACTGATCAAATCCCTATTCATGTATAAACCTATACAAATCACTTTATATATATGTTTTTTCCCGTATTAACTGTATGCAACTGTATATATATTAATTATTATTATAATGGTAATTTTCTCATAATTTTTTTTTATACATACCGAAAAAACTTTTAATCACTTTAGCAACTGTCAATTATTTATAATAAATAAGGCCACAATTAATAAGTTTTATTGATATTAGTATAGTTAACATAAGTATATTATCTATACCTCTTTAATTTCCAAAAACCTAATATATGCTTAACTAAAATTAATATATTCTTACTGTAGCCACCTCACTCTTACGTACAACATCAAAAAGAGGCTGTTACTAGGTAACAGCCTCTTATAAGACGAGAGTTATTTAATTAATCGATACTTTGTTGTAAGCGGTGCGCTTTGCGTGTAGCCCACGCTTTACGCAAAACATAGATCACAAGACCAATGCTTACTGCCACTGCACTACCGAGCATAGCATCAACACCACATGCGTAAATAGCATACAAACAGTAGATAACGCCAACACCAAATACGTAGTTAGAGCGTTTAATGCGGCTTTCAGCTACGCCAGCCATACGCATCATTGTAGGTACTGCTAAGATGCACAATACATATGGTACTACGTTAGTTACAACCGCCAAATTTACCAATACTTCAAATTGCTCACGCAAGGAATCACTTGCAGTGAACAATGTAAGTAATGTTTCAACAGCAAGTAGAATGAATACGCCACGAACAGGAGCATCCTTACTATTTACACGAGCGAACACTTTAGGGAAGTAACCATGTTCCGCTGCGCTTTTAAATACGCGAGACAATGTGAATTGCCAGCAAAGTAAAGCGCCAAAGCAAGAAATAACCATTGCAGCCATCACGATGTTTGCAATTGTATCATTGAACATGTATACGAATGTCAAACCAAATGGTGCATTAGAATTTAACAAGTCGATGTTAGGCACGATACCGGCCATAACATTTGTGGACAAGATGTAAACCACTGCCACGGCTAATGTACCCGCCACAGTTGCGATAGGTACGTTTTTCTTTGGATTCTCAACAGCATCAGCATTAGCCGCTGCGGACTCAAATCCTAGGAATCCCCATAAAGTAAGGGAAATAGATTGTTTTATTGCATCAAAAAACGGAAGATCATTTGGGTTCCACGCTGCCCAATAGATAGACGGATCAAACCAATACCAGCCGATTGTACCAATTAATAAAACCGGCACAATAGAGCCCCAAATAGTCATGTTGCTGAGTCGACCTGTGAAGCGATTACCACGGAAGTTCAAAATCGCTGCAAACCACAAAAGCACAATTGTTACTTGGCTTGTTTGTGTTGCATTGAGGTCAACACCAAAGAAAGCTGCGCCATAACCTACGGCAGATACCGCGATGGCGATATTAGCAATGATGAGAGATATGCTGTAAGCATAGCTCGCCATAAAATGTCCAGTTTTACCGAAGCGGTGTTCTGCATAACCGCCCATGCCCCCCTTAATCTGGGAGAACATACCCGCTTGAGCAAAAATATACGCTAACAGAAGCGCACCCACAGCTGTTACGAGCCAAGATAAAACTGAAATAGTACCAACTTGAGCCAAATTAGTTGGTAACATAATGATCCCAGCTCCTAGCATATTGGCTGCTACCATTGTGGTTAGCTGGAATACAGACATTTTTTTAGCGGTGGTTTTCATGTATCAATCCCCTTTCAAAAGGTGAATTTTTTCTCGTCCATAATTCACTTAAATATAATATACCGCTAAGTAAATTCAGTTCGTGCTGTGATGGGCTTGAATGTGAATTTACCGTTGTTATTCTTATTACGAATTAAATAATAACACCTATGAACTCAAAATGAAAGTACTTTATTGGCGGACAAGCATTATTACACGAATTGAATAAATTATAGTTAATTTATCATCTAAAACGAACAGAACTCATTTTAACAATGACAGAGTATATTTTTACCCCATTTTATTCTGTTTATATATGTGATTTTTACTATCTATCATGGTTATAGTGTCGTAGTACAAGACTATTGTTTTCGCGCAGTCCACTGTATGCGTACACAAATTTACACTATTTCAATAGTAATTTATCAATTAGAATAGCGCTCTTTTTAGGTGTTATCTATCATATAAATAAAAAATCGATATACACATAAGCTTAAAGGTTAATATAAAGCGCTTTAATATAAGACTTATATGTATATCGATCTTAAAATTTTAATATCACAAGTAACTGTTACGCTGAATGTTACTCTTGTACAGGATGTGGCCCTAAATCAAAACATTAGGCTTACTAAATCAGTTATGCTTGCACAGATTCAACAATTGCTTTCCACTGAGCAATTTGTTTTTCTTCTCCGGCGATAACAGCTTTACCATTGTTCCGTTGTCTTTCCACACATTCTGGAGCAGTACCAGAATAGTTATTACGGCCAGCTATGCAAGCTTCGATGGAAATAGCATCAAGGATATCTGCATCAAAATGGTCGGATATAGCTTTGAAATCCTCAACGGATAAATCAAGCAATACGCAACCTTTTTCGATGCAATGATGAACAGCATTCCCTACGATTTCATGCGCTTCACGGAATGGAACACCTTTTTTTGCAAGGTAATCGGCCATATCTGTAGCATTGGAGAAGTCATCATCGAGGACAGCTTTCATATGAGCCCCATTAACCTTCATGCCGCGAATCATAGCCGCATTAATGGACAATGCAAAGTGCACTGTATCGATAGCATCAAAAATGCCCTCTTTATCCTCTTGCATATCTTTATTATATGTAAGTGGCAAACCTTTTAATGTAGTTAATAAACCTAACAAGTGGCCATAGGTACGACCTGTTTTACCACGAACAAGTTCACATACGTCAGGATTTTTCTTTTGTGGCATAATGCTAGAGCCTGTACAATGAGCATCATCAAGTTCTATAAAGTTGAACTCGTTTGTAGACCACAAAATCAATTCTTCACTGAGACGGCTCAAGTGCATCATCACGAGAGACGCAAAGGACAGGAATTCAACCACGTAGTCACGGTCGGATACGGCATCCATACTATTTTCGTAAATACGGGAGAACCCTAATAGCTTTTGTGTATAGGTTTGATCAATACCGTACGTAGAACCGGCTAAGGCCCCTGCACCAAGAGGCATGATATCTGCATGCTTAAAGACCATCAACAAACGATCAAAATCACGTTCTAACATGGAGAAGTACGCCATCATATGATGACCAAATAATACGGGTTGTGCCCGTTGTAAATGCGTATAACCCGGCATGATAACGTCGCTGTATTTTTCAGCTGTTTCGATGAGGGCTTTTTGCATATCTACGATAAGCTCGCCCATTTCTACTACGGCTTTACGTACGTACATGTGCAAATCTACTGCACATTGGTCATTACGGCTACGGCCTGTATGTAAACGGCCACCTGCTTCACCAATATCATCTGTTAGGCGCTTTTCAATATTCATATGAATATCTTCAAGAGCCACGGAGAATGGGAACTCACCTTTGTCGATTTGGCCTTTAATCTTTGTTAAGCCCTCAACAATAGCATCTCGATCTGCGTCGGAGATAATATTTTGTTTTGCCAGCATTGTAGCATGTGCTTTACTGCCTGCAATATCTTCGGCGTACATCCGCGCATCAAAAGCGATAGAGGATGTAAAATCCTCTACCGCTTTATCAGTGCCTTTTGTGAAACGCCCGCCCCACAATTTAGCCATTATTTACCTGCCTTTTCTTTCATTAATGCATTAATTTTAAGAGGTAAACCGAACAAGTTGATGAAGCCAGCCGCATCAGCTTGGTTGTATACATCATCTTCTTCGAATGTTACGAAATCTTCGCTGTACAAGGAGTATGGAGATGTAGCACCAGCAGAAATGATGTTGCCTTTATACAATTTAAGTTTTACATCACCAGTTACAGTTTTTTGAGTTTCATCAACGAATGCTTGCAAAGCATACATCAATGGTGCGAACCACATGCCATCGTATACGAGTTCAGCGTATTTGTTAGCAATGAGTTCTTTATAGTGGTATGTAGCTCTGTCGAGGCAAAGGTATTCAAGTTCTCTGTGAGCATACATGATGATGGAACCACCTGGGTTTTCGTAAACGCCACGGGATTTCATACCTACCAATCTATTTTCAACGATATCTACAACACCTACACCATAATGTGCGCCAATTTCGTTGAGTTTTTCTAACAATTGTAATGGAGTACCTTCTTGGCCATCTACCGCTACAGGTACGCCGTCTTTGAAGGATACCGTTACATAACCAGCTTCATCTGGAGCTTGCTCAGGTGTATGTGTTACCAAGTACACATCATCTTTAGGAGCATTTGCTGGATTTTCAAGATCGCCACCTTCATGGGACAAATGCCATACGTTTTGGTCCATGGAGTACGGATGTTTTTTAGTAGCTACTACTGGAATGTCATGCTTAGCCGCATATTCCATGCAGTCAGTTCTAGATTTCAAGTCCCACTCTCTCCAAGGAGCGATAATTTTCATATTTGGAGCCAACGCTTTGATGGCAAGTTCGAAACGAACTTGGTCATTACCTTTACCAGTCGCACCGTGAGCGATAGCATCAGCACCTTCTTTTTCAGCAATATCTACGAGAATTTTACCGATTAAAGGTCTAGCGAAGGATGTACCTAATAAATATTTACCTTCATAAACTGCACCAGCTTTTACTGTTGGCCATACATAATCTTTTACGAACTCTTCTTTAGCATCAACGATGTACGCTTTAGAAGCACCAGATTTGATTGCTTTTTTCTCAACTGCATCATAATCCTCAGGTTGCCCCAAGTCTACGCACACTGCGATAACTTCAGCACCATAATTTTCTTTTAACCAAGGAATGATAACAGATGTGTCCAAACCGCCAGAATATGCGAGTACTACTTTATTTGCTTTACCCATGATAACACCTCATAAAAAACTTACTATGTATTTAAACTCATATAATCAATATTATATCAGATAATTGTGAAAGCACCGTGGCATCTAGCGCACCGGTCATTCTCTCTATCTGACAAAAAATAGTATACACCTGCATAATTATAAATGCAAGTATTATTTTTATTCAATTTAGTAATATATTTCGTAACGTAACCATCTTTACAAAAAATCCCTGTTAGCCAATAGTAATCAGCCAACAGAGACTTTAGTATTGTTATTAAATTATTCATCCACAAGTTCCAAGTCCTGTTGGTATGCATAGTCCGCTTCCGCTTGTGTAATCATACCTTGGTCTACCATTTGTTCGAGCACCAGTTTTTGTCTAGCCTTAGCTCCTTTATAGTTCGTATAAGGATCTAAATAGGATGGTGCATTAGGTAGTGCTGCAAGGAGTGCACTTTGCCCTAGTGTCAATCGGCTTGGACTTGTTCCAAAGTAGCCATGAGCAGCTTCGTAAATACCGTAGTAATTATGACCATAATATACAGTATTTAAATACATGGTGAGGATTTCTTCTTTCGAGTAGTAATGTTCCATTTCACTAGCAAGGATTGCTTCCTCCACCTTACGACTCATGATGCGTTTTGATGAAAGGAAGAGATTTTTTACTACTTGTTGTGTAATAGTACTACCACCCTCTACCGTTTCACCGGCTATAGTATTGGTATAAAAGGCGCGAATAATACCGAGCACATCAATAGCTCCATGTTTATAGTACCGCTTATCCTCAATAGCGATAAGTGCATTCTTTGTATATTCTGGAATGACATCCCCCTTCACCCAATGTTCTTTAGAAACACGTTGATTAAGGGCCGCCTCTACCTTTTCTTTAAATGTAAATATTCGTATGATACGATCCGTACGGCTGAGGGTATCTTCACTTTGTTCTATGCGTTTTTCAACAGTTGTGTGAGCCTTACTTTCACGATCTGTACCTTGAAAGCTATGGTATCCGTCATATATAAATATGGCCAATATGATGACCACCACGAACACCACTAGATTTCGAAGGTAGCGAAACATTTTCATTGCTTTCACCTATTTCATAAAGGACCATAGTATACATACAGTTATTAACTAACAGTATCTACAACGCCTTATATACATATACTACTATAATGTGTATTAAATGTATTGTATCACATCAATCAAGAAGAAGATATGGATAGACCTTGCTATATAGCGGCTATAAAAAGAATTATAATAATATTAAAGAGAAAGTCTTAATATTTACAACCAAACGTATATCTACATATGTAGATTTTATGCATATTAAGTATACTTATTAAGTTGTATTATAAACTTTACATAGAGTATAATAGTAAAGATGATAAAAACATGCCCATTGGAGGAGTATTATGAAACAATGTATGGATTCAGAAAATCTACATCGTCGATTGCGTAAAATCCTTGGTCAAGTGCAAGCTATTGATCGAATGATTGAAGAAGACATTCCATGCGAAGATGTGTTGAGCCAAATTAATGCAGCTAAATCTGCACTACATAAAGTAGGTCAAGTAGTCCTTGAAGGACATATCAACCACTGCGTACGAGATGGCATCGAACACGGTGACGTAGAAAAAACCATTAGCGACTTTACAAAGGCTGTAGAACGTTTTGCTAATATGGGAAAATAAAGAAGAGGCTAAGAGGCCTCTTCTTTTTTTACCAAAACAAGGATCTACTATATCTCGAAGATCCCACAAAAAAGCAAATAAAAATCAAATCTGATTAAAGCATCCATCATATATGGCTCAAGAAAAAAGGACTCTACATTTCGTAGAGTCCTTTATATTACCACAAAGTATTAGTCGTGGTTAGTTGTTAAGAATTCGCTCAATGCAGCGAGTGCGTCATCTTCGTCAGCACCGTCAGCTGTCAATGTAACAGATGTGCCTTTTGTAGCACCCAAAGTCAATACTGTTAAGATGGATTTAGCATCAGCTGTTTTGCCATTAGCAGCGATTGTCACTTTGGAAGCATATTTAGCAGCCAATTGTGTGAAAGCTGTAGCAGGACGAGCGTGCAAACCAGATTCGTTTGTAATTTCTACTGTTAATTCTTTCATGGTAAACCTCTTTCTATATAGATAGGCCATGCCTATCCCTTATGTTCTAATAGATATATTGTATCAAGTTCAAGCGTTTCAATTCAAGTATATTAAAAGTTATTTACTATGTACTGATTCGCTTAACGTTTATCTTTAATCTATACAGAATTATAGTAAGCCTTTTTCGGCTAGTACAGATTTAGCATATTCTGTGATTTCTTCGGCTGTATCCATAGCCAGCGCTTTATTAGCCACCTCTTCACATTCTGCTTTAGAAACGGAACGCAAGATTTTCTTAATAAGTGGTATAGAGGATGCTGTCATGGAGAATTCATCAAGGCCAAGCCCTAATAAAATCATTGTAGCTACAGGGTCACTAGCTAGTTCACCGCACATGCCTGTAAATTTACCTTGTTCATGGCTCGCATCGATAACATGTTTGATAAGACGTAGTACACCAGGATGCAATGGTTGGTATAAAGAACCAATAGACTCGTTCATACGGTCTACCGCCAATGTATATTGGCACAAATCATTTGTACCGATACTGAAGAAGTCTACGTGTTTAGCTAAAATTGGAGAAATAACAGCCGCTGCAGGCACTTCGATCATAATACCAACCTTAATATCCTTATTGAATTCTTTGCCTTCAGCTGTAAGTTCTGCCTTACATTCTTCGAGCATAGCATTCGCTTGTTTCACTTCTTCTACGGAAGCAATCATAGGGTACATGATGTGAATATCACCAAAGGAACTAGCACGCAATAACGCACGTAATTGTACTTTGAAGATATCTGGGCGATTCAAGGAAATACGAATCGCACGATAACCGAGGAATGGATTCATTTCACTTGGCAAATCAAGGCATTTCAATTCTTTATCGCCACCGATATCCATGGTACGGATGATAACAGGTTGTCCTTGCATATCTTCTGCAACCTTTTTATATTCTTCAAACTGTACATCTTCTGTTGGTAATTCATCGTTTTCCATATACAAGAATTCTGTACGATATAAGCCGATACCTTGTGCACCCATTGTAAGGGCGTGTTTAGCATCTTTCGACTTACCGATGTTACCAAATAGTTCTACATAATGACCATCAGTTGTTGTAGCTTCAAGATTAGCAGATTCACGCAACCGTTTTAATTCCTCTTGGTATGCGACCGCTTGATTAGTGTATTCATCCCAATCCGCATCAGATGGATTTGTTTCAACAACACCATCTGTACCAAGTACAACCGCTTTCTCGCCATCAACAAAGCCTTCAATATCACCAACGCCCATAACGGCAGGGATTTCCAAAGTACGCGCCATGATAGCCGCGTGAGAAGTAGGACCACCAGCCGCTGTCACGATGCCTTTTACCACATTTTTATCAAGAGAAGCTGTATCAGATGGCGCCAAATCATGAGCCACCAAAATAACCTCCCCAGAAATATGGGATAAACCACGAGGGTTCATACCTAACATATTGCGCATCAAACGATCACCAATATCTTTGATATCTGCACCGCGTTCGCGCATATATGGATCGTCCATACCGAGAAAGATGTTAGCAAAGGTTTCAATGGTTTGAGCTGTAGCCGCTACCACATTAGTATGGCTAGACTCAACGAGGGATTTAATACCATCAGACAAGGATGGGTCTTGAGCAATTTGCATATGCGCTTCGAAAATAGCCGCCTCTTCAGGGCCCATGTCTTTCAACGCCTTTTGACGAATTGTATCTAATTGCTTTAAGGTAGCTGCCATAGCAGAAGCGAACTTACCAATTTCCGCTTCTACCTTGTCCTCAGCCACGGTGTAATCAGGAATGACAATTTCCTCTTGAATATATCTATATACATTGCCTACTGCAACGCCACGAGATCCAGAAATCCCTTGAATTCGCATATGTGTTCCTCTTTCTATTACGATAAACTACATTACTCTCTATTTTATCATTTCTCCGTTAAACAATAAAGTAATTAGACAATATCTATCCGTCTTAAACGCCATCCCATATGGGTTATTTATGACGCATCAATCAATTTAGCTAGGCACTAAAAGTAGGTTACGTTTTCCTCTATTTCGCCATAATTTTATAAGATTTTTTCTCATAACCAAGTGCCATTTATGTTATAATATAGAATATATAATTATATACATCTGAGACTTTCACGGGCTTCATGGTGAAAGTCTTACTTATTGATAGGAGACTTTATGAAATTAACTAAAATGCATGGTCTCGGCAATGATTTTATCCTCTTTGCTGACCCAAAAGGGACTGAAAAAGATTACACAGATCTCGCTATTCACCTTTGCGATCGCCGCACAGGTATTGGCGCTGACGGTCTTGCCATTCTAGTTCCTTCAAAAACCTGTGATGTGCGCATGCGCATCATCAACTCCGATGGTAGTGAAGCGGAAATGTGCGGTAATGCAATCCGTTGCTTTGCCAAATACGCTTACGAACACGGAGAAATTACTAAAGAAACTTTTACCATCGAAACCTTGGCCGGTGTAATGAAACCTACCTTGACCATCGAAAACGGCATCGTAACACAAGTTACAGTAGATATGGGCAAACCATTCTTTAAATCCCAAGACATTCCTATGAATGTAGATATGGATAAGGTTATCGACGTAGACCTCGATGTAAACGGCGAAACAGTAACGGTAAGCTCCGTATTACTCGGCGTGCCTCATACAGAGGTGTATATCAATGACATTACAAAGGCGCCTGTAACGACACAAGGTCCTATCATTGAAAAACACGATGCATTCCCATCCAATACGAATGTTAACTACATCGAGGTAGTAAATGATAAGCACATCAAGGTTCGCACATGGGAACGCGGTGCTGGCGCTACACTAGCATGCGGTACAGGCTCTTGTGCTTCTGCTGTTATGTCCTTTGAAAAAGGCTTAACTGGTCGCGAAGTAGATGTAGAGCTCTATTTAGGAACATTACATATTTCATACTTGGAGGATGGCACGGTGCTCATGACTGGCCCGGCTGAGGAAGTATTCGAAACAGAACTTCCTATCGATTAAGATGAAGTGGTTACAACTCATATTAAATGCGTTTCTAAAGTATCAACAAGGCCGTTCTCTAATGCCGAAAAATACAGAGTCGCTCATAGGTTTACTCATATCTATCCTCGTCATTATCATCGCCGTAGCTAACGGTATTGCTATTGGTTACGCCTTAATAGTGGTATGGTGCATCATGGCCTATGTATTCTATCGCAAAGGATACCAACCAAAAGAACTGCTAAACCTATCATGGACAGGTGCTAAAACCTCCATTGTGGTAATGCAAATATTCTTGCTTATCGGTTGGCTTATTGCCATGTGGCAAGCAGCGGGCATCATCCCTATGATTATCGCCACCGGCATCGACTTGATTGATCCGTCCCTCTTTATTGCTTGTGCCTTCTTATTAACAGCCATTGTTAGCATGATATTAGGTACAGCTCTCGGTACTGTAGGCACCATAGGTATTGTACTCATCACGATGGCAAGAGCCGGTAATATTCCAGAGAATATCGTAGCTGGTGCCATTATAGCCGGTGCATACTTTGGTGATCGCAACGGCCCATTATCATCTAGCGCATCACTGGTAGCAGCCTTAACACATACTAAGGTTTCTAGTAATATACCACTTATGTTTAAAGCGGGACTACCTGCACTTGTTATTTCTACAGTGCTCTACCTAATACTGTCCCAGTGGTTCCCTCTAAACTATGAAAATAGTTTGTTATCCGATACAATCCATTTTATCTTCAATATTGATTGGACATTGTGGATTCCAGTAATTATCGTCATCGGTTTATTGCCTTTGAAAGTATCTATCCGTTGGCCTATCGGCGTCAGCGCATTAGCGGCGGCAATTCTAGCTTATACAAATCAAGGGGCTACCCTTTCCGATTTAGGCTGGTATACCTTAACGGGCTTTGAACTACCACATTATAATCCTCTAGCAGATATTATTCACGGCGGTGGATTGCAAACTATGTTCATCCCTACATTATCCATCTTTATGGCCACTGCCATTTCTGGTATGCTCGAAGGCGTTGGCTTCTGGAATGATGTTAGACAACTATTAGAGCGAGCTAAAACGCGGAGCGATGTATTTGCTGCCAATGTAGGTCTCGCACTCTTAACCGGCGCTGTTGGCTGTAGCCAAGCTATTGCGGTTGTAATGACACATTCTATTATGCGTATTACCTACGCTCAACGGGGTATTCAAGATGAAGATGTGATGCTCGACTTTGAAAATAGTGGCATCGTCATTGCTCCACTATTACCATGGAACATCGCTGCTTACGTACCTATTGTTATGATGGGTACTAGCATAGCAGGCTATGTGCCATTCGCCTTCTTCCTATACCTCGTACCACTCCTTTACTGGTTACGACTACGGAATCAAGATCAACCAATTATACGCTAATTACAAGATTAGCCAATCATACGCTAATTACAAGATTAGCCAATCATACGCTAATTACAGGATTAGCCAATCAGAGGCTAATTACAAAATTTGCCAATCGCAGGCTAATTAATTTATCTTATCAAGGGGAATTTGTATGATTTACACCATTACCTTTAACCCAGCCCTCGATTATATCGTACGCCTTGACCACCTCAAGACGGGCACTATCAATCGTACAACCCAAGAATACGTTCTTGGTGGCGGCAAGGGTATCAATGTATCTATCGTGCTCAACAACTTAGGCATGGATACAACGGCACTCGGTTTCATCGCCGGCTTTACTGGTGAAGAAATCGTTACGCAGCTCAATAGCTTCGGCGTAAAAGAAGATTTCATTCGCCTCCGCGAAGGATTAACCCGTATCAATGTTAAGGTGAAAGCCTCTGATGAAGAAACAGAGATCAACGGCCGTGGCCCAATCATTGGGTCCGACGAATTAGAAGCCCTCTACAAACAGCTCGACGCATTGACTGAACAAGATACACTAATCCTTGCAGGCAGTATTCCTTCTAGCTTACCTAGCAATATGTACGAGCTCATTATGGAGCGCTTGCAACATAAAAACATTCGCATCGTTGTAGATGCTACAAAGGATTTACTTACACGCGTATTGCCATATAAACCGTTCATGATTAAACCTAACAATCATGAACTTAGCGAAATCTTTGGCCGCCCCCTTTCTACAAAGGAGGACCTCATAGAAGCGGCTAAAGCATTGCAAGAGAAAGGCGCACAGCATGTGCTTATCTCTATGGCTGGTGATGGAGCTATCTTGGTCGCAGCTGATGGCACTGTATATACGAGCCCTGCCCCTAAGGGGACACTTGTAAACTCTGTAGGCGCTGGCGACTCCATGGTAGCAGGCTTTATTACAGGCTTTGAAAAGACAGGCGATCTACAAGAGGCACTGTACTGGGGTATCTCCAGTGGTTCTGCCTCCGCTTACTCTGAAAACCTCGCTACACTGCCGGAAGTAGAAGCATTACTTTCACAAGTACGAGTTAACTAGTTTTACATTTTATTTGCATCAAGGAGTACACATATGCAAATCACTGATTTATTAAAACCTCAATCCGTCCTGCTAAATGCAGACCCTGTTACAAAGGCTGACGCTATTTATACCTTAGGGGAGTTAATGGAAAAAGGCGGCAACCTCATCGATAAAGGTGAGTACTTAGCAGCTGTTTTCGCTCGTGAAGAATCTGGTTCTACTGGCCTTGGCGACGGCATCGCCACACCACATGCTAAATCCGCAGGTGTAAAAGAAGCAGGTCTTGCAGCTATGGTTGTGCCTCACGGCGTAGACTTCGAAGCGCTCGACGGTCAACCGTCTCGTTTATTCTTCATGATTGCTGCTCCAGAAGGCGCAGCGGACACTCATGTAGAGGTATTGAGCCAATTAGCTATGATGGTTATCGACCCTGACTTCAAAGAAGCCCTCATCGCTGCACCAACTGTAGAGCGTTTCTTGGAACTCGTAACAGCTAAAGAGCAAGGTAACTTTGATCCATCCGTTGAAGGTTTCATCAAAACGGCAGAACCGCAAGCAGAGGAAGCTGAAGCAACTGACGCTAGCACAGCAGCTGTAGCAGCTGGAACTGCTGCAGCAGTCGAAAAAGTCACTATAGACAATCCACATTACGATGTATTGGCTGTAACTGGTTGCCCTACTGGTATTGCTCATACCTACATGGCTGCAGAATCTTTAGAACGAAAAGCCAAAGAAATGGGCATTTCCTTAAAGGTTGAGAAAAATGGTGCTTCTGGTGTTAAAGATGCGCTTACAGCAGAAGAAATCGCTCATGCTAAATGCATCATCGTCGCTTCTGACCGCCAAGTAGAAATGGCGCGTTTTAATGGCAAACCTATGATTCAAACTAAGGTTGCGAACGGTATCAATAAAGCAGAGGAACTATTAACAGAAGCAATGGCCGGCACAGCAGCTGTATACCAAGCATCTGCAGCAGACCGTGAAGCTGCTGAAATCACTGCTAGTGCATCTGACAGCGTAGGTCGTCAAATCTACAAACACTTGATGAACGGCGTATCTCACATGTTGCCATTCGTCATTGGTGGCGGTATCTTGATTGCTCTCGCCTTCTTGTTCGACACATTAGATCCTGCGAATCCTAAGAACTTCGGTTCCGGCAATCCTCTTTCTGGTTTCTTAATGCAAATCGGTGGCGCATCCTTTGGCTTCATGTTGCCAGTATTAGCTGGTTACATCGCTATGAGTATTGCTGACCGCCCAGGTCTTGTAGCTGGTTTCGTTGGTGGCTTATTGGCCAACCAAGGCGGCTCTGGCTTCCTTGGCGCATTAATTGCCGGCTTTGCAGCAGGTTATTTAGTATTATTAGTTAAGAAATTAGTATCTGGTTTGCCTCAAGCTTTAGAAGGTACAAAACCAGTCCTCTTCTACCCTGTACTAGGCGTATTGTTCATAGGTTTAGCTATAACCTTCGTAATCAACCCTCCTGTATCTGCACTTAACCACTGGTTAATGGACTCCTTACAATCCATGGGCACGACTAGCCGCGTATTGTTAGGTCTCATCTTTGGGGCTATGATGTCCGTTGATATGGGCGGTCCTGTAAACAAAGCGGCTTACGTTATCGGTACTGGCGCACTTGCTACTGGTGAATATGGTATCATGGCTGCTGTCATGGCAGGTGGTATGGTTCCTCCGTTGGCAATTGCGCTTTGTACTACATTCTTCCCTAGCCGCTTCACAGAGGCTGAACGCAAATCTGGTATCACTAACTACATCATGGGCCTTTCCTTCATCACAGAAGGTGCCATTCCATTTGCAGCGGCTGATCCAGTTCGCGTATTGCCAGCTTGCATCATCGGTGCTGGTACAGCTGGTGCGTTGTCCATGTTCTTCGAATGTACACTACGCGCTCCACATGGCGGTATCTTCGTAGTACCTACAATCGGTAACCCACTTCTATACCTTGCATCCATCGCAATTGGTTCCGTTGTGGCTTGCTTCATCTTGGCACTATTAAAACCAAGCCTTAAAAAATAATTGTGAAAGCTAGTATTATACTAGTACATATAGCAAAAATGTACATAGGCTAAATAAGTACATATAGCAAAAGGACTAGAACTTTAGAGTTCTAGTCCTTTTCTTATGCAAAACACCCTATGCCATACATGATATAGGATATTTTTGTTACAACTTATAGATTTTTAGACGTAACGAATTGCAACATCATACATTATCAAATTACATCATCATAAAATAGGCCAAATACTTTTTTATACACTCGATTAGCAACATGATAACTTTCAAAATCAAAGTCTGTAGGCGTTAAGAAAGTAACATGCTCATACCCTTTATCATCAAAACTCAGGTAAATTACCAAAAGCATATCATATTTAATGGAAAGATGTATACATAAGAAAACGCCTCTTCTAATTATTAAAGCCAAAGTTTAATATTCCATGTACTTTAAATTTATTTATATTTTTCTAAGTTTATCTTCTTCGTACTCATCCAGTATTCATCTATTCTTCTATAAATTGTACAAATATATCGATTTATGTTAAACTATATAAATATAAATAAATTTTAAAATTATAAATTATTTTTTCAATTCTAGTTCGGAGAGTAATTCATGAAATCATCTAGGAAACGTAAGGTTACCGCTGCATTTTTTGCAGCTGCAGCGTTGGGTGGTGTTGCCCACGCAGCCCCTACCCTCAACATGAATGATTTGGTAGGTTCGAACACTACCACTGAATCAACGGCTCAAGGCAATAATAATGTTGCTACTCCAGTCGTACGACCTATGGCAACTCAGCCTACCCCTGTAACTACACAATCAGTTCCAAAGGTAACACCTTTAATACCGCGTGTACGTCCAGTACCTGTAAACGATATTGCAAAAGCTTTATCAGATCAACAACGGGCCGTTTCACAACCACAATATGTTGTTAACAAACAAACTAATGCTGTCTTGGAACCAACATTGGCCATGCATAGCTTGATGAACGTACAACGTAAAACTGAACCTGTTACAGTACAAAAACAAGTTGATGGCAAACAGCAAGTACAAACGACACAGGTACAACGTACTCCTGTAATGGTTCAACAAGAATCTACAACACCTTTAGTTATTGCTAATACAACTCAAACTAAAGCCGTTGTAGCAAAACAAAAATTAACTATTCGAGATATTCAACGTGCAGAACGTGAAAGATTAGCTCAATTAGCAGCAGAAGAAGCCGCACAACAAGTAGGTACAAACCAAGTTGATCAGCAAATGGTCGCCCAAAAACAAGCTGAAGCTCAGCGTCAAGCGGCAATTCTAGCAGAACAACAACGTCAAATGGCTATGCAAGCGGAACAGCAACGGATTGCACAGCAACAAGCTGAAGTTCAACGCCAAGCGGCTATGCAAGCTGAACAACAACGTTTAGCTACTGAGCAAGCTGAAGCTCAACGTCAAGCAGCTCTAAGAGCCGAGCAAGAGCGTATCGCTGAAGCACAACGTCAAGCTGCAGAGCAAGAACGTCTTCGCATCCAAGAAGAACAACGCCGCATTGCACAACAACAGGCCGAGGCTCAACGTCAAGCAGCTATGCAAGCTGAACAACAACGTATTGCACAACAACAAGCCGAGGCTCAACGCCAAGCAGCTATACAAGCGGAACAACAACGTATTACTGCTGAGCAAGCCGAGGCTCAACGTCAAGCGGCCTTAAAAGCTGAACAAGAGCGTATCGCAGCAGAGCAAGCTGAAGCTCAACGTCAAGCTGCCTTAAAAGCTGAGCAACAACGTATTGCTGCAGAGCAAGCTGAAGCTCAACGTCAAGCGTCTTTGCAAGCTGAACAACAACGTATCGCAGCACAGCAAGCTGAAGCTCAACGTCAAGCGGCTTTGCAAGCCGAACAACAACGTATTGCAGCTCAACAAGCTGAACAACAACGTATCGCTGCCGAGCAAGCTGAAGCTCAACGTCAAGCAGCTTTACAAGCTGAACAACAACGTATCGCTGCTGAACAAGCTGCTCGCCAACGTGCAGAAGCTGCTGCTAAAGCTGAGGCAGAACGTCAAGCGGCTATAAAAGCTGAACAAGAGCGTATCGCAGCAGAGCAAGCTGAGGCTCAACGCCAAGCGGCAATCAAAGCTGAACAAGACCGTGTTGCTGCCGAACAAGCTAAAGCTGAACGTGAAGCGGCACTCAAAGCTGAACAAGATCGCATTGCAGCACAACAAGCAGAAATGGCTAGACAAGCTGCAATTAAAGAAGAACAAGAACGTTTAGCTGCTGAGCAATTAGCAAAAGAAGAAGCGGAAGCTGCTGCTAAAGCTCAAGCTGAGGCTGAGGCAAAAGCTAAAGCCGAAGCAGATGCTAAGGCTAAAGCACAAGCCGAAGCTGAGGCAAAAGCTAAAGCTGAAGCTGAGACCGCTGCTAAAGCTCAAGCCGAGGCTGAGGCAAAAGCTAAAGCCGAAGCTGAAGCAAAAGCTAAAGCTGAAGCAGAGTCTAAACAAGCTCAAGAAAGCAAATTACCTCAGTCCTATGTAGATGCTCGTAATGAAGCTTCTACAAAAGGGTCTGCTGTAACGGAAGATAAAAATATTCTTTCTCAACCAATAGAACCACCATTGCAAGCCGATACATCTGCTAAGATTAGCCTTGCTTTCGACGTGAAAAATTACGAATCCATGTCTACTACAGTAGATAATAAGGAAATCAAATATCGCGCCTTCGAATATATCCCTTACGTGGCTAATCCAATCGATATCGATCAACAGTACATGAACATTTATGTACCAGAAGAATACTTCAACAATGGCACTGTAAATGGTTACAATACGCAAACAGCCCCTATCTTTATGCCAAATGCGGTAGGTGGTTATATGCCAAGCCAAGCTATGACTCCGAAAGTGGAAAATGGCAAACCTAACAGTGTTCTTTACGCATTATCCCGTGGCTATGTAGTAGCTTCCCCAGCTACACGTGGTCGTACAAATAAAGCATCCGATGGCAACTTTATCGGTAAAGCTCCTGCAGTTATTGTTGACTTACAAGCTGCCACAGCATACTTACATGCTAACGATTCCACAATGCCAGGTAATGCAAACCGTATCATCACTAATGGTACAAGTGCTGGTGGTGCTGTATCCTTATTACAAGGAGCTACAGGTAACAGCTCTGACTTCCAACCATATTTACAAGCATTAGGCGCAGCTACAGCGGCAACGAATGTATACGCAGTTTCTGCGTACTGCCCTATCACTAACCTTGATGCGGCAGATATGGCTTATGAATGGAGCTATAAAGGTATTACCTCCTTCAACAAAGTAACGATGGGTCAAGGCGAATTACCTCAAGCTAATGTAGGTGGTAATACAGCTCCACCGCAACGTACAATGCAACGTGTAAACATGAATGCTGATGATATAGCATACTCTAACTTACTCAGTGAACACTTCCCAGAATACGTAAACAATTTACAATTGCATGACTCTATGGGACGTGTATTGAAACTAGATAAGAATGGCAATGGTACTTTCAAAAATTATGTGAAAGCATTCATCATTGATGCAGCAAATAAAGCACAAGCTAAAGGTACTGATTTATCTAAACATACATACTTTGTACGAGATAATAAAACAGGCGCTATAAAAGATATTAACTGGGAAGCTTACAATCAATTTGTAAGTCGTTCTAAAGCACCAGGTGCATTTGACTCCCGTTCTAATGACTCTGGCGAAAATAGTCTGTTCGGTACAAGTACTACAGATAATAATCACTTTACCATTACTGCTGCATTACACGATACAACATCTAACCAAGATGTATACGTAGAAAATGCTAAAATCGTTACTATGATGAACCCAATGAACTATCTCGGTTCTCCAGCAGCGACAAATGCACGCTACTATCGTATCCGCTATGGTACAGCTGATAGTAATACATCCGTAGCTATTCCATTGATCGTAGGTACACGTGCTCAAAACCTTGGGTACAATGTTGATATGGCAACACCATTTGGTGTAGACCATTCTGGAGACTACGATCTAGATGAATTATTCAACTGGATGGACAATATCGTTAAAAACGGTAGATAATTACAATTAAATACATACCATAACAAAAAAGGAGCTACTTAGTGGCTCCTTTTTCTTATACATGATTAAAGGTTTTTATATAAATAGTACACCATATAAATAGTACAGCAAACAAAAAGAAGCCCCTCACAATGAGGAGCTTCTTTTTATCAAGAAAGCACTAGTAGTGCCTTCATTTATTATTTTATTATACTTCAGGGAATAAAGCTGTAGACAAGTAGCGTTCGCCTGTATCAGGAAGAATTACTACGATGTTTTTACCTTTATTTTCAGGACGTTTAGCCAATTCTTGAGCAGCCCAAAGAGCAGCACCAGAGGAAATACCAACTAAGATACCTTCTGTATGTCCAAATGCTTGAGATGTAGCGAATGCATCATCGTTAGTTACTTGGATTACTTCATCGTAAATATTAGTATCCAAAGTATCTGGAATGAAGCCAGCGCCTAAGCCTTGAATTTTATGAGGGCCTGGTTTGCCGTTAGACAATACTGGAGAATCAGTTGGTTCAACAGCTACAACTTTTACGCTAGGGTTTTGTTCTTTTAAATAACGACCTGCACCAGTCAAAGTACCACCTGTACCAACACCAGCTACGTAGATATCTACTGTACCATCTGTATCTTGCCAGATTTCAGGACCAGTTGTTTTATAGTGAATTGCTGGGTTTGCTTGATTTACGAATTGACCTGCTTCGATGGCACCAGCTGTAGCTGTTACGATTTCTTTAGCTTTTGCAATAGCACCTTTCATGCCAAGAGAGCCATCAGTCAACACGAGTTGAGCACCATAGCCAAGCATCAATTTACGGCGTTCGATGGACATTGTTTCTGGCATTACGATTACAACTTTATAGCCAAGAGCAGCACCAACAGCAGATAAGCCAATACCAGTATTACCAGATGTAGCTTCTACGATTGTACCACCTGGTTGTAATTCACCAGATTCAACAGCTGCTTGGATAATTGCTGCAGCAATACGATCTTTAACAGAGCCACCTGGATTGAAGTATTCCAATTTAGCAAAAATATTTGCATCTGCGCCATATTTTTTACCAAAACGTGTAGCTGCTAACAAAGGTGTTTTACCAATTAATTCAACGAAAGATTTTGCAATATTAGACATAATAGTCACTCCTTATTAAATAGAACCATCCCAATTGTCATATTTTGTATCAAGCTTAGCGTAAGTTCCGTCAATTACATCTTGAAGGGTTACGTTTTCTAAATAATCATGAATATAGTTTTGTAATCCTGCCCAGAAACCAACAGTTCTTTCATTGATTACTGTATCAGTACTCACCCCTTCATCAAGAGTGGAGATGATAGCCATGGATTCTTCCGTGGCAAGCAAAATTTCAATAATAGTGTACTCTTTAGGGCTTTTAGATAAGCGATAGCCTCCGTATTTACCACGAATACTATCCACTAGGTTAGCGGCACCCAAACGAGCCACAATACCCTCAAGGTATTTCTCAGATATACCTTGTCGTTCTGCAACGGATCGCAAGGAAACCGGTTTATCTTGACCTTGCTCTGCTAAATCGATGAGAACCATCAATGCATAGCGACCTTTTGTGGAAATCCTCATATATCTTGCCTCTCTTTGTAAAAGTTAGTGCTAACACACCCCATGTTATAAAGCACTTATCCTACTTCATTATAAAACCTTGTATATCACTAGGAATTAATTTCATTATAGACTACTAAATCTAAAAATGCAAGAACTTATTTCCTACTTTTACAAGGGGGTATTTAAAACCCTTATATTTATTGGCCTAAGCCTATATTATTGATTTATTTTATTCTATTATTAGACTTGCAATCACACCTATCGCTACATTAACTATTTTACATAACACAAAAGGACCAGCCCGGAGGCCAGTCCTTTTGCGTATAGTTTGTAGTTTGTTATATGAGGTTTACCATGATGAATTGGAGAGGGTTCATCTGGTATTGGGACTTACCGTATCGTCAGGAAAACGATGCGCGCCCGTTTTGTCATTTGAGGAGTTGTCTAGATTATTCTAGCGTTTAGGTTACTTCTAAATTAGATTTTACCTACTAGGTCAAGACCTGGTTTCAATGTGTCTTTACCTGGTTTCCAACGTGCAGGACACACTTGATCACCATGTTTTGCTACGAATTGAGCCGCTTGTACTTTACGAACCAATTCTTCAGCAGAACGGCCAATACCCATATCATGGATTTCAGCTGTACGAACGAAACCTTCTGGATCTACTACGAATGTACCACGGTAAGCCATAGCAGACTCTTCTTGGAATACGTCGAAGAAATCAGCTAATTCATGTTTTTTATCAGCCAACATGTAGTACTCGATTTTATTAATGCTTGGAGAAGCATCAGACCATGCTTTGTGAACGAATTCAGAGTCACAAGATACGGAGTAAACTTCGCAACCTAGTTCTTTCAATTCTGCATAAGAGTTTTGTACGTCTTCTAATTCTGTAGGGCAAACAAATGTGAAGTCTGCTGGATAGAATACGAAGATGGACCATTTGCCCAACACATCGGCAGTACTAACTTTTACTAATTCAGGTTTTTTGAAAGCATCTAGAGTAAATTCAGGAAGTTGTTTACCAATAATAGACATGTTATGTCCTCCTTAATTGAGTTCTAATGTAACAGTTATATTATTATCGGTGTACTTATCACCAAATCTATATCTATCTTTGTCTATATAATAACAAATATCATTCAAGATTGCAAGTGTTATTTTTAAATTTATCGATATATTTTTCCAATATTGTTCGATGTAAATAAAAAAGAAGAAAGATGCTCATTTCTGAGCATCTTTCTTCTTTTTACGTACTACAACAGACTTACTGTTCACAGTAGCATGATCAAAAGCGATTAACCCCGCTATATTAGCAAGCCCTCTCCGTGCTATATGACCAGTTGTAGATTGTTCTTTTCCTGATTTACCATATACAAACTGCTCTAGTTTGAGTGCAGCTAATATAAATAAACCTATAATAGATAAAATAGATCCCATCAATTTAATCTATTTTTTTAGTTCTAAAATCGCATCTACGAAGCCACGGAATAATGGATGTGCATTATTCGGACGGGATTTAAGCTCTGGATGCGCTTGTGTACCAATGAAGAATGGGTGGTTTTTCACTTCAATACTTTCCACAAGGCGACCATCTGGAGATGTACCAGAGATAACAAGGCCAGCATCAGTCAATTGTTGACGGTATTCGTTGTTGAATTCATAACGGTGACGATGGCGTTCATAGATAAGGTCTTCACCATAGGCTTCATGAGTTTTTGTACCTGCTTCTACTTTGCATGGATAGATACCTAGGCGCATTGTACCGCCTTTTTTATCTACATCTACTTGGTCACTCATCAAGTCGATTACTTTATATTTAGCATTTTCATCGAATTCGCTAGAAGTGGCACCTTCCATACCACATACGTTACGAGCAAATTCCATTACTGCAGATTGCATGCCAAGACATAAGCCAAGGAATGGAATATTGTTTTCACGAGCGTATTGAATTGTGCGGATTTTACCTTCTACACCACGGGAACCAAAACCACCTGGTACAATGATACCATCAACACCTTCATACACTTCTTTAGGATCTACAGCTGTATCATCTAGTTCTTCAGAGTCAATCCAACGAAGATTAACTTTAGTACCTGTAGCGATGCCAGCATGATCTAATGCTTCAACTACGGATAGATACGCATCATGTAATGCTACATATTTACCAACGATAGCCACGGTAATATCTTTGCTTGGGTTCAAGATTTTATGAACCATTTCTTTCCACTCAGTCATATCGCAAGGGCGTTCTTCAAGGCCTAATTTTTTAATAACAATATCATCAAGGCCTTGATCTTGCATCATCAACGGTACTTCATAGATGGAACTACAAGTTTGATTTTCAATAACTGCTTCTGGTTCTACGTCACAGAATAAAGCAAGTTTTTCTTTCATTTCATCGGAAATGTGTTTTTCACTACGGCATACCAAGATATCTGGTTGAATACCAATGCTGCGCAATTCTTTTACGCTATGTTGTGTAGGTTTAGTTTTCAACTCGCCTGCTGCATTGATGTAAGGCACCAATGTTACGTGAATGTAAAGTACATCATTACGGCCTACTTCTTTTTTCACTTGGCGGATAGCTTCCATGAATGGCAAGCTTTCAATATCACCTACAGTACCACCGATTTCAGTGATAACTACATCTGCGTTATCCTCTTTACCTACACGGTATACGTTTTGTTTGATTTCATTTGTAATGTGTGGAATTACTTGTACAGTGCTACCCAAGTAATCACCTTTACGTTCTTTATTGATTACAGACCAATACACTTTACCTGCTGTAATGTTGGAACGTTTACTAAGGTTAATATCGATGAAGCGTTCATAGTGACCCAAATCAAGGTCAGTTTCAGCACCGTCATCTGTTACGAATACTTCACCGTGTTGGTAAGGGCTCATCGTACCAGGGTCGATATTAATGTATGGGTCAAATTTTTGAATCGTTACATTGAAACCGCGGTTTTTAAGCAAGCGACCCAAGGATGCTGCTGTAATCCCTTTACCAAGAGAAGAAACAACGCCGCCAGTTACGAAAATATACTTAGTTGCCATGATGCCTCCCACCTATTACATTTTTTCCGGAGCAGAAATACCTAAAATACCCAAGCCTTGACGAAGTACAAGGGCAATCGCTGTAATTAATCCTAGACGAGCTTGTTGCAACGCTGGATCTACGCCAATGATACGACCTTGACGATAGAAGGAATGGAACATGCTTGCCAAATCGAATAAGTAACGAGCAATACGATGTGGTGCACGATGTTCGGCAGATTGAACGACCTCTTCTGGATATTCAGCTAATTTTTTAATCAATTCTAATTCCATTTCGCTTGTAAGCGTTGTGAAATCAGTTTCACTATAATCACCAAATGCAATGCCTGCTTCACGCACTTGGTTGTAAATGCTGTGAATACGAGCATGAGCATATTGGATATAATACACTGGGTTATCATTGCTACGAGATTTAGCCAAGTTAATATCGAAATCAAGTTGGCTATCTAGAGAACGCATCAAGAAGAAGTAACGAGATGCATCTACACCAACCTCTTCAATCAATTCATCTAATGTAACACTATCGCCGCTACGTTTAGATAATTTAACGAGTTGTCCATCGCGGAACAATGCTACCATTTGTAACAACAGTACTGTTAGTTTATCTGGATCATAACCAAAAGCAGCCATAGCAGCTTTTACACGGCATACATAACCATGATGGTCAGCGCCCCAAATATCAATCATTTCTTTGAAGCCACGATCATATTTATTGCGGTGGTATGCAATATCTGCCGCTAAATATGTAGGAACTCCATTATCACGAATAACTACGCGGTCTTTATCGTCACCGTAGTCAGTAGATTTCAACCACAAAGCGCCGTTTTTTTCGTATACTTTGCCAAGAGCCTTTAACGCCTCTACGGAGTGATGAATTTCCTCAGTTTCATGAACAGTACGTTCAGAGAACCAATTATCGAAAGTAACACGGAAGTTTCTCAATGTCTCCTCTAGGCGAGCTAGCTTTTCTTTAAGACCTTCCTCTTTGAACAAGGCAATACGATCTGCTTCGTTCATAGCATTTAATTTATCAAAGCCTTCGCGTTCTGCAATAGCTTTTGCAGTCTCGATAATATCAGGACCACGGTAGCCATTTTCAGGGAATACGAGAGCCCCTTCTGGAATATCGAATTCAGGCATGGAACCGTCTTCGTTGCGCTTAGGTGGGAACACTAATGTAGCACCTTGCAACTCTTGGAAACGGTACTCAATGGAGATAGCCATATTATCGATTTGGTTACCTGCATCATTGATGTAATACTCAGATTGTACATTGTAACCTGCTGCACGCAACAAGTTTACAAGTGCACTACCATATGCAGCACCACGACCATGACCGACATGCAACGGACCTGTTGGATTCGCACTTACGTACTCTACTTGAATCGTATCGCGCGCACGCAATGGTTGAACACCATACTGTTCACCAGCATTTAAAATGGCTTTCAACGTATCGTACACCATATCAGATTTCAAGAAGAAGTTGATGAAACCTGCACCAGCAACCTCTGCGCGTTCGAGCCAATCAAAATTCATATGGCTAATCAAAGCCTCTGCAATAGCACGCGGGTTTTGACGAGCTATACGAGCGGATTGCATAGCGATATTTGTAGAAAAATCACCGAATTCTTTTTGAGGTGGCACTTCGAGAACGATTTCTGGATATTCCCCAGCTGGTAAACCACCGCTGTTAATCGTATCTTGTAATGCCTGTTCAATCCCCGATTTCAGGATTTCCTTCATTTCCATGCTCTGTATCCTCCCGCACGTCTATATCTAACTGATTATAAAATTGCCATTCACCTTCTACGGAAATGTCATATCCTAAATGAACATGACCTACGCCTTCGTGAAAGTCTACTGTTAATTCATGAGTGTTCACGGCCATGTGTAAATCACCATACGGTGTTTCATACACGGACTCGCGCTCTTCACCACGGACATATTGATGACGCATATTAACAGCCCCTGTTCGGAGCAATACAATAGAGTCATCATGGATTTTAATGGTCGTCTTTACCCCATCTAAGCCAGTCACACTAGATTCTTCGTAACGCACATACTGTGTATTACCCTTTTCATGTGATGTACCCGGGGAAATCAGTTCCACTACGGTATCCTTGCCGTCCATATCTCGTTGTACACTTTTTACGGACACTAGAACCCGCTTCATTTCGTAACCTCCATGGTAGTAATTAATCATCATATTATACCATAACTAAGGACTATTTTGCACCCTTAATGAGCCTCAACTTCTTAGTCTTTGTCATCTGTTTAATGGCATATTCCCTACGTTGAGCATCCTGTTTATTGCAAAATCTTTCAGAATATACTAATACAACAGGACGGCGCCCCCTCGTATACTTAGCACCACCTGGGATATGGCCATTATGAGCCTCCATACGACGCTCAAGATCTGTAGTCCATCCACAGTACAAGGAATCATCAGAACAACGCACTAAATACACATAGTGTCGTTCTTCAGGCTTAGCCTCCTTATTTGCCATTTTTCGCATCATCAGTAATCGGTTCCAATGTAATGGTATTAATGATTACTGGTTCTACAGGCTTATCATTGCGACCAGTTTTCACTTTGCCGATTTTTTCAACTACATCCATGCCTTGTACTACAGTACCAAAGATAGTGTGTTTGTTATCTAACCAATCTGTAGGTCCCAATGTAATAAAGAACTGAGAGCCCCCTGTATTAGGGCCACGATTTGCCATAGCGAGAACGCCCATTTTGTTAAAATGTAAATCATTAGAGAATTCATCAGGAATTGTATAGCCTGGACCGCCAGCACCTGTGCCATCTGGATCTCCGCCTTGAATCATAAAGCCTTCGATAACACGGTGGAATGTAACACCATTATAGAAACCTTTTTTCACTAGGTAATCAAAGTTTTTTACGGTAATAGGTGCTTTAGAGCCTAACAATCGAACTTTGAATTGACCATAATTTGTATCAAAAATAGCATATTCATCAGCAATTGGTGCATTAGAGAAATTAGGCATAGCTACCGTTTCTGCTTTTACAGTATTCCCTTGTGGTTGTTCCCCACTTTTTGTACCACAAGCTGCTGTCCCAAGCATTGTAATCCCTAACATTGCGCATAAAGCCAAGCGTTTCCAGTTCATAGTTCCCCCAAAAATGTATCATATATACTAACATGTATGTAAAATTCACATAGAAAAGCCGCTCAACCCGTGAGCGGCTCTTTTTTAGTATATCATGTTTTAGAGAAAATTTGGTTTAAATAATTATTAAATTTACCAATTTATATAACCTTATACTTTCAGTTATATATTAGCTATTATTTACCATCAAATTGTTCTGGGTTCGTACTGTTATAGGTATGAATTTAACCAAACTAATCAATCCACTTGAAATGCTTACACGCATTATAAATGCCATCCTTATCACAGTCGGTAGTGATATAATCGGCTTTTTCTTTCAATTCAGCACGTGCATTCCCCATGGCAATATTAAGCCATTCTGGCCTAAACATAGATAAATCATTATATCCATCACCAAATACTACGGCTTGATTAGGTTTCATACCAAAATAATCAAGCATATTGCGAATCCCCAAAGCTTTTTCCATTGGTTCATATAAAACACAGCCATCGCCATAACGAATGAGCTTATGCGTCATATGCTCAATTTCTTTTTCCTCTTCTTCCCCTTCTTTAAAGAACACATAAATCTTATAAAACTCTTCTACATTATGAAAGTCAAAATTAGGATCTACTGTCGTTTTAAAAACATCCCATCTTGGATGCCAATCTAAGATTTCCTTATACGGCGTAATTCGGCCTAATTTATTCCGATCTGTTACAGCCCAAGGAATATTGTGGGACTCTAAATATTCCAAATAGTTAATGCATGCATCACGATCCATCCCAATCATGGACACTAGTTCATTATTAACAGTAACACTATGTCCTCCGTCTGCCACAAAATCTGTAAGACCTGCTTGCTCAGCAAAACGCTTAGCATCTACTTGGATACGACCTGTAGCAAGCGCTACCCGATGGCCACGACGCTTCAGTTCATCCAAACTATATTGTGCACTATCAGGAATCTTGCCTTCAGGCCATACTGCCAGGGTATTGTCGATATCAAAAAAGAAAAACTTCTGTTCCACAGGCCCTCCTAATCGCGTCCACTCATCAGCTTAAAGCGCTCTTTTTGTTTTACATCTGGATATTTTTCTTGGTCCACATCACTCAAAAACATATTTAGTGGTCGTACATATAAGTCACGTTGGTCATATAATTTTTGATATACCACGAACTGTTCATTTGTTTCCGAATGAGTTGCAACATCTAACACATAATAGTACATACCTTTAAAATGACGATATAAGCCACCCTTTACAATTTTTCGCATTTATAACCTCATTACATAACATACACAAACAGTTACAGACCATATTAATCAAGAGATTCCATGTATTGAATAGCCTTAGTCAACATATCTGCTGTAATTTTATATGGAGATACATCAATATCATGAACAGATGTAGCCTTTTCAACAATTTGAGGAATATGCGATGCAGTAAGATCTAATTGTGAAAGTTTAGTAGGCCAACCTAATTCTCGATATACTGGCAACCACCGTTGTAATTCATCCATTTGTTGGTCAACGGTTAACAAAATAAGTAAGCCATATGCTACCATTTCACCATGCAAATGATTTTCTTCTGTTTCTTTATTTGTAACACAGCCATAACATACGGCATGAGCCATGTTACTATTATATGCCATAGGTACACAACCTGATACAATACCGGTAGTAAAGATAACAGTCATGGCAATGGTATCAAATGCATCACTACGTTTATTAGCTTGATTGTCTTTATAGGCTTGTATACCATGTGCTAGAATTGGTTCACTACACATAGAAGCTAGAGTAAGGCCTAGCTGAGTATTATAGTCTTGCTCACGATTGCGAGCAGAAAGATGAGTTTCATAGTGTTTTGCAATAGTATCTCCCATTCCCGCCCACAAGTAACGGCTTGGTGCTTCTACGAGAATATCAGCATCAATAAAACAGTGCACAGGAGGATGATTTACAAAGGCTACATCATCAAAATTATGATCTGCAGTGTATACAGCTGCTACTTCTGACGTTGCAGCACAAGTAGAGGCAATGGTTGGAATGGTAAAGAATGGTTTATCATCTAACTCTAGAGCTACTACTTTTACCGTATCCATGGCCTTACCACCACCAACAGCAAATATAAAGTCCGCCTCTTTTACAGAAGCCATTTGTGCAATTTCCTTACCTCGAGCGAAAGTACACTCTCCACCAAAGTGAATAATATCTAACACATCAATACCTGCTTTATCAAGCACTGGACGGATGTGTGGCAAAGCTTTAGAAAGAGCTGTTTCACCACCGATGATGGCTACAGACTTGCCATATAATTTTGTAAATTTTGGAATAATATCGAATACATCATGACCGCCAAAACTATAACTAGGTAAACAATGAGTACTACGCATAAAATTTTCCTTCCTTCCTCTATCATGTATATCCTTATTATAGAAACTTCTACTTACAAAATCAATTTTATATGACAACACTAAAACACAAAAAGGTTCTATACTTTCACCCAAATGAAAGCATAGAACCTTTAGTTTTATTATTTATTATTAGAAACAAGACCTTTATGAATAAGACCTACAATAAAACCAAGTATTGCAAAGCTTACCCAACCCATACCAGCACCTTGGAATGGAATATACTCAACAAAAAGATTTTCCAAAAAGTCCGGTGCAATACCAGCTGTTTCCAGACCAGTCATAAGTGCAGAGATCATTGTAAGACCAATTGTCCATGCATATATACAACGACGACCGCCAAACACATCGTTAATTAATGCGAGTAAAATAATTACAATTGTCAACGGATACAACAACATTAACACAGGAATGGCAGCACTGATGATTGTCTTTAGGCCAAACATACTAAGGCAAAATGCGGCAACAGAGAAAATAACTACATATAACTTGTAGCTAATCTTCGGTGTCAACTTATGGAAGTATGTACCACAAGAAGTAATTAAACCAATACTTGTAGACAAACAAGCCAAGAGAACGATAATAGCCAGAATTATTTGTCCAAAATCACCAAATAAATAGTTAGCACTTGTAGAAAGGACAGGCGCCCCTGTATCGAACAGGCCAAAACGTTCAACACTAGTAGCACCAATGTTAGCGATAAATAGATACACAATACCGAGAAGACCTACGGCAATAGCACCAACTTCCATCACGGTTTTAGTAATTACTTCATGATTTGTAGCGCCACTAAGTCGAACAAAGTCGATAACAAGAATAGCAAATACTACAGAAGCTAACGCATCCATTGTATTATAGCCATCTAAGAATCCTTGTAACACAGCAGTAGGTGCATCTCCATACGCTGGTTGTGGCAATGCATAACCACCAATTGGCGTAATAAAGGATTTAACAATAAGTAACAAGATAACCAACAACAAGGCTGGTGTTAAAATGTTACCAATGCGATTTACAAGCTTGTGAGGGCTAATGGATAACCATAAAGATACACCAAAGAATATGGCGAGGAATATAGGTTCCATATTCATATGCAAGCCTTCAGCAAATGGCTTAATCGCAATTTCATAAGCTACTGTACCAGTACGCGGTGTGGCAAACATAGGCCCAATACTCAAGTAAAGTGCGATAGTGTATATTAAGCCATAAATTGGATGAACACGACTCGCTAACTCTTCAACATCTTTACAAGACGAGTAGCCCATAGCTACAACACCTAATAGTGGAAGGCCTACACCGGTTAATACAAAGCCGAACAAAGCCCAACCAACGTTATCACCAGAATGTTGACCTAAGGCCGCTGGGAAGATTAAGTTCCCTGCCCCAAAGAATAGGGCAAATAACATCATGCCTATAGCCCAATAGGCACGGGCAGATAATTTCTCATTACCATTCATAAATGTAACCCCCTTTAGGTTATATATAGAAATAATATTACTATTATAATCCTAACAAGGACATGTATGCAATAAAAATATCCTTATTATGATACATTTGCATAGCACCATTCCTATAAGTAAAGGGAATTAAATTTAATAATAAGTTAATAATAAAAACCATATATGTCCATCATTATTTTCATTTTTATAGTATTGCATTATACATCAATCTTTTTTAAATGAACTTGTACATCATAAAATGTACTACCCCAACCTTGATCAGTAGGTCTGTCTGCTGTAAGTACATTAATACCTACATTAGGATCACTAGATTGTGATTGCCACCATACGCCAAGGGTTACCAACGTACCTCGTTGCACATCTTCATCGTAGTAACCTTTAATTCTTACACTACCACGTTGATTATAGATTTCTACTTCGTCGCCATCATTAATATTATATACTTTTGCATCTTCAGGATTGATGCGTAGTTTCATCAATTCAGAATCATCAAACTCTAACTCACAGAAGCTAGAATCTAAAATGCGAATATCATTGCCGATAATAAGCCAGAATGGTGCATCATCACCATAAGGCGGTAAATAACGAATTAGGGGCTCCACATCATGTGGATTATATAACTCAATCTTTCCAGACGGAGTTTTAAAATCTAATTTATAATTTTCAGGCAACGTCATCTCTACAGGTTCACCTTGAAGAATTAAATTTTGATCACCCTTAGAAATACGGTGCGACGTACTTACAATTTGATCTATCAACTCTCGTTCACTATGCGTAAAGAATTCATCTGTAAGTCCCATACGTTTAGCTAATTCGGAAATCACTTGCCAGTTAGAGCGGGATTCGCCAATAGGATCGATTAATTTATAACCCGTTCCAATTGTATAGTGCCCATAGGAGTTATATATATCGTCATGTTCTACTGATGTTGTGGCAGGCAATACAATATCGGCATATTTACATGTGTCGGTAAAGAAGCGTTCGTGAACAACCGTAAATAAATCATCTCTCATCAAGCCTTTTCGCACCACATTTTGATCAGGTGCTGTTATAGCCGGATTACTAGAGAATACATAGAGACTGTGCACAGCTGTACCTGATGGTTTTGTAAGCATTTCACCTAGTTTAATCATAGGCATCAATCGTTTTGCTGGTGCATCCACATGAGCCTGTTGCATCACTTCTTTGCCCACAAACTTACTACCACTAGCACTCGATAATAAGCCACCGCCTAAATGTTGCCAAGCTCCAACTACAGCAGGTAATGCATTAATAGCACGACAGTTCATAGCACCATTCCCATAGCGTGATAACCCACTGCCAAGACGTATAAATGGAGCCTTAGCTTTAGCATAGGCATGGGCAAACTCAATTATACGCTCTACGGAAACGCCACAAAGTTCAGCTGCTTTTTCCGGTGTAAAATCAATCAACACATCGTTTATGAGTTCATCATAACCTTGTACATGTTTCTTAATAAAATCTATATCTGCTAAACCGTCTCGATGAATAATATGAAGCATACCTAACGCTAAGGCGCCATCACTACCAGGTTTTACATAAATATGTTCATGAGCTTGATTAAAAGTATAGGTTTTATGAGTATCAATAATCCAAACTCGAGCGCCATTCTTTTTTGCTATATTTACATCATGTAAGATATGAACATCGGTAGCAGTGGCATTAATGCCCCATAAAACAATTAAATCACTATGTTGTGCCTCTTGCGGTTTAATGGCTAGTGTATCACCATAAACAGAGCGGAATCCTGCCTGTTTTGCAGGGGAGCAAATACCACGGTCTTGATCCGTCGCACCAATACGGCGGAAGAAATAATCTGCTGCTGGGCTTTGGATGACCCCCATGGTACCTGCATAGGAGTAGCGCAAAATACTTTCACTGCCATAAGTACTAATAGTTTCTTTAAAATTATTAACAATGGTATCTAATGCCTCATCCCAACTGATACGTATATATTGGTCTTCACCGATTCCTTTTTTACCAATCCGTTTCATTGGGTACTGCAAACGCAATGGAGAATGAACCACTTGTTCGTAATGCGCCATTTTAGGGCATAATGTACCTCTTGTAAAAGCATGATCTCTATTACCACGAACAGATACTACTCTATTGTTCTCTACCGATACGATTAGACCACATGCATCTGGGCAATCATAAGGACATACTGATTTGTATTCTTTCAAAATAAGCACCTCGCTTATAAATTATATAAACTATAGGATGTATATTTATATTATATTACAGCATCATCTGTATAAGTGTAACCTTTAACACATTTTCTATATTCACAGAGATTAAAATCATTGCATATCATGCATATCAATACATTCAGTTATCACAATACGTTGCTATACACATCAAAAATTTTTATATATGTTATTGAACATTTCAAGTTTTATCGATGTTTATCTGTTCTCATTCTTGCTCAAAGCTTAAACAGATATACTAATAAGCTCTATAAAAATACTGAAAATCTATAAAAAAATCATGCAATCATAACTAAAAGTCATAACCATATAGTTTTAGGTATAATCGGATGTTTCGGTAATCGACCTCGGAATATGTGACAAACATCACCGGTACGTATGCGTATTTAGTAATGTGTTTCAGACTGTAAGACTATTCAATCTCACTTCTTTCTGTGCTATACTGACATTGTCATTTGAGAGGATATAGAGCTCACCAAATATCATTTAAATTTCATGATATTTTAGAGTGACGTTACTATATCAGGTACATATTTTCTGAAAAGAGGTTTTAACGATGGCAGACGCAAAAAACACTGTGTTATTCCCTTATGAAACATTGAAAAAATTAAGCATGGACGCTTTCCAAAAATTCGGTTTCTCCGAAAAAGAAGCTGACATCATTCAAGACGTACTTTTGACTTCCGACTTGTTCGGTATTCAAAGCCATGGTATGCAACGTATGGTTCGTTACCACAAAGGTATCACTAATGGCTTGATCAAAATCGACGCAAAACCTGAAATCGTAAAAGAAACTCCAATTTCCGCAGTTATCGACGGTCATGATGGCATGGGCCAAATCTTAGGCCACATGGCTATGGAAATGGCTATCGAAAAAGCTAAAAAATCCGGTGTTGGTATCGTATCCGTACGTAACTCCAATCACTATGGTATCGCTGGTTACTATGCTAAAATGGCATCCGACCAAGGCTTAATCGGTTTCTCTTGTACAAACTCCGAAGCAATCATGGTTCCTGTATATGCTCGTAAAGCTATGCTTGGTTCTAACCCTATCGCTTGGACTGTACCTGCTGATCCTGTTGACTTCTTCTTCGATTGCTCCACTACAGTAGTAACTCGTGGTAAACTTGAAATGTACAACAAAATGGGCAAAGCTACTCCAGATGGTTGGGCTGTTAATAAAGATGGCGTTCCTTCCACTGATGCAGCTGAAGTATTGGGCAACATCTCCCGTCATGAAGGCGGCGGTATCCTTCCTTTAGGTGGTGCTACAGAAGTTCTTGGCGGCCACAAAGGTTATGGTAACGGCATGATTGCTGAATTATTCTCCTCCATCTTGTCCCAAGGTGGTACTTCCAACAAATGTATGGTTGGCGGTAAATCCAATATCTGCCACGGCTTCATGGCTATCAACCCTGAATTCTTCGGTGACCCAGCTGAAATCAAAAAACACTTCTCCCAATTCTTACAAGAATTACGTGAAGCTCCTAAAGCTGCTGGTCAAGACCGCATCTACACTCATGGTGAAAAAGAACATGAATCCGTTGAAAAAGTTAAAGCTGAAGGCATCCCTGTACTTAACGGTACAATGCTAGAAGTTCAAGATCTTTGCAACGAATTGGGTCTAGACTTCAAATCCTACTTCGGCGATTATGTACCAGAAGCTCCTGCTACAATGTTCAAAGGTAACTACTAATACCTAAGAGCTTACAAAAGGCCCTAACACGGACATGTAGTCAGTAAAGAAGGGGACATAAACACTGTTTATGTCCCCTCTCTTATATTTTCAACCTCATAATGTATGAGGTTAAAAATTTTTAAGGAATATATCATTTTTTATGATAAGTATATCTGTTATTTTATTGTAATCTTTTATTTTAACTGAACTTTTACAACTTAATACAATAGTTATTTACTCATCAATTAAATTGATTAAGCTACATCGTCCTGTTAAGCATATATTTTTATTTTTCTTGAAAGGATGATTTTAGAAATGAGTGCTATCACCGTTTTATTAGCGTTAGCGCCTATCATTTGGTTAATCGTAGCATTATCCATCTTGAAATTACCGGCATGGAAAGCAACCACTGTTGCCGCAATTGGTTCTTTCATCATCGCCATTACAGCATTCCAAGCTAATCCACTCCATATGGCGACAGGCGCCCTCGAAGGCGCCGCATTGGCACTTTGGCCAATCCTACTAGTTATTACAGCTGCTATCTTCGTTTATAACTTGGTAGTACATACGAAAGCAATGGAAACTATTAAAACAATGCTTTCTTCTGTAACATCTGATACTCGTGTACTTGCATTACTACTTGCATGGGGCTTTGGCGCTTTCATGGAAGGTATGGCTGGCTTTGGTACTGCTGTTGCAATTCCAGCTGCTATGATGGTTGCCGTAGGTTTTGACCCACTAAAATCTATCATCGCATGTCTCGTTGCGAACTCCGTACCTACAACATTCGGCTCCATCGGTATTCCAACTACTACATTGGCATCCTTAACAAGCCTTGATCCAAGTCACTTAGGTACATTCATTTCTGTACAATTATTCTTACTTAACCTTATCGCACCATTCTTCGTTGTTATGATTATTGGTGGCGGTGTAAAAGCGTTAAAAGGCGTATTCCTTGTAACATTACTTTCCGGTTTAGCATTAGCTATTCCTGAAACTGTAATCAATGCAGTAATGGGTCCAGAATTATCCGTAATCTCTGCATCCATCGTTATCATGGCAGTTATCATTATCTGTGCGAAAATCATGCCTCCTAATGATCCTGAATACGCAGTTAAGCAAACTGGTGAAGTTCCTAAAGTTTCCAGTGGTGAAGGCCTTGTAGCTGCAATGCCATTCATCTTGATCTTCGTATTATTGTTATTAACTTCTAAATTATTCCCTGCAATCAACGGTCCTTTGGCATCTATTAAAACTTCTGTACCAATCTATACAGGTCAAGGTGCTAAACCTTATACATTCGTATGGATTGCAACTCCTGGTATCATGATCTTCATCGCTGGTATCGTTGGTGGTTTTATCCAAAAAGCAAAAGCTGGTGAAATCTTCGGTACATTGGGTAGTACAGTTAAAAACTTGAAGTTCACATACCTTACAATCATCACAGTTGTTATGACAGCTAAATTGATGACTTACTCTGGTATGACTGCAGACATTGCAAAAGCAATGGTTGCTGGTACAGGTTCCTTGTACCCTCTATTCGCTCCTATCGTAGGTGCGTTGGGTGCCTTCTTAACAGGTTCCGGTACAAACTCCAACGTATTGTTTGGCCCACTTCAAATCGCTGCAGCTCAAGGTTTAGATCCTACAAACTTCGAAGACCTTGGCTTCTGGTTGGCAGCAGTTAACTCCGGTGCAGCTGGTATCGGCAAAATGTTGTCCCCACAATCCATCGCAATTTCTATTGGTGCCGTAGGTCCTGCTTTGAAAGCATACCTAGAAAACCACAAAGAAATTAACGCGGAAGAAGCTCACAACTTAGAACATGAAATCGAAGCAAGCGTTATCATGAACAGCGCATTCAAATACTTCTTGATCTTCATCGTAATGCATGGTTGCATCTCCTTCTTCGGTCAACATTTCATCCATGAAATTCACCACTTCTTCTTCTAAGAACTGGTAACAATACAAAAAAGAACAGCTCTTCACGAGCTGTTCTTTTTTGTTGCCACATATCAAATTACTACCAATAATATAACTTAATAATTTTAGTAATATCTATTGAATTAATATTTTTAGATGCAATTAATTAACTTATTGTAATCGATGAAAAACAAGATATCAAATCATAAATTTGAATAACAAAAATTTATAGAATTTATTTTGTAATCATGTTACAATACATCGTATCAAATAGATAAAATTAAATGCAGTCTGCGAAGTGCGATTCGCAGGCTTTTATTTTTCCCATTTTAAGATAGGAGGATTTTATGACTCAAGAAAATTCTGCTAAGGTTTCCTTTATCTTGGTAGTATTCCTTGGCATGTTAACAGCTATTACACCGCTCGCAACAGATCTGTATTTACCTGCATTACCGATTATGCCTGGAGAATTAAATACAACAGCATCAAATATTCAAATGACCATTGGTGTTATGACCTTTGGCGTTGCATTAGGCCAATTATTTGGTGGTCCTATTAGTGATACAATGGGTCGTAAGTTACCACTTATTATAGGTAATTTACTATGTGTTATCTCTAGTATTATATGTGCCTATGCACCTAGTATTGAAATACTTTTACTAGGCCGCTTCTTACAAGGTTTAACAGGTTCTGTAGGCGTTGTAATTTCTAAAGCTATCGCCCGAGACTTTGCATCGGGCCAAGAACTGACCAAACTATTTGCCTTACTTATGATGGTTAATGGGTTAGCCCCTGTACTCGCCCCTTTAGTAGGTGGCCAACTACTTCTCTTCACCACTTGGCGCATTATCTTCATAATCTTAGCTGTATTCTCTGCTATTCTATTGATAGGTTCGCTTCTTTTCCGTGAAAGCTTACCAAAGGAAAACCGCGTTACTGGCGGTCTAACTACGGCTGTAAAGAACTACCTTACACTGATCAAAGATAAACGTTTCCTAGGACAATCTTTAATTCAATTCTTTGCTTTCGGCGCTTTCTTTGCGTATATTTCAGGTTCATCCTTTGTATACCAAAATATTTTTCAACTTTCCGCCCAGGAATTTAGTTACCTTTTTGGTATTAATAGCTGCGGCGTTATCTTAGCCAGTGCCATTAGCGGACGTGTAAGCAATGTTATAACATCTCGTCAACTACTTACATTCAGTCTATGGCAACTTACGATTGGCTCTTTACTATTCTTAGTAGCCATGATTTTCGAATGGCCTCTCATTCCTGTAACAACAATTTTATTCTTTACTGTATGTACAGTATCTCTATTCGGCTCCGCCTCCTTCTCTATGGCGATGACAAACTATGGAAAAATGGCAGGCAGCGCCTCTGCTATACTAGGCTTTGCAAACATGTTTGCGGCAGGCATTGTATCTCCACTCGTTGGTATTGGCGGCGATCATACGGGCATACCCATGGGGATTACAATGCTAGTATGTGCAACGCTTTCCTTATTGTGCTTGTATGGTTTAGTAGGAAAAGAATAATCTCTTTTAAACATTTGTGTAAGTCCTACAATGGGGCCCCGTTACAATAGAATAAATTTTGTATAAAAACAGCGGTACCTTCTTCTTGCTCAGTACGTCACTTCGTTCCGTAAAATCGCTTCGAAAAAGGTACCGCTATTTTTATTAATTTTTGCTATGAAGATGTCCCATTGTAGGACTATCAGCCTATAATTAAAATATATTAATTCTTTTTTACAAATACACTAAGCACAATAAAGGAAAGCACCTGTCCAACTGATTGTAGGGAGTAAAACTAAGTCGTAATGGGGCCCCGTTACAATAGAATAAATTTAGTATAAAAATAGCACCACCTTCTTCTTGCTCAGTACGTCACTTCGTTCCGTAAAATTGCTGCGAAAAAGGTGGTGCTATTTTTATTAACATTTTTGTAAAGGTATCCCATTACGACATAAGAACATCAATATAAGTACCTAGACACATATATTATACATAAATTTAACTTGGCACTATTCTTTTCTATCTACATTAATATACTTAAGCACAATAATGGAAAGCGCAGGCTCAACTGATTGTAGAAAAGAACACAGCCCTCTCTGCAGCGATTTTACGGAACGTAGTGACGTACTGAGCCAAGAGAGGGCTGTATTTTTTCTATACTAATAATATGCAGTTGTATTCGGGCCCCATTATAAAATGTAAGGCCACCTATCGGTTATTCGCCAATAGTTCCATCGAGTTTCAAAACACTCATTTTAGCCAAAATTAGCAATACACTAACTACTTATTCGAACATTGTCGATAGTAGTAGTTTCAACCGGTTTGCTTGGTTTACTGCACTGGAGCCTGGATCGTAGTCGATGGCAGCAATGCGCACGTCTGGGTAGGCAGCGGATAGTGTTTTAACCATGCCTTTACCTGTAACGTGGTTTGGTAAGCAGCCGAATGGTTGCAAGCATACGATTTGTTTAGCCCCTTTTTCAATGAGGTCAATCATATCGCCTGTGAGGAACCAACCTTCACCGCATTGGTTACCAAGACCAATGTAGTGAGCCGCTTCTTTTGCTACTTCTGTCATACGTTGTAGAGGGTCAAAGTTTTTAGACGCTGCTACTGCTTTAGCATATGGCAAGCGGTAGAGTTCAAGGGCTTCACGAGCCAATGTACCAAAGAAGCCAGATAGCCATGTGCCATCAAGGTGTTTAGCACGGTATGTGCTGTCCATTGCGCAGTATAAGAAGAAATCTAATAAACCAGATGTAACGACTTCGCCACCTTCTTTTTCAATGAGTTCATTGATATGGTTGTTAGCACTTGGGTGGAATTTAACGTAAATTTCACCTACGACGCCAACGCGAGGTTTTTGTACATCTTTATTGACCGGCAAGTTATCAAAGTCATGAATGATTTCTTTGATGTACTTATTATACTGACGAAGACTTGCAGATGTAATGTTTTCACGTAATTTTTTAATCCAGTAATCACATAATGCATCTGTAGAGCCCGGGTTAGTTTCGTAAGGACGTGTAGCCAATACGCATTGCATGAGGGCATCACCGTAAACAACAGCTTGAATCATGCGATGCAAGAAACCTTTTGTCAATTTAAAGCCTGGTTGACGTTCCATATCGCTTGCATTAAGAGATAGGATTGGCACTTGTTTCATACCAGCGTCAATCAACGCTTTACGCAAATAACCAATATAGTTTGTAGCACGGCACCCACCACCTGTTTGAGAGATGATAACAGCTGTTTTATCGATATCGTATTTACCAGATAATAGTGCAGACATGAGCTGCCCTACAACGATAATCGCTGGGTAACATGCATCATTATTGATATATTTCAAGCCTACTTCAATATCGTCACGCGTTGGAGCTGGCAACATTTCAAAGTTATAGCCTTCATTTTTGAGGACTGGATCCAAGAGGCTAAAATGCAATGGTGACATTTGTGGCACCAAGATTTTATAAGTCTTACGCATTTCCTCTGTGAACACCACGCGATTATAATCGTAGGTTGGTAATTGTTCTTCCACCACTTCTGGTGCCTCTGGGTTGTGATGACGACGCAAGCTACGTTCCATTACAGATTGCAAGGAACGCAAACGAATCGTTACAGCCCCAAGGTTTGTACCTTCGTCAATTTTGAGTAAGGTATGAATCTTATGGTTTGCTGAAAGTATATCTTTTACTTGATCCGCTACAATAGAATCGAGACCGCAACCAAAGGAGTTAAGCTCAACAATTTGGAAGCCTTCTGTTCTACTTACGAATTCAGCAGCGCGGTATAGACGGCTATGGTAAGACCATTGGTCTACAACACGTAGATGCTTGATTTCATTACCAAGTGGCGCAACGCCATCTTCTGTAAGAACAGCCATACCAAGGGATGTAATAAGCTCTGGGATACCGTGATTAATACCAGAGTCCAAATGGTATGGACGACCAGCCAATACGATGGTAGGAATTTGTTCTGCTACGAGGCGAGATACTGTTTTCTTTGTCGTTTCACGGTAAGAAGCCTTACAATTTTCTTGTTCTTCCCACGCTTTTTCAACAGCGTTAGCAATATCTTTCTTCTTGAGATTCAAGAAGTCCAATGCTTTCACAAGAGCAGGAACAAGAGATTTCTTATCAGCTAATGGCAAGAATGGTGCGTGGAATGGAGTATCCCCCAGAACCTCCTGCATGTTGTTTTTGATAAGCTCTGGATAGGAAATAACCATTGGACAATGGTAATTATTGTCGCGGCTAAATTCCTTAGGGCCATGTTGAATACAAGGGTACCAAACAAAGTCTACTTGTGCATTCGCAAGGTCGCGAATATGACCATGAACAGCTTTTGCTGGGTAGCAAGCTGTATCGGATGGAATCGTATCAATAGCCTTGTTGTATTGTTCCTTTGTAGTGTAATCGGAAAGGATTACTTCATAGCCAAGTGTATTAAAGAATGTAAACCAGAATGGGAAATCCTCATACATATTGAGGACGCGAGGAATACCTACGCGCATTTTACCTTCGAACTCTGAAATATTTTTCTTCAAATAATAGTCGAAGTAACGACGCAATTTAACATCTACTAAGTTAGGAACTGCTTTGCGTTCCTCTTGAATCATACCGCCCGCACCGCGGTCACAACGGTTACCCGTTACGTAAGTACGACCATCAGAGAAAGCATTGATGGTAAGCATACAGTTATTGGAGCAAAGTCCGCAATTGCGCATTGTCGTAGATACTTGTAAGGAGTTAAGACCATCACTATCGAGCAAAGTACTTTTTTCCTTTTGTAACTCTTCTGCCGTTTCAGCTGCAAGAAGAGCCATACCATAAGCACCCATCAAGCCGGATACGTCAGGACGAATTACTTCTACGCCCATCAATTTCTCGAAGGCACGCAATACGGATTCATTGTAGAATGTACCACCTTGTACAACGATATGATCACCCAATTCTTTAGGGTCTTTTACCTTAAGAACCTTATAAAGAGCATTTTTAATAACAGAGTAAGCAAGACCTGCTGCGATATCTTGTACCGTAGCACCTTCTTTTTGAGCCTGCTTAACCTTAGAGTTCATAAATACAGTACAACGAGAACCCAAGTCGATTGGCAAGGATGCCAATAAACCTTCCTTCGCGAATTGATCGATTGGAATGCGTAGACCGGATGCGAATGTATCAATGAAGGAGCCGCAACCAGAGGAGCACGCTTCGTTCAATACGATATCTTCGATATAGCCATCGCGAACCTTACAGCATTTCATATCTTGACCGCCGATGTCTAAGATAAAGGATACATCAGGGCAGAAGTAACGAGCTGCACGATAGTGAGCCATTGTTTCTACTTCGCCAATATCGATACCAAGGGCGCGTTTAAGAAATGCTTCGCCGTAACCAGTTACACCAGAATGCGCAATATACGCGCCTTTTGGTAACAGTTCATAAATCTTCTCGATCATTTCACGAGATTTTCCTAATGGTTTACCATGATTAGGACCATAGTGAGAGAATATGATTTCCTTATTGCTATTGATGAGAACTACCTTAAGAGTAGTAGAACCAGCATCAATACCAAGGTAACAAGGACCTTGCGCATCTTCAATATTCGCTTTTGGCGTTACTGCCTTAGCGTGACGAGCGCGGAATTCTTCTAATTCTTGTTCATTTTTAAATAGAGGTTCTACACGATCTGTAGCCTCCATAGGAATACCGATGAGGGCACCAATTTCCTTTGTTAATTGACCAACCGTAATCTCACGACAGTCTTCTTTCATCAAAGCCGCCCCTAAGGCGATGAATAATTCACCATTTTCAGGGATAATGCGATGCGCTTCATCTAGTTCTAAGGTATCGCAGAAACATTGACGAAGTTCGGATAAGAATGTTAACGGCCCCCCAAGGAATGCTACATTACCTTCAATTTTATGACCGCATGCAAGGCCCGCAATTGTTTGGTTTACAATCGCTTGGAATACGGATTTTGCAATATTTTCATGAGATGCGCCTTGGTTTAACAAAGCTTGTACGTCTGTTTTAGCAAATACGCCACAGCGTGCTGCAATTGGATAAATCGTATCAGCATTCATGGCCAATTGGTTAAGACCAGATGCATCAGTTTGCAATAAAGTCGCCATTTGGTCGATGAAGGCACCTGTACCACCTGCACAAGAACCATTCATACGGTGTTCTGCCGTTTGACCTAAATAGGTTACCTTCGCATCTTCACCACCAAGTTCGATAATAACATCAGTTTCTGGATACAACGCTTTTACAGCACGTGTTTCAGCAATAACCTCTTGCACGAATGGAATGCGTACCTTTTCAGCCATCGCCATACCACCAGAACCTGTAATACATACATGAACTTGATCATTTTCATGGCCCACTTGAGCCTCTTGGAGCAAGGTATATACGGTGTCCAAAATGTTTGCATAATGGCGTATGTACTTTTTATACAAATAATTATCGTGTTCGTCTAATAGTACAACTTTAACAGTTGTAGAGCCCACGTCAATACCCATGCGTAGCATGTGTTGCATAAATACCTCTCTTTTCAAAAAACGTATGACCACACAAGATCATACTCATATTGTGAAAGTAGTACATTGAGCATGAATCTAAAATAAAATGCACCAAACATCTAATTAACTTAGATAAGGATAGACTTTCACAAAAACATCTAATTTTTTAAATATCCTATACATATTATACAACAAATGTAGATAAAATCTATGTTTTTCTATATTCCAATGAGTTATATGGAATATGACTAAACTTGAATAACACCTCTACATCGAGATAGGATGTAAAATTTATTATATCATTCTAAGATGAAAAAAAGTGTACCTAACAGCACATAACTTAAGCAACAAATAGGTAAATATTATTTCTATTTCTATTTCAATTAACAAGAATAAGGGAATACAAAAAGAGGCTTCCATGAAATCATTGAAGCCTCTTGTATTTGTATTGTTCATTATATACTTTTGAGTTTTATTATTCACTCTATATAGGTTACAAAACCTTTTTATATAATCCGATAAGATCATCATGGTTAGCTGGGTATGGATTAAATCTATAACACATATCCTCTAGTGCTCTATCTGCCATGAGGTTAAGTTTTGGTTCAGATGTAGCCTTATCTACACCAAATTCAGTCAGTGTCATTGGACATTCTAAAGTTCGTTGTAGTTTTATAATCGCCTCTAGTAATGCACCTATTTTATCTCCATCGGATGCTTTATGCGATGCAAAGCCCAACTTAGCAGATAGATGGGCATATTTCTTGGCCACCTCTTGGTTACGAGAGCAATTAAATCCAATTACATAAAGCAAAAGCATACTGTTAGCTAGACCATGAGGCACATGAAATTGTCCTCCCAACTGATGAGCCATGGCATGAACTATACCTAATCCGGCCTTGTTAAAGGATAGACCTGCTAAACATGAAGCCTCATGCATAGACATTCTATCTTGCTCTGTTGCTGTTGGCTTATGACATCTTGGTAAGTAAGTAAAGACTAGCTCAATCGCCTGTTGTGCCAACGCATCAGTAAAATTATTTGCAGCCGTTGCTACATAGGCTTCCAATGCGTGAACTAGCACATCCATACCACTGAATGCAGTAACACTTGGTGGAGATGTTTTTACAAATAATGGCGTTAATAATGCTTCATCTGGTAATACCGCATCATCCACAAGAGGATATTTAATTTGTGTTTCACTATCTGTAAGAACAGCAAAAGAGGTCACTTCTGATCCAGTTCCACTAGTAGTAGGAACAGCAATAAAGGATTTGATATCCATATGCTTTAACTTACGACCAAAGTAAGCAATGCCCTTACTCATATCGATACAGGAGCCCCCACCTATGGCAATGATTACAGTTGGTCTAATGCCTTCCATAAACTCAATACCCTTTACTACATGCGTTATGGGTGGATCAGGTACTACATCTGTGTAGATGGTTACCTTATTTTTACTATCCATTAACCCTATCACATACGTAAGGCTGGGAGAATCTTTTAAAAATGGATCGCATATGATAAGGATAGATTCATTAGAAAACGCTGTAAGACGGTTCAATGAATCTGGCCCTGCATAAATCTGGGTTGGAAAAGTCCATTGATTCATATGCTCACCACCTATCGAATATTAAATCCTGTTGTTAAGCAACATCTACGACGTCGCGCAAAGCAACGAGCCGATGTAGTAGATTCTCCAGTAGGTGTAGCAATTGTAAAGGTTGTCGTACCCTCACCACTAAATCCAAGCCCTGCATAGGACGGACCATTCTTAACAAAAATGGAAGTTTTCATTTTACGAGCCATCCGATTGAGGCGTTCCATATTCAAGGAATGCATTGTGGCCGTATGATGTAAGCCTGCTTCTAACATCAAGCATACATCAAGACCTTCGTCAAAGCTATCTACTGTAACAACAGGTAAAATAGGCATTAACATCTCAATTACTGCAAAGGGATGATTTTTTGGAGCCCGCATGATAATTAACCGTGGATCACCATTGTACGGAACATGTGCTGCATCAAGAATAACGCTTGCATTTTTACCGACAAATTTTTTATTTGGTGTCCCATTCGGTAACACTGTTAAATCGACTAGGCGTTGAATATCTTGTTGATTTTCAAGGAGAACACAACCTACTTTTACCATTTCTTGAACTAGCTGTGGCTCGATTTGGCGCATGGCTACAACGCTCTTTTCAGCGATACATAGAATATTATTATCTAGACTAGCGCCAAGAACAATATCTTGAGCGGCCTTTTTAATATCTGCCGTTTCATCTACAAAGGCCGGTGGATTGCCTGCACCAGCACCAATAACCTTTTTACCACTTTGAAGGGCTTGTTTTACTACGCCAGGACCTCCAGTAACAACTAATAGGCTCACATCTGGATGTAGCATCATCTCTTGAGCAGACTCAATAGATGGTTCTCGAAGTGTAACAATAAGGTTTTCAATACCAATCGATTTGGCGATGATTTGATTAAGTTCACTAACTAGCAATCGACTAAGATGCTTAGCACCAGGATGAACACTAAAGAATACAGCATTCCCTGCGGCTAGCATACCTATTGTATTACATATTAATGTTTCCGCTGGATTCGTACTTGGCGTAACAGCACCAATAACACCATAAGCAGACAATTCGTATAATGTCATACCATTATCGCCTGTTTCACACTCTGTGACGAGATCTTCTACGCCCGGTGTTTTATCGAGTGTTAGATTTAATTTTAGTACTTTATCCGCAACGCGACCCATCCCCGTTTCTTCAACGGTTTTCTGAGCCAACTCTTGTACTCGTGGACGCATGGCAGCACGGATGTCTGCTATTACCTTTTCACGGGTTGCTAAGGTGCAATCTTCAAAGCGCGCTTGTGCTGCTTTTGCAGCTTGAATTGCTTCATCAACTGTATCAAATACACCTGGCTCAACTTGACCTCTAGGCGCTTGTTTAATAGGTTGTGATGAGGCCATTTCTTGCTTTTGCCCCTGTAATACATCTATAACCATGGAGCGGATCATTTCTTTCAACTGTGTATTGTTTTCCATCATGAACCTCCATATAGGTTGCATTGCTGATGCAATGACCATGTCAACTAACGGTGTACACAATCAAGGATACATTCATGATGTGACACAATAACTAGGTTTAACTCTGGCACCAGCTATTTCCTATACAATTATTTTTCAAAACTATCAATAATACCCACAATAGCACAATCTACTGCGGTGCCTTTATCATCTTCGAAAATATGCCGTGCCGATGAGCCTCGAGTTAAAAGCACATATTCACCTTCACCAGCACATACTGTATCGACGGCGATCTCTATGCGCCCCGTCAACTCTTGTTCTCCATCGAGAATATCTACCATCATCAGTTTCATTCCCTTTAGAGATTCATGCTTTTGAGTAGATACAATACTACCCACAACTTTACCGACTTGCATACTTCTCGTTCCCTTCAATTATTGTGATACCTAAGCGCTCAATTTCATCTCGAGCAGCCATGGTGAACCGTTGTCCCCTATATATGACGATAATAGACTGACTTTCACAAGATCTAACAAAAGAGGCCGTTATCCACGCTTGATGACTGGCATATATAGGACAACCAAATTTATCTAGAAATTTGATAGGCCAATCTAGAATGACTGATGGATTCATCAACGAGGTTACAGGAACTGCTAGGTGTATCGTCACCTCACAGTCATACGCTAATGCACGATGCAAATAGGCAACCCAAGGCACCAATCTATCGCACATTAACTCTCGTATATGACCATAATCTATACCACTGAAAGAAATGAGTTGATTCTGCAACAATATATGCTCATCATAGCTATTGCACTCTGTGACCATAAAAGTAGCAGTGGATGTCATGCGCTTTTCTAGGCGTTCTAGCACCAGTTTAACTAATGCATCCATATTAATGCTCACTTCCCATGGCAATCCCTAAGGGCGTTACAAATTCTGGATACAGTGGCTTATGAACAGGTAACCCTATATATTGACTGAAAGTCTTTGTGAACTCCTCAAAATTAGAGGCACCGCCCACAACAACAATAGGAGTCCCCTTTTCATAACCGCCCTCATGTAACGCACGCTTAGAAATAGCTGCCATTTTTTCAACTACAGGCCGTATGGTTGCATATACATCACGTTTATTCGCTTCATTGCGCTTATAAGCTTCCGCTTCAGGAATAGAGATGCCATAGGCCCCGCTAATAACAAGGTTCATATGGGTACCTCCTGTAGGCTCATCTACGGTATATACAACTCGGCCATCTTTTAAAATACTTATGCCCGTAGTACCACCACCAACGTCGATAACAGCGCCATCGGTGATTCCTAGCACATTAGCAGCAGCGGTAGGCTCGTCTAAAATGCAGGTTACTTCAAAACCGGCACTTTCAAGAACATGACCTACTACCTCTTTATTCTTGCCTATCGTTCCAGGTGGAACAGCTGCTGCAGCATATACAAGCTCTGTGCCTAAGGCAGCTTCCGCCTTAGCCTTTAAAGCTCTCGTAATTGTAACAGCTCCCACATAGTCAACTACAAGGCCATCTCGAATAGATTCGTTGTATTCAAAAGCACCATATATAGGCTTACCTTTATCGTTTACTACGGATAGGACAATAGATGATGTACCAAGGTCAATTCCTACGCGCAAATTTTTTTGATTATGAGAGCTCACTTGTTTAGACTCTACAAGATCAGAGAACTCTTGCAAGGTATTATTTGCCTTTTTCAAACCTTTCATCATATCACCTACTTTACTGTACAATTCTCGCCATCACTGTACCTTGTACATTGGCAGCATTTGCCTCATCTGTATCAATATGGAGTTCTAGAACAAATCCCGGTACGGCCCGAACGATGACATCACCAAATACAGTGGTGCGCTCTGGTGTTTGAATTTCAATATTTACGCTGTCGCCATCGTTTACAGAAAGTCGTTTTGCATCATCAGGAGACATATGAATATGTCGTTTTGCAACGATGCAAATAGGTTTTGTAATTTCCCCATTTTCAGTACATAGAGTAATCTCTGCGGCTGATTCTAAATGACCAGATAGCACAATAGGAGGTTTTATACCCAATGCACGAGCATCGGTCAAAGATACCTCTACTTGTGACTGTTTTCTAAGAGGACCTAATACGCGGACGTTTTGAATGACCCCTTTAGGCCCCACTAAAGTAACTGTTTGTTCTGAAGCAAATTCTCCAGTTTGTTTTAAGTCACTTTTTTTAGTAATAGCCTGGTTAGGGAATAATATATCCCAGTCCTCCTGACATAGATGGACATGTCTATTGCTCACACCTACGGGAATGGACGATTCGAACATGGCTTCGATCACTTCTCGTACGATAGCACGAATCTGTTCCCGATCCATAAGCTATTATCCTTTCTTAGGTAAGATTAATTCTACATCGCTATGAGGGCGTGGAATTACATGAGTAGATACTACTTCACCTACTTTCTGTGCAGCTGCACAGCCCGCATCAACAGCCGCTTTTACAGCGCCTACATCACCGCGAACCATTACTGTTACAAGACCGGAACCGATTTTTTCAGTACCTTCTAATGTAACGTTAGCTGCTTTTACCATTGCGTCAGCCGCTTCAATTGCGCCTACTAAACCTTTTGTTTCTACCATGCCTAATGCGTTATTCATGATAATCTCCTTTATTATTTACTACTTTATTTCTTTTTAGGGTTTTTCTTTGGTGTTATTTTCTTTGTACCTGTTGATTTAGAACTTTTCGGTTCTATGATCGTAGATACTATCTCATCTAACACCTCAACAACCTTTTCATCTAATTGGGGTTTCTCTGTTTCATCAGCTACCTTAGCCGGCTTATCTGTAAAATCATCATTAAAGGATTCTACTAAACCTTCTGCAGGTCGAGGAATTACTTTGTGAGCTACATACAAGTTCATACCTTTTGTAATCGCCACACCGGTTTGAACAGCTGCTTCAACAGCTCCTACATCACCAGCAACCTTTACGGTCATCCAGCCAAGTCCTCTCGCCTTTTCTATTCCTATGAGCCGTACATTTGCAGCTTTAACCATTGCATCTGATGCGGTGATAGCCCCCAGCAAACCAGCTACTTCTAGTAACCCTAGTGAATCTTTCACCATGCCACCTCCCGACGTCTATTTCTTTGATGATTCGCACCTAGGATTCATACATTCCTATACTGTTAGCTACGTTGCATATCTACTAACATTTGACGAATCAAATCTTTTAACTCTGGTTCTTGAGTCTCTGTTTTAGGTTCTTCTTTCGGTTTCAGATGATGTAAGCATTACCCTTATTCTTAGGTCTTTCTCCCATAGTTTCCAGTAAAGCTAATCCCACATCACGTGCTGCTTTTACAGCTTGTTTAACAGCGCCAGAATCACCACTAATTTGTAAAACAACTTCATTACTCATAGCAGAACTCGATGGAGATCGATAACTTACCACATCTACATTAGCGGATTTAACTGCTGTATCTGCCATAACTACACCTATTGCTGCTGGGGCACCTACTAATAACCCAAAGGCTTTACCTTCTGGTGTCCCAAAAGCAGTGACCAAGGCTTCTCCTGCACGCGCTGTATATTGGATCTCCACATGGCCTGCGTCATTCATATATACTTCGCCAAAGGTCCGTTCTAATTCACGTAATGCTACTTCCACAGAACGTCTTACATCGGATACGTCATCGCCACCAAATATGATGAGGGAACCAGAACCAGCGCCACCTTTCATATCACGGGCAAGCTCAATGCTAACAATCTCTGTATTCGTTGCTTTTACAGCTTCATCAGCGGCCATAATTTGCGGCCCTGCACCTGTACGTGAACCTAAGATACCGATGGATCGATATGACTTAGTGAGCTTCATAGCTTCCAATACTTGACTATCAACATTGGCAATTACGAGACCAATTGTATCGCCTGTTGTAGTGCTACCTACGTGTTCAGTAATCATAGAAGTTTGTAGTTGACTTACAGCAGGTGAACTTACAGGTGCCGAAGCACATAATGCATTACTAGTCGCGCCTGAAGTTTTGCTAAAATCAGCACTATCGATACGCATCAATACGCGCTTTAAAATCTCGTCTACCAGACTTTTAGTATCGGCCATAATTATTCACCCTTTGTTGGTAAAATACCTTCTACATCTTTATGTGGTCTTGGAATTACATGAGTAGAGATAACAATGCCTACCCGTTCTGCAGCAGCTGCACCTGCGTCTACAGCAGCTTTTACAGCACCTACATCACCACGAACCATAACAGTAACGAGACCAGAGCCAATTTTTTCATTGCCTACGAGTTCCACATTAGCTGCTTTAAGCATTGCATCAGCTGCTTCAATAGCGCCTACTAGGCCCTTAGTTTCCACCATACCTAATGCTTCTTGTGTCATCTGTTTTCTCTCCTTTTACAAAACATAGCGCAAAGATTACAAATTTATTTTTCTAATAGTTCCACCATGGTACCTATATTCATAAAGGCAAAGTGCGCTGTTTTAAGTAGTTGTACCATGAGTACAGCACCAGTACCTTCACCTAACGCCATTTGTCCATGGATTGGAACTTCATCAAGACGAATATTTGCATAAGCCAATGCTGCGGCCATCCCTACCTCGCGAGAATAATGAGATGGAATACCGTATAATGGAGCGTCTCCATTCATTTGAGTAGCACAAGCCATGGCAACTGCTGTAATATATCCATCGATTACAAATGGGATATGTAAGTCTGTACAAGCTACCATAGCACCTGTAATAGCGGCTATATCAAAGCCACCTACGCGGCTAATTACCTCTTTAGGACTATTTAAGTGTCCCTTATGATGAGATAATGCAGTACGTACAAACTCTCGTTTTTGATTCATGTACGCCTCTTCATCAGGGCCAGATCCAGGACCTACAGTTATCCGTGGGTCTAGTTTTGTAAGACCACTCAGGACAGCTGCTGAAGTAGTCGTATTACCAACACCCATTTCGCCAAAGGAAAATAGATTGATACCCGATTCTGCATAGTAAACAACTCGGTTATATCCAGCTTGATATGCTAGGTCAAACTCTTCAGCACTCATAGCAGCACCATCTAATATATTCTTTGTGCCTTGAGCTACCTTTCGATTTATCCCAATACCTTGTGGGCACGCAATGCCTACATCTACCACTTCATAAGGAATATGGTTAAAGATACAGTAATTAGCAACTGCACTTTTACCATCAATCATATTCTGAGACTGTTTACGAGTAATCTCATAGTTATAACCGATTAGGCCATCTACGGAAATACCATTATCTGCAGAAAAGATAATATGCTGAGCCTGAATCTCAGGTTTCATATCTTGCCAAGCGAGACACATTTTTTTGAAATATCGTTCCCATAGACCCAAGCTTTTTGGAATGATCGCCTTATTTAAAATAAATTGATTAAGTTGTTCTTCAAACACTTTGTCCATGGAAAAACCTTCTTTCAACTAACCATATATGTAGTTACATAATTGTTTTAACGACTCTTCGTCGTGAACTGATATTTCAAAAATCTCAGTGGCTCCCGCTAGTTTAAGATTGCGCCTAGGCGCCTCAACATCTTTACCCGTATCCACCTTTGATACAACCCCTATAACCTCGCGATTTAATGAGTTTCCAAAGTTTGGCGGGAATATGGTTGTTTCATCACCTGCAGGAATCATGAAAATCACTACGTCCGCATCATAGGCGTGCAAGATAATGCCTCGATAGTAATTAGGATTCTCCATATATTCTCCAGGAGTATCGATGAAGTTTCCCACTCTCGTTATAGCTTGTGTCTTATGATACGTAGCCGAGCCATGAGTAATCGTATCTGCTAATGTAGTCTTACCACAACCGCTACGACCTACTAGAAGGATGCGTTTTTCTTTCTTTTCGGTGCTCATAATTACCCTTTCATTAGGATCTTGTTAAATCCGTTGGGAAGAATCCTAATATGCGTTGCAGACCTTCAATTACGCTGCGCAAAGCAGATTCAACAGCAGATACATCACCAGTTATGAGAAGTGCCCCCGAAAATCTATCGATGAAACCGATTTCGATATCACCAGATTTACTTGCAATATCGGCTGCAATAATGGTCCCTTCGCCAGGTGTTATGGTAAGAATTCCAATGGCATTGCGCCCTTTTTCCTCAAGTCCCATTTTTCTAAATAGATCTGGCTTAGGATTGGCAATAACATGGGCTATCGTAACCTGCTTTCCAGGTACAAACTCTTGTATGATGCGCTGTTTTGCATCAATTACCTCTTGAAAGGCCATATAATCTCCTCCTAATGTAATATGTATTCTTTAAACTATACTGACATGTTATAGTTTGTCGTTGTTTTATATACTCTAGCTATAGTTAAGGTGCCACTAATTGGAAGAACAACACGGCTAAGCCTGCCCCAATCAATGGGCCAATAAATGGTACCCATGCATATTGCCAGTTCGCAGTTCCTTTATTAGGAATCGGTAATAAGAAATATGCTAACCGCGGACCAAAGTCACGGGCTGGATTTAATGCATATCCAGTAGTTGCGCCAAAGGACATACCAATGGATGCTACCAAAATACCGATGACCATAGGTGCTAAACCATCGGCCATTTTTCCTAAGCAGAGAATCGCTAGCATAAACATAAATGTTGCTATGATTTCAGATATCAAATTGAAAGGTTTATTATCAATAGCTGGACCTGTTGCAAAAATCCCTACACAGTTTCCTTCGTCAGGACCGGTTACTTTAAAGTGTGGATAATAGAACAATGCAGCAATGGCAGCACCTGTAAAACCACCTGCAATTTGAGCTATGGACATGGGAATGACTTGATCCCAAGGGAATATACCTGCTACAGCAAGAGCAAAGGTAACGGCAGGGTTCAAATGCCCTGGGCCACCAAGTGTAATCCCTACATATACACCAAAGGATACGGCAAATGCCCATCCGAAGATAATGTGTAGCCAGTTAGTACCAAAAATACTAACAATGGTTTTCTTTAACAAGATAGATGCATTGGTAGTATTACCAAATGCAATTAAAACGGCAGTACCAACAAACTCACTAATATACATTTGCGTTACGTCCATTGTTTTCACCTCATTGAGTTAACAGAGATTGTAATGCATGAGATGCAATGTCCATATCCTGTGCCACGGTACCACCGCTAATGCCGAGTCCACCAATCATCTTTCCATTAATCATGATTGGATATCCGCCACCAAAGGTGCAAATTTTACGGTTTACCATGGATTCTATGTTGAATAGATCGCCATCAGGCTGTGCGCTTGGATGTATTTCATGAGTTGCTGATTTAAGCGCCACTGCGGTGTACGCCTTTGCCTGTGCGATGTCGTTACTGATGAGCAATGCATCTGACATACGTTGGAAATACATTAATACACCGTTTGCATCTACTATAGATACAACGATAGGTACGCCTATGGACTGAGCGTAGTCCAATGCCGCTTGTGAAAGCTTCGTCATAATACGCTCTAACTCTGTTCTAGTTGACATATAAATAACTCCACTTTCAGCAGTATGCTCTATATTACTTACGCATTGATTGCTTTCTGTCAGTATTTCCTCACGACTAGTTGCTACACGTTCTGAAACGCGTTCTACAATTGTTTCTACAAATTGTATATAGTCTTCCATGCGAGCCATGATATATAGAGCATCAGATAGTCGATTAATAAATTTACGAACCTCATCGCGAATAGGTTCTACAGAACCTAAGCTTATAAGCAATCGTTCACCACGACGACAAATGGTACGTGCCACGTGTAACTCTGCAGCAGATAGATAATTTCCGCTTAATATAAAGCTATGTTGCTGTGGCAATCGCGTTGTATAGTCATCGATCATATATTCCAATTCGCTTATATCTTGTTGTGAAATTAGATTGCTACTTTCACTTAGATTTTCCACATGAGGCGTAGCTATCTCCGCACATAAACGGAATAGCTGATGTTGTAATGTGTGAAGCACATGTTTATTGTCTGGCGAGACGACTAATTTCTCACATACACTAACCTGTGCATTTAATTCATCAAAGGTTCCATATGTGTCCACACGAAGTGAATTCTTAGGTACTCTAGTGCCATCAAATAAGGCCGTTGTACCTGCATCACCGGTTTTCGTATAAATAGCCATATGCACCACCTCTAAAGTTAGTTAGATTTAAAAAGCTACTTCCAGTCGTTCATCAGAAACGAAAGGATTACCTTTTACAAGGCGGGCTGCATTGACACCTAAGGTGCGTAAGCTATCTGGATATTGAGCATAGCCCGTAAGTCGATAAATAAATTGATGCATTGGTATGTTTTTATAGGTCAACACAATCGCCTCATCATCAACGCCTATCCCAACAGATAAAGCGGAATTACGAGATGCTAGGTCGGCCAATGTCATATGCGTACCACTATGGGACTCAATGACAACAGGAAGACCTTCCTCTTCAATTCCATATAGTACGGGTTTTAGTATATCCTCACTGATATGCTCTGTAGTATACAGCAATATGGTTGGCTTACTGACGATACTTTGATCCATCATAGGCCTCCCTTCTGTACATAGGATAATACCAATCCTGTTGCTACCGCATTTCGTGCCCCTTCAACGCCTCGAATGTTGCCTCGCCCCGCTACTAATGCATATTGTGAAAGTGCATCGGTTACGAGTTGAGGAATTTCAAAGTCTAATGCAGAACCACCTACGATAACTACGAATGGTATATCTCGCACATTATGAGTAGGACTAACAGATGCCAAAGCGCGGAGTGAATTTGTGACAAATACCCGTTTCTTTGCGGTTTGACGAACACGCTTAATCGTTTCTAGAGGGATATCTCGCTCTACAGGAACGAGCCCATCTGGCGTTACGATAACAACGCGGCCAAACAATGCTGCCGAAAGTGGTTCATTAAAGAACTGCACCGTTCCATCTTCGTGACGAATGTGATATACACTGAGTACTTGAGCCAATGGGTCTCGTTTGATGGCTTCTGCAATATGCATATCCTCTAAACCAAGTTCAGAATTGATGAGCATAGTTACCATATTTCCTGCCCCTGCAAGATGAATGGCTTTAATTTTTCCTTCTTGGTTAATGATGGATGCATCAGTTGAGCCTGCCCCTAGATCGAGTATGGCCATTGGTTTTGCTGTCCCCGGTGTAGTCAAAGCGCCTAAGATAGCTGATTCAGCCTCTTCACCACCGATTTCAACTGGTACGCCTAACTCTTTTTCTACCTGCTTTGCAATGATTTCCATTTGTAGATGATCTGACTTAACCATGGAGGCAATGCCTACGGCTTGTTCCATAGAGAACTCACCTGCAAGGCCGCCCTTTACATTGATAGGAACAGCTACATCTACGGCTAGCAAATCTTGGATAAATACATCTTGAGGGGATTTATTCGTCAATTGAGCCATTGTAAGGCGAACCTTTTCAAGCATGCCACCTACGTTCGTACCGGCTTCACCACTAATATCATCGATAGGATGAACAGATTCGAGAGTTTCCATAATTCTCTCTGCCCCAGCAGATACATCGACGGATATGGTTCTATCGTTCCCCATTACAATAATGGAACCCGCTGGTATTACCCGCTCTTTAACGTCCCCTGCCGGTGTTTTAATAACGACTGCAGATCGATTACCAATGAGGGCTCGAGCGATAGGCACAATATTCTTTGTTTCCTCTGGTGAAAGCTCAAATACAGTGGCAATTCCATAAGGATTCGATAATTGTGATACTACTTGCCCCGGTTCTACAACCTCTACAGCAGAAAGCATGCCCATTGGGATTTTATCGATATACGCAACCTCGTCTACGATAGGAATTTTATGATCCAATCGATTGTTAACGAGTACGCCGTCATCGGCTTGAAGAATAGCAGCTCGAATATCATAACCTCGCTTACAGTACGCATTAATAAGCTGTGCTACCAATTCAAAATCGATAATCTTTGGAGCTACCACGATGTATGGCTGACCTTGTGGCTTATCAATCAGTTGCTCAATGGGAACCGTATAGCCTACGCCAAGGCCTAGACCACCTGGTGTTTTAGGATTGTGACCAATCATGGTAGATTCTGTAATTATGGTTTCCGTAATCGTTTCCATAGCCACATCACCGATAACTGGTGTAGCCTCATTAATACGAACTAAGTCAATGTCTCGTAGTGTAAGATTAGCAGACCTGATTAGCGACTTGAGGGCATCCATGAGACCTACGATATTTTCGCGTGTTCCTTTAATGCCTGTGGTACTAGCTATTGCAGAAGATAAGAACTTTACCTCGCCATTGCTATGAATTTCGGCCAAGGCCGCTTCGGTTGTAGAGTTTCCGATATCGATGCCAACAATTCGTTTCATAATGACATCTCCTATAGGTTAATTATCACCTTTAAGTTTTTTACGACGTTCGTAATTTTCTGCAGCTTCTCGTACAAAGTTTGCACAAATTGGAGCCCCTAAACCATCAAGTTCGCTAGCAATATCTAACAGTTCTTGTTTGGAAGAACGATATGGACGAAGTGCATTATACATTTCAAGTAAACGTTTATCACTTACCTTTGTCATTTCTGCAGCACGAGAGAAGTTGAGTTCAATTTGATCTCGGCCCCCAGCCTTAGCAATTTGACCTTGGGCTTTCAAAATAGATGGAGAAATTTTTAAATCGTCCATTGTAATATGTCCAGCCATTACGTTATCCATCGTAATATGGCTTAAGTCTCGACCTTGACCAAGATCAATCCATTCTGGATGTTTTTTAGCAATCGGATAATCTTCGATTGTAGCCACTCTATCTACTGTATTAGTTGTAGATGGTGTATGAGGCGCTGAGTACTGTGTTGTACTTCCTTTCGCCCCTTCTATTTCAGATACGATCTGCCGAATTAAGGCTTCTAATTCGTTAGCCATAGTAAACCTCCTTATACAGTGACACGAACTTCATCAGCTGGCTTACCTTTTACTACATGCTTAGTTTCCTTGATATGAAGCAATGCAGATAATGCTTGGTATTTTGGACGAGCCATTTGATCGTTCAATGTTGGTACTGGTGTTGGGGATTCGCCCTTAGCATATTTAGCAGCATTTTTACCGATAGCACGGTATGTTTCAGCTGTTAATAGCGGTGCTTGAGGGAATAATTCCAAATTTGAAAGTGGTTGTAAATCGCGTTGATGAATCAAGGTTGTACCTTTAGATTGAATACCAATACATACACCAGATCCAGAAATAGAATCACCTTCAACGGCTACGGCTGCTACGTCAGAGGAACGGTATACGCGAATGACACGAGCTTTTAAACCTTCTTCTTCAATGCCTGCTACTAATTGGCGAATTACCTCTTGATGCGGTACACCAACGATAGTTTGTCGTTGACTACGGCCAAAGGCAGGGCCAACAGCAATAACCACTTCGTCTGCGCTTGTACCAGGTTGTGCAGGGCTACCAGTTTGGAGCCAGCTATCGTCACCAGTTGGATCTTCATGCCTAGGAGCCGCACTTGATGCTATACTTTCACCAACATTAGCCTTGAATTGTGGTGCTTCATGAACACCACCCATTTCTTGTAAAACGTCTAGGATAATAGAACGTAATACATCTCTATTAATTTCAGCCATTATGACACCTCCTTATATATCCCGTGGATCAATGGCGTTTGGAATATCTTTAATGCGTTCCCAATCTTCACCTTCCACACGATAACCTGTGCCAACACCTTGATAGTCATTTCTATTGTTAATCGCGGATATAACATTAAAATCACGGTCAAAGATGGCCGATGTTTGTAAGTAATCGCCGGAGATTTTTTGTTTTAATAGATTTAAAATACTTTGTGCCACATCAGGATGACCTTCTTTAGCTAAGCCTTTTACAAAGTCAACGCCAGTAACACCGCGATTCAACAAGTCTTGAGCCGCTTTAATATCTGCAACCTTATCGCGAGGAGGCATATCTTTAGAGCCATTCGCATAGGTAGCAGCCTCTACCTCTTGATCTGTAATCGGAGGCAAGCCTAATGCTTTGAACAAAGCTTGTAGTGCACGAGCCGCTTTATTACGAACTGCTACTACTTCTTCTTCGCGAGCAGGGATAAGACCGCCATTTACCTTGAGGTCACGTTGGATAACTGTCCAGTCATCATAGTCCTCTGCATCCCAGTTGGACCCAGCAAACATGTTGTCATAGTTTGGTGTAGAGCTATAACCAGAACAGATAAAGTCAGTACCTGGTGCAAATTGCATCAATGTACGAGCTGTTCTACGCAAATCAGAATGACTGAATGTTTGGTCATTACTAGATGCACATTCTAGGTCAAGCATAGCTGCTACAAGGTTTTCTGCTAATACAGCGCGGATACCAGAAGGTACAGCTGCTGGAATACCGATACAGCTTACAGAACCATTTTGGATACCTTGTACGCCAGCGCCTTTTGTGAGGTATAGGCAACGGATTTCAAGGTACAACATAGATTTACCTTCTGCTTGACCCATTTGTACTTCAGAACCTGTACCAGAGGTGAAGCGCATTTTAAGACCACGAGATGCATAAGCAGATGCAAGGAATCCTTTAGACCAAGGTGTATCATCACCATCGGTAAATACGTCTTCTGTACCATATACGGAAATTGTTTCTGCATATGCTGTGAAGCCACGCATACCAAGTTCCAATTCTGTTGCTTCTTCCAAGGAGCATTGTGTCAATACACCTGGGCGACCACATTGAGAGCCTACGAGTAAGCTAATCGCATTAAGTGGTGCGTAACGAGCAACGGCTACTGTTGTTTCTTCTTCTGCAAACCCACGAAGTGCGCCTTCCGCAGCATCCGCTGCGATTTGCACTGGATTGTCGTTTACGTTTGTTACATGGGCTTGGTTAGCCATTGTACGACGCGCACGCATTTTTTGCATACATTGCATCATTTCAACAACGTTCATAGAAGAAACAACTTCCAACATTTTCGCTGGAGTAATAGATTTACAAATCTTAACGATTTCTTCACGAGGTACTGATGGTGTAAGCATCATATTAGCAATCTCTTTTGAATCCTTTGCCATTGCTTGTTCAGCACCATCGAGAACGATACCGTAATTTGCAATAAATGTATCGATAAGATCAAAATCTTCGCGGCGTTTACCATCGAGTTCAACAATGCGACCACCTTCGATTTTGAGGCTAGGCTTTGGATCTTGAGGAGATTCCATGGCTATAAAACCTTCCTCTACCCATTCCTTTACATAACCATCCTGATTAACAGGACGTTGACTTAAGACTTCGAAACGTTTTGATTTCATAGGGCATACCATCCTTTCAAATTAGATATAGGAAGGGGCTCCGTTCACTGGTTCGTCACCCATCGTACCTAGCAATTTCTTACCTACTTCACGAGCAGAAATAACCGCTTGTCGTACAGCCCCAGAATCGCCAGAAATCTGTAAAATTACTTCGTTAGAATTGCTTGTACCTGCAGAAGGAGATGCATAACCGATTACATCAACGTTTGCAGATTTGACAGCTACATCAGCCATAACTACGCCAATAGCTGCTGGAGCACCTACGATAAGACCAAAGGCTTTACCTTCAGGAGCGCCAAATGCTGCATTTACTGCATGACTAGCGCGTGCTGTATATTGAAGTTCAAGATGTCCCGCATCGTTTGCGTATACATCGCCAAAAGTACGTTCCACTTCAGCCAATGCAACTTCAATAGCGCGTTTTACATCGGATACATCATCACCACCAAAGATGATAAGAGAGCCATGACCTGCTCCACCTTTAGTATCACGAGGTAATTCAATGCTAACAATTTCAGTATTGGTTGCTTTTACTGCTTCATCAGCAGCCATAATGTGTGGGCCTGCACCAGTACGAGCACCTAAAATACCGATGGAACGATATTTTTTCTTTAGTTTCATCGCATCTAATACTTGTTGATCTACGTTAGCAATTACGAGACCAATAGTATCACCAGTTTTACTAGTCCCTACAAATTCAGTTAATCCACATGTTGTTGCCATAATACCCTCCATACGTATAATGAAAGTATCTATTTACAGAAAACTATGTTGCGGTATACCATTTTATGTTTTTTATCATTTCTTTAATCATTCATATGTATGCAACCCTAAATTCTGTACACCATATATTGCTATAGAGCATGCCTTGCTATTCAGTCACAACCCATCGGACTCAATCCTTTCTAAATACATGTACTATAAGGCTTTTATCTACCTTTATTATAAAAATTATTAAATGCAACTTTTTTATGTATATTCGTAAAATGCGATTTTTCTATTACTAAAATACGACAATCCTGTTATACTTATACATGTAAAAGCAAGAAATAACGTAATTTTATAGGTATATGAATTTTAGGTGGTATGTCACTTTTCTCTTTTCTCAGGTTTAGAGCCGTCCCATTAGATAGAGAGCAAGTAGAGCTATTTTAGCGGTGTGCTTACTAGACCTCTTAACACATTTGTGATTGGAGGTTTTACCATGATTTGTACGAATGAAGATACTAAGCTTATTAATGAAATCATGCGCGATTTCACAAACATAACAAAGATTGCGGCTATTTTTGTTAATAATCGTGGAAAAGTGTTATCTCAAGAATATAACTTTTCCCCTTTTTGCAAGGTTGTAAGGCGCAATCCAATCTATGCCAAGCGCTGCAATCAATGCGACTTATATGGTGGTCTAGATGCTACAAAAGAACTATCATCCTGCCCGTATCGCTGTCACATGGGCCTCATCGATTTCTCTGTTCCGGTTATGAAAGATGGAGCCATTTTAGGATTTATTATGGCAGGTCAAACAAAAACAGAAGATACGACGATCAAACCTATTCTTCCTACCCAAACCGATTGGCATGATGACACCAAACTTCGTGCCCTATATCGGACCTTACCAGTTTTGACAGCTGAACAAATTTACAGTGCTACAAAGGTTTTACGGATTTTGGTTGAACACTACTTCCCATTTAACGATGCCATAGCAGAAGAGATGCCTTATGAACAATTGCCAGACTTTGTGGAGTCTGAACGACCTATTAATCGTCCAGAAATTCGAAAGGCTATGTTATATATAGAAAAAAATCTGAGCAAACGAGTGTCGCTCAGAAGGATTTCGGAACATATTCATTTAAGTGAGTCCTACTTCTCTAAGATTTTTAAAGATGATACGGGACTTTCAGTAGTGCAATATATAACACTATTACGCATACAAGAAGCAAAAAAACTATTAGTATATTCCCAACTAACAGTTAATCAGATCAGTAAAACATTGGGCTATAACAGAACTAGTTATTTCTGTAAAATTTTCAAAATGGCTACCACTGAAACACCACATTCATATCGGAAAAAATATGCAAAACCAATTGATGCATAATATAATAAAAAAGGCGTAACACCAATGGTGTTACGCCTTTTTCGTATCTATAGAGTTTGTCATGAGAAGGTATTGTATCAGATACATATAGTATTAACGATCAATTAGAACGCTGGGATGATAGCTCCCTTGTAGTGTTCTTCGATGAACTTCTTAACTTCTGGAGATTGTAATGCTTTAGCTAATTTTTGGATAGCTGGTTTATTTTCATCACCAGGGTTAACAGAAAGAAGATTTGCATATGGAGAGTCAGCTTTTTCTACGAATAAGCCATCTTTTGTAGGATTAAGACCAGCTGGCAACGCATAGTTAGCATTGATTACTGCTGCATCTAAATCTTGGATAGAACGAGGAATTTGAGCTGCTTCTAACTCAGTAATTTGAATATTTTTAGGGTTGCTAGTTATATCAAATGGTGTGTTAGTCAAACCAGTTGGATCTTTCAATGTTACTAGACCAGCACTTTGCAACAAGAGAAGTGCACGAGCACTATTTGTTGGGTCAGATGGAATTGCTACTTTTGCACCATTTGGCAAGTCTTTCAAGTCTTTAATTTTTTGAGAGTAAATAGCCAATGGTTCAATATGAACTGGTGCAAAGCTTACAAAGTTTGTACCATGATCTTTATTGTAGTTATTTTGGTAAGGTACGTTTGCAAAGAAGTTTGCATCTACTTCATGGCTAGATAGAGCCATATTTGGTTGGATGTAGTCTGTAAATTCAACGATTTGTAAGTCTACACCTTCCTTAGCCAAAATAGGTTTAACTTGTTCTAAAATTTCAGCATGAGGTACAGGATTTGCTGCTACCTTTAATACCTCTTTAGAGCCACTAGAGCTCGCGTTATTTGTGGAAGAGCCACAACCACTAATCAATAAGGACGCCCCCAGTACGGCCGTAGCTGCTAATGCTAACCATTTTTTCATGTAATCCTCCTATCTACGATGAAAACCTACATCTCAGACGAGGACTCATACGTATACAACATTCGTAGATATTATAATAAATCTATTTTTCTTATCTTGTATCTACATTTGATTATTTAATAATTTCGATGTAGTAAGTATATCAATTTAATTCCTACTCGTATAATAGATTTTATATATGTATTAATATAACTTTAATCTATAGCAAGATAAGAGTAATTACATTTAGCTATGCCAAATACATAAAAACGGTACTAAGCTGATTCCCCGTACTACTAGGTAATATACCTAATAGATTCAATCAAACTTAGTACCGTTATACATATCGCTCTATATAATAAACAATCTAATCAAAATCAAAAAATCAACTTATTGAGTTGACGTTGTTTGCTCCACAGAAATAGTTACAGGTGCTGATAATTTAGCCTCTAACCAAGCTTTTATTCGTTCCGAATCTGCATCAGATACAGTGGATGTGGTATGGATAATTACCATATAGCGACTCGCTTTAGGCTGTTCTAGATTATCTATCAAAGGCATTCCTTCCACTTTGCTTACAAACGGGAACAACGCCTTTGCTTCAGCTTCTGTCGTTTTCATAGTATTTATCGTTTCACTTACTAGTTGATAAGTCGGCTGGTACAGATTACTCAATTTTTTATATGTTTCAAGGTTCTCCGAAGATTGATTCAAACTTGTCTTATCCATAGTAGATTTTTTCTCATCTACGCTATTAACAAATTGGAGTGTATAAGAGTGTAAGTACTTATACTGCTGTAACTTGCCTTCCAACTGGGATTGTTCCTCCGAAGTCACAGGAGCGCCTATAGCTACTATGTCTACTAGCTTATTCGTTCGATCCAATGAATAATCAATCACTTGTCGACGTCCAGCTTGATTAACATCATTCTTAATAAACTGCTCTAAATGATTTGACTCAGAATACTTGATAGTCATATCATAGCCTGCATAAATACTTGGTATAGCCATAATAAGACCAATCACAAGAAATATTAGCTGATTACGACGAATAAGCTCTTTGTCTTGTTTATGGAATGGCAAACTATATACACCCTTTAAAACAATAAAAGTTGCAAAGAAGATGAAGAATGTATTTATAAAGAATAAATAGGCAGCCCCAAAGAAATAGTGCCAATCTCCATTAGCAAGTCCATATCCTGCCGTACATAGTGGTGGCATAAGTGCAGTCGCAATCGCAACCCCTGGGATAACATTATCTAAGGTCTTACGCGTTTGCCCAATAATCCCAGCTAACCCACCAAATATAGCAATAAGTACATCATAAATACTCGGTTCTGTACGCGCTAACAGTTCAGATGTAGCAGTATTAATGGGAGAAATATAAAAATACAAAGCAGACGCCAAAACAGCAATCGTAATCTGTAAGGACAATCTTAAAATAGCACTTTTTGCAACTGTAAAATTAAGCGTAGCGAAGCCATAAGCAGTTGCTAAAATAGGTCCCATCAACGGCGATATAAGCATAGCACCAATAATAACTGCCGTACTATTCATATTCAACCCAATAGAGGCAATAAATATGGAAAGGATCAGGATAACTAAAGCAGGTCCCTTAATCTTAGCCCCACCTATCAGTCTTTTAGCGATAGTTGCATCATCAGCTCGCTCAAAATGTATATCAAAGTATTTATTTATTTTCATTCGTCCTCCTTATAATTTCATCAAATCTGCAAAGGTCCCTACATTTACAAACATATGCTGTGTAGTTTTGAGCATTTGCACCATCAAGATAGCTCCTGTCCCTTCTCCCATCGACATTTGCGCTTGAATAGGAACCATGTCTTGTGTAATACCTACCTCAGCTAAAGCTAGCTCTGTACCTTTTTCTCGAGAGTTATGAGATGGCAATGCATAATCCTTAACACGAGCATTCATGTGAATCCCGCAAGCTGCCGCTACAGACGTAATAAAGCCATCTATAACAAAAGGCTTTTTAAACTCAATACAAGCTAGCATAGCTCCAAGAATAGCAGCAATATCAAAGCCTCCTACATGGGCCACAATCTTGCGAACTCGGTCAGGCTCACTTTCAGAAACAAGACTAGCCTTATGCTTATCTAATACAGCGCGCACAAAATCAATTTTACGCTTCATCAAATCTGGTTTGTCAGGCCAAGATCCAGGACCTACCGTTTCAGTGGGATCAGCTCCAGTCAAGGCAGACAACACACAGGCGGAAGTCGTCGTGTTTCCTAGCCCCATTTCGCCAAAAGAAAAAAGATTTATCCCTTGCTCTACATAATACTGTACCCGTTCATAGCCCGCTTGAAAGGCTTTATTAAACTCATCCTCAGTCATAGCAGGGTGATTTAGTATATTTTTTGTCCCCTTTGCGACCTTGCGATCCACTCCGATACCATCATCTGAGGCAATTCCTACATCCACAACTTCATAAGGAATGTTATTAAAGTTACAAAACTGTGTAGCCGACGAACGACCCAAGAGCATATTACGCGACTGCTTTTGCGTTACCTCATAGTTATAACCTACATAACCTTCCATATTACAACCATTATCGGCAGAGAAAATGATATGCTGTGGTCGGATTTCACCATCAATCTCGCCCCAAGCCGTGCAAATCTTGCGGAAATAATCCTCCCACAAGCCTAGGCCACCAGGGATAAGGCATTTTGGTTGAAGAAATCTATTTAATTGTTCCTCAATTGGTAATACTGACTTATCTTTCATTCTAATCTCTAGTCGGCACAGAATATGCCAACTAGCCTTCTATTAATTCGATATTATTCTATATGGAAGTATAACATAAAATACATATCTAATGATATGATGAATGTTAGCTTTTAATATATTAAGTCATCAAAAAAAGGTTATCCCATTAGAGGATAACCTTTTTGAACTATATTAGGATATAGATATATCTCTTGTTAATTGTCTTAAAACAGTGAAATTATGCACCTTGGAATTGAGGCATATCGTCCCCACTGGAGTCGTCCAATTTGCCTTGAAGGTCATGGTCAACCATAGCACATACGGATGCGTCAGACCATACGTTTTCAGCAGTTTCAATCATGTCGATAATCGTATAGATTGGCAAGATGATACCGAGCAATCCGATTGGTGCACCGATAGAGCTCATCAAGGACAATGTTAGGAAGTAACAACCCATTGGAACACCAGCATTACCAATAGCAGCAAGAACAGCAATGAATAACCAAGCAATCATTGTGCCCATAGTCAATTCAATACCTGCATTTTGCATTACGAATAAGGATGTTACAAGGATGAAAGCTGCGCAACCATTCATATTAATTGTTGTACAAATTGGCAATACGAAACGAGCTACTGCAGGGTGAGCTTTCAAATTATCTTCAGCAGATGCCAATGTTACTGGCAATGTTGCAGCAGAGGATTTAGTGAACAACGCAACAGCTACAGCTGGGGACATTTTACGGAATACGTCCACAGGGTTCAAGCCACGGAACAACAAGAACAATGGAATTACGATAAAGAATTGGATCAAGTTACCACCGATAACAACAGCAGTGTATTTACCTAAAGCACCAACGATTACGCCCGCTTCGATTTGAGCAGATAATTGACCTGCGAATGCAAGGATACCAATTGGTAATACATAAAGTAAAGCTTTAATCAATGTGAAGAGCAATTCTTGTAATCCGAATAATACTTTCAATACTGCTTCGCGACCTTCTGTACGAGGCATAAACGCAAACGCTAAACCAACAGAAGCGGAGATAAACATAACAGATAATACGTTACCTTCCAAATATGGTTTCAAAATATTATTAGGAATAACGGATAAGAAATGATCATAATATGTTACGTGACCTAATTTTTCAGGTACTTGCGCTGCACCGGCACCAATTACATCAAGTGGTAAGTTACCTGGCGCAATCCAAAGGAATAAACCAAGACCAACAGCGGCTGCACAAATTGTTGTTAACAATGTATAGGTGACAGCATGACCAAAGATACGTCCTGTATCCTTTTTAGCACCTAGCATAGATAATGTAGTAATTACTGCTAATGATACCGTTGGAATTGCGATGAATTGGAATAAACGTGTAAACACAGCTGCAATAAAATTAAATAATTCATTTAACGCTGGAATATGTTGCCATCCCAAGATAGCACCGATAATAAGAGCACCCATCCATAAAATAAATTGACGTAATTTACCTTGCCCACGACTTTTTAAAGTAATCTCTTGAGCTAAGGTATCTACGTTTTTGTTATTTTGATCTGCCATAAAAACACCTCTCTGAAAATTAAACTACTAGAGACAAAAAAAAGAAATCCCAACCCTAGGGCTGGGATTGTTGATACATCCTAGTCTCTTTAAATCATATTATAAAGATATGTTTTAGAACTGTCAAACCAAATAATTTGATATATAGATAAATATAATAAATCGATATAAGGAAACCACACCTATATTTTAATTAGAATAACCTAATTAGAATAACTTTACATATTGTTTTTAATGAACAACATCTATATCTACCATGACCATTCGAGTTCGATCTGGACTAAACATAAAATAAATTCGCCTAGGCTGATCCTGATCAAAATTATTATAGATAACATATACAGTATATCCGTCTCCTAACTGCTCCTCTCTATAATAATAATCTTGATTAGCATCACTCCCTATACTTTGTGTGCCCGTAAGAAACCAAGGGAACCATTTCCAATTTTTAGGTTGAATACGGTTAATAGAATAGTTTCCAATTGCATAAAACAACATAAAGTGATTATTTGGCTGAGGAAAATCATTAAGAACCGCTAATGTTACCCCCTTAGCTTTACCATTTCTAAAAGAATACCACCCATGGGATTTAACAATTTTTTCATAGCCTAAAATTGTAGACTTATTACCATCTAAAACTAAACACCTATAAGACTCCCATCCATTTACACTAATTACAGATGAAACAACTTTTACATCTAAAGGAAGTCTATCGGGCACTTGCAACTCAGCAGGAACATAGCCTGCCTTAGATGTAGGCCAAGCATTCTGCCAATGTTTAGTATTATAATCCTCTACCCCAGAGATAGCCCCTAGTAAATTTACTGTTAATATAGGAATCATAAATAAGCTAAAAATCACATAAAAGTACAGTAAAAAATTTCTACAAATAGCTTTCTTGGTAATTACTATTCTAGCCTTTTCAACAATCAAAACAATCGTTGCTACTAATAAAGTAAGATAGTAAACTCCTGAAAATGAGAAATACGTAGGATTACAAAATGTAATCCATATGGTTATTCCCCATAAAAGAACGAATAACCATATACTCTTTCTATATGTAAGCCCAAACAACAAGGACCTTATATTCTTTAAAATACGCCCCATAAAAAGTCCCCTTAATACTTAATCTCCCTATTAATACTATTTTTATTAGTAAAACCTACTTAGATTGATAAAACACCGCCTGTGTCCCATCATTACTAATCAAAAGTTCCACAAAATGAGGCCTTTTAGTATTCCCATCATCTACAAACACATATAATCTATGATTTCGAGTAGAATTATATGTGTCCTTTACTACTGTTTTTGTTTCTTTTCGAGGTGCAAAGCGTAGCCACTCAATAAAAGTCCGTTCTGGCAAATTGAGGGATTCTTCTTCTATACTCTCTACAATATTATAGCTATTAGGGTGAGATATAAAACGCTTTTTCTCCCCAGTATCTAACTCACGTAATACACCATCCGCATCAATTTGTGCTGTATAAACTGCATTTTGTTTTGCTATCGCCTCATATTGAGCAATTACTTTTGGGTCTCCCTCCAGAACTGCATAACGATATGGATATGCATTAGCCCAAGCTAAAATACTGCGAAAAGCAGATGCTCTATAAATACCGTCTGGAAGTTTATCTGGTCGTTTTAACCCCTCTGGTAGTTCTCCACTATTAGGCCAGCCTTGAGTCCAATCCATGGTACTATACTCGAAGGAATCAGATTGCTCAATGCTTGTTTTTAAGTCGTACCTAAACCAATCGCTTACTAACCAAGAAAAGCTGAGAGTAAAGGCAATATACAAACACCAAGCCAACTGAGTGTGCCTTTTTGCAGTTATAGATTGCTTCTTAAAACGAACATATTGTAATAATAAACTCAATAGTATCGTTATGCCAAACACAATATATGTTATAGGTGCTATATTAAATAGCACTACCACAATTACAAACAACACGCATAGTAGAACTGTTAATAGGCCATAAAATCCTTGGAACAAAACTCTCTCCTATTATAGACAACACATAAAACATCTTCAGCACTTAAAACATCTTTTTATACAACGTTTCTATATCTTTACGGCTTATTTCAGCCACTGTATTAGCAATATTGCCTGTAGCTACAACGTATACATTATCTACAAGCCAAGGAATGTCTTTTTTCATAAAACCTAGTTCTGTAAGGTTCGTTGTCAAATCTAATTCGTGCACAATTAAACGTAAGGCTTCACCTAGTTCGGAGCCATCGCCGTGGTTAAAGATACGAGCTAATGCACCGAATTTATCAGGGTTTGCACTCCATGTATATTCCACTACAACAGGTTCAATAATAGCAAGACCTACACCATGGGTAATATCTTTAAGACCACTGGCAGGATGTTCCATTCCATGTGCTAATGTTACACCAGCTGTGTTAATAACCATGCCCCCAATTGTGCTAGCTAATGTAACGGACTCCCAAGCTTTTGTGAGTTGAATTTCGTTGAGAACAGCTAGTTTGCCTTCCGCCGTTGCTTTTACATGTTTATATAGTGGTACAAGGTATTGTGCTAATAAGGTTACAGCATAATGAGCTAACGCATCGGTGAAAGGTTGTGCTGTATTAGATGTATAGGCCTCAATATTATGGCATAGCGCATCAAAACCAACAGATGCCAATACATGAGGTGGCATTGTACCCATTACAGCAGGGTCTACAATAGAAACCTTTGGCACAATAGCATTGCAGCGTAGGGATTTCTTATCACCTGTTTCAGGATTAGTAAGAACACCAAAACCGTTACCTTCAGAGCCGGTACCACAAGTCGTGGGAATAACAATAAGAGGCAGCGCATTATCACTTGTTTTACGGTTGAAAATATAGTCGTTAATATCGCCTTCATTCACCGCCATAAAGGCAATCCCTTTGGCACAGTCCATGATGGAACCACCGCCGATAGCAATAACCATATCACAGCTTTCAGATTTAGCTAACGCAGCGCCGTCTAAGGCTGTCGTGGTCAATGGATTGGCATCCACTTGATCAAACAATACATGACCGATATGAGCCACATCAAGCTTTGCTACCACCCGGTCATATAAACCAGATTTTTTAGCACTTGTACGACCAGTTACAATAAGTGCTTTCTTGCCATACGGTGCAGCAAAATCAGCAATATTATCTACTTTATTCCAACCGAATTGGATATTTACAGGTAAAAAATAAGAGAATTCCATGTGATAACCTCTTTTCTTTGAAAACTAGTTCTTAGTGTTATTGTAAAGGATATTTAAAAGCATGTAAAACCTCATAGGGCTTTCACCAGAGAACAGGTATACTAATAATAAGAGGGGAATTTATATTTATAGAGGGAGAGAACATCTATGAAATTTGCCATTAAACATTTATGGTCTTCGCTGCGGGACCTTGCAACGCAGTCGCCTATATTGCTGGCATTGATTGCCGTATTTTCATGTACTCCGTTGTATATTGAACAAGATTGGTTTTCCGATATTGATCTTAAGCTTTACTCACTGTATTTCTTTATCGTTATATTACAAAGCTATATAACAAGAACCCGAAAGTTTTCCATTTTATATACCTTAGTAAGTATCGGAATCAGCGTTGGCCTTTATATGATTCACGAAAGCTACGGCTATGTGCGAGGTATTGAACTGGCTACGGAAAATATATCGTACCTATGGCTGTACTCCATGATTGCCTTGTATTTCACATCGCCTGGTGAACACTACATCGGTGAAATCATTAATCGCATCAAACGGATTGGCATCACCCTTGTTACGTCTACGCTATATAACATTGTTATCATCATGAGTTTATGGTTCTTCTTCATCATCGTGGACCAACCATTCAACTTTGAAGAAACCATTTTTAAGGTACTCGCATCCATTAATATGTTCATTTGTCTATCTATGGTATGTTCTTACAAAGAGGATCCCGCAGGTCCTCCAGCACCAAACTCATTTTTTACTGTTGTATTCGGCATCATCTTGCCTAAGGCGTCCATTATTACAGGCATTCTAGCTAACATTTATTTAGTCTTGATTCTGTTAGGGCTTCGAGAGGATACGCGTTTCTTCTACACCTATTATCCGTATGTAGCCATTTTCTACCTATTCTACTTGGCTAGCTTTAGATCTAGTGAAAGTAGCAGAACACAGCAAATCCTATGCTTCTTGTTCATTACGCTAACTACACTGTGCTTAGCTCTTATCGGTAAGCGTGTTATTAATGAACCAATCCTCTGGCTCAATACAATTTACGTAAGTGCATTTAATCTAATCTTCTTAGTACACAATGTATATTCTCTTGTGAAAGGTTTAAAACCTTCTGTACACACAACCGTTATGGCTCTAGCCTTAGGTGCTGTCCTTTTGACGCCATTCATAGGCTATACATCGTATCGTGAATTTGTTACATATACTAAAGTTGATGGAGAGTGGCATGCAAGCCTACCAATAGCAGCCACCTTTGATCCTAACTTCACAGACTACGGCACACCGTATGTACCTGTGGACGATCTAAAACTGCCAGATACAAATCCAGTAAATGGCAGACGCGTTGAATATATTAATTTTGATGCTTTGTCTGCACCAAAGGTTATTTCTATTGCAGGCTACGATAAATACATTGAAAACATTGAATTAATAGTCTATGAAAAAGACCTTAAGGAATATGAAGTAGAATCTGCCAACTTCGACTCCATCTCCTTTAAGTTCCTCAACAAAGGCCTTGATTTAGAGGTATCCCTACCAAATGGAGTAACAGAGGTCCATCATATTTATGATAAATTCCTTACGGTCGATAAAACAGCTATTGATCCTGTCATTATAGAAGGCAATGGATACAAGCTATTGATTACGTCGTACTTCATAAACCAATTCGATACACGTAAACTTAAATTTAATGTACTTTATAATTAAGCCTATAATGCACCATATAATACCTACAACACTATACGTATAATATGACAAAAGCAGTACTCCACAGGGGGTACTGCTTTTATGCGTTAACTAAGCTTTATATTTATTTGTTAGCTAAGCTTTATAAGAATATCATTAGCAAAATCTTGTGCTGATTTAAAGTCTTCTTCATTTGGATGTACTGCAGCTTGTTTGTGACGTGCATCGCGATCAGCAGATTGACCGTGGCTATGCCCTTTCGGGAACATCTTATACATCATTTCGATGACCTTAGGATCTACCTTACCTTGGCAAATGAAGGTTCCTACAGGCTCTACGCCATCGGGTAAACAATTTGCTGCATTGATTAAACTTTCCTTAGCATGTGCCATTTGCGGTGGTACGCCAGCTGTTGCAAATAGAGCAATGTGAGAGTTATGCAATGTGCCTAGTACATCACGGGCTTCTTTATTAGCTGTCCCTTTATCCACCCAAAATCCTGCAAATACAAGATCATAGGATGATAGATCGGTTGGTAACTCTTTCATAGATACGCAAAGTGTATCTGCTGGCAATACGCTAGTAATAGCCTCTGCCACTTGTTTAGTATTTCCCGTAAGGGATGAATATATAACAATAGACTTCATGTCTTACCTCCTATTTACTATATCTATTATAGGACATGTATGACATGCTTTTAATAAAATAAATCACAATAGTATATAGAACGGAATTTTATATACTGCCACGTACTATTTAACTATTCTCAAAAGAGATACATCATTCAAAATCATCATATATGCTCTTTATATAATACTTTCTAGCTTTTATAACTATATCGATAAATTTAAGCATACTATATTTATAAATTTCTAAATGTCAATATTGAATGTATAGAATTTTTTCGCTATAATCGTAACATAATGTATAAGCTTAATAGGAAAACTACAACATATAGTAGTTTTCTTATTTTTCTGATTAGACTTAACTTAAAGATATTTTATACTTTTCAGTCTAATCTTATATATGCTTAGATTAACAGTTTTATTACTTTTAAGACTCAAGGGGAACAGTAATGGAGATTATGATCAAGAAACGGGATGGCCATTTCGAGCCTTTATCCGTTGAAAAAACGAAACGTATGATTGCCTTCGCATGTTTGGGGTTAGATTCTTGTGATCCACTAGAATTGGAAATGGATGCGAAGTTACAATTCGTTGATGGCATGACAACTAAAGAAATTCAAAAAACTTTAGTACAAACAGCTATCGAAAAGGTTATCTCTAAAAAAGACGACGGTTTCGGCAACCAAGTTAATAAAATGAACCAAGATTGGCAGTTTGTAGCAGCTCGCCTCTTCTTGTTCGATCTCTATAAAGAAGCAGCTATCACTCGTCGTTATAAAGCATTCGGTTATGGCAACTTCCCAAATCTTGTACATATGCTTGTAGAAGAGAAAAAATACGCTGACTTCTTCGTTACAGAATATACAGCTGACGAATTGCAAGAGTTAGGCGATTACATCAAACCTAAACGAGATTACCTCTTCAACTATGAAGGCCTTAAATTATTAGCTGACCGTTACTTGGTAAAAGGCTTCAATAAAGAAATCTTTGAGTTACCTCAAGAACGTTTCATGGCTATCGCTATGCACTTGGCATTAGTAGAAGGCGAAAACAAAGTAAAATACGCTAAGAAATTCTACGATTTGATGAGCCAATTAAAAATGACAACAGCTACACCTACATTAGCAAATGCGGGCACACCATTCCATCAATTGTCCTCTTGCTTCATCTCTGGTGTAGATGACAACTTATGGTCCATTTACGACGTAAATAGCAAGTTCTCCCGCGTATCTAAACACGGTGGTGCTCTTGGTATCTACCTTGGTAAAGTTCGTGCATTGAACTCCGATATCCGCGGTTTCAAAAACTCCTCTGGTGGCGTTATTCCTTGGATTCGTTTATACAATGATACAGCTGTTGCCGTTGACCAATTAGGTAAACGTAAAGGCGGCGCTACCGTAACACTTGATATTTGGCACAAAGACTTCTACGAGTTCGTAGAGCTTCGTACTAATAATGGTGATGACCGTCGTAAAGCACACGATATCTTCCCTGCCATCTCCGTTCCAAACATCTTCATGGAACGCATGATCGGCCGTGAAAATTTCACCCTCTTCGACCCTCATGAAATCTTGGCTGTAAAAGGCTATGCTCTAGAGGACTTCTATGACACAGACGATAACAAAGAGTTCACGAAACGTTACCTTGAATGTGAACAAGATCCGAACTTACATGGCATCGAAGTACCAGCACTAGACATGATGAAAAAAATCATGCGCTCTGCTGTTGAAACTGGTACACCATTCATCTTCTTCCGCGATACTGTAAATGCTGCAAACCCAAACAAACATGCAGGTATGATTTACGCATCTAACTTGTGCCACGAAATCGCACAAAACGTTGGCTTCACAAACCTTGCTGAAGAAATTATCAACGAAGACGGCACTATCACTACAAAAACAAATACAGGCGATATGGTTACATGTAACTTGAATTCCATCAGTCTTGGTCGCATTTCTGACGAAGAATTAGAAGAAAATATTGCTCTTCAAATCCGCATGTTAGACAATGTTATTTCTATCAACCAGGCGCCAGTACCAGAGTCTCGTATGACATCTGATAAATACCGCGCTATCGGTCTTGGTACTTCTGGTTACCACCACTACCTTGTAAACCACGATATCCAATGGGAGTCCGATGAGCACATTGAAGTAGCGGACAAATTGTTCGAAAACATCGCGTACTATGCTATCAAAGCTTCCATGGAATTGGCGAAAGAAAAAGGTGCATACCCTGCATTCAAAGGTTCCGAATGGGAAACTGGTGAATACTTCACACGTCGTGGCTACACATCCGATCGTTGGAAACAATTGGCTGCAGACGTTGCTAAATACGGTATCCGTAATGGTTACTTGATGGCTGTAGCGCCTACTGGTTCTACTTCCAACATTGCAAATACTACAGCTGGTATCGACCCTATCTTCAAAAAATTCTTCATCGAAGAGAAGAAAGGTTCTTTCACACCAAAAACTGCACCAGATTTGAACAACAAAACATTCTGGCTCTACAAAGAAGCGCATACAATCGACCAACAATGGTCCATCAAAGCTTGTAGCGTGCGTCAACGTCATATTGACCAAGCACAATCTTTCAACTTGTATATCACACCTCAAATGAAAGCGAAAGAAATCCTAGATCTTTATGTTGAGGCCTACAAACAAGGTATCAAAACAATCTACTACATCCGTAACCAATCCCTTGAAATGGATGAGTGCACAAGTTGCTCCTCTTAATAGTTAAAAATATCATTGCTATATTTTACAAAAACTATACACTATAAGTAGAGAGCACCAAACTCAGGAAAGATACTTCCACCAACATTATAAATCTGATGACGACCTATAGCAGTATAGGTCGCATCGTTGTATAAAGGAGTCCTACTATGGATAAAAAACTGATTTTCAACGAACATGGTGAACGTGGCACGCAATCTATGATTGGCGGCAACACCACAAACCTTCGCGAATGGAACCGTATCAAGTACGACTGGGCGAACCAAATGTACCGTACAATGCTCAACAACTTCTGGATTCCTGAAGAAATTTCCTTGAACGAAGACGTTAAGCAATTTCCATACTTAACAGATTACGAACGCCGTGCATTCGACAAAATTATTGCATTCTTAAACTTCCTTGATTCTATTCAATCTGAAAACTTGCCTAACTTGAGCCGTTATATTACAGCATCTGAAGTGGCGTCCTTATTGAATATCCAAGCATTCCAAGAAGAAATTCACGCTCAAAGTTATTCCTACATTTTGGACACTGTAACAAATCCTATTACACGTGACAAAATTTATGACGAATGGCGTACAGATAAAACATTACTTGCTCGTAACCGCTTCATCGCCGATGCATACCAACGTTTCAGTGATGATCCTAGCGAAGCAAACCTTATCCACACAATCATCGCCAACTATATCTTAGAAGGTATTTACTTCTACTCTGGTTTTAGCTTCTTCTACACATTGGCACGCCAAGGTAAAATGACAGCTACATCCACTATTTTCAAATATATCAACCGCGACGAAGTAACTCATCTTGTATTATTCCAAAACATCATCCGCGAGTTACGTCGTGAACGCCCTGACTTGTTCACTCCTGAACTGGAAGCGAAAATCACTGACATGATTCGCCAAGGTGCAGAAAACGAAATCGCTTGGGGCCAATACATCACAGATGATAAAATCCTCGGTCTTAACAATGTTCTTATTGAACGCTACATCAAATACCTTGCCAATATCCGCTTAGAAGCAATCGGCTTACCTCATCTATATCCTGAAATCAAGGACAATCCAATGGAATGGATTGAAAGCTTCTCCAACTTGAATAGCACAAAAACTGACTTCTTCGAAGCAAAAGTTACAAACTATACAAAAGCAGCGGCATTTGATTTCGATGATTTAGAATAATAAAAAAATGATAAAAGAAAAAGTGATTCTCACGATGGGAGAATCACTTTTTTCATTATAAAGGTTATTCAGTTAATAACGGTTAGCCAGCTGTATATGGGCCGAATCGACCTGCAAATAGATAGGAACCCATTTTACCAAGTTTGGCAGCAAAGATAGAAGCTACGATACCTAAAATAATCATAATCCATGCGTTATCAGCATTTACACCGTTAGCAATAGCGATGTAGGCTTGTGCACAGGAAAGAATAAAGTAGATAACTGTTAAGTAAATCTTTGCTTTAGGAATTTTAGATGTTCCTGTTTTGTAACGTAATTTACTACCAATATAACCAGAAATACCACCAATAATAACGAGAAGTGGTAAAATCATTGCTACTAATGTAATGGCAGGGAATAATACATTTGCAATAGATGGAATCAACAATGCAATAACAGGTACTAAGAAAGAAGCTGCTGTTGCTGCGATTGGGAAATGTACCGCAATTGGATGTAAATGAAGATCTAGCAATTTTTCACGTTTTGTATTAATGCGACGTGGCTTGTAATCCATCCAAACTGTTGGAGGAAAACCACATGTTGGACAAGGTTGATCCCTGTACTTAGCATCCTCAATATATCCGCATACACGGCAAATTATCCATTCCGTACCTTGTTCAGGTGTTGATTTAGCTGCGGTAGAACTTGTTGCTGCCATAGCTGCTTTTTGTTCTGCTGTCATTATGAAATCTCCTTACTTAAGAAATTCTATATAATTAAATAATGATTATTATTTAATTATATTATAACATAATCCACTAAGTAAAAAGTAAAATTTATATACTTATTAAAAAATTAAATATATCGTAGTACTAACGTACCTATAATCAAATGTAGCGGTATTTGATTTCCATAAATTAGAATAATAAGAAAAAAGATACCCAATCCAGATCTTTGGATTGAGTATCTTTTTATCGTTTATATTTAGAAATAGTCCCCAACGCCACCCTCGTTTGTACAGTTGACACGTGGTAATACATTGTAAATTGTATCAATACATTTGTGCGCAAATAGGCCTACACTGTAGATTTTTATTCGCCCCATGAATGTATTCATCAAACGCTTGGTAAAAGCAAAAGTTTTGTGTCCACCCTGTATCAAACTACCAACTATATAGATATTAGCTTTCAATCAATTCAGTGGTCCAGTTAGCAGACTGCAATAGATTGTCTAATAAACGAACTTGTTTTGCTATATTGTCAGCTTCTTTTTGGATATCTCTAACATTAACAGTCGGTATTAGTTTAATCTCAGATCCTCTTGCACGGAAATTGATACTACCCGCACTATTCGCCAATGTCCGATATGCACTAAGCCGCATCGCAGCACTATCTTTTTCCGCAATGATTTCAGTAATAGAACGACCTTCTACAATAGTTTTACAATTTGTTAAATTAATATCTGCAATTAATTTTTGAAGTCTAGTTACACATTGATCTAATGTTTTTAAAAGCTCTTCAGGGTTCTCATTCGGTGCTTCCCCTTCTTGCACTAAACTATTTTGAGTTAAACGAAGCTCTAAATCGCTAATTTTATAATTCAAATCAGCTCGCTCTTGTAATGCTTCCGCTAGTTTCATAAACTCTCACCTCATATTTTGAAATATATGGATATTAATATACTGACTGAACTAATACAAACTATTATATTTAGTATCTAGTTTCTTATAATACTTTCCGCATCATCACATGTGGACAGCCTTCATCAAGGTATTCTTCCCCTTCTTCTTTATAGCCTAGGGATTCGTAGAATGGTTTTGCTTGTACTTGCGCCGACAAGGAGCATGTCTTAAATCCATCACGGCGAATGCCGTTTTCTGCGGCCATCATAATTTTAGTGCCTAAATGTTGTCCACGATACAACTTACGCACCGCCATACGGCCAATATGGGCATCACCTTCTTCGTTGCTTGGGAAATAGCGACATGTACCTGCTGGCTTGCCATCGATATATAAAAGGACAAATTTTGCTATTTCATCTATTTCATCGAACTCGTCTTCAAAACCCTGTTCCTTCATGAACACATCAATACGTATTTGCTTTATTTCATCAGTAATATGATCTAAAATTTGAATAACCATATAGCAACCTTTCTGATTGTAAATACATTCATAAAGCTATCTATAAATATATTATAAAATCCCTCTATTAATACATCAAAATTACTTATAACTATTATACCAAATGCATTCTAGCTTTCATATGAATGTCCTATACAACTAATTCCCTTCAAAAATATATTTTAAAACTTCTATGAAATTCATTTTTAAGTATTGCATAATTTTATCATTTGGGTTTATACTATACCCATAATTTTTAGAAAGGAGCAACCAAAGATGACTAACCAAATTAGCCTAGCTACAAAACAATACTTTTATTGGTTCTTTATCCAACGTACGGGTAAGGAACTATTTGTAGTACGCTAATTAAGATTGAGTTATTATTAGTTGCTTAGAATAGTAAAAGGGCTGCCCGTATTAGACTACGGGTAGCCCTTTTTTGTTTGCTATCCCGTATGGTGAGCCCTACTATTCACTGTAGTATACAAGGAGGATTTATCATGATTATTACATTGAAACAAAACGCAGCAGAAACAGAGGTGTCTCGTTTACGCAGTGAATTAGAGGAAAAAGGCTTCATTATCCATCCTGTAGAAGGTGCACGCTATAATATTTTAGGTCTTATCGGCGATACTGCATCTCTTGATGCTCGTCAAATCGAATCTCTTGATTTCGTAGATAAAGTAACTCGCATCCAAGAACCATACAAAAAAGCAAACCGTAAATTCCATCCAGATGATTCTGTAATCAACGTAGGTGGTGTATTGATCGGTGGTGGTCACTTCGCAGTAATGGCTGGCCCTTGCTCCGTAGAAACACCTGAACAAGTACTTGAAACAGCAAAAGCTTGTAAAGAAGCTGGCGCTACAATCCTTCGCGGTGGCGCTTTCAAACCTCGTACATCCCCATACTCCTTCCAAGGCATGGGCCCAGAAGGCTTAGAATTATTAGAGCTTGCTAAAAAAGAAACAGGTCTTCCTATCGTTTCTGAAGTTATGGATATTTCCCAATTACAGTACTTCGATAACGTAGATATGCTTCAAATCGGCGCTCGTAACATGCAAAACTTCACACTGTTAAAAGAAGTAGGTAAATTAAATAAACCAGTTCTTTTAAAACGTGGTTTGTCTGCTACATATGAAGAATGGTTGATGGCTGCTGAATACATCATGTCTGAAGGCAATGAACAAGTTGTATTATGCGAACGTGGTATCCGTACATTCGAAACTAAAACGCGTAATACATTAGACGTAACAGCAATCCCTATGATGCACGAATTATCCCACTTGCCAATCATCATGGACCCTAGCCACGCAGCAGGCATGAGCCGCATGGTTCGCCCACTTTCTCTTGCATCTGTAGGCGGCGGTGCAGACGGCCTTATGATTGAAGTTCACAACGATCCATCCAAAGCATTATGCGACGGCCCTCAAGCATTACGTCCAGACCAATTCACTAGCCTTATGAAAGAAGTTATCGCATTGCGCCAAGCATTGGTAGAATGCACTAAATAATCTCACATACCACACAAATAAGCTAGTATCCGTTATAATAGATACTAGCTTATTCTTTTAAGAAAGGAACCGTTATGACTCGCATCCACATTAACGCATCCACACCGTATGACGTTGTCATCGAGGAAGGCGCTTTACAACGTATCACCGATTATATTAAACCGTTAAAACCAAATTGTCGTGTTATTATCGTCAGCGATAGCAATGTGGCACCGCACTATTTGGACTCTGTGAAAGCTAATATGGAACATGCGGGTTATACTGTTTGTGATTATGTATTTCCTGCTGGTGAAAGCTCCAAAAACGCTCATCAACTCATCGATTTAGTGGAATACATGGCGGCCCAATCGTTAACACGTAAAGACCTTCTCATTGCCCTTGGAGGCGGCGTAGTAGGTGATATGGCAGGCTTTGCAGCAGCTACCTACTTACGGGGTATCGACTATGTACAGGTTCCTACATCATTATTAGCCGCTGTAGATTCCTCTGTAGGCGGTAAAACTGCGGTCAATCTAGAATCAGGTAAAAACTTGTGGGGTGCTTTCAAACAACCTATCCTTGTCCTCTGTGATCCTACAACACTTAACACCTTGCCAGACATGGAGTGGAAAAATGGATGCGGAGAAATTATTAAATATGGTTTCCTCGATGTACCAGGGTTATTAACCCAACTCGAGCATAAGCCATTAATAAAGCATCGTGATAGCGTTAGCGCAGTTATCGCTCGTTGTGTTCAAGCAAAGGCGGATATCGTAGAGCAAGACGAACGCGAATCTGGTGTGCGTGCCCTCTTAAACCTCGGTCATACCTTTGGTCATGGTATTGAAAAAGCGAGCCACTTTGAAGTCCACCATGGCTACGCCGTTGCCATGGGCATGGTCCTTATGGCGCAAGGTGCTGTCAAACATGGAGAATTAGATGCAGAGGCGTTAGACAAATTAAAGGTCCTTATCGAAGCACACGATTTACCAACCACTACGACTATACCAAAAGAAGAAATCCTAGCAGCTGCTAAACATGATAAAAAAAGTGAAGGTGCTACTATAAAAATCGTTATCCCTACTAGTTATGGTCATAGCAAACTCAAGGTTGTCACCCACGAGGAGTTAGCAACCTATCTTGATTAAGATAACTTATCTGTTACGATTAAGTTATCTAAGGTTTCTAGTACCTACAACCTGCATAATTGTTATTTGTAATATAAGGTTTACCTAATATTTAAAGGAGATTTATATGCATTCCGTAACGAACGCCATTCCTACAGGAACGATTGCGTCCATCCCAGCAAAAGCACATGCACACCGCGCATTAATTTGTGCAGCCCTTGCTAACTCTCCATCTACTGTACTATTGAGCCGTACCTCTAAAGACATCGATGCTACTATGGACTCCTTGCGAGGCTTAGGTGCTCACGTAATATATAAAAATAATATTGTCACTGTTACACCAGGGCCTGTCCCAGCAAAGGGCAATGTAGTACCTCACGAATCAGGCACTACATTACGGCTCTTATTACCTGTAGCCGCATCCATCTGTAACGATGTAGACGTAGATGCGAAAGGTCGTTTACCAGATCGCCCTCTCGAACCTATGCTAGGCGAAATGAAAGCGCATGGCATAACATTCTCCCAGGATAAACCGCCATTTACTATGACAGGTCGTCTTCAAGGGGGTAATTTCTCCATGGTAGGCGATGTAAGTAGTCAATTCTTCTCTGGTTTATTGTTGGCAGCCCCTCAAATCGGCTTATCTACTATTACCTCTACTACACCGCTTCAATCTAGCGATTATGTAACACTAACTACTGAAACAATGCGAGATTTTGGTGTCGAAGTAGAACACACTTTACCAGACACAAACATCAATGAGGCTTTCACAGTACCATTTGGTGCGTCCTTCATCGGCCGTGATAATTACCAAATCGAAGGCGATTGGTCTAATGCAGCAATCTGGATGGTGGCCGCTGGTATGACAGGCAAACCAATAACCATTACGGGCATGAACAAGAATTCTGTGCAAGCAGACCGCCGCATCATGCAAGTCATGATTGATGCAGGTTGTGATGTAGCATGGGAAGGTATGAATGTGACCGTCACAGGTCGCGCCTCTAAACCAATCCACGCCGACCTCGAGCAAATGCCTGATATGTTGCCAGTTATGGCAGCCCTTGCCTGCTCTATTTCTGGTGAAAGCGCCTTTGTTAAGGGTGCTCGCCTACGTTTAAAAGAATCTGATCGTCTTGTAGCTGTTGCCAATCTCGTAAGAGATCTAGGCGGTACCGTTCGCGAAGAAGGCGATGACCTATATATCATCGGTAGTGGTATACTTAAAGGTGGACAAGGTGATTGTGTAAATGACCATCGCCTCGTTATGGCAGGCACATTGATGGCCCTCATCAGTGAAAATCCTGTTACGTTAAAAGATAGCGAAGCTATCACAAAATCCTATCCAGACTTCTTTGAGGACTGGAATTTACTTGGCGGTAATGCACAACCGTTATAAATTGCAAACCATATCCGATGTGCTTTAATAGATAAGAATAATAGTACGTACTATATAGTAGGAGTTAATATAATGGCATCTAATTTCGGTAAAACCATACAGGTATCTACCTTTGGCGCCTCTCATGGATACGCTATCGGCGGTATTGTTGAGGGTCTACCTTGTGGACATACCATCGATATCGATGAGTTAAAAGCCTTTTTAAAGCGCCGTGCACCAGGTCAAAATCAATTAACAACACAGCGTAAGGAAGCCGATACACCTGAATTTTTAGCTGGTATTGTAGACGGCATGCTCAGTGGTTCTCCATTGGCATTTATGATCCGCAACACATCTCAACACTCTAGCGATTATAATAACTTACGCGATATCCCTCGCCCATCTCATGCGGACTTTACAGCTCGTATGCGCTACGGTGACAAGGTAGATATGCGCGGCGGCGGCCACTTTTCCGCTCGTCTAACAGCTCCACTGTGCGTAGCTGGTGGCATTGCTATCCAACTATTACGCGAAAAAGGCATCGAAATTCACGGGCATTTAAAACAAGTAGGCTCCATTCAAGATGCTCCTATCAATATGGTTCATCCAGATATGAAAGCATTAGCTAGTATTGCTACAGAGCCAATCGCTATGATTGATTCAGAAAAACGTAGTGAAGTAGAAAACCTTGTAATGAACCTCAAAAAAGATGGGGACTCTACAGGTGGCATCGTTGAAGTCGTTGCTACAGGACTACCAATTGGCCTTGGCAATCCAAACTTTGATGGCATCGAAAACCGCTTAGCTCGCGTTATCTTTGGTGTCCCTGCCATTAAAGGCGTATCCTTTGGCGGTGGCTTTGACATGTGTGCTAAGCTTGGTTCCGAAGTGAATGACGCTTTCACCATAGACGGCGACAAGATTACAACGATGACGAATAATAGCGGTGGCGTCCAAGGTGGTATTACCAATGGTTTACCACTTGTTATGCAAGTGGGTATCAAGCCAACTCCATCCATTTATAAAGAACAACATTCTGTGTCACTTTCACAAAAAGAGGACACATTGCTCACAATTCAAGGTCGTCACGACCCATGTGTGGCGCTTCGTGCAGTACCTGTAATCGAAGCCGTTACGGCCCTTGTTATTCTTGATTTCTTAGGAGATATTGACCATGAACTTAGATGAAGTACGCGTTAAAATTAACGATATAAACGACCAAATGCTCGCCCTCTTCAAAGAGCGCATGGAACTCTCCAAGGACGTTGCGGCAGCAAAAAAAGAAATGAACAAGGCTATTTACGATGCCAAACGGGAGCGAGATATCCTCGACAAAGTAACGCGAGATGCAGGTCCTGACCTTGATTTATATGCGCGTCGTTTCTTCGAAGCCTTATTCAGCTTGAGCCGTACGTACCAGTCTGAACAATTATTCCAAGATAATGAGTTCACTGTTAAAATGAAAAAGGCTATTGAGCAGTCCCCTACATTACCTCCACAACGTGGCAGCGTAGCTTGTGCTGGCGTCTTCGGTAGCAATGCGCAAGTGGCGTGCGATAAATTATTACCACTCAGCCAAATTCACTATGTAACAGGCTTCCGCGCCGTATTCGACGCCGTTGAGTCTGGTGAATGTCAATTCGGCGTATTACCTATCGAAAACAGCTCCAATGGTTCTGTAAAAGAAGTATATGACCTTCTAGAAGATCGTAAATGCTATATCGTACGTGGTACACGTCTTTGGATTTCCCACGATTTACTCGTGAAAAAAGGCACAAAACTAGAAGATATTCACACTATCATCTCCCATCCTCAAGCGTTGGGGCAATGCAGCCACTTCCTAGAGAAATTAGAAGGCGTAGAATTGCGCTCCTTCGATAACACGGCTCGTGCAGCACAGCTCGTAGCGGCTAGTGACGATCCAGGTGTAGCCGCTATCGCCGCACCTCAATGTGCAGACTTGTACAACTTGTCTCCGTTGATGCGCAACATCCAAAACAGCGATAACAACTATACCCGCTTTATCTGCATCAGCAAGGACTTCCATGTATACCCAGGGGCTAATAAAATCTCTGTGGTAACCACAGCAAGCCACGCTCCAGGTGGTCTTGGTACATTACTTACCAAGTTTGCTAACATCGGTGTCAACCTTACAAAACTTGAGTCTCGCCCTATCGTAGGCCATAACTTTGAGTTCTTGTTCTACCTCGACTTAGAAGCATCCCTAGCAGATCCAAAGGTATTGTCTGTACTAGCAGAGCTTCATACATCTCAAGATAAGTTCCGCTTGCTCGGTAATTATCCAGAAAACTAATATATTTATCCGTACTAGTGCCGATAAGGTCATATATAGTACAATGAATATAGTTATAAAATTCGAATGGCTAATAGGTACCAGCCTATTAGCCATTCTATGTATATTGACCTAGGAGGTCCTATGAAATTTGGTTTACTTGGCCGTACGTTGGGCCATAGCTTCTCCCCTCGCATTCACAGTGCGTTAGGGAATACAAATTATGAATTATTTGAACGCGAACCAAGCCAACTACAAGAGTTCTTCGCTGATCCAGAACTACAAGGCATTAACATTACCATTCCTTACAAGGTAAATGCCCTTGAAGCTTGTGATGTTGTGGATCCTCGTGCAGAACGCATCGGTTGTGTAAATACAATGGTTCGCAAGGATGGTAAATGGCACGGCTATAATACAGACTATGATGGTTTCGTGTTTACCCTACAACATGCAGGCATCGATGTATCTGGCAAGGAATGTATCATTCTTGGCGATGGCGCTTCCTCTGCTACCGTTCACGTAGCTCTCGAAGATTTAGGCGCTAAAAACATCGTTCATTTATCTCGCAAAACAGCTCCATTCTATGGTGATGCGCCAAACTATTATGAAACAGCGCAGATTATTATTAACTGCACCCCTATCGGCATGTATCCTCATAATCCAGCCAATCTCATCGATATTACGCAGTTTTCTAAATTGGAAGGCGTTATAGACCTCATCTATAATCCACGCCGTACGATTTTACTGTTACAAGCAGAAATGATGGAAATTCCTCATTGTGATGGCTTGCCATTCCTTGTAGCCCAAGGCGTTGAGGCCGCTAACCATTTCCAAGGTGAAAGCTTTGGCACAAAGGAAATCGAACAAATCCTACGCGATATGCGTCGTGAAAAGGAAAATATCATTCTCATCGGCATGCCTGGTGTAGGTAAAACAACTGTTGGTAAAGCCCTTGGGGAAGAAATGGGCCGCACTTGTGTAGATGTAGATCAAGAACTAGAAAAAGAAATCGGTGATATCTCTACCTATATTACGGAACAAGGAGAACCTGCCTTCCGTGAAAAAGAGGCGGAAATGATTGCGAAACTCGGTACTCAAACAGGCCTCGTTATCTCCACTGGCGGCGGCTGTGTAACAGTGCCTAAAAACTACGCACACCTACGCCAAAATGGTCGCATTTACCAATTAACACAACCAGTAGAAAACCTATCTACCTCCGGTCGTGTACTTTCTAGTGGCGGCATCGAACGCTTACGCGAACTCGAAGCAACTCGCACACCAATGTATGAAAGCTTTGCCCAATGCATCGTAGAACATAATCGCAATGCATCAGAAACAGTAGCAGCTATCCTAAAAGACTTTGAAGCAAACTTATTGTAAGAGCATTTACATCTGTATTTCTAGATAAAACTAAAACTCATATCTTACCTTCATAGATATAATACTAAAAGCAGTAGTTATCCCTAAAATGACTACTGCTTTTTTATATACTCTATGTATTATATGTATTTGTAGAAAACTATATTTGCAATTACAATGTAATTACAAATAGAATTAATTAACTTAACAAACTTTTAATATAAAATCAATAATATAACCAACGAATTACAATCACAAGCCAAAAGAATACTGGGAGAGATATTATGAAAACCGTAAACCTACAAGTCCGCATCAACGAAGATTTAAAACAAGAGGTATCTAGCATATTGAAAGCACAAGGTTTATCCTATACATCTATGCTAGATGCCCTCTTCCGTCAAATCATAAAAGAACGTCGCATTCCATTTACCATTGCTTTACCAACGGCACCTATAGATGAACCATCTACACCAAGCACGGTCAACAACGGCACCTATGAACAACCACAAACTACATTAAAAGCCTTGGATACTACAAGTACATATGGAGCCAGTCCTTCAAATGAGATAGACATAGCCTTCGACACAATCGATAAAACAGGTGTTCTTAACATCCGCATTAATCCTAAAGTAAAGACACTTACTACGGCAATCCTAAAAGAAATGGGATTAACCATATCATTATTGATTACGCTAATCTCAAAACAAATACAATTTTTAAAAGCAATTCCAAATTCAGTAAACAAGCCAATCGCTTGTGACTCTATGAATGCAGACTTTCTTACTGACGAAGAAATCAATCAACTACTAGAGTTGTCATATATAGATATGGAACAAGGTAACTTAATTTCAGCTGAAGATCTTTTTGAGCAACTAAAGAAAGAAGGTCTTCTTTTATGAGCTATAAAGTTTTACAGTCTTTTCACTTGATATTTTCCCTGAACGATATCCTATATATAAGACTAATAATGGAATTTATTATTTTCGAAAAATGGTGACTAAACATTATATTATCTTATACTCTATAAAAAATAAAACTGTAATAATTAAGAAAGTACTAACGCAAGGTATGAGTATATAAAAAGTCGGCTCTCGCCGACTTTTTTAATGTACTTTTATGCGTTTATGTTGTTGTTTATCGAAAACGCCATCTACGTCGATGGTATCGAGGATGCGCTTTAGTTCATGCACATCGATTTGACCTGGTGCTGATGCTTTGCCAGCAGAGGCAAAGGTCATAGCATTACCAAACAATGCTCCTGCTGTACGTGTAACAGCCCCCAATGGCCCCATAGCCATCGTAATGATTGGGTCAGATGGATACAAGGCTTTAACTTCAGCTGTTGCTTCAAGGAGGGTTAATACGTCCCCTGTTGTATGAGGCATAACAGCCATCTTTGGCACATCAGCCAAGAAGTCTTTCATTTGAATGAGACGATTTACAATAACCTCATGACTTGGTGTACCATGGAAATCATGATTACTCATAACTATGGTTACACCATGCACCTTGGCGAATTCTATCGTTTTAAGCATTCTATCTTGATCAAAGAATAGTTCGATATCAATAGCATCCACTAATCCAGTCGGAATAAGGCGCTCTAGCATTGTAAAGTAATCATGTGTAGAAATAGATTTCTCACCACCCTCACCTTTTGTGCGCCAAGTAAATAACAAAGCACGTCCTTTTAACTGAGGTTTGATGAGCATTAACAATTCAATAATAGCGTCAATGGAGTGGGCCCGCTCGTAATAGTCAATGCGCAGCTCCACTACATGACACGGTGTATTACATGCAACCGCAGTGGCATCTAAAATTTCTTTCATTGTTGTGCCTACGATAGGCACACATATCTTTGTACCCTTTTCGCCGAGTACAGCATGACCGATACGGACCATAATAACTCCTTTCCGTCCCACAGGGTGAGACAAATGACTTACCTTAAACTAACTATATACCAATATTTTGGTAAAAGCAATCAATCCGCCTATATTGGATTGCTATTCACAAAAAATGTATGAAAGCCTGTCATTATGCACTAAAATAGTATTTTTAGATGAACCATTAACATCATTTTTTGTTATATCCCATCTTCTCAATCTTATTAAAATTGGTCAGATTATTCAGATTTTATAACCAACCACTAAGATAAAAAGATACCTTATTCAATCGCTAAAGCAATCGAACAAGGTATCTTTTTAAAATTACCGTCAAAATATATTAATCATGTTGTACAGATAATTTGCGAGCTTGGAAGCTCATATAAAGTAATAGCAAGCCGGTAATACTAAATACATAGGATATGCCAATGTAGGTGGATACTATACTTGCAAATACAGGGCCTACCATGGAACCAAATTGTTGAGCAGTCGTAGTCATACCAAACATGCGTCCCCTAAAGTTTGGGTCAGTATTGAGTGTTACAGCAGCACTCAAGGATGGGTTAATACCTACTATACAAGACCCAATGAGTATTTGTAATACACCAAACCACCAGATACCTACTGGTAAGCTTTGAAGTAATAAAACGATACCACTACCGATCATACAATAGGAAATGGTCTTAAAATAACCACGACGTTCACCAAGACGAACCCATAGATTTGTCGTCAAGGAACCTGCTAGACCACCAATACTAAGGATTGTACCCGAAATAATAGCCGCCCCTTCCATAGTGCCTTGCATATCTCCTACATAGAGCGCCAAAATAGGCTGCAGCATCATAATAGCACATTGCATGAAGAAGAAAATCCACAATAACCGTACTAATACAGGCTGTTGTTGGACTGCTTTAAAGTCCTCACGCAAGGATGTAGATTTTATAGGGTGAGCAGCTTGCTCTTTTTCATCAGCATCCTTAGCATGTAATTTGGGTTCTTTCACAAAAAATAATACTGCCAAAGTCGCAATAAATACCGCAATACCTGATACATAAAATACAGGCCGCATGCCTACAACACTTTCAACGGCACCACCTAAAAATGGACCGATGACATTGCCTAAGATAAGACCGGTTTGGAATATGCCTAGTGCTCTACCAACTTGTTTCTCATCCACACTAAGGGACACCATGGTCATTGCCGCCGGATAAAATCCATTAGCAAAACCAACTAAGGCCCGTCCCATGAGTAATTGATATTGGTCTGTAACTAAGCCAATTAATACATAACAGATAGCGATGGCAAAGCCTGCACGCAAGGCCATCCGTTTTTTCCCTTTATTATCAGCAATCTTTCCCCATATAGGAGCCATAATGCCGGCGATAAGGAAGGTAATACCAAAGACGAGGCCAGACCAGAGAGCTACATCATCCTTTGGTACACCTAATTCCAATAGATAGATAGGTAAGAACGGAATAATCATGGTGTAGCATATGGCAAGGACGGTCATACTAGCTGTAATAATCCATACATTGCGCATACCCCCACGAATATCGTATTCAGTTGTACTCATATTGACCTCCCCTCCATATAGAAAGAAGAGCCGCATATGAAACGCGACTCTTTCAATAAAATTACCTAGACAATAGCCATGCAAGCCCGTGTGCACGTAAAAATTACATTCCCTAAACTAATCCTAGGGAATCACCAACTATGCCTCTGGGAACTTGTGATCCATTACATCCTGTAAGGAAACACGTTCCATAACATGGCGGAATTCTGCTTGTAAATGTTGCCACAACGGTGCCGTCAAGCAATCATTAAACATAGGACATGGCTCTACATCATCTTCTAAACAAGATACGAGAGCAATAGAGTCCTCTGCAGCATATAAAATTTCATATACATTGTATTCAGATGGAGATTTTACCAAGCGATATCCACCGTATTTGCCACGACCACTTTTAACGAGGCCAGCGGAGGATAGACGAGATACAATCCCCTCTAAGTATTTATCGGAAAATCCTTGGCGTTCTGCAATTTCACGGATTGGAACGTTTTTTTCTACTCCGTGTTCTGCAATATCCGCCAATATCCGTAAGGCATAACGCCCTTTAGTAGATATTTTCATAAGTTAACCTCTAAGTCATTCATAATATATTTATAGTATATCACAAATTCATACAAAAAATGGTGGGAAATATGGTACACTATACATATATCGAAATATTTTATTTGGGTATTTTTTAATTTTATATTGGGAGGATGTTATCTAATGTTAGATAAACTATTTCAACTCAGTGAACGCGGTACAACTGTTAAAACCGAAATTTTAGCTGGTATTACTACGTTTATCACGATGGCGTATATCCTATTCTTGGCGCCTAACATTCTTAGTCTTGCAGGGATGGATAAAGATGCAGTCCTCATCGCTACAGCCTTAGGTGGTGGCCTTGTAACGATTGCTATGGGTTTATTCGTAAACTATCCTATTGCCCTCGCTCCAGGGGTTGGCCTCTTAGCCTTTTACTCCTTTACCGTAGTTCTCGGTATGGGCGTATCCTGGCAAACGGCATTGGGTGCGGTATTTATCTCCGGTCTTGTATTCCTCGTATTAACGCTTACGTCGATACGACAAATGATCGTTGAAGGCATCCCCGCCTCTATGAAAGTTGCCATTACCGTTGGTATCGGCCTCTTCATCGCTATCATCGGCTTAAAATTATCCGGCTTGATGGCTATCTCTATTAGTTTGTCTCCAAACTCCTTAGGTCAAGTTGTGCAAACGCACGGTAATTTAGTGCCGCCTGCGTCCGAAGCGCTTTTAACACTTGGTAATTTGCACAGTGGCGAAACATTGTTGGCTCTATTCTCCCTCATCTTTACAGCTCTATTGATGGCTCGTAAAATTCAAGGCTCTCTCTTGATTGGTGTGGCAGCAACAACAATTCTTTCCTACGCTACTGGCCTTTCCACAATGCCTGAGAACTTCACTGTATTAGCAGTGCCTGATTTCTCTAAAGCAGCATTCCTTCAATTAGATATTCCTAGTGCTCTCCACATGGGCTTAATCACGATTATCTTCTCCTTCACCTTCGTAGAGTTGTTCGACTCCATGGGTACCTTGATTGGTACTGCAACAGAGGCGAAAATTGCGGATCCTAAATCTGGAAAATTCCCAGGTCTTGGTAAAGCCATGACTGTCGATGCTATCGGTGTTAGTGCTGGTGCATTGCTCGGTACGTCTACGATTACTGCCTTTGTTGAAAGTGCGGCAGGTGTAGGCGCTGGTGGCCGTACAGGCTTAACAGCTGTCACAACAGGCGTATTATTCTTGATCTGCTTGTTCTTGGCTCCAATCGTATCCTTGGTACCAAATGCAGCAACATCTCCTGTTCTCATCATCGTTGGCGCCCTCATGTTAGGCGCTATCAGAAATATCGACTTCGATGATTGGACAGAAGGCTTCCCAGCATACCTAGTTATCGTTTTGATGCCTTTCACATATAGCATCGCTAACGGTATCTCTGCAGGTCTCGTTGCATACCCTATACTCAAGATCATTTCTGGTCGTGCAAAAGAGGTTAACTGGATTATGTACGTATTGGCGGTACTCGTTATCATCCGCTACGTATTCTTCTAATTAACGTATGGCCCATAATTATGCTATTAGTGAACGCTAAGTTATATTAAATGGCTATAAATTCAATACTGTACTAAGAACTAAGTATATGTAAATTACATATACTAAAAGAACCTATCTCCAAAGATATAAAAAAATATCTAGGAGATAGGGCTTATAGGACAAAAAGTGTGTGTAAAAACCCTTATAACACTAGATATTTACTAGTGTTATAAGGGTTTAATCTTTTTCTGGAGAAGTTTGAGGGTGGACAAAAAGTGTGGGTGAAAACATCAATTAACCCTTGTAATTACTGACTAAAATGATGTTATATCTTCCTATATATAAACAAATATGGAGGAAGAGTTTATGCGACAAATAAAATGTCCTGATTGTAATGAAAAATGTATTAAACATGGTGTTTTAAAATCTGGTTCTCAGCGTTGGTTTTGCAAACATTGTAAGGTGGCATTTACCGTTAAAATTAATAATTTAAGTAAAGAGTTAAACCTATTCTTGAATTGGTTATTTAGTACCGATATTCAAGCTGATATGCCTGGTAAAGGTCGTACATTTAGGCGTAAAACCGTTAAATTTTGGTCCATATGGCCATTGCCACCAAAAGTGGAAGAAGTACATGATGTGGTATATCTTGATGGAATTTACTTATCTAGGAATTTATGTGTGTTGATTTGTTGCAATGATACTCATGTTCTAGGATGGTATGTCTGCCGTTATGAGCATGCTAGAGCTTGGCAGTGCTTAATGGAACGGATTGTTGAACCTAAAGTCGTTGTGTCTGATGGTGCTAATGGTTTACCTAAAGCATTACGAAAAGTTTGGCCTCATAGTAGCCACCAAAGATGCCTATTTCATATTTTTTGTCAGGTTAGACGATATACGACAAGTAGACCTAAAACGTTAGCTGGGAAGGACCTTTATAGTCTTGCCAAAGCTTTATTTAATGTGAAAACAATGGATCAAGCCTTTATATGGATTAATGAGCTTTCAGCGTGGCGCATGACATATTCTGATTTTTTACGAGAAATGACGATTGATGAATTTGGAAACAAACGCTCTACACATGAGCGTTTGCTTAAAGCTGAATCATCATTATGGCGCCTGATTAGGCAACAAACTTTATTTACATTTTTGGAATGCATTGATATTACAGTACCTACAACAAATAATCGTATTGAAGGTGGAGTAAATGCTCAACTAAGAAGCATGTTACGGGCTCATAGGGGTCTTTCACTTGAAAGAAGACTAAAAGCGGTCTATTGGTGGTGCTATATGCACTCACCAAGACCGCTTTCTATTTCAGATATATTAAATTGTATGCCTACAGATGAATCGATTGCTGCTATCTACAAAACGGTTATCTGAATTATTGCCAAATAGATCGTTCAATCCCTCAATGGGGTGATGCTCCTGTTTGGAATGAGCTACATATGTCTACAGATTTTCCAACTTATTGGGATTAGTCACACACACTTTTTGTCCTATAACCCGAGATAGGTCCTTTTTTTATGTACTCTTTTCTTAGGAAAAACTAATACCAGGTACTAACGAATTATTTTACACCGATTAAATCTGTACGATTTGGATCGATATCTTTTAACGGCACTACATGATCTCTATAAAAGTCTGCTTCAGATGCTTTCACAGGCACTTGGAAGAACAAGAAATACGCCATATTATCCTTGTACCACGTAACACTGCGCACTAAGCCCTTATCTACATCACCTGTATAGTGAACGTCGCCTATTGGAGTAGAGTCAGTCCACTGTACGTCATGATACTCCAATGGAATATATTCTTCAGGCCAAACCGTATCCATAGAGTAACTCATGCGGAAGACCATAGTATGAGTTACCCAACGGCCACTGCGTTCTTGGTACTCTTCACCTTGCTTCCAATATACAGTTTCTAATACATCATTATCATAAAAATGTGTAGCATAGTATGTATAGCCAAACGGTAAATAACTTGGTACAGACACGTCATAAGACACCTTATGAGATGCATTAATTACACCGCTAGGTAAACCGATGGATTTGCTCGTAAGTATAGGCCACACAGAATTCGTATGTGTACGCACTGGTAAAGGAATCGATTCATAAGGAGGCCAATCTACTTTAACATTTTGTTTACCCTGTTCTTCAACATTTTGTTTAATAGGTTCTTCAATATTTTGTTTATCATTTCGATCACCACGTAATCGAGTATCATCAGCGGCTACGTTGCTCAAAGGACCTACAGAGTCTACAATTTTGCTTACAAAGTTTGGGTTTCTTGATGAAGCAAAGTAGAGCATATGAACTTTATTATCTTTTTCCCAGTAAGCAATTTGAATAGCGTCTTTTCTAGAGCCTAACGTATATACAGAAATCCCATTAGGGGTAATAAAGCTAACTGCATCCTTAGCTTTATAATTTGTCTTTTCTAATATAGGTGTTACCACTGTATCGATAGCCCACCCCATACGATATACAATATCTGTATTAGAGAAGGTTAATTTCGGACCATATTCTCCATCACGGCCCGTTTCTGTATATACGATTTCTAATACATCATGGTCTTTGGCCTTTACATCCCGTACTGCATAGTCTTTAGGCATATAAGATGGCACTTGTAATGGATAACCAAACTCCTGCACGGCACTCTCAATATTAGTTTCAACTATATCATAATCATCAACTTGATCATACCAGCGATAACGATCCATAAGTTTTTGATTATCATCGATAGTTTTCTGATTATCTACATCTCGTTCAACAGGAACAGTGTTACCATTTTTATCGATTAACGGGTATGTAGCACTCACTGGCTGTCCCCCAAACATACTGACTGCTGTAGCCATCGTGGCACATAAAATGGCAGCTCTTATTATTTTCTTCATATTCTCTCCTCTTTGAGCGGTTACACACGTTTCCGCTTTATTTCAAGTCAATCACTACGTAATCTATCTATATTTTTACAGGCTCCACATGTTCCTTATAGAATTCAGCATCCACAGCTTTCACAGGTTCTAAGAACAATAAGGAGTATGCCATACCGTCCTTTGTCCACGTAATGCTGCGGATCAGTTGTGCTGCTGGATCACCGGTATAAAAGACTTCACCGGATTCACCTTGTTCAGACCATTCAAAGTCCTTATACTCAGCAGGAACATACGGCACATCTTTTACATCGTTCACGGAATAGCCCATTCTATAAACAAAAATACTAGCGAGATTTTTCTTACCAGCTCGATATGTTTGGGAATTTTTTATAAAATATACAACCTCTAATACATCATTTTTGTCTTGCCGCACTGTATAGATTTCATAACCATAAGGGATATAGCTAGGGGCCTTAACCTCATATGGAAGCTTCTGTGCTGCCTCTCTTAGATGTCCGTTAAAAGTATGCGCCTTTTGTGTATTCTCTATAGGCCACTCATGAAAGTGCCACTGTAAACTGTCAGTTCTAGGCTCTACATTTTTAAAATTATGTCCTAGCTTAAGTGTATTAGTAAATACAGACTGATTTGTAGTATCAGGAGTATCTACAGTTTCTGCTGTTGCCATTCCTACAGATAGTAACCCAGCAGCAATAACAGCTAAAACGGACTTATACATTATTTTTCTCATATTATTTCCTCGTTAAGCAGTTAGAAATTTCACCGCTATTACATAATATATTGTTCTAGATACGGTTTGTATAATATCCAGCTTATCTGCTAAGGAATCATTCGTTCTCTATCATATTCAGCTCTTGTTTTGTTTGAAATCTTCGTAACCGGATAGTTTCCTAATAATTCATAATGTGAGCTATCTATATTTTTTACAGGCACCACATGTTCCTTATAGAATTCAGCATCAACTGCTTTCACAGGTTCTAAGAAGAATAAGGAGTACGCCATGCCGCCTTCCGTCCACGTAATGCTACGGATTAGTTGTACGCCTGGCTTACCTGTATAATACACCTTGCCAGATTCACCTTGTTCAGACCATTCATAGTCCTTGTACTCTGCAGGAATATACGCTGTATCTCTTACGGTATCCAAGGAATATCCCATTCGATAAGCCATAACATTAGTAATAAATTTATTCCCATCCTGGTAGATAGGCCCGCCTCTTTTGTAATATACAACCTCTAAGACATCATTTTGATCGTGACGCGCTGTATAAAGCTGATATCCAAAAGGTATATAACTAGGTACTTCAGCCTCATAAGGCAATTTCTGAATAGCCTCTGCTACCCCCTTAAAGTTACGAGCACTGTCTTGAGTCATCATAGGCCAGCCTACTAATTGCATTCTTGGTATTTGTATAATTGCAGAAGCATTATTCATGTTTGGCGTAATATTTTTAGACTTAGATACGGTCTCAGAATTATTATTAGATACAGACTGATCAACAGTATCTGCGGATACATAGCTTATAGATACTAAACCAACAGCTATAGCAGCTAAAATAGATTTACATATTAATTTTTTCATATTCTCTCCACTTATAACAATTTATAATATGCTCCACACATATAATGATATATTTTCTTATTTATATCAGAAATACCATTTCTATTCTGTTGCCCATGCTACATCATAAAACTTTTATAAAACCTATCCTGAAAGTAAGTTCTCTTAATTAGAGAGCTATATTGTATTTATTTTACATAAAAAAATCCTACTGAACACTATATGATAATAGAGTTCAATAGGATGTTGTATCGTTATTTAGTTAATGGAGGCATAATAACATCTTGCTCAAATTGTCTTCTTCTTTTTGCAGTATAATCTACCACTTTAATTTGAACTACACCTACAGAGTTTACCATGGCTTCCGTAAAAGTAAACTCCCGAGTTGTCTGATGTTTCATCAATACTTGTAAACCATGAGTCTTTTCATCAATAGCCTCTAAATAGGTAGCCTCTCCTCGCCCCATCACACTAGAGTATACCGAGCTATATTTACATGGTATATCTCCACCTGAAACGAGGGCTTCATCACTACCATCAATTTCAATAAATACATGTGGATTCGCTTGAATCAAACTAAACTTTTTCCCCTCATAATGGCCATGTACATAGATATAAAGTACCTCATCTATAAATTCATATCCAAAATGTAGGGGTACTACATAAGGGTAATCACCATCCATCATGCCTAGGTGAATAATACGAGTACTATTTAAAATGCCCTTAATTTCATCTATATCTGTAACTATGCGATCTTGTCGTCTCATAATAATAGCCTCCACGATTTTAGTAAAAGATAATCTATGTATTATTATAGCAAATTTTTTAAACCTTTTAAGGCATAGTATCCTTTTAAAAATTATGAATAATTTCTCTTTTATTCGTATATTAATAATACTTTTCTTTCTATATGTCTACTGTATAAATACATTTGACTTTTTACAATAGATACTGTATTATAAGAAAATAGTTTTATAGATTCTATAGATTATAAAAGCTATGGTAATCCATGGCTTTTTATATTTGTAGATGGTTTGTAGAAAAGAGGTCTTTACTATGTCTGATACGCATCAGTTAAAACGGGGCCTTAAGAACCGGCACGTACAGTTGCTCGCCATCGGCGGTGCCATCGGTACAGGCTTGTTCTTAGGCTCCGGCCGTGCCATTCACTTGGCAGGTCCATCCATTATTTTCGCCTACCTTATTACAGGTATTATCTGTTTCTTCATCATGAGAGCATTAGGTGAATTATTATTGTCTAACTTGAACCACCACTCTTTTATCGATTTCGTAGAAGATTATTTAGGTGATCGAGCAGCCTTTATCACAGGATGGACATACTGGTTCTGTTGGCTTTCACTAGCCATGGCCGATTTAACAGCCGTAGGCCTCTATATGCAGTTCTGGATACCGTGGCTGCCTCAATGGATACCCGCCCTTGTCGTCTTAGTGGCATTGCTATTAATGAACTTAACAGCCGTAAAGTACTTCGGTGAAATGGAATTCTGGTTTGCCTTGATTAAGGTAATTGCTATCATCTCCCTCATTATCATCGGTATCATCATGATTGTCACAGGTTTTACTACAGATGCAGGCGTTGCCGCCTTTAGTAATATGTGGAATTATGGGGGCTGGTTCCCGAACGGAACGATGGGCTTTATCTTATCATTCCAAATGGTTGTTTTCGCTTTCACAGGTATCGAGCTCGTAGGTTTAACAGCTGGGGAAACAGAGGATCCTGAAAAGGTTATCCCTATGGCGATTAACAACATTCCATTGCGTATTATTTTGTTCTATGTGGGCTCTTTGGCCATCATCATGAGCATTTATCCTTGGACAGCCGTTAACCCATCTGCTAGCCCATTTGTGGCCGTATTTACAGCAGTTGGTATTGCAGCCGCTGCAGGTATCGTAAACTTCGTAGTTCTTACATCTGCTGCATCTGCTACAAACTCTGGTATCTTTAGTACAGGCCGTATGATTTACGCCCTTGCAAAACGCGGTCATGCGCCAAGCTCTATGCGTCGCTTAACACACAGCAGCGTACCATATCAAGCAACAATCTTCTCTGCTGCTGTACTATTGATTACAGTTGTACTCAACTATGTAATGCCAGAAGCAGTATTCGTTATGATTACATCTATCTCTACATTCTGCTTCATCTTTATTTGGGCGATGATGGTTATTTGTCACCTTAAATACCGCAAGAAAAATCCTGAATTAGCAGCACAATCTAAATTCAAAATGCCTCTATACCCAGTGATGAATTACATTATCCTTGCGTTCTTTGTTTTCATTCTAGGTATTCTCGCCTTAAACGAAGATACTCGAATTGCCCTCTTGTTTACACCAATTTGGTTCGTTATTCTCTGGGCCTTCTACTCCATGCTTAATACAGATGATGAAGACGCTCTCAGTGAGGAACTTATCGAGATGGCTGGTGTAAAAGAAATTTACAAAAAACCTAAAAAAGAAGATTCTGACGATTACATAATCTAACACAAAAAGCCCGTGCTATGGCACGGGCTCTTTTCTTACTTCATAGTAGGGAAGTTTTGTTGTTCATACTGTTGTTGATAAGCAGGTAGATTACTCGTATCTTCGCCATAATTAAAGATCGTCTTCGTACGATATCCGCCTTGGGTAATGATAAGATCAATGGAGGATGGTACCTCTTGACCATTTTGTTGTAAATGCTTTACTAATTCTTGTAGCGCTTCAACTTGTCGCAATGAGCCAGTCATATATTTACCTTTGGATAGACCTGTATTTCTAATGACTTGACCATTATATACTTGACCATTTTTATCTGTGTAATAGAATCGTACAGCTGATTTATCTCCTGTAGGTACCGCTTTAATATAGATGGTTTTCCAATTTTTCTTAACCATCACTCTTGTAGCATCTGCTAACTTGTTAGATAAACGTTGTGTTTCTTTATTTGCAGATTTAGATACACCATTGACTTGCTGAATTTCATCATTCATAGGCATATCAATAAGTGCCATATTAGGATCTTGTTGTACCTTCTTCGCATCTGCAGGCTGAACCGCCAACACACCAACGGCCGCCATTACAGCTAACGTTGTAAGAGCAAATTTCTTCATTATATCTCTCCTCAGGCAGGATTCCCTAAACAAATTATATTTTATACAATACATTATACGCATTAGGCTATTTATTATCAAGCCTATCTTATTTTTCAGGACCATTATTCTTAATTATTTGATTCCATCCCAACATAAAATCACCTCTCTCTTATGTATAGTATAACTAAATCTCTAACCTAATAAAAGAAAAGGCTTCAACCAATGCTCGACAAAGCTTATTCTGTCGATGATTGATTGAAGCCTTTATTTTTATACTATTAGTTACTAAAGTCAGTATCTACAATAGCAAATTGTGTATATTCAGGGCAGCGTTTTTGCATTTCTGCTTTAATTTTTTCTAATGTACCATGTGGATCTTCTTCGTCAAAGTCAAAGATAATATCGTAGTAGATAACTTTCTTTTCTTCGTGTACATAAAAGGCATGTATTTGTACTACATGTGTATATAGACTCACAACTTGGTCGAGTGCTTGTCTTATTTCAAGCACTTCTACACTAGGTTGGTTTTCAGCATATACGCCAACGGTCATAGCAATACCAAATTTTTTATAGAGATGAACAGCGATACCTTTTGTCAAAGGATGAATATCTGCCATAGTCATCGTATCCGGTACAGTAATATGAACGGAGCCAATTGTTTCACCAGGACCGTAGCTATTTAATACTAAGTCATATACACCGCCCACATTTGGATGTTGAGCGATAGTTTCTTTAATTTCACGAACTAAGTTATCATCTGCACGAACACCAAGCAAGTGATTATACATTTCTTTTAAAATGTCATAAGCAGCTTTCAAAATTAAAACTGAAATCGCTGCGCCCACATAACCTTGGATATCAAAGTTAAAGAAGAATACTAAGCCCGCAGATATCAAGGTAGCAAAGGTGATTACCGCATCAAAGAGCGCATCGATACCAGATGCTACAAGAGCATCAGATTTGTATTTCTCACCTTGCGCCTTAATATAACGGCCCATTACAACTTTCACCACAATAGCAACAGCGATAATGACCAAGCTTGGAACATCAAAGGTAGATACCTCAGGGTGAAGAATTTTATCAATAGATTCCTTGAGGGATCCAATGCCTGCACCTAGAATGATAAAAGCAATGGCCATGGTAGTCATATATTCGATACGACCGTGACCAAATGGATGCTCCTTATCGGCACCCTTAGCGGCTAATTTTGTACCAACGATGGTCAATACAGAGGACAAAACGTCTGTTAAGTTGTTTACCGCATCAAGGATGATAGCGATGGAGTTAGACGCAAGGCCTACAATCATTTTAAAGATAACAAGAACAACGTTACCTATAATACCTTTTATACTAGCAAGCGTAATCCCCCGATTACGTGCTGCACCATTTTCTTGCAAAATCATATTATACTACACCTCTTACATTCATTTCACTAAGCTATAAATCGAAGCCTATCGATTTATTTATATTCCTATTATAGCTTATCGATTATCATTTGTCATTATATTTTTTGAAAAATTTTTATAAAATCATTGATATTACTAAGTTATCAATAATTCTCATTTCTCAATTAGAATGTTTGATGTATTGTGACTTCACAATTTTATGAGGTAACCGTAATACGCTCGCCTGTGCGCATGTGTGTAAATACAACCTTTTGGGCACGCAATTGGAATGGCTGCCCTGTTCGTTGTGCACCATATAAGGTGTCCCCCACAAGAGGGTGACCTATATGGCTAAAAGCCACACGAATTTGATGTGTTTTTCCTGTGTACAAACGGACTAAAACCTCTGTATATCCACATTCTTGGGAGTTATACACAGATTTATCCACATTTCGACTACTTTTATCCACATCTGATAGTTCTATATCCACATTTTTTGATGCTATATCCACAGAATTTTGGGACTTATTCACAGAGTTATCCACAGTCTGTGATTGATGTCTACATAGGACGGAATAATCGGTACGAGTCTCTTTCCCCTTAGGATTTACTTCGTAATGAATCCCATCAGCACTGCGTTCCATAGGTAATACCAAGGAATCCTTGTCAGCTTCTACGATGCCTTCTACAATAGCCATATACCACTTTTCAAAGGTATTGTCATCCATTTGCTGTTGATAAAGACTTTGGGCTAAGCCACTTTTAGCAATCACAATACAGCCCGTCGTATCTCTATCTAAGCGATTCAAGAAGCGTACCTTCCGCTTAATGCCATGTTCTTTAAAGTAATAGGCCACACCATTGGCAAGGGATACTTGGTCTTTAGAGTTTACCGTCACACCAACCGACTTATCCACAATGAGGAGATCGTCATCTTCATATAAGATAGGTAGATCCATTTCTATGGGTTCGTAATCTATTTTTTCCTTCGCCATGGCAATCCAAATCTCGTCACCTTCGGAGATAACATCCTTTGGCGTCGCCTTATGTCCGTTGATATGGATTAGCTTTTCCTCAAATAGCTTTACAAGAGACTTCCGTGGATATCTCGTATCAAGGACTTCGCCTAGCGAGATAGACACAGTATCACTCATTTTGACCGCTTCTTGTTTCTTAGACGGCTGTACTACAGCAAGCTTGTTAGTATGTACAGCCTCTAAATCCGCAGCAGTTACAGTCCACAAAATATCGTCGGGACGATGTGTTTTTCTCGCCATTAGTATCTCCTTTCTACGAGCTCATTGTCTCGTGGCATATAGTTTAGTAGCGAGCTTGGTTGAACAGCTCGGCCACGTATATTCGTTTGTTCAAAGGTAATGGTCAGCTCTTGCTTAGGACGCGTAATAGCCACGTAGAACAAGCGTTTTTCTTCGTCTTCACGGCCTTCTGCAATGGCAAATGGGCTTGGGAATGTACCTTCGTTGAGGCCTGCTAGGAATACATGGTCAAACTCGCTCCCCTTTGCTTGATGAATAGTAATGATTGGAATTCGATCCTCATTGCGCACCTGTTGAGCTGGCTCACCTGCGGTAAGGGCCGCCATCTGCAAGATTTGATTTAATCTCGCTAAACCAGCTGGTCCTTCATAGGCAGCATCTAGTTTTTCCATAATGCGATACAAATCGCGTATATGCTCTACCTTTGCCGCTTCTCCATGAGATTTATAGTATTCTAGAACCCCCATTTGGTTCATAATGTACGCCAATAACTTCGTTGGCAGCTCCGTATAGGCCTTTCTACGTAACGTCGCCATTTGGGACGCAATGTTAGTGAAAGCCGCTTTATACTTATTGATTGCCACCATGCGACCAGTCGTTGTAGGCACGATATTTTCTTTTACTGCATAGATTAAAAGCTGTGCAGTGGCTAAGATATCGTCCATCGCATTGTGCGTAGGCTCATGATTGATAGGAAACTCTGACGCAAGGAAGCCCAATTTATGATTCGGCAAATTAGGATAGAATCTGCGATAGATGTCGAGTGTATCATAAATAGCCTTGAACTCTGGATTACCTAAATTATGGCGTGCCAATTCATTAGTAAAGATGGTTACGTCATAATTTACATTGTGGCCTACAATAATAGCATTCTTGGAGAATTCCTTAAAGGCTTGTAGCACTGTAGCTGGCTCTTCGCCGTGTTCATGTAAATACGCATCAGAGAAGCCGTGTACCTCTTCGGATTGTCCCACAGGTACGCCAGGGTTGATAAAACGTTCAAAGGTCTCTAAGACCTGCCCATTTTCATCGATGCGGATAGCCGCAATTTGAATAATCCGATCCTGGGACGTATCGGTGCCCGTACTTTCTACGTCGTACACTACGACCTCATGATTTTCTAAGCCACTGACGAGCTTGGCATAAGGCTCGGCTTCAAAGATAGGCATATCCATAAAGTCCGTCAACTTTAGGCCAACTTGACGCGTCTCAGGACTTTCAATAGCGGCGATACGCGCGTCACCGATGCCCGCAACATAGCGTTTTATAATACGCTTAGCGCTGACGGAGTCATTCGGATTCATAAGCAATTTAAAGTAAGCCATAACGTCTTTGATTTCTTGACGTCTAAAGAATTTAAACTCGTCAATAATCATAAAGTGACGGCGCTCCTCTTCAGGTTTTTCATTGTTAAGGCGTTCAAAGGAGTCGCTCAGCCGTTGCGCCTTTTTATTATCTCGTACGAGAACACCAATATTGGCATTCTTTGGCAAGGCGCAGATAGCTTCATAAATATATCGGCCCTCAAGATAACTATTTTTACAGCCTTTAATGAGAACAGGCTTGCCCTTTCTTTCACTATTGGCGCGAGGCAATTCAGTATAGATAGATCCTACGAGATCAGGGAACATATTTTGCAATGTTTTAAACGCCATCGTGAAGAGTGTCCAGTTAGAGCGGTAGTTTTCGTAGAAAATGATTTTTAGAGGCTTAAAGTCCGAATCAAACTGCTTGAGCAAGCGGAATGGATCAGACCCGCGCCATTCGTATATGGTTTGGAAATAGTCCCCACATAATAGGACGTGATTACCTTCCCAAAGCATTTCTAATACCTTGTACTCTAGTACGCCTGTATCTTGCATTTCATCTACAGAAATATAGTTGTAACGGCTACGCCAACGCTCCCGAACTACAGAATCTTGAAATAGACGATGAACACCGCAAATAAGATCTGTAAAATCTAGCCCATGTACAGAGGCTAAGCTTTCATCATAAGCGGCAATCCATTCGTGACCATGGTTCAAAAAGTCATGGAGCTCACTATAAAGAACATTGCCAAAGCTAGAGAACTGTTGCTCAATAGCAGGACGCTGTTCCTTTTGCAAACGATCAATAGTTCGTTTATAATCACCTACAAGGTCATCGGAATAGAACCCATATAAGGAACGATATTCTTTCACCATGGCGATGATGTTGGCAAAGGACATTTCTCGCAATTTTCCTGGACGATATGGTTCAGACAATTCCTTGCAATCCTCTTCATCAAAGATCGTTACATCCGTATACAAGGTTTCATTGCGCTTCCCCTCTTGTTGGAGCACGAAAAAGCAAAAGCTGTGGAACGTACTAACCTCCACAGCCTTTGCAGGACTGCCTACGAGCGATTGAATGCGGTCTTTCATCTCGTTTGCCGCCTTGTTCGTAAAGGTCATGCACAAGATATTCTCCGCCTTCGCATAGCCGCCCTCGATGAGGTGAGCCACTCGATAAGCAAGTGTATTCGTTTTTCCCGTCCCAGCGGACGCTAACAAGAGGATATTCTGTTCAACTTCATCAATAACGCGTTGTTGTTCACGATTGATAAGCATGAGGTCCTCCTATTTTAAAAAGCCGTACCATCCGGCAGCAATGAGCATTGGAATAGGGCCTAGAATTGCTGTTAAAGCCCATACGCCCAAACCAATATCCATAGGAATATTAAGGATATGAACGCATACTAAATACGTCAAAATACCAGTTACTGCATTCATAAATACTCGTTTAAGAGTAAAAAAGGCTACTTTGAAAGCAATGTAGGCTACAGCAACGGATACAACCGCCGAAATAATCGGTGATGCTAATAAAGCTCCCATATTATCCTTTCATTTCTTGGCGGTTCACTACAGCACCGCCTAACGTTAATTCATCGGCATATTCGATATCGCCACCTACAGGAACACCGCGGGCAATGCGCGTTACCTTAATGCCACTTGGACTTAATAAACGCGCCAAATAGAGAGCTGTCGCCTCCCCTTCTACATCTGGGTCAGTAGCGAGGATAACCTCTTGTACGACACCATCCCGAAGGCGGGCAATCAATTCTTTTACGCGAATATCGTCAGCACCGATGCCCTCCATAGGGGATAAAGCGCCTTCCAATACGTGATATAAGCCCTTATAGTCACCACTGCGCTCGATAGCAATCACATCGCGAGATGTTTCAACGACCATAATCGTCGTTTGATCGCGATTCGGATTGCTACAGAATTCACAAGGGTCTTGAGCTGATAAGTTAAAGCAAATAGAACAGTGACGCGTAGCCCCCTTCGCTTCTACGATGGTTTCCACGAGACGGTCTACCTCTTCCTTCGGCATTTCTACCAAATGATAGGCCAAGCGTCTAGCCGACTTGGAGCCGATTCCCGGCAAGCGGCGCAACTGCTCTACGAGCCGTTCTAAAGCGTTTGTCATTTAGAATAAACCTGTTGGCAAGTTAAGACCACCAGTTACTTTGCCCATTTCTTGAGCCAAGAGGTCGTCTACTTTTTTGCTAGCTTCGTTTACAGCAGCCATCACTAAATCTTCTAACATTTCTACGTCTTCAGGATCAACTGCCGTTGGGTTCAATTTTAAAGACTCGATGATTTTTTCACCGTTCATCACAACTGTTACAGCACCGCCACCAACGGAAGCCTCTACTGTACGAGTTTTCAATTCTTCTTGCATTTTCTTCATATCTGCTTGCATTTTTTGAACTTTTTTCATCATGCCAGCCATATTGCCCATACCTTTACCAAACATTGTAATTCCTCCTTTTAGGATCTACGTCCTATACTAATATTCTAATTGATTTATTCTTCAATGACCTCGACGATGATGTCGTGATCTTCAGATAGTTTCTCTAATGTTTCTGCCAAGAGAGGATTGTGTCGTTCCTCTTCTGTCATATGCTCTGGATCCCATGCATATTCACGAGCTACCGTCACGCTATCGATAGGCGCAACTTCAATAGGTGCTTGTGAAAGCATTGCATGTTCATCACTTTGATAAGGGGTTCCCTGTTGCTGTTCGCCCCCATTAGACTTTGGGACAGCTTCCACCTCAATATGTGCACCGCTATCCATAGGGCGTTCTAAGACTTCCCCATCTTCACTGATAACAGTGACACTATCTAATGGATGTGGTGGCATATCATCTAAAGATGATACGTAAGCTTCCTCCATATCGTCTACAGGTACATCGTCAAAGGAATGAACTGGAATATCATCGCCTTCCATAGAACCTGCTAGAGACTCGATAGGGATTTCTCCATCTGGAACTGGTACAGACGGACTGCCATCAAAGGATGTAATCGGTACATTTCCACCAGTTGGTGATGTTTCTACTCCGACCTCACTCGTATCAGCACCTGTTGAGGCACTTACAGCAGCACCGCCCGTTTTCTTAGCTAGGAATGCTAATGCTGCAGCCTTTGCCGCATCTACCGCTCCGGAATCAGGCTTACTTGGTTGCTCATCAGTTGTAGGTCCAACTTGAGTCCTCTTTCCGTTCACCTCTTGTGCATAGCTAGCACCTTGCGAAGAGGACGAATTTGTTAAGTCCATCTGTGTCAGCTGTGCTCCAGATGTTGTACGTACATCAACCATTGGTTCTGGTGGACGTTGCGGCGCTTTCACTTGGTGCTGCGTCGTACTACCAGAGGCCTTTTTATAGTCTTTGTAAACTTGTGTAAGGGCATCAACGATTTCTACATGTACTGGATAGCCTAGCGTATAGGTGAAAGCATCTGCCGCTTCGGCTAAGTTGACTTCGTTGGTCATTACATTGAGGTGCAATGTATTTTTAAAGGCCATTACCGCTTTGCTTTGGTCTACGTATACAAGCTGACCTTGGCCAATTACGGTAGAGGTCATATTGCGATTGCTGTCCTTCAAGTATTTAATGACATTAGACTGTACATTACGATACTCTTGAGCAGACAAGATTTGATCACTAATGATAGCCTGTGTGCTAATACCTTTTTTACCACGACCTTTGGCTTGATTTCTAGCAGGTCGTTGTGGTCCGCCTCCTGTATTTGGTGGTGGCGCCATACCAACACCGCCCATCGGCGGAGGAGCCATGCCCACTCCATTCATAGGAGGAGGTGTGCTACCAGGAGCTCCCAGCGGTGGAGGCGTCATGCCTACATTAGTAGGCGGCGGTGTCATACCTACATTAGTAGGCGGTGGCATCATTCCTACCCCACTTGGAGGTGGTACTGTACCAACAGTAGTATCTTGATTACTACTCATGGGAGCACTCTGTATAGTAGCAGTATGATCTACAGGAACAAAGCTATTGGCATAACCACTTGGCGGTCCAAAGGAATTAGCACCGTAAACAGGTGCATTTGCGACAGCTGGACCTCGTTGTTCTAATTGAGCCATGCGGTTCAATAAATCGTTTCGTTCAGATCGTTCTGAAGACTCTAATGCATACACACGGTCTTCCAAGCTTTCATCAACAGAACCTAATTTAGCACATAAAACGAGTAAGCCCATTTCGATGATGGTTCGTGGATTATCCACCTGTTTTGCATCATTCATGATGGATTGTGCACTGCGCACATACTGGTTAAGCTCATTAAAATCGATGCTTTCAGCTTGAGCTAGGAATTCATCCTTAAAGGCATCGTATACCTTGAGCTCGTCCGCATCAGGTGCTACCTTGCCTACAAGCAAGGCCCGCACGTGCTGGATGAGGGCTTCTATAATCTGTGTCGCATCACGACCTTCAGCTAAGGCATCGTGAATATAGGACAACAATTTAGGACCGTCACCGTTGCGTAACGCATCGAGGAAGTGAATAATCCATTCCTTACTGACAAGACCAATCAGTTCTTCTACTACTTGCGGCGTAATAGAGCCTGTCGCCATACCGGCACATTGGTCTAAAATACTCAAGGCATCACGCAAACCGCCGTCTGCATGAACCGCAATGAGCTGTGCTGCTGCAGGATCTAAGCCAAATCCTTCCTTTTCTGCTACATAGGATAAACGTTGTGCAATATCGTCTGACGTAATCCTTCTGAAGGTATAGCGCTGACAACGAGACACGATAGTAACAGGTAACTTTTCAATTTCTGTAGTAGCGAAGATAAACATAACGTGAGCTGGTGGCTCTTCGATAGTTTTTAAAAGCGCATTCCACGCTTCGGTCGTAAGCATGTGGGCTTCGTCGATGATGAATACCTTTTTACGGCCCTCAACAGGCATGAATTTGACGCTTTCACGAAGGGCACGCACCTCATCGATACCACGATTAGATGCGGCGTCGATTTCAAGAACGTCCATGGACTGGCCGCTCAAAATCGATTTACAAGCACTACACTCGTTACAAGGATGATCCGTTGGCCCATGCTCGCAGTTGATAGCGCGCGCGAAAATCTTGGCCATACTCGTCTTACCAGTCCCTCGCGGGCCGGCAAACAAATACGCATGAGCCACCTTATCCTCACGAATAGCGCGCATCAATGTATCCGACACCTGATGCTGACCAACCACATCGGTAAACGTCTGCGGACGGTACTTACGATATAACGCAATATATGCCATTGGAACACCCCCTTTTTCCGAAAATTACAATACTTTATTATACCATATTCACGGAAATCTTACTCATTTTATAGAGTTCTATCATTAATTTATACAACCCATTTCCCTCTATCGATTAGACATAAAAAAAGCGGCCCCACAGGCCGCCTTGCAATATTCGATCACGACAGCCCCCGGGTTCCCCGTGGCACATGAAGGTTACCGCTTAGTGCTGCTACCTCTCAGTCCTGACACGATTCACAGGCCCCCATTGCACGGGCCCGAGAACTGCCATGATCCAATATTGCAATACAAATATTATACATGAAAATACCTCTATAGTCAAAGTTATAGAGGCATTTCATATGTCTTATCTAAAGGATACAGTTAGATGAGAAATTATTTTGCATATTTTTCTTTGAATGCAGCTAATTGTGCTTCTTCCAAGGATAAACCTTGTTCTTTATAGCGTTCAATAGCAGCATGCATTTCTTCGTATGCTACAGGTACAACTTTTGTAAATCTGTTTACAAAGTTATTCCAGTTTTCAAGGATGTGACGGCCTTTAGCGGAATTAGTGTGCAATACATGTTGTTCTACTAATTCTTTAATGCGTTTAAGGTCATCATTATTAGCAGGACGTAATTCTACGAGGCCTGTATTTACATAGCGTTCATCGCAATCGAGGATGTATGCATAGCCACCAGACATACCTGCTGCGAAGTTACGGCCGATTTTACCAAGTACGAGTACTTCGCCACCAGTCATGTATTCACAACCATGGTCGCCTACACCTTCCACAACAGCAGTAATACCACTGTTACGAACGGCGAAACGTTCACCAGCTACACCGTTGATGTAGGATGTACCAGAAGTAGCACCATAGAAAGCAACGTTACCGATAAGGATGTTTTCGTCCGCTTCGAAAATGGATTTCTTAGGCGGATATACAGTGATTGTACCACCGGACAAACCTTTACCGAGGTAATCGTTCGCATCCCCTTCAAGTTCTAATGTCATGCCTTTAGGAATGAAAGCACCGAAGGATTGGCCTGCAGAACCTTCAAAGTTCAACTTGATTGTGTTATCTGGCAAGCCGCTTTCACCATAACGACGTGTCACCTCAGAACCAACCAATGTACCTACAACACGGTTAATGTTGTTGATAGCCAATTTAGCGCGAATTGGTTTTTGGTCCTCAATGGCAGGACGGCACATACGCAAGAGCTTGGACATATCCAATGTGCGTTCCAATTCATGATCTTGGTCAATCATGTGCATATGACCTACAGATGCATCGATATATGGGTGGAACAATACGCGTTTAAGGTCAACGCGAGACAATTTGAAGTTATCGTCTTGAGATTTTTGACGAACAAGGTCGATACGACCTACAAGTTCAGCTACGGAGCGAATTCCTAAGCGAGCCATAATTTCACGCAACTCACGAGCGATGAAGATCATCAAGTTTTCTACGTACTCAGGTTTACCTGTGAAACGAGCGCGCAATTTTTCATCTTGTGTCGCTACGCCATAAGGGCATGTGTTGAGGTTACATACACGAGCCATTTTACAGCCTACAGCAACGAGTGGCAATGTACCGAAACCGAATAACTCAGCGCCAAGCATAGCTGCTACAGCTACGTCGAAACCAGTCATCAACTTGGAGTCTACTTCCAATTTAACGCGGTCACGCAATCTGTTGAGCATCAATGTTTGATGTGTTTCGGACAAGCCTAATTCCCAAGGCACACCAGCGTGTTTTACAGATGTACGGCCTGCCGCACCTGTACCACCATCGTAGCCAGAGATTAAGATATTATCTGCTTTTGCTTTTGCCACACCAGCAGCGATAGTACCAACGCCAGCTTCAGATGTTAATTTAACGGAAATACGAGCATCTTTGTTAACGCATTTCAAATCGTAAATCAACTCAGCCAAGTCTTCGATGGAGTAAATATCATGATGTGGTGGTGGAGATACGAGTTCAACCCCTGGAGTGGAGTGACGAGCTTTCCCGATTTCAGGATATACTTTCTTACCTGGTAATTGACCACCTTCGCCTGGTTTAGCACCTTGAGCACATTTAATTTGCAATTCTTTTGCGTGGATGAGGTAGTTCGCAGTTACACCGAAACGACCAGAGGCGATCTGTTTTACTTCGGAGTTCATGCTGTCCCCATTTGGCAATGGTTTGAAGCGGGCTACATCTTCGCCACCTTCACCAGAGTTAGATGTGGAACCAAGACGGTTCATTGCGATAGCAATCGTTTCATGAGCCTCTTTACTGATGGCACCATAACTCATAGCACCCGCTTTAAAGCGTTTTACAATGGATTCTTCAGGTTCAACCTCTTCGATAGGAATACCGCCGCCTACTGGGTAGTTCAATTCCATTAAGGAACGCAATGTTACATGATAATCGTTGCGAATCGCTTTAGAGTATTCTTTATATTTTGCGTAATCACCGTTGATAAGAGATTCTTGTAAAAGATCAATTGTTTTAGGGTTGAACAAATGCTCTTCCCCATCTTTTACAGGACCATACCAACCACCTGGTTCAAGCACAGATTCGTCAGATTTGAAAGCACGGTCATAACGAGCCAACGCTTCATTGGCAACGCCTACAAGACCAATACCGCCAATACGAGTTGGTGTATTTACAAAGAACTTATTAATAAAGTTGGTGTTCAAGCCCAAAGCTTCGAAGATTTGGGCACCATGGTAGGAACGAACTGTGGAAATACCCATTTTGGACATAACCTTCATAATACCGCCTACAGCTGCTTTAATGTAATTCTTTTCTGCTTGTTCAGGTGTAATATCACCAAGACGTTTACGAGCTTGTAAATCGCGTACAGTTTCAAGAGCCAAGTAAGGATTGATAGCTGTTACACCATAACCGATCAATGTACAGAAATGATGTACTTCGCGAGGTTCACCAGATTCGAGGATAAGACCAATTTCTGTGCGCAATACTTTTCTAATTAAGTGATTATGAACAGCTGCTACAGCTAGCAACGCTGGAATTGGTGCATGATTTTCATCGACTCCACGGTCAGATAAAATCAATACATTTTGCTCTGTACGTGCTGCTTCTTCTGCTTTTTCGCACAATTCATTCAATGCATCACGCAAGCCATCCGCACCCTTAGTTGGATCGAAGAGGATTGGCAATGTAACAGATTTCATTCGACGGCAGTCAAGAGCCTTAATGGACGCCAATTCTTGGTTAGTAAGGATTGGTGTACGCATAGACAATGCATAGGTACCAGCTTTGTTAGGGTCTGTTAAGTTACCAGAGTTACCAAGCATAACGCGTGTAGATGTAACCATTTCCTCACGAATGGAGTCGATTGGAGGATTTGTTACTTGCGCGAACATTTGCTTGAAGTAGCTGTATAACAATTGTGGTTTATCGGACAAGATAGCAAGTGGAGCATCGGCACCCATTGCACCTACAGGGTCTTTACCATCTTTTGCCATAGGTACGATCATACGTACAAGGTCTTCTTGAGTATAACCAAAGGCTTGTTGCTTTTTGAACAAATCTTCTACTTTTGGAATATCACTTTCATCAGCTTGAGTAATTTCAGACAAGTGGATAACATGTTCTTTTACCCATTCATCATATGGCAATTCAGTAGCAACCCGTTGTTTGATTTCTTCGTCGGAAATAATGCGTTGTTCCTCTGTATCGATGAGAAGCATTTTGCCTGGTTCCAAACGACCTTTAGCACGAATATTTTCAGCGTTTTCGTTTACTACACCCACTTCAGAGGCCATGATAACGCGATCATCAGTTGTTACATAGTAACGAGCAGGACGCAAACCATTACGGTCAAGTACGCCACCGATAACAGTACCATCAGTGAAGCCCATTGCAGCTGGACCATCCCATGGTTCCATCATGAAGCTATTGAACTCATAGAAGTCATGTTTTTCTTGGCTCATGAGATTATTGCGTTCCCAAGGTTCAGGAATCATCATCATAATAGCATGAGGCAAGGAACGTCCTGTCATGTGCAAGAATTCCAAAGTATTATCGAACATAGCGGAGTCAGAACCGCTGTCATCTACTACAGGGAATACTTTTTTAATATTTGGGAATAATGGAGATTCTGCCTTACCTTCACGAGCATTGATCCAGTTTACGTTACCACGGATCGTATTGATTTCACCATTATGCACTAAGAAACGGTTAGGATGCGCCCGAGCCCAGCTTGGGAATGTATTCGTACTGAAACGGGAGTGAACCATAGCCAATGCAGATGTAAAGTCAAGGTCACTCAAATCAAGGTAGAAGTCACGCAACTGACCAGGTGTTAACATACCTTTATATACAATTGTTTTAGAGGACAAAGATGCAATATAGAAGTCGCTAGATAATTCTTTGCTCAACGGAATGATCCGTTTTTCCGCCAATTTACGGATGATGTACAATTTACGTTCGAAGTCTTTATTATTCGTTACATCTGGACCTTTACCGATGAGGATTTGAATCATCCACGGACGAATGGCAGCAGCTTCATGACCAACTTTAGTACCATCAACTGGTACTTCACGCCAACCTAGAACTACTTGACCCTCTTCGCGAACAACCTCTTCAAAAATGCGTTTTTGCTCGTTACGGAGGCTTTCATATTTGTGGGCGAATACCATACCTACGCCGTACTCTCCAGCTGCAGGTAGATTGATACCAAGCACTTCGCATTCGCGTTTGAAGAACTCATGAGGAATTTGTACCAAAATGCCGGCACCATCTCCTGTGTCCTTATCGGCACCTGCACCACCGCGGTGCTCAAGACGCTCTAAAATACGCAAACCATCATCGATAATATCATGGGATTTTTTACCTTTAATATTAACAACAAAGCCCATGCCGCACGCATCCTTTTCAAATTGGCTGCTGTACATACCATTGGCTTCTAGTCTAGCTTGATCTAGACGTTGTTGCTCAATTGTGCTCTGATTCATATCCATAACGTGCACTCCTTCATATCACTTGATCACCCCAAGCGCAGCGGCATCGTTCCGTTCGGGCTTGGTGAAAGTATAAACTATAAACTACCTCTAAAGAATCCATTCTGTAGTGATATTATCGGCTGTGACCGTCCATAACCTCATCTAAGTTTTAAATTCTATAGAATTTTTGTCTATACATAGTATACTCCTGTCCACTGTGAATTGAAAATACAAAAAAAACATAGTCTATGACTTTAAGTCATAGACTATGCATTTTTATCACTATTGTTTTTTGTATACACAAATACACAATCACTACTTCTCACGACCAAAGTTGTCCCCTACTTCACAGGTTACAGTAATAGCCTCGTCCTTACCATAGGGTACAAAGGTGATTTCTGACGCATGTAAGCATTGACGTGTATAGGGTTTATTGCGTGTCCCATACATGGCATCTCCCACAATAGGATGACCAATGTGTTCCATGTGCACGCGGATTTGATGTGTTCTGCCGGTTAATAATTTGAACTTCAATAGCGTATGTTTGACTTCGTGACCAAGAACTGTATATTCCGTTTGAGCTGGTTGACCAAATTCATCGATGACACGGCGATTATCAAATACTGGATCAACACCAATAGGTTCATCAACTACGCCATCTTCGTTAATACAGCCTTCTACTAAGCCTGTGTAGATACGGCCGATACGACCAGCTTGCAATTCATCAGTGTAATATTGCTGAGCTTCCTTTGTTTTACCAAATAGAATACAACCAGATGTGTCTCGGTCAAGACGATGTACAGGGCGCACCTTGTGAACTACACCTTTTTTCGCATAATACCCAGCCACATAATTACTCAATGTACCAGATTTAGTTTGTCCCGCTGGATGAACAAGCATGAATGGAGGTTTATTAACTACTAGGGTATGCGCATCTTCATAGAGAACAGTAATCGTCCCTTTTTCTACATCGACGCCATAGTCTTTATCCTGTGGTAATTCCAAGGTTAATACATCACCCTTTTTGAGGGAACGCTGGGAATGGGCTACACGGCTATTTACTTTCACCCGTTTCTTGCGGAACATCATTTGAATATCTCGAGAGGATAATGAAAAGCGTTCCTTTACATATTTAGATACCGTCAATTCTGTTGGTTCTTTCACTGTATACGTTTTCCAGCTCATATTACCACCATTCGTTAATATATGTTTTTTGTTCAGGATAGAGAATATCGAAGAAGTCTAGCCATTCCTCATTAGCTAAAAGTTTACCTTCAAAAGCAAGATTACGAGCGGTTAATGTGCCCATTAAGAGTTGGCTCAAAGCACCGACTTCAACAGTAATATCTACGTCCCCATCTAATGTGTCAGACACCTTTTTAACCGTTGGAGTCAATGCGCCACCATATTGAACTTCATAGCGACCTTCATTCCACTCACAAAGGCTATCTTTCACACCAAAGGTCATTGTAATAGGCATCATCAAAGCCTCTGGGTTTACAGGGATGGATTCGAAGGCAGCTTTCACATCCACAATACGGCTCATCATGTACGGCATGGTAGCATGTCCGCTTTTACCATCTGGATAGAAGCGATAGTATGTATCGTGAAGGCCTTCATTCCAGCGAATAGTAGTGCCTTGAGAGCGGTGATTATAGAAGTAGTTCAACAATGCTCGTTGTGCACGACGTGTAGTATAAACTAATTCGGATACAGGAATTTCTGGTTGACCTAAGCGATACACTGCATAGCCTTCGATAATTCCTTCATCATTGCGCACTACAGCGATATTCACACCTTCTGCAAAGAAGCTGCCGAGCAAGCGTTTCCATTCCTTTTCACCCCGCTCTGCATAACCAGAAAGACGAGCTGTATATGTTTTATATACAGGATCAAGCAATGTCCATTGGTCAACGCTATTAAGTAAACCAAAGCTCAAGGATTTATCAGTCATAGGGCGCAAGTCTTCAAGAGACATAGTGTTCACCCATTGATGAGCATAGAGTTCCCAACCATATTGTTGGTAGAATGCAGCCTTGGAAGGCATCAAAATCGTCAATGCTTGACCTCGGTTGCGAAGTTCTTCAAGAGAAGCCTTTAACAACGCACCACCTACGCCACCACGACGAGCTGCTGGGTGTGTAGCTACGCCAACCATATAGCTAGTAGGCAGTACAGCACCACGAACATTGATATTATATTGACGCAAATGAACAGTGCTCAACAATTGGTCTTGTTCAAGACCCACCACTGTATTTTCAGGTTCATAACAATTTGTAAAGTAATATTGGAAGAATGGATCTTCCTTTGGTTCAAAGCAGTACGCCCAAAGGTTTTCCACATGTGGAGTATCTTGAGCTGTTGCAATTCTAAATTCCATAAGTATATCCTCGTTTAGTATAAAAAACGCTCTCTATCGCTTACATCGCATCGCATCGCCATGATGATATATAATGTACAGTCAAATAGATAGGCTAACACCTCTATTATAACAAAAATGAGCTATGAAGCACATCGGCCTCATAGCTCATATTTTTATTTACCGCCTGTTGCATTATCTGCTTCATTAGCATATACTGCATCATATTTTTCAGCAAAATGATCTGGATTATAAGATTCTTTTGCTTGGCGAAGACCAGGAAAGCCCATGTCTTCTTCACGGTTGATGAATTCTACTTCGCTAAATTCATGACGAATGAATTCATTATTGATTGCTTGATACAAACCACGGATATCTGGATTTGCTTTTTCAATGTGAATCAACGCCATTTTATCATTCAATAATTCACCGATACTGAAAGCTTCAACGCGGCCAAACAATTTGATGGCGCCACCTTTAAGGCCTAGTGTTTCCCAATTATCGAATAATAAGTTAATAGCTACCAATTCATCTTCGATACCTTCTTCATGATGAGTTTCTACCCAAGATGCTGCTGTTTCGCGGCACAATGGAATGATATCTTCTGTAATTGGCATATATTCATAGTTAGAATATTGCATACGGAATTGGTTCAAATGGTTTTTCTTTTGACGGAACTTCTTACCAGATAAGTTGATAAGATCTTCAGATTTGTAAATGTATTCGTAGTTGTCGCGGTCAGGTGTAAATTCATAACGACCAGGACATAACTCTTCCATACGCTCTTTTACAACTTTGCTAACACCTTTGAAACGGAATGGCAAATTATTTTCTACGAACCATTCTTTAGCGCGTAACAAACCATCAAGGAACTTTGCATCTTTACCGGCAAACGGAGGCAATAGGAATGGTTCACGTTTACCGCCACCTTGGATGTACAATACGCCGTTTTCCTCAGCCCAACGAATACCATATGCCTCTTGCCACATAAATAATGTAGTAAAGCAATTATCGGATGCTTCGTAATGATGTTGTTCAAAATATTTATCGATTAATGGTTTGTCTCTTAGTTCAAAACGTTTAAATTCTAAAATAATAATCCCTCCTATCAGATTCCCCTTACGAGGTTGCTTTCACAGTCTGTGAAAGTTTTCTTGTAATCATGCATTCAACATAAATAAAAACTCTAGTAAAAACCTTATGGTTCGTAATTACAATTTTACAGATTCTCCTAATTCAAAGGTGCCATCTGTAGTGATGACCTTATCACCTTCGTTCAGCCCAGAAATGATTGCTACATCATCATCTACTGTAGTGCCCACTTCAACAACACGTACATCGACGGTATTATTTTCAGTTAATACATATACGTACTTGCCATCTTGGTTTTCACGAACAGCTTTACTTGGAACGGTTAACATCTTCGCCTTTATATCAGACTCGATGATGAGCGTATAGAACTCACCAGCCTTGATGAGGCCCTTGTCATTATTGAAAGTAGCTTTCACAAGGACACTTGGTACATTTTCTGGCTGAGTCACATCTACATAGGTCAATTCACCTGGTAACTCTTGGTCACCTACCTTGAGGAGTACCTTAATACCCTTTTTGGCATCTGGTGTACCCAGTTTCATCGCCGCATCACGAGGGATGCTAAGAGAAGCTACCATTGGTGTAGATTGTTGAATCATCATGAATGGACGATCAGCAATGGCCATTTGACGGTCTTCATTATAAATAGCAGTCACTGTACCAGCTATAGGCGCTACGATTGTAGATGCTGCCATTTGTGCAGATACTTGAGCAATTTGAGCTTGGATAGCTGCCGTATTGGCACCACCGCCGCCACCACCAGTTGTTACCGTCGTAGTTTGTGGTTGAGACCGTTCTACAATGCGATCATATTCTTTTTGTGTAATCATACCTGCTTCGCGCATCTTCTGAGCCTGTGCTAATTGACCACTATCTACAGAGGCTGCCGTCGTAGTTGTAACGGATGTCGCATAGGACTGAGCTTGCGCTTGCGCTAACTGGCCTTGTAAGGATGCTAGCTGTTGCTGTAAAGCCGATGTATCTACAGTGGCCAAGGTTTGACCTTGCTGTACTTGGTCGCCTACTTTTACAGCATATGCAACCTGCCCTGTCAACGTCGGTGTTACCGTCGCCTTATTAAGAGCTGTCACATTGGCATCATTATGAATCTGCAGCGGCATATCCTTGTATGTTACATCAGCAACGGATACAGTTTTTGTACCGCAACCAGCAATGGCCAAGGCCATCATCACAACACCAAGCATAGCAACTACAGAATAAATTCGTTTTAATTTCATTCTGTCACTTCCTGTCATATTGATTTTTATCAATACCTTAGTATATCATAAAATCAATTAGAATTGTATGAAAGCTAATTCCTTTAATTTATGGATATAACGGAGGTTCTTATGGAAGAACGGATGGACTTTAGAATATTAAATAACGGCAGCTTTATTCCTTCTATCGGTTATGGTACTTATAAAACAGGCACCGAAGGGGAAACAGAACAAGCCGTTGCTAATGCACTTGGCGTAGGTTACCGCTTGCTCGATACAGCCGCTTACTACGGTAACGAAGAGGCAGTTGGTAAAGGTATCAAAGCATCTGGCGTTAATCGTACAGATATCATTATTACTACAAAAATTTGGCATACCGATGCAGGCTATGATAATACAATGCGAGCTGTTGAAAGCTCTCTAAAGAAATTAGACACTAATTATATCGACATCATGCTTGTACATCAACCCCTTGGCGACTACTATGGTTCTTGGCGCGCCATGGAAGAGTTATACGATCAAAACGTATTGCGTGGGTTAGGTCTATCTAACTTTTACGAAGATCGCTTAATCGACTTGCTATATCACTGCAATGTAAAACCTGTGGTGAACCAAATCGAGTGCCACCCGTTTAACCAACGTCAGTCCTTATTACAATTAATGCGTAAACATCAAGTAGTAGGCATGGCGTGGTCTCCATTTACTCGTGATCGCCAACCGATTTTCGACCACCCGATCATTAAAAGCTTGGCCGAAAAATACGGTGTCACAAAACATCAAATCATCTTACGTTGGCATATCCAACGAGGCATCATTCCATTGCCAAAGGCAAACAATGTAAGCCATATGGAAGCTAACTTTGATGTATTCGACTTCAAGCTTACTAACATCGACATGGACGTTATGGAATTATTAGATCAACAAGACTTCTTAGAAGATCATCACACGGCGCCAGGTCTTGAAAGATTATTACAACTAAAATAGAATATAAAAAGAAAACCACTTATATCATCTTCCTTTAGGAATAGATATAAGTGGTTTATTTAATTTATTATACTTTATTCTATTTAGGTACATTAAATACGGCTTGTATAAGTATCATATAGATAACTGTTCCTGCCGCAATCGATACGAGCATATTACGTTTCCATAAATGTAATCCTACCGTAACTAGTAAGGCAATAAGCTCAGGAATACCATATGGATACGATAAAACAACGGTCTCCTTAAAGGTATATACCACAAGCATACCCATAACGGCAGCCGGCAAAGCCTTGCCTAAAAAGAGCACAAAATCCGGCGCCTTTTTTCCTGGTGGAAACACGAGGAAAGCTCCAAAACGAGTAAGTAATGTACCTGCCACAACAATAGCAACAGTAATGACCATTTCTGTACTAGTCAAGATGTACACCTCCCCACTTGTACGCAATATAGCAGGCTACCAACATACAGCTCATAGATAAAAGCATAAAGAGTGATTTTCCCACCAACAAGAGCATCACGATCGCCATAGCTGCACCAGCTACACCAAAGGCTCTAATTTTGTTATTCTTTGCATTAAGTAGCATTTCAAGGAATACCACAATGAATAGTCCAGGTAATACAAAACCAATACCACGCAAATCTACAGATGCTAATAAATCACCAAACAATCCCCCTACAAAGGTACTCACCACCCAAAAGGTATAATTAAGCCACGATACATGGAAGTAGAACCATTTTTCATCCACATCATCGGGCAACTTCGTAGATACATTAATTGCAAAGCTTTCATCACACATCCAGGCAACGGTAGGAAACCATTTCCACCCCATATTAACATATCTCTGTAATGCAGATAAACCATAGAAAAAATGGCGCCCATTAACAAATAAGGTCAGTATAAAAGCATTTACAGGATCAAAGCCTGCCATGAGCAGCCCAATAGTTACGAACTCCATAGAGCCTGCAAAAATTGTACTAGCCAAAACAGGGGCGGTCCACCAAGGTAATCCCTGACTGGTAGCATACAAGCCAAAACCTAATCCAAGGAAGAAGAAGCTGAGCCCCATAGGAACCATAATAGGAAATGCAAAAGAAAAGGCACTTTGACGCTTTATTTCACTCATGGGCTTACCTCCTTTCTTTAATAGGTTAATCAGTACATTATGAGATGGCATTACCATCTATTACGCAATAATTCGCACCTAACCCTAGCATCACACTAACAATAAAAGACACCCTGAGGTGTCTTTTATTAATTTATTATATTATACATGGTAAAGATTGACTGTCAAAAGTTAAATTATTTGCTCAATCAATCAATCAATCAATCAATCAATCAATCAATCAATCAATCAATCAATCCGATTATAAAGCGCGCGTTAAAATTTCACGAGCTACGTCTGGTGTTACATCGCCTTTTTCACCAAGTCGAGTCATGCCATGGTCTTCTAATTGTTTCACAACTTTATCAACTGCTTCTTCGCCTAGACCATAGTCTTTCAAATGTGTAGATACGCCAAGGGACTCGAAGAATTCACGCGTTTTAGCGATAGCCTTATCTGCTTTCTCTTCTTTTGTACCTTCCGTAATATGCCATACACGTGTAGCATATTGTGCCAATTTTTCAAGCTTATCTGCTTTTTTCACTTCTAACAATGCAGGCAATACGATTGCTAATGTAATACCATGGTCAAGATGGTACGCCGCAGTTAACTCATGACCGATAAGATGTGTTGCCCAGTCTTGTGGCACACCGGCACCAATCAAGCCATTTAATGCCAAGGTAGACGCCCATACGTGGTTAGCACGAATATCGTAGTTTTCTGGATTTTCTACCGTTTCTTTGCCGATTTCAATCATAGTTTTCAAAATGCCTTCGCTAAAACGATCTTGAATGCGACCTTCAACAGGATATGTTAAATATTGCTCTGTGGTATGCACAAAGGTATCAATAACACCATTCTTAACTTGTTTTTCAGGCAATGTGAAAGTCAATGTTGGATCAAGCATGGAGAACTTAGGAAATACTAAGCTACTGAATACAGGGTATTTACCTTCCCCATAAGTAATAACTGCACCATTGTTCATTTCGGAACCTGTGGCAGGAAGCGTCATAACTGTACCAAATGGTAATGGATTTGGTACCATCTCTACCGGAACCTCTGGCACACCAGCTTTCATAACCTCAAGGACAGGGCCATCATAAGTAGCGCCCATAACGATAAGTTTTGTAGCGTCTACTACAGAACCGCCGCCTACAGCGAGAACGAAATCTACACCATGTTCTTTAATGAAAGCTACCGCACGTTCACACGTTTCAAGAGATGGGTTTGGCTCAATACCGCCGAATTGCTCTACCTTACGATTACCAAGTGCCTTTACAATGCGGTCAATAAGACCACTGCGCACAGCAGATCCACCGCCGTAAGTAATGAGCACCTTTGCATCCTTTGGAACCAATGTATCTAATTCACCTAATCGATTTTTACCAAATACGATATGTGTAGGGTTATAAAAATCAAAGTTAAACATGGGGACCTCCTAAGTATTATATTTATGTTCCACCATTTTAATTGTATAAAACTTATCTTTATTATATCATATTTCGATTTTTTTAGATATATCTAGATAATGCTACTTTCAGTTACTTAATAACTCTACTTTACAATCATCGTAAAAGCCATAGTTTTAATCTATATCCAACCCCTATGTTTTTATCTATATACAAAACCCCATTTATATGATAGGATATAACCATTATATGTATATAGAAAGGGATGTTCACATGAAATTAAAAAAATTTATTGCCCCTCTTCTCGTTGGCGTTTTAGCATTCGCCATCGCAGGCTGTGGCACAAATACAAATCAATCTAGTCAGACACCAAAGGAAATTAAAATCGGTGCTACTGCTGGTCCTCACGCTCAAGTAGCTGAAGCAGTTGCAAAAGAGGCTAAAAAACAAGGTATCGACCTTAAAGTTGTAGAGTTCTCCGATTATGTAACACCAGATAAAGCCCTCGCTGATGGTGACATTCAATTGAATGCGTACCAACACGTGCCATTCATGGAAAACTTTAACAAACAAAATGGTTCCAACTTAGTAGCAATCGGTAAAACCCTTTTAGTGCGTATGGGATTATATAGTAATAGTGTACATAGCGTACAAGATGTACCTGAAGGCGCTACGGTTTCTATTCCAAATGACCCTACTAATGGTGGTCGTGCATTAGTATTATTAGCTAAAGCTGGATTAATTACGTTAAAAGATGGTGTCGGCTTCAAAGCAACTGTTGCAGATATCACATCTAACCCGAAAAATATAAAGATTCAAGAATTAGAAGCAGCTCAATTACCTCGTAGTCTAGATGATGTAACAATTGCAGTTATTCCAATGAATTATGTACAAAGTGCTGGCCTTAGTGTAGAAAAACAAGGTTTCTTCTTCGAATCCAAAGATGAACCACTAACAGTCATCGTACTTGCGGTACGTAGTGAAGACAAAGACAATGAAACTTACAAAAAAATTGCAGACATTTACAAATCTGATGCAATTAAACAATTCATCAACGATACTTTCAAAGGTAGCATTACCTCTGCAAACTAAATAAACAAGAACCGACCTCTATCAAATTAGAGGCCGGTTCTTTTATTTATAATGCCAAAAAGCGATACCCTAACTTTTTAGAGTATCGCTTTTATTTTATTCTTTAGTATCAATCACGTTTATTCTTCAGTGTCGAATGTAACGTCCAATGGTTGGCGTTCCACAATATTGCGGTAACGAACCTTTGGATAGCCCATCAAGATACCACCAGCAATGATTTTATCCTCAGGTACACCTAATAGGTCCAATAATGGTTTATATTCTGCTTCTCCAGCATGTTCAAAGAAGCCTGCCCAACAAGTGCCTAAACCTAATGTTGGTGCATACAACTCTGCATAAGACAAGCAAGAATGACCACTATCGTGAGTACGATGAATATCCTTTTTAGAACCGATAGCCACTACTAACGCAGGAGCATCGCGCAAGATGTATTCCTTACCTTTATCAACTTCAGCTTGTGCTGCACGAGCATAAAGACGCATAATGGGCACAGTTTTTGCAGCTAAATGCATCCACTCAAGAACGAGATCTGCAATGCGGCGCAACTTTTGTTTATCCCGAATAACAATATAGGAAATACCTTGTGTATTTGTCGCTGTTGGAGCCATTCTCGCAACATTTAATACCTTGCGAATAAGCTCAGCAGGAACTGGTTTATTTTGATAATTACGAATAGAGCGACGGCTGCGTAAGAATAACTCAGCTTGCTCTGGTGTTAATTTTTGTTCTTTTGTGATATCAATTTGCTCTTTACGTGGTGTCATATCACTATCAAGAGCAAGTGTAGGGCATACAGAAATACAATGCCCACAGGAGATACAACCTCCTTTGCCAGTTACAGGTCCATTTTCGGACATCACTAGCAAGCCTGTCGGACAGTCAGCTACGCAAAGGCCGCATCGTGTACAGACTTCTGTATTGACGGTAAATAACATCTGATAAATCCTCCAAAAACTACTATAAAATTCATTATAACACAATTAATCGAGGGTTATCTAGGCGACGTACTCTTTTGAACATCAGCCAACCTATTTTGATGGGGCCCCGTTACATTTCGACAACCTAGTAAAAAAAGTACCAATATACTTGCTTGCTCCGTCCTTCGCAAAGTCGCTGCACAAGTATATTGGTACTTTTTTATTACTATATTTATAAAGATGTCCCATCAAAATAGGTATATCGACCGTTAAATACGTAACCCCTAGATAAGCTGATTAATTCCTATAAAAAAGGTTTATAGTAGTGGCGCCACGCCCACCGTCCGGGAGAAACTAGCCTGCGGTTAGTCTTTATAGTAGTGGCACTACGCCCGCCGTGGAGGAAATGGCTAGCCTAAGGCTAGTCCGCGGATTAGTTTTAAGCCTAATTTAGTCAAAACTACCTAGCGTTCTTTCCCTAGCCCCACCAAAAGCAGATTGAGTAAATGTCAGATGCAGCTTGTGATGGGGAGTCAGCAATATATAGAGGGAACTTAGTCGCTTGCTATGGGACTAATTCACAACAGGTGTTATAAAAATAAAACTAGGTATTTCTGCAGCGACTTTACGAAGGACGGAGCAAGGAGATACCTACGTTTCTAAACACTTTCCCCCATCACACAAAAGCATATTGAGTAAATATCATATGTAGCTTGTGATGGGACTAGTTAATAGCAGGCGCTCAAATAATAAAAAGAGTTCCCTATGCAGCGACTTTGCGAAGAACGGAGCAAAGAGGGAACTCTTTTTATTATTTATTGAGTTGTCGCAATCTAACCGGGCCCCATCACAAGCGGAGAACGTATTTACTCAAATGCTTTTATTAGTTCCATGTATTCCGCTTTGTGTGTCATTCTCCAGGTACCAAAGTCTGGTTCTGGAGATTGGTTAAGAATGTTAGCCAAGGCTTCTAAGAATTCTGGAATTTTTGCGGCTACAATATTGCCTGCCATTTTACCAAAATTTTCAGAACCCATGTGTTCGGAGCCACCGTCTACGAGGATGAAGGCTACTGTAGGTTTCTTGTCTACTAGTTTTACAGCACCATGAAAGCCAATTTCACCGATTTGGTGTGTACCACAGGAGTGTGGACAGCCAGAGATGTGTAAACGGGGTAGTTTTCTTGTATCTACGCCTTTTTCTTCAAGGTGTCCGAAGATATCTTTCAACAGACCATTGGAGTCTTGCATACCGATTTGACAAACCGTAGAGCCTACACAGGATACGGAGCGGCGGAAGTCATTTTCTGCACTGTCATCTGTTAATTCTGCAATTTTACGAGCCTCATCAGCAGTAAGGTTGATGAAGAACAATGCTTGGTCTGGCGCAATACGAGCCTCCACTTGATCCAGTGTTACTGCATAGTCGAGAGCAGCCAATAGATGTTCTACATTAGCATCGCCACCTGCCGGATGGTATTCTACATAGTATAAACCTTCTTGTTTTTGACGATGAATACGATCATTTTCCACAGAATTATCACGCTTACCTGTTTTCGTAATTTCATACGCATAGTCAGCTGGATTAATGGTTAATTGCTCAACTTCTTTCACCATTGCCAATGTTTCTTCATAAGTCTTGATGAAAGCTTCAGCCCCGCCCATTTCAGCAGGCATGTAACGGGTACGAGCCTTACCGCGGTTTTTGAAATTGCCATGGTTAGCAAAAACCATAAGCATAGCTTTCACATGATACAATACATCCTCAGGTTGCACATCATGTGCCACAGGAATACCAATGCGAGGATTTGGGCCAATACCACCACAAGCGTATACATCAAAAGTATTATGTTTCGTTAAATTGAAACCAAGGTCCTTGAATGTAGCATGAGGCGTACTATCAAAGCCATTGTCGATGCCCATTTTAAACTTGCGAGGGATTTTGATGTAGAACATTTGCTCTAAAAGGAACTCGCTAATAGCCGTTGCATACGGCGTTATGTCGAGGGTTTCACGAGGATCAATACCGCGCAAAATACTAGCCACTACATTCGGATTGTCTCCACCAGCACCGCGATTATAGATACCATGGTCATAGCATTCTTTATAGAGGTTTAAAATAGTATCGCCATCGAGGCCATGCATTTGTAAGCATTGGCCGGTAGTGAAATGTACGTGTTGTAAGTTATATTTACGAATAGCATCTGCTAAGAACTGCATGTGCTCGCGCGTCATACGGCCCCCATTAAAGCGCCAACGGCTCATACCGGAGTTAGCACCGCGTTCGGCGTAACTACCATAAGCACCAGATTGGCCTTTATAGTCCGCAATAGACATTTCTTTCTTATAGAATTTGTGCGTCATATCTTCAAACTTTGGATAATCTGCAATTAATCGATCTTTCAATTCTTGTGTAATCATACTATTACCCTCTTGGCTTATATCTATTAAGCATAATACAAAACTTTGTATTGGTTAGTATACCATATACGCATACATATGTTAGTAGCCAAGCTCACAATTTTAATATCAATTACAAATAATATGCTTTACAATCTGTAATAATAATCACTTTTAATTAGGGTATTGAAAAATCCTAATCACATAAAAAAAGAACAGCCCAAAGGCTGTTCTTTCATTATTATTAAATTGTACTGTGTAGAGATAATTCTAAGTCTACCTATTAAACTCGACCTTCATTAGGATTGTTATAGGCATCTTTATCGATAGTGCCCATGATTTTATCTACTACAAGCGCATTTGTTAAGGAACCAGATACGTTCAAGCATGTACGGCCCATGTCGATTAATGGATCGATAGCAAGGATTGGGCTGATAGATGTGAAGTACGCACCAAGGCCTGTACCACTAAGGGATACAGATGCAGCCATTGTAGCAGTACCAGGAACACCTGCGATACCAACGGAACCGATAGCGATAACGATAACACTCATGATGTACATAGTCAAATCAAATGGAATATTTGCTACATTAGAGATATATACAACTACGAGTGCTGGGAATACGCCGGCACAACCTTGCATGCCCGCAGTAGTACCAAAGGATGCTACTGTATTAGCTGTTGTAGCATTTACACCAAGACGTTTTGTCAACGTTTCAACAGTCAATGGCAATACGCCCATAGAGGAACGGGATGTGAAAGCTAACAAGAGTGGAGCTTTTGCTTTTTTGAAGTATGTAATTGGGTTGTAACCAAAGCTAGCAATCAAGATAGCTTGAACAACGAACATAATCAAAAGACCAACGTAAAGCAATACTACGAATAGACCCATGTCTAAGATAGCTTGCAAGCCACGTGTTGCCAATGTAGATGCCAACAATGCAACTACGCCGTACGGCATAAGACCAATAATGAAGTCTGCTACCCAAGAAATCAATTGATGAAGTTCATCAAATAACTTAGTGAAGATTTCCATGCTATTTGTGCCTGTTTTCTTCAACAAACGAGCAACACTACCCAAGATAATAGCAAATACTACGATGCCAATAACATTAGTTTCAGCAGCTGCTTGAATTGGATTGCTTGGAATCAAAGCACGGAATGTATCAACCATTGGTTTGATTTCACGAATCTTTTTACCAGATTCAACAATATCGAACCCTTGTCCTAAACCGAAAGCATTGCCCAAAACAAGGCCTACGATAGCAGCAACAGCTACCATGCCAAGGTTTGTAGATACCATGGCAACTACTAACTTTTTAAGGTTAGCACCCGCCTCCATGTGCAAGATAACATGGACGATAGAAATAAATACAATAGGAATAACAAGCATACGAATCAAATCAATGAACCCGCCCCCCACTAGAGAGAACCACTTAGTACTTTCTTTGATGTAAACCACTTTAGATGGATCATCTGGGAAGCCCGCAATGATTTGAACTGCAATACCGAGTACGGCACCAACAATGGTACCAATAATAACGAGATTACCAAAGGATGTACCCTTGCGTTGCAACACATAAATACCAATTAACGCAAGCACAAACACTGCGATAATAGCGATACTTATTGGATTGCTTAACATGAGGTAATCTGTAAAGAATGGAATGTTCATAATACACCTCTTTTAATTCATATCACAATAATAGGTTATTAACTAAGTATAGCATATATCGAAAATTTTACAAGTAAAATAATTCGAATTTTATAAGTTTATCTATACAGAATCTGCAAGCTCCATAAACACGTTAATCTCCATAGTTCTACAGCTACCTATACAGTCCCAAGAGAGCTCTACATCACAATAGAAATTAACACATATAAAAAAGGTGACCTTCCTAAGGAAGATCACCTTTAAAATTATTCAGTTATAGCTATACCTAGTTAATGTATTAGCGATTAACCAAAACGTAAGTTACTTGGATAGGACCATGAGCACCATCTACAGTAACCAACTCAATATCAGCTGTACGGGAAGGACCAGAAATCAAGCAGATATTTGTAGGGAATTTGGATGGATCGTTATGATAACGTTCAGCCAAATGTTCCATAGTTTGAGTCATACGTGGGTTGATTGTATCAGTGTACAATACAGCAATATGTGTTGTAGGCAACAAACTGATAGCACGACCAGATTCTTCACCAGATGCTTGTACTACAGTAGCTGTTTCAGCAATACCGCAGTATGGGAATGTAATACCGATATCTGCATTGGCAGTGTTGGAGATACATTCTTCACGGCCTTTAGCTGGGTCCCATTGGAAGTATGTACGAGTGCCACCATTATTAGCTGCATCTTGTTCGAATAATTCTTTTAATTTATATTCGTCTACTTCAGGAGTGCTTGGGAATACAATCTTACCATTGCCCCAGTCTTCAATAGCTGCCAAAATTGTTTCACCTAATTTATCAGGTGTAGTTTCAACGAATTTTGTACCAACACGTTGACATTGTTCCTTAAACATTGTCAAAATTTGATCTTGATTCAAATCTTTGAACATAGTTTCTTGAGGACCATGGCTGTAATCAAAGCCCTCTACAAATGCAGGGCACATTTCTTGATCACGGCCTAATGCACGAGATAAACGTGCAATAAATTGTTTACGTTTAGCTTCATCCATTATTTTTTCTCCTTCTTCTTGTTCTTTTCATGTTCAGCATATAAGTCACGGAATTTCTTAAACTTCAATGTACCCATTTCTTTAGATTTAGTCCAGCCGTTCATAACTGGAATAGCTTGAGTCCATGTAGGCATATTGCCTTCTTTGTTACTAATCAAGTTCATGCCGATAGCGCCAGCTTTTGTACCAAGGTCGAATAATGTGGAGTTACCAAACATCTTAGCCGCTGCAGTGAAGATTGCTTCTTCTGCTTTCGGACGAGTTTTTTCGATGTCAGCCATAATATGACGGTGTTCCATCAATAATTCATGCAATGGAATAGCTACTGGACAGTTTTCTGTACATGCACCGCACAATGTGGAAGCATATGGAAGATCGCCTGCTACGTCGTAACCTTTGAACAATGGAGTCAATACAGCACCCATTGGACCTGGATATACGGAGCCATAACCATGACCAGAGATGTGACGGTATACAGGACAGATATTCATACATGCACCACAACGGATACAACGTAACATTTCTTGGAATGTACCACCTAAGATACCGGAACGACCGTTATCGATAATGATGATATGAGTTTCTTCAGGACCGTCAGCTTCGCCAGCACGACCAGGACCAGTCATCATGGAGAAGTAGTTGGAAATTTTAGCACCTACTGCAGAGCGGTTCAACATTTCCATCATTACGTCAAGAGCTTTGAAGTCAGGAACGATACGTTCTGTACCCAAGAAGATTACTTGAGTCTTAGGAATGGAGCTAGCCATACGACCGTTACCTTCGTTGGAAACGATAGTACAAGTACCGGATGCAGCAACTGCAAAGTTACAACCGTTAACGCCTACGTCAGCTTTCAAGAAGCGTTCACGTACATAACCACGTACGAAGTGAGTCATTTCAGTAGGGTTTTCAGTACCTGTATAACCTAATTTTTCAGCGAAGATTTCGCGGATTTTATTACGTTCAAAGTGAAGGCCTGGTACTACGATGTGAGATGGTGGGCTCACTGCAGTTTGCAAAATGAATTCCGCCAAGTCAGTTTCGTTTACTTCGATACCAGCTTCTTCAAGAACTTCGTTCAAACCAATTTCTTCAGTTAAGATAGTTTTGGATTTAACGATCATTTTGGCTTCCCGTTCACGAAGGATATCCAAAGCGATTTGAGTTGCTTCTTTATCGTCAAATGCAAAGTGAACTTTAGAACCAGCTTTTTCAGCGTTTTCAGCGAATTGGTTTACATAGTAATCCAAATTGTTAAGAACGTGATCGCGAAGTTTAGCTGCTTCTGCGCGGAAATCTAACCATTCAGGAACGTCCGCAACTACTGTATTACGTTTATCATAAAACACGTCTTGTGCTTTTTTGATAGCTGCAACTTTGAAATCATCAGCCAAACATTCTTTTATACGTGTTTTATAGGGGCGATTGTCATATATAAGTGCCATGTCGTCTCCTCCTTAACGGCAGTTTAAGATTTCAGCAATATGCATTACTTTGATACGGCGATCGATTTCGCCTTCTTTGTGAAGACGGTCAAGCATACCAGCGATGTTCATCAAGCACGCTTGGTCAGAACCGGAAATAACGTTAGCACCTGTGCCAGCGATTTCCAATGCTTTTTCGCGTGTCATAACTTCACTAATTTCAGGATTCTTAACAGAGAATGTACCGCCGAAACCACAGCAACGGTCTGCACGTGGTAATTCAATCAAGTTGATATCTTTAACATTTTTAAGGAGTTTGAATGGAGGTTCTTTAACGCCCATCAAACGAGTAACGTGGCAAGAAGTATGGTATGTAACGGATTCGTTAAAGCGTGCTCCAACATCCTCTACACCCAATACATCAGTAATGAATTGAGTGAATTCATAAATTTTGCCGCTCAATCGTTCTGCGCGAGCCAACCACTCAGGTTGATCTTTCAAGAAATGATGATATTCATCACGGATTGCAAATGCGCAAGAGCCGGACATGCTGACTACATATTCAGCGTTTTCGAAGCATTCGATTGTATTCTTAATTGCATCCATAGCTGCTTCATTGTAACCAGAGTTAGTGAACATTTGGCCACAACATACTTGTTTCTTAGGCACTACGAGCTCGCAGCCTAATCTTTCAAGTACTTCTACACCAGCCATGCCTACATGTGGGTAGAACATGTCAATCAAACACTGTTGGAAAAGATGAATTTTCATATTATCGTCCTCGTCTTTTCTAGTACTTAACCTAATAAAAAATTTTGATATGTATGTGTTATGGCAAGAATTCTAGTGAAAGTTTTTCAATAATTTTCCGCCCGAAACATTACTTATGCTTTCAAATAAATATTCAAAAGCTTTATCGATATAATTATAAATTAATCATATAGAAAATGTCCAAAGGATTGCTATATTAGTATGTACCCTTTTATTTCTCATATCGTTATGACTTTTTGTAATAACAAACATTGCATTTTATCACAAACGCCTCCTTATTTATAAATTATTCTTGTAAAAGTCCCTTAAATTCTAGATTTTGGGAATATTTATCATTTTGCAATTTTCAATGGTTCTCATATCGTTATTTACTTATAATTCATTGAATATTTATATAAATAGGCTTTAAATTTCAAATTCATGTAATTTTTATCCTTATATATTACATTTTCTTATAGTAGTGTATAAATTTAAAAAGTGTTATAATTTATTTTATATAAGTATAGTTTGAAAGGAGCCTTTTCAATGAAACTAAATAAATTATCTTTATCCTTGGCAATTACATTAGCCCTCGGTTCCACATTCGGCATGGCTCACGCCGAAACAACTGCGGCTCATGTAAAATCTGAAATATCTAGTACAGCTACAAAAGCTGAAGTAGCTGCTAAATCTGACGAACATCGCGTTGATACATCTGTTAAAAATGATGCTAAACGTGTAGATACATCTGTAAAAAACGATGCTAAACGTGTTGATACATCTGTAAAAAATGACGCTAAACGCGTTAATACTTCCGTAAAAAACGATGCTAAACGTGTTGATACATCTGCTAAAAATGATGCTAAACATGCAACTACAGTTGTAAAACACGATACTAAGCATGCTCATGCATCTGTTAAAAGCGATGCAAAACATGTTGATACGTCTGCAAAAAATGATGCTAAACGCATAGATACATCTGTAAAAAACGACGCTAAACGCGTAGATACTTCCGTAAAAAACGACGCTAAACGCGTAGATACTTCCGTAAAAAACGACGCTAAACGCGTTGATACATCTGTAAAAAATGATGTTAAAGAAGATGTTGCGAAAGTAGAAGGTAAAAAAGCTGTAAAAGCTAAAGAAAACTTACCTGCTGGTGTATATCCTGACACTAAAGATAACTGGGCTCGCGATGCTATCCAAGCAATGACACAAGCTGGTTACCTTTCTGGTTACGCAGATAACACATTCAAACCTGGTGCTCAAATCACTCGTGAACAAGCAGCTGCTATTTACGGCAAAGTATTACAACATAACTTAAATGAACAAGAATTAGCTGATATCGTAACAAAAGAATCTTCTACATCCTACTCTGACGTAGAAGCAGATCGCTGGTCTAGTTCCGCTATCAAATTAGTAAGTGCTGCAGGCGTAATGGAAGGCACATCTAAAACAGCTTTTTCACCTAGCAAAACTATGGACCGCGAACAATTCGTAGCATCCGCAGCAAGCTTGGCTAAGAAGTTAAACCTTTCTACACCTGTAAAAACAGAAAAGGTTACTTTCAAAGACGAAGCTAGCATTTCCTCTGCTTACTTGGCAGATATTCAATACATGGCACAACGTGGCATTGTAGCATCTGGGGCAACAGAAAACTTTAACCCTAAACAACCTGTAACAAGAGCACAAGCAGCTACAATTTTGAACCGCATGCTTAACGGTGCTGGCCTTGCAACACCAAAACATACTGCAACTGAAACAAAAACTGAGCCAGCTGTAAAAGAAGATGTAAAAAAAGCTGATACAACAGAAAAAGATGCATCTAAAGTAAACAAAGATGCTAAAAAAGATGTAGCTAAAGCTGACAAAACAGTAAAAGCTGATGCAAAAAAAGCTGAAAAAGATGTAAAAGGCAACAAAAATGCTGCAGTAGCTCAAAAAACTGAACCTACTCGCACAGTTCGCCCTGTTCGTCGTAGCACTTTAAAAGCACTTGATCAAAAACAACAAGCTGCTTTAGAAGATAAAGTATTCAATGAATTGAATAAAACATATAAAACAGAAGAAGCGTTCCAAGATTACGGTGTAATGTACTGGCGCGATAATCAATTGCACGTAGCATTGAAAACAGATAGCGATATCTCCACAGTAAAAGCTAACCTTGCTGCACGTGGTGATTCTACTGTAAACAACTATGTTGTAGTTGAGCCATCCCAATACAGCCAAACTGAATACGATGCAATCGATGCGAACTTCCGCAACTACTACAACAAAAATGAAAAAGCTGGTACTATCCTAGCTACATTCCCTGATGTAGAAAACAACCAACTTTATGCTGTTGTAACAACTGCATCTAAAGAAACTCAACAAGGAATGTCTAAATTATTCGGTTCCAAAGTAAAAATGACAGTAAAACGCTAATCGGCGTTCACTCAACTAGCCAAGGCAGCGTATACGTTTAGTATTACGCTGCTTTGTTTATATCTCTATGCATGCCTTATTATTCGCTATATAATGGATATAGATTTTTTTGTTGGTAAAAGTTTATATTCTTCGGCTATAAAACGTTAGCCATTTACCATAATTAGGAAGGATTTTTATGTACAAGAATACCCCTTATGTATTACGTGCCCTTGTTTTAGGCACACTATTAGCTACAACAGGCCTTAGTTTTGTTTCTGCTAATACTACAACTCATGCTCCTGCAGTAGCCTCCACTAAAGCTGAAGCGTCTACCGCAGACAATACAAAAGCAGTTACACCAAAAACAGATGTTACTAACGTAGAAGCAACTAAAGTAGAGTCTTCTAAATTTGATGCTGCTAAAGCTGCCACACCTATAGTTGTAAATACATCTATTGGTACGCCTCAAGATATTCAAAAAATCCGTGCCCACATCTTCTCTGATGTACCTAGCGATTTCTGGGCTGCCAACTCTATCAGTACTGTAACAAAAGCAAATCTTATGAAAGGTTATTCTGACGGTACATTCCGACCTAACCAACCTATGACTCGTGAAGAAGTAGCTGCTCTCTTCAACAACATCACAGATGATGGTACAGCAGCCTTCTTATCTAGCAAATTTAAAGATATTACATCTGATCGTTGGTCCGCTCTTGCCATCGAATCTGTAGCGCGCAAAAATATTATCAGCGGTTATGGCGATAACACATATAAACCTGAAAAATATATGTCTCGCCAAGAATTTGCTGTAGTAGCAGACAACTACATTCACTACTTAGGATACACAACAGAGGATCCAACAGCACTTGATAGTATTGCTTATGGAGACCAAAAATTCGTAGCTCCTTGGGCTCAAGATGCAGTTCGTGAACTTGCATACCTTGGCTTCACAAACTACGCTCCTGGCACATTATTCAACCCTGAAAAATATGTAACTCGTGCTGAAGCAGCTGAGATTGCATACCGCATGACACAAACAGAGCAAGCACTTGCCTTCCACAATACATTGTTCAAACAACAAGTAGAAAGCAAAACAGCTACTATTATCGACAAAACATTAGGCTATGGCAATGACTTCACTAAATTCCGTCAAGACGGTGCCCTCTTCTGGGATGGTGGAAAATTACATGCTTCTTTAACAGATAAGAAAAAAGCTGATGCTGTGGCTCATGCAATTTCTGAAACTCAAGATCCACAACTTGAAAGTGCTCTTGTAGTATCTCAAGGTAAATTAAATCAAGCGCAACTTGAAGATTATCAATCCGATGCTCTTGATTTATACAAAGCTAAAGAGCCAAAAGGTAATATCATTTCCATACGTCCTAATGACGATACAAGCGCTCTTATCATCACAGCAGACTCCGTTCAAAAGGACACTGTGAAAGCTTTCAAAAAGAAATTTAAAAACAATGTAGTCGTAGAATTACCAGAACCAGAGACAGTAAAAGCGGATGCAGCGATCCAATTCCCATTGCCTCCACGCGTAAACTACTACGATACAACAAATAAATAATTAAATAAACTCAATAATAAAAAATAATCAGAACCACCCGTAAAACGGGTGGTTTGCTCACGAGCTATAAGCCCGTAGTACTAGGCCAGCGTCTAAAGGCGCTGGCTTTCACTACGTTCAAGCCGCATAGCCATTGACTCGTAACGCTCCCCTTAAAGGGGATATGTATTACTTGCTACCCTTAAAAGGGTCCTCATATTCTTTTACACTAAGTTTATCTTTCATCTGGTCATGTAACTCTTGCTCACGTATATATTTTTTTACGGTAGCTTCATTTAAACCTACCGTACTTACATAATATCCCTCGGACCAAAAGTGTCTATTTCCAAATTTATACTTTAAGTTTGCGTGTTTATCGAACATCATTAGTGCACTTTTACCCTTTAGATATCCCATAAAAGATGAA